>CAYOXX010000051.1:0-19491 GCA_964408025.1 uncultured Acidobacteriota bacterium | reverse complement strand
GATCAGCGCTATCGGCCTGCTGAGGAAGAAGGAGGCGGCCAGCAGCAGGAACCAGATCGCCAGCAGGACGAATATGACACGCTGGAATCCGAGCGTCGGTCTCTTCATCTTCCTTCCCCGATCATTTCCTCAGGCGACCACATTGTAGAACCGGGCGCGGAATTTTGCCCCCAGGTTTTCGGCCAGCTCCCGCACAGCCTCCAGGTCAAGGCCCGGCAGCTCGACTGCGGTGGCGGTGACGTCGAAGCCGAGTTCCACCGCCCTGCGGATGAAGCCCTGCACCACCTCGAACGCCGCGGCGCCCAGGCGCGGCCGGCAGAGGCGCACGTACTGCTCGGCGGAGGCGGCGTTGAGGCTCACCGAGATCAGGTCGACCAGGCCGACCAGCTCGGGCAGCACGTCGCGGCCGTGGATCAGCTCGGCGTGGCCGTTGGTGTTGAGGCGGATCGCAGCGCCTCGGCCCCTGAGGCCCGCGGCGACCTGCTTGAGCACCTCCAGCCGAATCGTCGGCTCGCCGTAGCCGCAGAACACCACCTGGCGGTAGCTCGCCGGGTCGCCGACCGCTGCCAGGAGTTCGGCGGCGCTCGGCTCGCGCTCCAGTCCGAGGTAGTAGCCGGACACGGTGGCGCTGCCGGTGCGCTTGCAGAAGATGCATTCGCAGGTGCAGCGGTTGGTGAGGTTGAGGTAGAGGTTGTCGCGGATGCGGTAGGCGATCTCGCCCTGCCGCTGCGGCTCCCGCAGGCCGAATAGGGTTTCGAAGTTGTGGAGCAGGATGCGGTCGAGGTCTCGCGGCGCGATGCCGCGCAGCTCCGCGACGGCCGCCGCCGTGTGGGCGACGAAAGCCGGCTCGTTGCGCTCGCCGCGCTTCGGTGCCGGCGCCAGGTAGGGTGCGTCGGTCTCGATCAGCAGGCTCTCGTAGGGTAGCCCGCGCACCGTGCGGCGCAGCTCCCCGGCCTGCTTGAAGGTCACAACGCCCGGTATCGAGATCAGCAGTCCGCGCCGGAGGCACTCGACGGCGAACTCCAGCGGGCCGGTGTAGCAGTGGACGACGCCCCGCAACGCTCCCGCTTCCACAGTCTCCTCGTCCAGGATTTGCAGGAAGCGTTGGCGGGCCAGCGGCGGGCCCTCCTTCGGGTCGCGCAAGTGGAAGATCGCCGGCATCCGCAGCCGCTGAGCCAGGCGTAGGAAGTGCCTGAAGACCTCCTCCTGCGCCTCCCTGGGGCTGCGGTCGCGGTAGAAATCGAGGCCGGTTTCGCCGACGCCGATCATCTTCGGGTGCTCGTAGAGCGGCGTGAAGCGCTCCAGCATAGCCTCGTCGGCGCCGGCGGCGTCGTGGGGGTGGACGGCGGCCGCCGCGTAGATCCGCTCGTGGCGATCGGCCAGCTCGAGGGCGCGGCGGGCGCTCTCGAGGTCGGTGCCGACGGTCAGCAGGTAGCGCAGTCCGGCGTCCAGGGCCCTGCCGATCACCTCGTCGCGGTCATCGTCGAAGGCGGGGTCGTCGAGGTGGCAGTGGGAGTCCAGGAACATCCCTTTATCGGGCTCGTGGGTCGCCGCGCTTCATACGACGTCGGTGCCGGGCGGCACCGGCTTGTCGAAGCAGGCCAGGATCGCCTGCCCGCCGATGCTGGCCGCCAGCAGCATACCCTGGCTGAGGGCGCCGCGGATCTTTGCCGGCTGCAGGTTGGCCACCAAAATGATGTCCCTGCCGACGAGCTCCTGTGGCTCGTAGACGTCGGCGATGCCGGCCACGATCTGGCGCCGCTCGCTCCCCATATCAATCTCCATCGTTACCAGCTTGGCGGTGTCGGGCACCCGCTCGGCGGCGAGCACGCGCGCCGACTTCAGCTCCATCTTCTGGAACTCATCGAATGTGATCTCAGGTTTGCCCATCTTCTCCTCCCTTATCGATCTGCGCATCTTCGGGATCGCGGCGCCCCGCGTAAGCGCCGGTCGCAGCGTCGCGAACCGTTTTTAGCGGCACGCCGGCCGCCTCGGCGGCCCGCAGGCAGTCCTCGTACTCGGGCGCCGCGTTGACTACCCGGCCGCCTCTGCGGGCCACCTTGACGCCGACTGTGCCGTAGGGCGTCTCGACCTCCTCTATCGAGCGCTCCAGTTCTTCGCGCCCGGCGGTGTGGTAGCGGTAGCCGATCGTGGTCGACTCGCGGAAGAGCAGGTCCGCCAGCACCGGCCTCAGCCCCGGCCGACAGATGATTGTCAGCAGGAAGCCGGGCCGGTTCTTCTTCATCTGCACCGGCGTCACGTAGCAGTCCAGCGCCCCCGCCTCGCGCAGGCGGCCCTGCAGGTGGCCCGCGATCTCGGGGCTCATGTCGTCGATCTGGGCCTCGAGCACCGTCACCTCGTTCGCCTGCTCCTCGGTCAGCTCGCCGACGAAGACGCGCAGCAGGTTGGGCAACGCCTCGTGCCGGCGGCTGCCGGCGCCGTAGCCGATCCGCTCGCTGCGCATCTGCGGCAGGGGCTCGAAGCGCCGGCAGAGCGCCGTCAGGATCGCGGCGCCGGTCGGCGTGGTCCACTCGCCCTCGAACTGGCCGGCGTAGGCGGGCACGCCCTTCAGCAGGGCTGCGGTGCCCGGCGCGGGGATCGGGTACTCGCCGTGGGCGCAGCGGACTGTGCCGAAGCCGGTGCGCACGGGCGAGCCGATGCACAGCTCGGCGCCCAGCAGGTCGACAGCCACCGCCGCGCCGACGATGTCGACTATCGCGTCGACGGCGCCGACCTCGTGGAAGTGGACCTTGTCAATCGGTACCCCGTGGACGCCGGCCTCGGCCTCGGCCAGGCGTTTGAAGATCTTCTCGGCGGTGCTCTTCGCCTCGCCGCTTATGCCGCTCGCGCCGATGATCTCGAGTATCCGGCCGAGGCCGCGGTGGTGGTGGCTCTCCTCGGTGGCGACCACGGCCCTGGTGGCAGCGATGCCGTTGCTCTCGACCCGCTCCCAACTCAGCTCGAAGCCGCCCACGGGCAGAGTGGCCAGCGCTGCGCTAACCTTCTCGCCGTCGGCGCCGGCGTCTACCAGCGCGCCGAGCGTCATGTCGCCGCTGATGCCGGCGAAGCAGTCGAAGTAGATGGTCCTCATATCTATCCGTAAATAGCTTTTAGTGACGTTTTCAGAATCGCTTTCACTCTTTAACAAGCGGTGGGGCAGACATTCTTGTCTGCCCTATCAAGGTGACAGGCAGGAATACCTGTCCCACCGGATAAAATCAAGGTGACAGGCAGGAATGTCTGTCCCACCGGATAAAATCAAGGTGACAGGCAGGAATGCCCGTCCCACCGAGAATAAATAGCTTGTTAACATTAGTAGACGGTTTATCATTCTTAATCAGAGAACGGGTCGCTCTCGCGCGCAATTTCTTCACTTCGGGTCCTGCCGAGGCTACCACAGCGGGTTGCGGCGATCAATTCTTGACTACACCGCGGCCGCTTTCTACAATTTATTCACCTGCGGGGGCTTATGCGATCCGGCTCGCTACTCTTCTCGGTCCTGGCCTGGACCGGCGGTGCGTTCAGCACCTTCTTCTGGGGCACGCTGTCGGTCATCGGCTCGCTGTTTTCGAAGACGGGCCGCTTCCAGCACTTCTGCATGCGTACCTGGAGCCGCTGGTGCTGCTGGAGCAGCCGCACCAGGGTGGTTGTCGAGGGAGCAGAGAACGTCCTGCGCGGGCGGCCGCAGGTCTTCGCCGCCAACCACCAGGCAATCTACGACATCCTCATCCTCGGCGGCTGGATACCGGTGCAGTTCCGTTGGGTGGCGCGCAAGGAGTGGTTCCGCACGCCTTTCATGGGCTGGCACCTGGCCCGCTCCGGCACCGTATCGATCGACAGGGAGAACCCGCGCGCAGCAGCCCGCAGCCTGATAGCGGCCGCCGACATCATCCGCGCCGGCACCAACATCGCCTTCTTCCCCGAGGGCACCCGCCACCCCGACGCCCTGTTGCAGTCGTTCAAGCCGGGCGGCTTCCTGCTCGCCCAGCGCGCCGGCGTGCCGATAGTTCCGGTCAGCATCGTCGGCACCAAGGAGATCATCCGCAAGAACTCCTGGCGCGTGCACAAGGGGACGATAAAGCTGATCATCGGCAAGCCGATCGAGACCTCCGCCTACGGCAAGCGCGAGCGCGACAAGCTGATGGCCGACGTCCGCGCTGCCATCGCCGCCGAGCTTCCGGAAGAGTATCTGACTCTCTATCGGGAAAGATAGGATCAGCCACCTTTCTTACTGTAAGTACTTCATCTTGAAATAGATACGCTATAGAGAATAAGTAGCAGTCACTATTTTCCTCCTGGCCATGAAGGCGTCTGGTATACTTCGATGCGAATTAATGCCTTGGATCTTTCTGCTAATCGCCAGGGGGAAGCGATGGATGTAGAGGGGAAGTTCGAGGAGCTGGAGCGGCGCAACGCCGAGGCGAAGCTTGCGGGCGGCGAGGCGCGGATCGAGAAGCAGCACGCTGCGGGGAAGCAGACGGCGCGCGAGCGGGTCGAGTACCTGCTCGATCCGGGCACCTTCAACGAGCTGGACCGCTTCGTGGCGCACCGCTGCACCGACTTCGGCATGGAGAAGCAGCGCATCCCCGGCGACGGCGTCATCACCGGCTACGGCCGCATCGACGGCCGCCGCGTCTACCTATTCGCCCAGGACTTCACCGTCTTCGGCGGCTCGCTGAGCGAGACCTACGCCCTGAAGATCTGCAAGGTGATGGACCTGGCGATGAATATGGGGGTGCCGATCATCGGGCTCAACGACTCCGGCGGCGCCCGCATCCAGGAGGGCGTGGTCAGCCTCGGCGGCTACGCCGACATCTTCCTGCGCAACACGCTGGCCAGCGGCGTGGTGCCGCAGATCAGCGCCATCATGGGCCCCTGCGCCGGCGGCGCGGTCTACAGCCCGGCGATCACCGACTTCATCTTCATGGTCGAGAACACATCTTATATGTTCATCACCGGCCCCGACGTCATCCGCACTGTGACGCACGAGGAGGTGACCAAGGAGGAGCTCGGCGGCGCGATGACGCACAACGCCACCTCCGGCGTCGCCCAGTTCGCTTACCCGGACGACCGCCGCTGCCTCGACGGTATCCGCGAGCTGCTCTCCTTCATCCCCGACAACAACCGCGAAGACCCCCCCTACGTGGCTAGCGACGACCCGTCGAGCCGCACCGAGGAGTCGCTGAACTCGATCGTGCCGGATAATCCCAACCAGCCTTACGACATCCGGCGGATAGTGGCCGGCGTCGTGGACGACGGCAACTTCCTGGAGGTGGCCCCCCACCACGCCCGGAACATCGTCGTCGGCTTCGCCCGCCTCGGCGGCCACAGCGTGGGCATCGTCGCCAACCAGCCCGACGTGCTGGCCGGCGTTCTGGACATCGACGCCTCGGTCAAGGGCGCCCGCTTCGTGCGCTTCTGCGACTGCTTCAACGTCCCCCTGATCACCTTCGAGGACGTGCCCGGCTTCCTGCCCGGCGTCAACCAGGAGCACGGCGGCATCATCCGCCACGGCGCCAAGCTGCTCTACGCCTTCGCCGAGGCTACGGTGCCCAAGGTCACCGTCATCACCCGCAAGGCCTACGGCGGCGCCTACTGCGTCATGGCCTCCAAGCACATCCGCACCGACGTCAACTTCGCCTACCCGACGGCCGAGATCGCCGTTATGGGCCCGCGCGGCGCCGTCAACATCCTGATGCGCAAGGAGATAGCAGCGGCCGACGACCAGGAGGCGTTCACCGAGGAGCGCGTAGCCGAGTTCCGCGACAAGTTCGCCAACCCGTATATAGCCGCCGAGCGCGGCTTCATCGACGAGGTGATCCGGCCCGACGAGACGCGCCCCAAGCTGATCGCCGCGCTCGAGATGATCGAGAACAAGGTCGACTCCAACCCGCCCCGCAAGCACGGTAACATTCCGCTGTGATTAGAGTTGCTGATCCCAGCGCAAACATTGATCTCAGGCACTAAGCGCTTCCTGAACCTTTATAAATAAGTAGTTTAGATAACCCGGTCTAACGATGCGAATCAGATGCTACCCAGAAATTGTAGGGGCCGGCTTTATCCGGCCCGCACGTTCCGATATCATCGAAAGCGTGAGCTTCCTACAGCGTTAAGTAATTCCTGCCACATCGTTTGAGGCCGTGATTGAGTTAGATTAGTTCTGTTGGAGATTCACTCATGGCGGCGATTCGCAAGATAATAAGCTGGATACTGCTGCTGCTGGCCATCGTCGTAGCCGTCGATGCTGCGGCCTTCTTCACCATCGTCTTCTGGCCCGAGAGCGCCGCAGGCAGGTGGCTGGCCCGCTACGAGCCGGTATTCAATCTGCTCCAGGGCACCCGGCTCGGACCGCCGCCGGAGCCCGAGCCTCCGCCGCCCGTAAGAGGGGAGTACCGCGTCAGGCTGCGTGAGGGGACGCACTGGGTCGTCATATTCCCCGGCCACCCGATCTTCGCGGAGCCGGACATCGAGAGCCCTGTGATCGGGCAGGCGCAGCGGCGGTTGCGCCTCCCGGCCCTGGACGAGCGCGACGGCTGGTTCCAGCTCGAGTTCTCCTTCGGCCGCGGCTGGGTGCACAGCTTCGCCACCGCCCGCATGCTCGAGGAGCCGGGTGAAGTGGGACAGCCGCCGTTTGGGGAGGAAGCATCCGGCAGCGATGCGGCCTCGGGCGAGGGCGGGGAGATGCGCGTCGAGATACGGATCGAGCCCGACTACGGCCGCCGCCCGGATGCCATCTACTTCGAGCACCTCGGTGCGCGGACGCGCCCGCTGGTCTACGGCGAGCTGTTCAGCCGCTACAGCCCGGTCGACCTGGCGCGGCTGCCAGAGGATGTCGATCCGGAGCGGCTGCAGCTGGCGACGGTGCTGCTTGGCGAGGAGGCGCAGCAGAGCCGCGCCGGCCGGTTCATACTCCGCTACCACGACCGGCGCTGGGCCGGCCGCGCCGAGGCGGCGCTGGCGGGGCTAAGCGAAGCCTACCTAGAGCTCTTCCGGGACTTCGAATCGCTTTCCGCGGCGCCCAAGATCGCCTTCGTCTTCCTGCTGCCGGACCTCGAGACCTACAGGCGCTTTTTCCCGCGTGCTCGCGTCGAGGACGGCGTGCTTGGTGCGGGCCACTACGAGGCGGGGATAATCGCCGTCCACCCGGAGCTGGGGCCGGGCGGCGAGCCTCTGCGGACGCTGATTCACGAGGCCGTCCACCACTTCAACCGCTCAATCCTCGGCCTGCCGGGCGACGGCTCGGCGCTCTGGCTCGACGAGGGCCTGGCCGACTACTTCGCCCACTCCCGGCTAGATTCCGGCGGGCGCTTGTACCCCGGGGAGCTGGACAGGACGCCGAGCGCCGCACGCGGCGCCTCCGGAGTAACTTCGTCAAGGCTGGTCCGGAACGTGAGCTCGCCGCGCGAGCGCATTCTGATGCTGCGGACGGAGCTGGGAAGGGGTGTACGTATCGGCCTGAGGGAGCTGCTGTGGGAGACCGGCAGGGAGGAGTTCTACGGCGGCGATGCCTTTCGGAACTACACACTGACGTGGCTGCTGGCGCTTTACCTGTTGGAGGGCGACGGCGGCGTCTACCGCGACCGCTTCCTGGAGTATATAGAGGAGGTTATCAGCGGCCACGACGGCCCTGAGGTCTTCGAGCGGGCCCTGGGCGTGACGGTCGCTAGACTGGAGAGGGAGCTGCGTGCCTACATCCTGGGGCTGTGAGCGGTCGGATGGCGTATAGCCGCCATTTTTGCTAACCTGTGATCACCAACAGTGAGCCCGAGAAGACTACGACCCGGAGTCAGGTAAAAGTGAAGCCGTTCGAGAAAGTACTGATCGCCAACCGCGGCGAGATCGCCGTTAGGGTGATTCGCACCTGCCGCGAGCTGGGGATCGGGACCGTCGCGGTCTTCTCCGAGGCCGACGAGCGGGCGCTGCACGTGCAGCTCGCCGACGAGGCCGTCTGCATCGGCCCCGCTCCCTCGACCGAGAGCTACCTGGTGATCGAGCGGATAGTGGAGGCCGCCCGCGGCCGCGGCGCCGACGCCATCCATCCCGGCTACGGTTTCCTGAGCGAGCAGGCCGCATTCGCCGAGGCCTGCCGCGGTGCCGGCATCGCCTTCGTGGGGCCCACGCCGGAGGCTATGCGCACCATGGGCGACAAGATCTCGGCCCGGCGGCTCGCGGCCGGCGCGGGTGTGCCGGTGGTGCCGGGCAGCGGCGGGGCGCTCTCCGACTCCCTGGAGGCGGCCGAGGTCGCCGGGAAGATCGGCTACCCGGTCATCCTCAAGGCCTCCGCGGGCGGCGGCGGCAAGGGGATGCGCCTGGTACGTGAGGAGAGCGAGCTGGCCCCCAGCTTCAACCTCGCCAGTTCCGAGGCCGGCTCCGCCTTCGGCGACTCGACCATCTACGTCGAGAAGTACATCGAGCGGCCCCGTCACGTCGAGATCCAGGTGCTCGCCGACTCCGCGGGCGCCGCCGTCTACCTGGGGGAGCGGGAGTGCTCGGTGCAGCGCCGCCACCAGAAGCTGATCGAGGAGACCCCCTCACCGGCCGTCGACGCCAAGCTGCGCCGGCGGCTGGGGGAGGCCGCGGTGAGCGTGGCGCTGGGCTGCGGCTACGTCAACGCCGGCACGGTCGAGTTCATGCTCGACGCCGACGGCAGCCACTACTTTCTGGAGGTCAACACCCGCCTGCAGGTCGAGCATCCGATCACCGAGATGGTAACCGGCATCGACTTGGTGGCCGAGCAGCTCCGCGTCGCCGTGGGCGGGGCGCTGCCGTTCGGCCAGGACGAGATCCGGCCCCGGGGCGCGTCAATCGAATGCCGCATCTACGCCGAGGACGCCGACAACGACTTCATTCCCTGCCCCGGCACCGTCACCCATCTGCTCTGGCCGGGGGGACCAGGCGTCCGGGTGGACTCGGGGATCTACGCCGGCTGCGAGGTGCCGGTCCATTACGACCCGCTGCTGGCCAAGCTCTGCACCTGGGGGGCCGACCGCGACGAGGCGCTGCGCCGCATGCGGCGCGCGCTGGGCGAGCTGCGGATCGGCGGAGTCGTCACCACCGCCACCTTCCTCGACCGCGTGCTGCGCCACCCCGACTTCGTCTCTGGCGACTACGACACCCACATTCTGCCCGAAGCTGGTGAACTGCTGGAGCCGCGACGCAGCCACGGCGACGCGGAGGTCGCGGCGCTTGGCGCGGGGCTGGTCAGCGAGGCGGCCGGCTCGCGCGACGGCCGGCCGCGGGCCGGCGCCGTCGGCTGGAAGCGGATCGGCAGGATGGCCAACCTCTACAGGGGCGTCTAGCCCGCCGGCCGCGGCGGCGCCTCCGGCGAGAAATAAATGTTGCCAAAGTGCGGGTGTTTCGGCAGAATTAGTGGTTCTTTTTATTTGAAATAGCAGATTGGAAGGTTTGGCTACGGATGGAGAGAGAGATTCAAATTGAGGGGAAGACGTACCGGCTGGCCTGCGAGCGGGACGCGGGCGGCCTGCGGGTGTCGGTGGACGGTACGGACCACCGGGTACGCTATATGCCGCTGTCGGACGGCCGCATGCTGTGCATCGTGGACGGGCGGGTGATCGAGTGGGACGGCTCCGGCAACGGCCCTGTGCGGATAGTGTGCGCCGAGGGCGAACTCAGCCATCTGGAGGTGGTCGATCCGCGCCGCCGCCGCTCCTCTTCCGCCTCCAGAGGCGTCGGGGCGCGCAGCGCGGAGCTGAAAGCGCCTATGCCGGGCAAGGTGGTCGCGGTGCTCTGCGCGGAGGGCCAAGAGGTCGAGGCCGACGCCGGCATCGTCGTCCTCGAAGCGATGAAGATGGAAAACGAGTTGCGCTCCCCGATCGCCGGCGTCGTCGCGGTACTCGAGGCTGAACCGGGCCAGTCGGTGGAGATGGGCCAGCGCGTGGCGGTGATCGAGCCGCAGGCGGGGGGCGGGGGGGAGTGAGCGCGGTAGTCCCTCCGGGGTGAGCGGATGCGGAAGAAGGGGAAGATCTGGCGCGGGGAGTATCAGGAGCTGATCGTAGACAGCTACACCGGCGGCATGTACATCTCCGACGTACTCGAGCTGCCCGGGATAGCGCGTCTGTCGCCGTCCGAGTACACCATCCGCAACATCCTGCGGGCCAACGGCGTCAAGGCGAACTGGAGAAAGAAGAAGCGCAAGCCCGCGCTCTGGTCGCCCGAGGTGGTGGACAGGGTCGTTGCCATGCGCAACGAGGGCAAGTCGATCCGCGCCATCCGCGACGCCGTCAACGCGGAGCTCGAGGGCGCCAGCGCCTCGAAGTCGACCATCGTGCGCATCCTGGAGGAGAACGCGGATGGGGTGCACTACCGCCCCTGGCGCCGCCACGACATCTGGAAGCCGAGCGTAACCCGCCAGGTCGTGAAGATGTACCGCAACGGCATGCTGATCAACGAGATCCGCCGCAGCGAGCCGCTGCGCGAGTTCCGGCCCAGCGGCTACGTGATCCGCGACATCCTCAAGAGCCACGGCGTGAAGCTTACCTGGAAGAAAGGCGAGCTGCGCCGCTGGCCGCCGGAGGTGCAGCGCCGGATACTTGAGCTCTACCGCTCCGGCATGAGGTTCGCCGACATCCTGGCCCATCCCGAGCTGAAGGAGTACCGCCCGACCAACTACGCCATCCGCAAGATCCTGAGGAAGTTCGGCGTCAGGACCAAGGGGGAGACCCGCTACAAGCAGCCTATCTCCGAGGAGCGCTTCCGCGCCTACCGCGACGGCAAGCTGGGCCCCGCTGAGGAGGCGATCGTCCACAAGCACCTGGCGGTCGACGAGGCGGGCAGGGAGGAGATGCTGCGGCGCATGCGGCTGAGCGCGGCCGAGCGGCTTCCCGACTCCGGCACCAGCAACCGCAGGATAAGGACGCTGCGGCGCAACGCCAAGCGCTGGGCCGGGTTCTTCTCCTGGGCTATCCGGAGCCTGAGCGACGAGGGCTCCAAGAGGGAGATCATCCTGCTGGGGCTGGAATACGGGATGGCCTTGCGCTACCTCGACGGGACCCTGCGCCGCGGAGACGACGAGAAGGAAGAGCGGGCCTGGTCGCGGCTCGCCAAGGTGGCTGGCGCGATGGCCGCGCTTTACTCCAGCGTGCTGGAGAAGCCGGCCCGCTCCTTCAGGATTCAGGTTTTAAGTTGAACAGGTTCTGCTCGTGCCGCATGCCGCCGGCGTGCGCTGAAGGCAATCTTACAGTCTGCGTGGATTCGATCAGTTATTGATTGCGCACGGAGGATTAGCTCGATCGCGATGCCCGAAGCCGTAGTCAAGAAAAAGACGCTTTGGCGCCGCATGGCCGCCCTGCTCGGCCGGCTGCTGCTCTACGCCGCCCTCGTTGTCGCGCTGGCGGCCTCGCTGCTCAGCGTCTACCTGCAGTCGCCCGCCTTCGAAGCCTACCTGGCCGACGAGATAAGGGCCGGCCTCGGGCAGCTTCTGGATTCGCAGGTCTCGCTGCGCGGCGTCCGCTTCGACCTGCTGGGGGAGCGGGTGATCATCTACCGGCTCGCCATCGGCGCCGGCGCCGAGGGTATGCCGGACCCTCTCAGGGTCGAGCGGGTGACGGTGCACTTACGCCTCAGAGATCTGCTGCGCGGACGCCTGACGCTGGGCAGCGTGGTGATGACGCGGCCCGAGATCCGCGTCGAGATCGATCCCGAGGGGCGCACCAACCTGCCGGCGCTGCGGGAGATCGAGCCGGGGGCCTGGCGCCTGCAGGTCGATCGGGTGGACGCCTTGGCGGGCAGCCTCATCTTTCGCGGCCGGCGGATCGGCTGGGAGATGGAATCGGGCAGCGTCGAGCTCACCGCACGCCGGCTCGGCGACGGCGGCCACGCGGGCGAGGCGGCGCTGGGCGGGCTGCGGCTGCGGCTGCCTGAACTGTGCCCGATGACGCTCGATGTCGATCTGGCTTTTCGGACAGAAAGCGAGAGCATCATCGGGCACGCGCTGCTCGAGGAGCTCGACGGGTCGCGCTTTACCGTCCACCGCTGGATCTTCCGTCCCGGCAG
Organism: uncultured Acidobacteriota bacterium; assembly: GCA_964408025.1. Lineage (GTDB taxonomy): Bacteria > Acidobacteriota > DATKUA01 > DATKUA01 > DATKUA01 > CAYOXX01. Next base: position 7,479 of record CAYOXX010000051.1, on the reverse strand, counting down.
CGGCGAGGGGGAAGCCACCTTCTCTATCCTCGCCGACCTAGGCCTTGTGCCCGAGGCCTCGGAGTCGGGGCTGGCCGGCTGGGTGAGCGGCGAGGGGCGCCTCCGCTTCGCCGACGAATCGCTCGAGCTCGAGGCACGTGCCGAGGTGCCGGAGTTGCGCTGGGGCGAGCTCGCTTTTGGCGACGTGCGCCAGACGATACGCATCGGCGACGACTCCCTGTTCATCGACGATCTGCGGGCCGGCTTCGGCGACGGCACACTAGCCGCGAGTTTCGCCGTGAACGGCCTGAGCGGCGAGCGATCCCTCAGCGGGCATCTGCAGACCGAAGGTGTGCCGGTGCGCCAGCTGCTGGATATGGCGGGGCTGGGCTGCGTGCTGGTCGACGGCAGGCTCGCGGCCGACCTCTCGCTGGCCGGGGAGCTTGCGCGGCTGGAGGAGCTGCAACTCGAGGGCGAGGTTCTGCTGCAGTGGAACGAGGACGACGTGGCGCCCTACCGCGAAGCGGTGCGTTCCCTGGCCCGGGAGCGCGACCTGGCCGCGCTGGAGGGCGCCGTAGTGCCGCTGGCCGGCGAGGCGAGTGTGCGGCTTGCCGGCGGCGAGCTGCGGATCGCAGAGGGCGCTCTGCTGCGCTCGCCGCTCTCCGAAGTCCGCCTCAGCGGCACGGCCACGGCCGACTCCCTTCGGCTCAGGCTACGCTCGCCGTCGGTGTCCAGCGCCGAGGTAGCCCTGGTGCTCGCCAGCATCGAGCGGCTGGCCGGAGGCGGCGCGGGGCCGCCGGAGGGCAGGTATCCGATCGCCTCCTTCATCAGGGAGTTCATGACCGATGGCTCGGCGGCCATGGAGCTTTGGGGCCGCACGGAGAATCCCAGCTTCAACCTGCGCGTGCGCACCGCCTCGGTTGCCTACCGAGACCGCTTGCTAGGAGAGGGGCAGCTGCGGATGGCGTACGCAGATGAGGAGATAACTCTGGAGCAGTTACGCTTCCAGCGGGGTGAGACGGCACTCGCATTAGCCGGCACCGTAGCCTTCGCCGAGTCGGGGCTGGAGGGGACGCTCACGGTAGAGGCCTCGGGGTTCGACCTAGAGCGCATCGATGAGACTCTCGGGCTCGACGTAGCGGGCATCGGCGGGGAGGCCGACGCGCGGCTGCAGGCAAGGCTGGGGCCGCGGTTGGACGTTAGCGGACGCGTGGACGTACGCGGTCTTCGCCTCGGCGACGTAAGCTTCGAGCGGGCCAGCGCAGACGTGCATCTCGGAGATAAGCTGGCACTTCGGGATCTCGAGCTGATCGGACCGGGGGAGGAGTTCCTGGGCGGCGAGGTTGATCTTGACCTGGAGAGCGGCGACTGGCAGGCGGCGCTGAGGGGGCGCGGCATAGAGCTCGGGCGCTACGTGGCCCTGCTCGACCCGGAGATCGATCTTTCGGGGCGGGTGGGGGTCGAGATCGATGCCGGAGGTGATCGCTATTCCGCCATGGGCGAAGTGAATTTCTCGGTCCACGGCCTGCAATCCGGCAACCTCCGCTTCGGGGATCTCAGTGGCCTGCTGCGCGCCGACGGCTCGAGCGGTTCGTTGGCGGTCAGCGACGGCGAGAGCACCTACCACCTCACCGCGGAGGTGAGCGAAGGGAGCCCGAAGCGCCTGCTGGTCTGGATGCCGGAGGACGAGAGCCTGGACCTCACCCCCCTGGCGCAATCGTTCTTCCCCGACGAGCGCTTTTACCTCATCCTGGGCGGCGGCATCGCCGCGTCGCTCCCCCTGGAATGGGACGAGGAGCCCACAGCGGAGATAACGGTGGGCAACTTCACCCTCGGGATGGAGCAGTTCTCGGCCACCAGCATCGGCGCGGCGCGGGTGGAGCTGAGGGGCTCGCGCCTGTTGCTCAGCGATGTCAGCATCGTCCAGGGTGACCAACAGGCCACTATCGGCGGCTGGCTCGAGTTCTCGGAGGCCGGCCGCCTCAACCTCAACATCGCCGGAGAGGTCGACCTGGTGGCCCTCAGCGACTTCTTCGAGGATTTCAGCTTCAGCGGCACCGGCCAGCTTTCGCTGCGCGTGCGGGGGACCGTTCGGGAGCCGGAGCTGCTGGGCGACGCCGAGCTCTACGACGCCTTCGTCCGTCACAAGGAAACCAACCTGACGTTCTCCGGTATCTACGGGAGCCTCCGCCTCGGCGGCGAGCGGGTCGACGTGACGGAGATGACGGCGCTGTTCGCCGGCGGCGTCGTAGACCTCGATGGCTTCTTCGACGTCGACTGGGCGACGCTGAGTCCCGGCTACTTCCAGTTCAACATCCAGGGCTCCGCGCTGCAGCTGCCGCTGGTCGAGGGGCTGGAGGCGACGGTTGACACCGACATCATCTTCCGCGGCGGCGCGCATGTGAGCGCCCTCAGCGGCGAGGTTTACGTCCGTAGCGCGCTCTATTCGCAGCGCATCGAGCCGGAGACCGATCTACTCAGGTGGCAGCGCAACGCCCCGGTGCCGCTGGCCGACGAGGGCCTGAGCAGCGTGCGCCTGGAGGTTGTGGTCAGGGGCGATGAGAACATCCGCGTCGACAATAACCTGGCCAACATGGACGTGGGGCTCGAACTGCTGATGGTCGGCACGCTGGCCGAGCCGGTGCTGATGGGGCGTGCCGAGGTGCAACGCGGCGAGGTCTACTACCGGGATCGCAGGTATACCATCACCTCCGGCGTCATCGACTTCGTGAATCCCTATCGCCTGGAGCCGCACTTCGACTTCCGCGCGGAGACGCGTGTGAAGGAGTACCGCGTCTTCCTGGACCTCCACGGCACCGCGGACAACATCTACCCCGAGCTCACCTCCGACCCGCCCGCCAGCCCGGTCGACGTTCTCCACCTGCTGGCGGTCGGCAGGGTGCGCGACAATCCATTCCCTTCCGAAACCGAGCGGCTGCAGGAGCGGCTGCTCGGCATCGGCGTCGGAGGTTTCCTCACACGGCAGGTCACCAGCGAGCTGGAGCGCCGCACCGAGAGGCTGTTCGGCATCGACCGCTTCCGCATCGATCCCTTCCTGCTTGGCGACAGCGCCAACCCGACGGCCCGGGTGACGATAGGGGAGCAGGTAAGCGAGCGGCTCTCGGTCGTCTACTCCCGCAACCTCGCGGGATCGGAAAACACCGAGCAGGTGCTGATTGTCGAGTACCAGCTGGGTCCCAGCATGCTGCTGGTCGCCACCCGCGAGGAGGACGGCTCCTATGGCATCGACCTGCAGATGCAGCGGCGCTTCCGGTGACCGCGGTGATCGCCCTATTGGTAATCGCGGCGCTGGCGCTGGCCGCCCCGACGCTGCCGGCGCAGGAGGAGGAGCCGCCTCCGGTGGGCGCGATCGTGCGCTCGATCTCTGTTGCCGAGGTGCCAGGCGACTCGCAGGCCAGCCTGGCGGGGCTGATCGAGGTGGCCGTGGGGGAGCCGTTCTCCCCCGAGCGGATCAGGGCGACGCTGAAGAACATTTTCCACCTCGGCATCTATTCCGACGTGCGCGCCCTCTGGGAGGAGGTCGAGGGTGAGATCGCCCTGACCATCGAGACGGTCGAGATCCCGCCGATCGAGCGGATTATGGTTCGTGGCGGCGGCACGCTCGGCAGACGGCGGTTGATCCGGGCCGCGCGCCTGGAGCGTGGCCAGCGCTTCGACCGCTACAGCCACGGGCGCGCCTACGAGGCGCTTGCGGAGCTTCACCGCCAACACGGCTACTACGCCGCCGAGATCCGCATACTGCCGACGCTGAATCCCGAGACCGGCGGCGTCCGAATCGAGATCGACATCGAGCCGGGACGGCCGTTTCTGCTGCGCTCGGTAAGGATCGGGGGCGACTCGATACTCCCCGACGCAGAAATCCTGGCAGCCTTCCGGGGAAACTCCGTTGGCGGTGTCTTCCGCCAAAACGAGCTGGCCGGGGACCTCGGCCGCGTGCACGAGCTCTACGTCGAGCGCGGCTACCTGACAGCCAATGTAACCGCTGAAGAGCCGTCCATAGATTTCGATTCGGCTACCGTCGATCTTGAGCTGAACATCATCGCTGGCCCGTTGATCCGCCCCGTCTTCAGCCCCGCCAGCGCCGGCCGCAAACAGTGGTTGGCGCTGATCCCCTTCGGCGACCATAACGTGCCGCTGGCTCGCGTGCTCGAGAACGGTCGGCAGCGGATCGAGCGCCAGCTGCGGGCCGACGGTCACGCCGAAGCCGAGGTGCAGATAGGCTACCACTACGATCCGGAGAGCGACGCCATGGAGGTGGCGATCTCCATCGACGCGGGCCCAACCTATGGCGTCGGGCGGCTGACGCTCGAAGGGCTCACCGCCGAGCTGGAAAGGGGTCTCCGCCCGCGGCTGACGCTGTTCAGGAGAAGCTGGTTTTCGCGCCCGCGCTACAGCGAGCAAGCCCTGGCCGACGACGAGCGGCGGGTGCTGCAGCTCCTGCGCGCCGCGGGTTACAGGGAAGCGCGGCTGCTGGGCAGCGAGGTGCAGCCGCGGCCCGGCGAGCGCTTGGTCGACGTTGTCCTGCGCTGCGAGCCGGGGCCGATGGCCGTGGCCGGGGCGCTTCGCTTCGAGGGCAACAACGAGTTGGGCGACACGCAGCTGTCGCGGCTGGCCGCCCTCGAGCCGGGCGCACCGTTGACCGACGGGGCGCTCGAGGGTGCCCTGCAGCGGCTGCGCGATCACTACGATTCCCAGGGCTTCGCCGAGGTCAACGTTGAACTTGATTATCCCGGTCGTGGGGGCGAGACCGATCTGCTTTTCAGGATCGAGGAGGGTGAGCGTGCCACCGTGGGGACGATCATCATCGCCGGCAACGAGCGCACTCGCGACGGCGTCGTCCGCCGGGCCTTGACTGTCCGCGAAGGCGGGCCCTTCAGCCGGCAGCGTATCAACGAGAGCCGGCGCGCGCTCTACATGCTCGGCATCTTCAACCGCGTCGACATCCGCGGTATGGACAGCGAGGCGGGGCGGAGCGAGAGGCGCCTGCTTGTGCGGCTGCGCGAGACGCCGCCTTATACCCTCTCCTACGGGTTCGGCTACGACAGCGAGGAGCGACTGCGCCTCTCGTTCGGCTTCTCGAACATCAACTTGTGGGGCCTCAACATGGAGGCCGCCGTCAGCGCCCGCGTCAGCCGCAGGCAGCAGCGCTACCAGCTCTCGTTTCGCGCCCCCCGCCTCCTGCGCGGCCGGCTGGACAACTACGTGCGCCTCTTCTACGAGGAGGTCGAGAGGCCCAGCTTCAAGGCCCGCCGCGAGGGTCTGCTGATCGAGAGCGTCGGCATGCGCTGGGGCGACTGGGACTTTAGCGGCCGCTACCAGTTCAAGCTCATCGGCCTCTACGACGTCCAGCCCGGCGTCTACATCAGCCGCTTCGACCAGGACGTGCGGCTCTCGCTGCTGAGTGCTGTGCTGTCGCGGGACACCCGCGACGACCTCTTCTATCCGCGCTCCGGCTCCGTGGCCAGCGCCATAATGCAGTACTCGCCGAGCTGGTTGGGCAGCGAGGTGGACTACGTTAAGGGGCTTGTGCAGGTCTTCGCCTACCAGGAGGTGCTCCCCGACACAGTGCTGGCGGCGGGACTGCGCGTCGGCCTGGCGCACCCATTCTCCGGAACCGAGGACGTGCCGATCAGCGAGCGCTTCTTCGCCGGCGGCAGCACGACGCTGCGCGGCTTCGGCCTCGACATGGTTGGGCCGAATGCCGGCTCGGAGTTCTGTAACGGCGGCGAGCGCTACCCGCTCGGCGGCGACGCGATGCTGGTCGGCAACCTCGAGCTCCGCTTCCCGCTGCTGATGGGCGTGGGCGGGGTGCTGTTCTACGACGTAGGAAACGTCTACCCACGCGTCGGCGACGTCACCCTCGGCGACCTGACGCACTCGGTGGGCTTCGGACTGCGCTACCGGACGCCCCTGGGACCGCTGCGGGTAGACTTCGGCACGAGCCTGCGCACTTCCGACCATAAGGTGTTCTTCAATGTCGGCCAAGCGTTTTAGCGTCGTTCTATTCGCCCTGCTATCGTTGGCGCCGCAGCAGCGGCTGGCGGACAGGGTCGTGGCCGTTGTGGACGACGAGCCGATCATGCTCAGCGAGGTGCGCCAGTCGCTGCCGCCGGAGCTGCTGGCCGGCGCCAACCTGCCGCAGCTGATGCGCACCAACCTGGAGGCGCTGATCAACCAGACGCTGGTCATGCAGGAGGTTCGGCGCCTGAGGATCTTCACCGTCAGGTCCGAGGAGGTCGACGAGGCGATGGCGGAGTTCACGGGGCGGTTCCCGACCCAGGAGGTGTTTGAAGAGGAGCTGCGCCGGCGCGGCCTAACCGAGGAGGGGTTGCGCTCGATGCTGCGGCGCCGGATGCTGGTTCTGCGGTTCGTCAACTACCGCTTTCGGCGCTATACTGAGATTGAAGAGGGTCGCCTGCGGGAGTTCTACGAGGGCGAGTGGACCTCGTCCTGGCTGGAGGAGAATCCGGGATCGGTGCCGCCTCCGTTCGAGGCGGTCCGCGGCCGGCTCGAGATCCTGCTCGGCGAGAGGATCATCAGTGACGAGGTGGACCGCTGGCTCGAGCAGGCCCGCGCCGACGCTCGCATAGCGATTTTGTTATAGGGGGAAACGAGCGATGATCAGGACGCCTGCAGTAGCCGGACAGTTCTACCCCGGCAGCGAGGAAGCGCTCGTCGCCGAGGTCGAGTCGTATCTCGTGCCCGGGGCCGAGAGAAAGCGCGCCCTTGCGGTCGTCTGCCCGCACGCCGGCTACGTATATTCCGGCCACGTGGCCGGCGCCGTGTTCTCGAGCGTCGAGATGCCGCGCCGCTTCGTCATCCTCTGCCCGAACCACACCGGCATGGGCGCCGCCGCGGCGATCTTGACGGGCGGCGCCTGGAGCATCCCCGGCGCCGAAGTTCCGGTGGACGAGGCGCTGGCCGGCGAGATAGCCGGGCGCTGCGCGGCGATCGAGGAAGACCCGCTCGCCCACCAGCGGGAGCACTCGCTGGAGGTGCAGCTTCCGTTTATTGTTCGCTTGGCGAAAGATCCCGCTTTCGTGCCGATCTGCCTCGCCACCCGCAGCTTCGACGCCCTCGAGGAGATCGGCACGGCTATCGCCGAGTCGATACGCAGCTCGGGCGAGGATGCGCTGATCGTGGCCAGCACCGACATGAGCCACTACCTGCCCGACGAGACCGCGCGCAAGATCGACCGCAAGGCGATCGACCGCATCCTCGAGCTCGATCCCCGCGGCCTGCTGGAGACCGTCGAGCGGGAGCGGATCAGCATGTGCGGCGCCGCGCCGGTGGCCGCCGCGCTGGTAGCCGCCCTCGAGCTCGGAGCGAAGGAGGCCGAGCTGGTCAAGTACGCCACCTCCGGCGACATCTTCGGCGACCGCTCGCAGGTGGTAGGCTACGCCGGCATCAGGGTCTGCTGAGAAAAGCAGAGATAGTCAACTATTTTCATATCTTATTCAAAATGAGTCACTTATAGTT
>CAYOXX010000050.1:0-21997 GCA_964408025.1 uncultured Acidobacteriota bacterium | reverse complement strand
CGCCTGGGGGCGGCCGAAATCGCCGAAGCACTGCGAAAATAAAAACATTCTCGACGCCACCAACCTCGCTTCCTCTCACACAAACCGCAAACCGGGTATCAGTTTCTCAGAACCAGGGCGCCCGAGGCGGCCTTGAGACAGACGAGCAGGAGGGCGGCGCTCCAGATCCCGAAGATCGGCACCAGCAGCACGCCGGTTAGCGCCGCCCCCAGCGCCGCGCCGAGGTGGTCGGCCGAGTCGACGGCGCCGGCGCCCGCGCCTACGGCTTCCGCGCGCCGCCGCATGTAGAAAGCCACCGCCAGCGGGAACTCCGCGCCGGTCAGGTACCCGGCCAGCGCCAGGAGCCCGATAGGGACGAAGCGCCCGCCCGGCGCACCCGCGATCAGCGTTCCTCCCAGCCCCGCCGCCGCCGGCACGAGCAGGCAAACAGCAATCATTCCCGCCTCCATCGCCAACAGCGGCCGGCGCGGCGAGCGGCCCGGCCGGCTCATTATTCTCCGGCCGGTCCAGGCCCCGGCGGCCAGCCCCGCCATAAAGACGGCCACGATCAGGCCGATCTCGTGGTAGACGTAGCCGAACAGGTTCTGGTAGGCGAAGATCACCAGGATCTCGAGCGCCATGGCGCAGAAGCCGGTGGTGGCGACCACCGCCAGGCTGATGCAGCGCTCGGCGGGCCGTTCCCGTTTCTGCCTCAGAATCAGGGCGGCGGCAAGGAGGACGCCAACGAGTGCCGCCGCCGGCCAGATAGACGCGCGGCGCAGGGCCAGGATTGCGCCGTTGATTGCGTCGGCGATTGCGTGGTCGCCGCCTGCGGTGCGATTCCAGATCAGCAGCCTGTAGAGGTAGGCGGTCGGCTGCAGGTCGGTGTTGCGGCCCGCGGGCGGTAGCGACTCGATCTCTGCCTTCCGCGAGGCAATCCTCTCAGGAAGCATCCAGGCACGGAAAAGATATTCGTGGAAATACGGCGTCGAGATGCCACGCGAGCGCCAGCGCCGCTCCAGCTCGACATGGTCGGCGGTCACAGCGCCCGGCCGCGAGGCGCAGAGGGCGAAGTCACGCGGGTCGTAGCTGTAGATAATCTCGGGGAAGGTTTCACTGAGCGCCTCCGCTATCGAGCCGACGTAGGCGCCGACTATGCCGCCGATGTGACCGGGCGTCATCGGCAGCGAAATGATAAATACTCCGCCGGCAGTGAGATGCGACCGCGCCTCGCGGAAGAACTCGACGGTGTAGTAGCGGTTGAGCATGGCCGTCGAGGGCGGCGGCACGAGCGTGACGATCGCGTCGAATCTCCGCGCAGTCGAGCGCAAAAACCCCCGGCCGTCGCCGAAGTGGACGTGGAGGCGGCTGTCCCGCAGCGCCTCCAGCTGCTCATCCGACTTCAACGGTGCCGTCAGCCGCAGAACCTCGTCGTCCAGCAGTACGTAATCGAGCCGCTCGAGCGGGTGCTCCAGCAGCGCCGGAAGCATACCTTCCGTGCCGTCGCCGATCAGCAGCACCGTCCTCGGGTTCGGGTGCTGGGCCAGCAGGAAGTGGGTAAGCTGGGCGTGTGAAAAGTCGGCCGGTGCGTAGCCGGCGACGCTACCGTTGAAGTAAACGCTGAACTGCTCCCCGATCCGGCCCACATCGAGGTGTTGAAAGCGGGAATCAGCCGTCGCCACCGGCTCGATCTCGCCGGCGTTCTGGCGCCACCGCATCAGCGCCAGACGGCGATCCCAGTCGACCGCCACGTTCGGGAGCGCGAGACCCGCGAAGACTACGGCCGCCAGGAACAGCCCCGCCGCCGCTCTCCGCAGGACCGGCCGCTCGACGGAGAGCGCCACGGCGAAGCCGCCGACGGCCATCAGCGCGGCGTTGAGGAGTGCAGCCTGCAGCGGCAGCAGCAGCTCGACCAGCAGGAAGGTGAAGATCAGGCCGCCCGCGAGGCTGCCGGCCGACTCCGCGATGTAGAGTTCAGCCACGCCCGCTACCGCCTCGCCGCGCGCCTCGGCGCTCAGGCGCCCGGCGAAGGGGAACAGGAAGCCGACCAGCAGGCTCGAGGGAGCCGTAACCAGCGGGCAGAAGGTCAGCATGGCGAGCAGGGAAATCATCTCCCCCGCGCCGACCCCCAGCAGGCCGCGCGCCCCCCGCACAGCCGCGATCTGCAGCGGCAGCGCCAGGGCCAGCGCCGCCAGGCCGGCCATGAAGATACCGCGCGCGTAGCCGAAGCGGTCGGCCGTCAGCGCTCCCAACCAGGCGCCCAGGCCGATACCCAGCAGCCAGGAGGCCAGGATGACGCCGATGCAAAGCTCGTTGCCGTAGAGCACCACCAGGAACTCGCGCGTCAGCACCACCTGCGCCACGATCGCCGCGAAGCCTACCATGAAGAAAGCGACCAGCAGCGCCAGGGAATAGCTTTTTCGGGAGAACCGGGTCATGACCGGTATTGTAAGCCCCGCAGGGAGCGATGCAACACTGCGCTTTAAAAACCCGAGATCCGAATTCCGTGAAACGGGCAGCTCTATAAGCTCGGGCCGGAACAAAGTCCGGATTTCATCCGTCTGCTAGAATAAGTTTTGATTCCTTTGCCCTTCCGGTTTTCAGGATGCCGGGTATAAAATTGGTTTAATAGTCAGGTGCTGTTATGATTCGTTCGATCTGTCTACTTGCCGCACTGCTTGTCGCCCTTGCTCAAACGGTCGCCGCGCATGAACCTACCGAACTCCTCCCCGACGAGCTGGGCGATTGGGCCGCACTCGGCGATGCTGAGTTATTCCGGGGCGACGAGCTATTTCTCTACATCGACGGCGGCGCCGACATCTACCTCGAGTACGGCTTCCGGGAGGTCGCCCTGCGCGACTACAGACGCGACGATAACGTCATCAGCGTCGAGGTCTACAGCCTGGATTCCGACGCCTACGGCCTCTACAGCTTCATGCGCGGCGACGAGGCCGAAGAGCTCGCCCTGGGCGACGGCGGCGCCCTCGCCCAGTACTACTTGGTCTTCTGGAGCGGCCGCCACTATGTCGCCGTAACGGCCCAGAGTGAGTTCGAGGGCTGCCGAGAGGCTCTCGCTGGCCTCGGGAGGGCGCTGGCCGAAAAGCTCCCCGCCGGCGGCACCGTGCCGCCGCTGATGGCAGCCCTACCGGCCGGGCAACGCAGGCCCGGAAGCGAGAAGCACCTGGTGGGGCCGATCGCCCTCCACAACGTTTCAATCCTCGCCGCCAGGCTCGTCTCCGGCTGGTCGGAGTGCGCGACGGCTCGTTACCTTCTACCGGACGGGTCCGAGGGCGCACTGCTGCTCCTCCGCTGGACCGAAGAGGACGCCGCTGCCGCGGCGCTGTCGGAAGCCGCCTCCAGGGCGGAGGGCGCGGGCGCCGCGGACGTTGCATTCGATGGGGACCGGCTGACCGTCACTGGCCCGAGGGGCGAAAACCTGAGGGCCTGCACGGAGGGGCGGATTGTTATCATCGCCATCGGAAGCGGCTGGGAGAATCTTGAGCAGCTCCGCAGATTAGCTACGGAGTCTCTGGAGAACTGTAGCGGCGGTCCGCCGTGGCGGATTAGGCTGCCTAGTCGGGTTGAAGCCCGACGCTACACCTTGGTAGGACAGACATTCCTGCCTGTCAAATGATGGTGCAGGCTCAAACCGGTGGGACAGACCCACCAAGGCGCGCCCTAACGGGCATTCCTGTCTGTCATCCGCCGCGCAAGCACGGTAGGACAGACATTCCTGTCTGTCATCCGCCGCAGGCGGAGGGAGGATGCAATGAGCAATAGAAAAATCTCGAGGCGCACATTCGTTGCCGGCGCAGCCGCAGGCGCGCTGGCGGTTCCCGCTCTGCGCGCGCGCGCATTCTTTCCTACGCAGCAGAGCCCCGACATCGCGGTAGCCCACGGCGCCGACGCGGCGGCTAACACCAGGGCCGCGGTCGAAGCACTGGGAGGCATGGGCGCCTTCGTAAGCGCCGGGCAGACGGTGGCCCTGCTGCCCAACGCGCAGGGCTCCCATCCCGGCACTTCCACCGACCCGGCCATCGTCAGGGCGGTCGTGGACATGTGTAAGGAGGCTGGTGCGACTGAAGTTCGCTGGCTCACCTGGCTACCCGAGCGGGTCTGGGACCGCGCCAACCTGAGCTCGAACTTCGAGGGCAGCGGCGCCGTCCTCGTCTACTCCAATCACGAAGATCCCGAGCTCTGGGAGACCTTCGAGGTCCCCAGGGGCGTCATACTCGAGCGGATACGTATCTACAAGGCGCTATATGAGGCCGACGTCTTAATTGGCATGCCGATCGTCAAGGACCACATCGGAAGCCGCTTCACCGGCACCCTCAAAAACTACATGGGCGCCTCACACCCCGAGGACAACCGACTCTTCCACCCGACCTTCGAGGGAGAAGACATCGTCCGCATGGAGCAGTGCATCGCCGACCTCAACACCGTCGCCCGGCCGGCCGACCTCTACGTCGTCGACGCCATGGTCATCCTCGCCAGCAACGGACCGTTTGGGCCCGGCGACATCGCCAATCCGCAGAGCGTCGTCGCCGGAACCGACCGCGTCGCCGTCGACTCATACTGCGCCACCATACTCGGCCTCGGCGGACCCGAGGTCCACATGATCCGTTTGGCGCACGAACACGGCCTCGGCCAGATCGACCTCAGCAATCTGAACATCAGCGAGATCGAAACCGGCTGACGACTCTGAATCGCGTAGTTAAGCTTGATGCGGCGCCTTCGTTTCGCTACTTCTCATCCGCCGCCGGCGGTCGAGTTTCATGTCTGTCAGAAGCTTGGTGGGATAGTTCGCCGCCGCCAAGGCTATGGCGAACTAGTCCGCAGAAGTTTTAACGAAGGCGGATTCCTGCCTGTCATCTTTTAGGTAGGACAGACATTCCTGTCTGTCGTCCGCCGAAGGCGGATGGAAATCGACCCAGGAGGTAACAGATGAAACATGGGGAGGGCGAGGTGAACAAGAGAAAGATTTCGAGGCGCACATTCGTCGCCGGCGCCGCCGCGGGCGCTCTGGCGGCACCCGCTTTGCGTGCGCGCGCATTCGTATCGACACAGCATACTCGCGACATCGCAGTGGCCGGCGGCGCCGACGCGGCCGCCAACGCCAGGGCTGCAGTCGAGGCGCTTGGAGGTATGGGCCACTTCGTCAGCCCCGGGCAGACGGTGGCCCTGCTCCCCAACGTGCAGATACCCACTCCCGGCGCGTCCATCGATCTGGCCATCGTCAGGACGGTAGCGGACATGTGCAGGGAGGCGGGCGCCACCGAGGTCCGTTGGCTTACATGGTATCCGCAGCGCTTCTGGGATCGCTTGAACCTGCATCAGCAAGTCGTGGACTGCGGCGCCGTTCTCGTCTACTCGGATCACGAAAATGCGGGGCAGTGGGCGACTATCGAGGTCCCGAGGGGAGTGATCCTCCGACAGATCCGCGTCATCAAATCGCTGTACGAATCCGACGTCTTCATCAACATGCCGATCTCCAAGCACCACGCCGGCAGTAGCTTCACCTGTTCGCTGAAGAACTACATGGGCGCCTCGCACCCCGAGGACAACCGTCCCTTCCACCCGACCTATGGGGCGGAATACGCCGTTCACATGGGGCAGTGTATCGCCGACCTCAATACCGCCGCGCGCCCGGCTGACCTCTACATAGCGGACGCCATGGAGGTCCTCACCAGCAACGGACCGATGGGACCCGGTGACGTCGCCAGGCCGCAGCGAGTCGTCGCAGGAACCGACCGCGTCGCAGTCGACTCCTACTGCGCTGCGCTCCTGGGACTCAACGCCACCGAGATTCACATGATCCGCTTAGCGCACCAACACGGCCTTGGCCAGATCGACCTCAGTAGTCTGAACATCAGCGAAATCGAAACCGGCTGAGAGCCTATATTGGATAATCAGTATTACTGCACCTGCATACCTTAGGCGCGGGCATTTAGCCCGCACGCCGCACCGGTACCCCGTAGGCGCGGGCATTTAGCCCGCGCGCTGCACCTGCAAACCGTAGGCGCGGGCATTTAGCCCGCACGCGGGATTAGTGAACTAATCCCTCGATTCTTATATGGCCTCATTAGATCGCACGGGAATTTAAGGGTGGGAACTGACCTTTTCCTCCGCCGGTGGAGCGGGGCGGACGCTGGCGATCAGCACACCCGCGGCGGCGATCAGCAGCGCCAGGCCGCCGAAGCTCAGCAGGTAGTTGCCGTTGACGTCGTGGTCGATGCCGGCCAGTATCGGCGCTGCGGCCCAGCCGAGCGTGATCGGCACGGTGATCACGCCCATCAGGGCGGCGAATATCCGCACTCCGAACACCTCCGACAGCAGCATCGGCCAGACGACGAACAGCGCGCCCCAGCAGATACCGAATAAGCCGACGGCGGCGAACAGCAGCCACGGCTGCCAGGGTACCAGCATGACGCCGATGCTGGCCGCCACCAGGACGTTGACCAGGGCGATCGTGATCCGCTTGTCGAGCAGGCCGGCGAGCCAGCCGAAGAGAAGCGACCCGAGAACGCTGGCTACCGAGAAAATGCTGATCACGGTGGCGGCGGAAGTCAGGTCGAAGCCGCGATCGCGGGCGAAGACGAAGAAGTGCAGCGGCGGCGCCCCGGAGCCCAGGGCGGTAAGCAGGCCGACGAAGCAGAAAAAGATGAAAGTGGGGGAGAGGAGCGCCCTCTTCAGTCTCAGCGCGCCGGCGGGCGCCTCGGCCTCGCTTTCCCCGGCAGCGGGCGTGGCAGGTTCCATGGCGGCGCCGTCGGGCAGGAGGCCGAAGTCGGACGGCCGGTTGCGGATCACGAACAGTATCAACGGCGCCAGCAGCAGGACGAGCGCCAGGCCGTAGACGGCGTACGACGCGCGCCAGCCGATCTCCGGGAACATCCAACGCGCCAGGTAGGGCGTCACGGCCGCGCCCAGCGGCCCCCCGGCCATCGCCAATCCCATCGCCGTCCCCCGCGCCGCCACGAACCAGGTGGCCACCAGTTTCTGCACCGGGATGAAACTTACGGCCGTCGTGCCGACGCCGAGGGCAACCATGGTGAGTATGAAATGCTGGAGATCCCGCATCTGTGACAGGACTACCAGGCAAGCGGCCACCACAACCGACCCGGCAGCCATCACGGCCCGCGCTCCAAACCTGTCGATCAGCCAGCCGATCAGCGGCGAGATGAGGCCCGCCGTCGCCACGTAGGCCGCGAAGCCGGTCGAGATCCAGCCACGGCTCCAGCCCTCGCCCTCCTCCAGGAACTCGAAGAAGACCGCGAAAGTGCCGTTGACGAGGCCCATGACGACGACCAGCGCCAGGAAGCCGCCCCACGCAACCCACCAGCCGTAGAAAATCCTCTTGGCCATTTCCGGAATCTCGTGTACAGGATTTATTTCGATCGCTCACGCTGTATACACTAGTCTAGAGTTGACCGAAAGCTCATGCGCGTGGCCTGACCCCATGCTCCGGACTGCGCTATACTCGTGGACGGTTCGGGAAAAGGGGATCCATGGACTCCGGGTCCGATCTGGTTTGCCAGGCGGGGCGCGTCCAGCGCCTCGAGGGCGCCGTCGCCTACGTGCTGATCGAGAAGCCGAGCGACTGCGAGACGTGCGCCGCCCGGTCCGGCTGCGCGGTGCTGTCGGGCGGGGGTCGCCTGGTCGCCGTGCGCAACGAGACGCGCGCGGCGGTGGGGCAGCGTGTGGAGCTGGGTCTGCGGCCGGCGGCGGTGGTGGCCGCCTCGTTCCTGCTCTTCACTCTGCCCGCGCTCGCCTTCGTCGCGGGTATCGTCGTTGGCTACCTCCTGGCCGACGAGTTCGGCTGGCCCGCGCGCGAGTGGGTCGGCTTCGCCATCGGGGCGGCCGCCTTCGCACTCGTCGCGCTGGTCATCCGGCTCCTCTCGCCCCGCTTCGAGCGCTCCGGCAAATACGAGCCGGTTATCATGCGCGTGATCGAGTGATTCACGCCCCGCCAGGCGGAATCCCTCGAGCGCAAAAGGGTTGTAAGCTGAGGTTGTGGTCGGCGAGCTCTACTGGCCTTCTACCTCAGCGATCGCCAGCTGGGGCGAGACGTTGCCGTAGACCACGCGGTTGAGACCTGGCAGGTAGCGGTCCATCGTCAGCACGTTTACGTAGATCATGTTCTCGATCATCTTGTGCGTCAATGTGCCGCCCTCGACGTCGATGCTCGTCTTGTAGCGGACCTCGCCGTCGCTGAAGTCCAGCTCGAAGTTGCCGATCAACATGCCGTAGTTGGCGCGTGTCAGGTACTCCGCAGCAGCCAGGCGCATGTGCTCGGGCACGTTGGTGGACAGGACCGAGTAGAAGATGAACCGCTCTTCTTGCTCGCGCGTCCGGGCGTAGCACGTCCAGGTGCCGTTGTTTCCGCGGAAGCCCATGCTGAGGATGGTCGTGTCCTCGACGCGCGAGTAATGCCAGTCGTCCGCCTGCAGGAACGATTCCACGATCGCCAGGAGCCGGTCTTCCTGCTGCGCTGAGGACGCGGTCGCGAAACCCGAAATTAGTGCTATCGCGGTTAAAGCCGCCGTCAGGTTGATTCCCTTACGCATCGTGTCGATCCCCCTGAGTTGCGATCAAATTGGCGGTATCCGGTGACGGCACCGATTGGATATTGCTGCGCGCTCGGCACCGAAAACTTATATCAGATACTCGTGCTCCGGTGGCGAAAGCCCAAGATAATCCCCACTCTTTAGGATGTCAATTCGTAGAATCGCCGAATCGCGGAGGGGCGGGGCCGATTCAGCGGGTCTTGTTTTCCCACCAGTACCAGCCGGTTATTGGGTCCTGGTTGAGGCTCGTCCGCGGCAGGGCGAAGCCGTCCCAGGCCGGCGAACCGTAGGCGCGGTTGTTTATATAGAAGGAAAAAGTGACGCCGGTGTCGATCGCATCGAGACCGAAATCGAGGTTCAGCACGCCGCCGTGAACCCCCTCGGCCAGTTCCAGGCCCACGAAGCCGAAATCCAAACGCCGTGCATTAATCTCCGAGAACGATTTGATGTGGTACAGCCCCACAACGTGCGCCGCGATACTCGCCTCCCGGCGCGCCTCCTCGTCGTCCTCCTGGGTCGCGGCGAACGCCGGGCAGCAGAGAACGATGACGAGCAGGCACGCCAGGACTATTATCCTAAAAGCGGTAAGCATTGCCTCACCAACTATAACAGACCGCCACGTAAGTAAGAAGTGAACAGGGACTCTGGCGATCAGACAGGTTCACCAGCCCCCCTCAATTCCTCTTGCGTGCTCGAGCTTGGATAGTCGCAGATCGATTATACACCCTCACACGGCGTGTGAGAAGGCGGTAACCGCAAGTCCGGTATAGCACGGAATGTTACTTGGTGATTCTGACGACACACTATGTTGGGCTTGATAGTTTGAGGATCATATGGGATACTTCGCAAACTACAAATATAACGGGGCAGGTATCTATCCCACTAGGTGTTGGGGTGACTAATAAACAGAACATCCCTATTGGGACGATGGGTGGGGGTGATAAAACTGAAGCGGGCGATATCAGTATAGATTTCCGCGAGGTTGTAGAAAACTCTGCCGATGCAATCGTCCTGCACAAGGCGGATGGAGAAATCCTCTATGCCAACCGGGCCGCGCTGGCGAGCTTGAACTACGACGATGCCGATAGCCTTCTCGGCCGCTCGATTCACGAGATCTTTGCCGACAAGGACCGCGAGCAGTACTCCGCACTTGTAGAGAGAACAGTAAAGTCTCTCAAGTCTTTCCTGGAAGTTGAGTTCACTTTGACGTGTCAGGACGAAGAGGAATTCATCGTCAGCATCAGCTGCTTTCCCGTAGTCAAAAGCGGCAAGGTGATCGTCGGCCTCGACTTCCGCGATATTACCGCGCGCAAGCTTCTCGAAGCCGGCTATAAGAAGCAGATTGAAGTCGCCCACGAGAAATACAATTCACTGGCCAGGAGCAAGCAGCAGAAAGAGCGAGTAGATTCTAGCCTTGCATATAGAATCGTGATAGTCTACAGTAGCTATTTAATGAAAACCGCATTGAAAGATTTACTGGACGGTAACGGGATCGATTGTAAATATGTAAAATACTATGATGAATATGACATTAGTCTCCTGAACAGGCTGAATCCCGATGTCGTGGTCTTCGCCTTCTCCAAATCGGGCGACATCGAGGTTGCGGATATTCGGGAGCTGGCAAGGCGTCGCAAGAGCCTGCCGATAATCGTCGCCTGCATGCAGGCGCCGAAAAAAATGGAACAGGAGATGATAAAGGCAGGCGTGTCAGGCTTCATCTCCAAGGAAGAGGATTTCAGTCTCTTCCCCGCGGCCATAAACGCAGTCGCCAGCGGAGAGCTATGGCATCCGAGGGCGGCAATGCAGAAGGTCATTGAAAACTACCGGGAATTCACGCCGACCGAAGCGACCATAGAGGAGAGACAATCAATACTCACGGCGCGGGAGAAAGAGATTCTTCAGCTCATCGCCCAGAGCTACCGCAATAAGGACATAGCCGAAAAACTGGGCATCAGCTACTACACGGTGGTGAGCCATATCTACAATATTTATCGCAAGCTGGAGGTGAACCGCCGCATCGACGCCATCCATTACGCTATCAGCCATAAGATGATCGAAATAGAATAGCCGTCATCGGCCGACAGGTGCCAGCGCGGCATCCTCTACACTCAGCACATCACCCACGGCCATTTCGAGCGCAACCCGCTTAGGCGCCGCGTTTAACGCCCAGGCGGGGTATTCGCGACGGCCTCCCCTGCCATAACACTATGCGCTACCCTCAGCGGGAGCAATTACTAGATGTTGAGGACATAATTAAATTGGGATCACTATTTATTATTACCCGGGCGCGAGAGTTACGTCACTAACCGGTCGAAAAAATCATCCCCAAAATGATTATTTCTGCCTATAGCATCTCCGCCGCTGCGTACGTAGATTTGCCGGGAGCCGAGCTTTTATTCTAAAGACTGAAGGGAACAATACATGCTTCAGAGCCGGGAGCCCGGGGGGGAGCGCCGTCGCTACGAACGGTTCGACCTGGGCTTGCCGGTGAGTTTCGAGTACGAGTTCGGCGGTGAGCCGCAGAAGGAGAGAGGGAGATTCATCAACTTGAGCGCCGGCGGAGCCTTTTTACACTGCAAAAACTGTGTATCCACGGGCACCGAGTTGCAACTCCGCATCGACGCCCCGAGCGGGCGCCTGACCCGACCTCGGGCCAAGGGCGACAGGGAATCCTCCCCTCCTTTGCGGATTCGAACGAGGGGGGAAGTTATTCGCACCGAGCGGGACCCGGAGGTCCCGGAATCCTGCTTCGTTGCGGTTGAATTTACCAGCCCACTGCGGATTCTGCGGGGCACAGAGAGGGCTCAGCCTCCTTAGCAGTGGCAAACGGGTCCAATCGCCTGGCCATTCTCAGGTATCTGAGAACGAAAACCGGCGGCCTGGCGACCGGCTTTTACCGCGAGCCTTTGCTCCGCGGGTCGTAAACATGGGGGATCATTCCTGAAGGAGGTAGGTTAAATGAGTAAACTAAAAGTAATTGCTGGGGGATGGCGAACAGCTTTGCCAATCTTTGCCCTCGTTCTTCTGGCAACGCTGTTTTTCACCGCCCAGGCGGAAGGAGGAAGTACAGCCGACGGAACTATTACGGTTTATGGACAGACCAATGGCTCTCCCCCTCCGCCGGCAACCGCTCAGTATAGAATTACTGGAAGTGGATCCGGCTGGTCTTTTGACAGCGGCTGGAGGAGCGACTTTGGAACTGCCATAACGGTTCCTACACGCAAATATTCCTCAAGGACGTTCACAGTCTCATATTCCACTGTCGCTGGGTATACTACACCTGGTAGTGATTCGGTAAGTCTGAAGGATGGTCAAAATAAATCAGAAACGGGCAACTGGACTCTCCCACCAGGCTGTATTACCGTCTCCGGCTCGACAGACAGCGTACCCGGATCGCCAACAGGTGCGCAGTTCAGAGTTTACAGGTCTAGTAGCTATAACAGCGGCTGGATAACCTTGCCTTCCGACGGTACCGGATACACATTATCCGGCCTCAGCTATAGCGGCATGTCCGGGAAGACCTATACTATTACGTTCAGTTCTGTAGCCGGGTACGATACCCCTAGCGATCGCACCCTTACGCTTTCGTATTGTTGTAAGTACAAAAGTACCAATGGTGACTACACAACGGCGGCGACCTACAGCGTCAACGCGCAGTTCTCCGATCCGTCTGCCGGCACGATAACTTCCGCCAATCCCGTGACGGGCCTCACGGCGCCCGCTGACGTCAACTTCGACTACACACTCAACCCCGGCTGGACCGTCACAGGTGCCAGTCCCGGCACCACCGGCGGCTCGGTGACGACGGCCGACGACGACAACACCTACGTAACCGGCACCAGCGGTCCCGGCACCGTGACGATCAACGTCACATACCAGGTCAACGCGGTCTTCAACAACCCGGCTGCTGTCAGTTCATGGACTTCCGCCAACCCCGTGACGGGCCTATCATCCGGCAATCCCGTCACCTTCAACTACACACTCAACCCCGGCTGGACAGTCGTAAGTGCCAGTCCCGGAGCCACCGGCGGTACGGTATTTACCTTCAGCAACACCTCTACGACCGTCACCGGCACCACCGGTCCCGGCACCGTGACGATCAACGTCACATACGAAGTCGACGCCGTCTTCTCCGATGATAATGCCCGCGCTTCATGGGATTCCGCCAATCCAGTGACGGGCCTCCCAGCGGGCGCTGACGTCAACTTCGACTACACACTCAACCCCGGCTGGACAGTCACCGGCGCCAGCAGCACCGCCGGCGGTACGGTGACGACGGCCGACGACGACAACACCTACGTAACCGGCACCACCGGTCCCGGCACCGTGACGATCAACGTCACCTACGAAATCGACGCAGTCTTCTCCGATCCGTCTGCCGGCACCATATCGGCACCGAATCCCGTGACGGGTCTATCGTCCGGCGACCCAGTCACCTTCAACTACACTCTCAACTCCGGCTGGACAGTCAACGGCGCCGATCCCGGCACCACCGGCGGTGGGCTCACAGCCTATAACAACTCCGGTTTAACCGTTACCGGCACCACCGGTCCCGGCACCGTGACGGTCAACGTCACATACCAAGTCAACGCCGTCTTCTCCAACCCGACTGCTCTTAGTTCATGGGATTCCGCCAACCCTGTTACCGGCCTCACCGCTCCCGCCGACGTCACCTTCAACTACACTCTCAACTGGGGTTGGGCTGTGGTCGGCGCCAGCACCACCACCGGCGCGGTTTCCACCTTCTCCGATACCTCAACCTATGTGGCCTGCACCCCCGGTCCCGGCACCGTGACGATCAACGTTGCACATGTTGCCGGACAGATCCGGGCCTTCATCGAACCGCCTGGGGCTATAGTTGACGGCGCGCAATGGCGCATTGTTGGTACAGGAGGCTGGCGCAGCGCCGGTGCTATCGTTGATGTTCTGGTCGGCACCTACACCGTCGAGTTCAAGGGCATTAGCGGCTGGGCAACCCCCAGCAGCAGGGCTGTTGTGGTCTTCGCGAACGAGCGCGCGGAAACAACCGGCGTCTACGAGGCTAACCCGACCGGCAGCCTGCAGGTCTTCATCGACCCGGAGGATGAAGTAATCCCCGACGGCGCCATGTGGCGCCCGGCCGGCTCCGGCACCTGGTTGGAGAGCGGCGACATCGTCCACGGCCTGTCTCCCGGACCGATCGGCATCCAGTTCAAGGTGGCTCCCGGCTGGATCCTGCCCGATCTGCAGGGCAGCCGCATCCGTGCCAACGTCGTGACTCGGGAGACCGGCGAGTACGTCCGGCCTCTGATCATCCACTTCAACGACTACAACGGCAACGGCACCGAAGACCTGGCTGTGTTCAACGGCCGCTCCGGCGTCTGGTCGGTCGCCGAAGCCGGCTTAGTCGGCTCCGCGCCGGCGGCCGCAGTCTTCCTCGAGCGCAAGTTCGGCAAGCGCGACGACATCGCGGCGCCGGGTGACTACGACGGCGACGGCATCGCCGACCTCGCCATCTACCGCGAGAGCACGGGGATGTACCGCGTCGACGGCCAGTTCAACCTCAGGAGGTTCGGCGAGAAGCGCGACATCCCGGTTCCCGGCGACTTCGACGGCGACGGCACCACCGACCCGGGCCTCTTCCGTCCGACCACCGGCGAATGGTTCATTCACGGCCTCTTCGAGGCTCAGGCTCCTGCCGACATGATCACCACGATCGACTTCGGCGAGTTCGGAGACGTGCCGGTGCCGGGTGATTACGACGGCGACGGCCGCACCGATCTTGCCATCTTCGACGTCGTCACCGGCGAGTGGCGCGTGGCCGTTTACGACGAGGCACAAGGTGAGTGGGTTGAGAAGCCCAGATTGAACCGTGTTTACGGCTCGATCGGCGACATCCCGATCCAGGCCGACTACGACGGCGACGGTCGCACCGACCTTGCCTTCTGGCGCCGGTCTGACGGCTCCTGGAATGTCCGCAACCAGTTCGAGCTGATCCTCGGGCGTCGTGACGACTTCCCGATTCCCAACGACTGGGCGAACCTCGGCAGAGATCTCCCGACCATCTTCCGGATGCGGAACGGTCGCTGGGAGTCAGCCGAAAACCTGCTCAAAGCCAAACACGGCGCCGGCAGCACGCCGCTCATGAGCGGCCGCTAATCCGGTTCCATCGGCGCGTTAGCATAGCGCCTGATAAGAACCCCGGCGGGGTTGACGCCTCGCCGGGGTCTTTTTATGCGCGAAGTCCGGTGCGGATTTGCCTATCTGATCTCCTCGATCCGGCAGCCGTCGGGCTCGTCGCTCGAGACTGCCAGGGCGAACGACTGCCCGTTACCCAAGCTCAAGCGGCTGGCCGTGACCTCGATGATCCAGATGCCAGATATCGGGTTGTCGACCTGCAACAGCTCGATGTTATCGACCGTATTGACTCCCCTGGTCGCGGGCACTGAGGGATTGGCGCCGTCGAGAACCCACGGCAGCTCGGCATCCTCCGAGCCTCCCCTGTAGAGCCTCAGGTCGAGGTCGTTTACCAGCGTCAGCTCGGCGTTGGGCTGGGCGGGGGGATCGCTCCATGCCAGGGCGATCTTCAGTTCGCCGATACCCCTGCCGAGGCGAAGGCGGAAACGCCTGGTGCGCTGGCTCGTCGTCTTGCGGACGATGCTGGTGATGATCAGGTTGCGGTCAGCGGCCGCCCCGATCAGGTCGGCCGCTGCGCCGACGTTAAGCATCCCGAAGCCGTTGGTGTAATCCGGCCCCTTGGCTCCCAGGTCGGTTGCTGTGGCCGCCAGTATCGCCCGCACCTCAGCGGCCGACGGTGTGCGGTTGAGCTCGCTGCGGAACTGCTCGACCAGCAGGGCGACGCCGCCGGCGACCGTCGGCGTGGCCATGCTGGTGCCCGAGAACCTGTCGTAGCCGCCTTCGAGGACGGTGGACAGCAGCGAGCGGCCGTCGGCGACAATCTCCGGCTTCACGCGGCCGTCCTTGGTCGGACCCCAGGAACTGAACCTGGTCATCTTGCCCCGACGGTTTACCGCACCGACAGAGATCACGTTCTTGGACGCGCTGGTGGTGTCGATAGTCCGAAACGGCCCGTCCGGCGGGTGCGGCTCGTCGGAACCGCGGCCGATCGTTACGTCAAGATAACGCTCATCGGTGCCGACGTCGGTGCGGTCGTTGCCGGCGGCGAAGAGTATGATCAGCCCGGTCTCGTGCACCAGCTCGTCGTAGGCCGCAGATTCGGCGCTGTAGTGGCCGAAGTAGTAGTCGCCGAACCAGACCCAGAGGTCTATCACGGCGAAATAACCCCAGCCGTTGCCGTACGTCCAGGAGTTGCTCGCGAAGACGATATCGTGATCATCGATCGCTTCGGCCATCTCCGTCGGGATATCCCCCCGGAAATTGAAGGAATAGAGGTGGGCGTCGGGGGCCATACCACGCGCTGCACTCCTGCCCTCGCCGCTGCCGACGATGGTTCCGGCTACGTGGGTCGCATGCTCCGACGGTCTTCCGCGACGCTCGACCAGCTCTACTGAGCCCTCAAGGTCCGGGTGGGAGTCCACCTTCCCCTCGTCCCAGATGGCCCCGGCCACGCCCGTACCGCTCAGATCCCAGTCGGCGCGCGCAGCGTGGATCATCGAGGCCTTAGCAGCCCTGGCGTTGACCGCTATCCGTTGCCGCGGCCCGGCCTCGACCGCGCGGACCATCTCGGAGACAGCCAGCTCGTCAACGGCGACGGCGGGCAGCTCGACGTGCAGCCGGCGGCCGTAGAGCATGCGGTCTTCAACCGCCCTCCCGCCGAGACTACCCAGCAGGGTGGTCACCGCCTCTGCAGATACGCCTTCGAAGAAGGATACCCCGACCGTAACGTTCTCGCCGGCGGACCGTTCGGCGAGCTCAGCAGCCGCGGGGGGAGTTATCTTGTGCCACGCACCGGGGCGGGCCACCGCCTCCACAAAAGGAAGGCCGGCCGCGTCCGAACCCGGTTCGCAGCGAATCCAGTAGGCGTTACCCTCCAGATGACCGGCTATCGAGATCCCGGCCGCCTGGAGCTGCTGTAGCTGCTCCTCGCTCGCCTCACCGCGGAAGCGGGCGATCAGAAGTCCACCTCGCTCGATTTCGGTCAGCACGCCGGCCGAAGAAATCTCCAGCGGCCCGCCGGGTGTGTGCACCTCTAGCGCATCATGCTCCTCGGCAATGGAGTTGGCCGGGATAAAGGAGAGCAGGAAAATCGTTGTGGCCAGAACAGCCACTCTGCTTTGAATTTGTCTCATCACCGCGCCCTCATCTCCAATGGCCGGCCGGATTTTTTGTCTTCCCGCCCGCCTGATCAACAAATTTTCTAGAAAGAACTTACTACTTATGTTATTAGGATAGGGCTGTGGCGGCGACAAACGGTGCGTTTTGTCACACTTCCTGAGACTTATTAGTAACTTCTACCTAGTTATTTGGAGATCAATGAAGCCTCGACTGTTCTGAAGCCAGTCGACGAAGTCATATGTGCAATGGGCGGTTTAAATCGAGGGCGAGACGTTTATTCTTGCCTTGATTTATCGATGGTGCTATCGTATTACAGAATTGCTATCGATAAGAGGTGATAGCTATGGAGGTCGTTACGGTATCGCCGAAGTATCAGGTGGTTATTCCGCGAGGGATTCGGGAGACCATGGGGATCGCTCCCGGTCAGAAGGTGCAGGTGTTCGTGGTGGGTAACCGCATCGAGCTGGTGCCGGTGCGGGACGTCAAGGATATGCGTGGCTTCCTTAGCGGCATCGAGACGGACGTGCCTCGAGAAGGCGACAGGCAATGAACCTGGTCGATTCCTGCGGTTGGCTGGAGTATTTTGCCGACGGCCCGGGTGCCGGTTTTTACGCTCCCGCGCTGGAAGATATTGAGCGCCTGCTGGTACCGACCATCTGCTTATACGAGGTTTTCAAGCGCGTGCTTCAGCAGCGCGGGGAGGATTCGGCAATCGAAGCCGTCGCCGCCATGCAGAGAGGGAAGGTGGTTGCCCTTGACGAATCGGTCGCACTCACCGCCGCTCGGCTCAGCCACGATTCAAAGCTCCCAATGGCGGATGCAGTTATTCTCGCTACTGCGCATATTCACGAGGCAACCATTTGGACCCAGGACTCCCACTTTGACGGCATCGAAGGCGTGCGGTACCGGGGAAACGGCAGTTAGAGCCAACATTAGAAGTATTTTACCGTTTGGTCATTGCGAGGCCGTCTCGTAGCCCATTGTCGGCCGGGTCACTTGCGGCGGCAGTTTCCGACGAGGCCCGCAATCTTCTCCAACTCTTGCTCGCTGAGGCCGGAGCCGGACGGCAGGCAGAGACCGCGCTCGAATATCCCCGCGGCCACGGCGCCGCCGATCACTTCGGCGTCGCCGAACACCGGCTGCAGGTGCATCGGCTTCCAGACCGGGCGCGACTCGATATTCTCGGCCTCCAGCGCCTGGCGCACATCCTCGCGGTTTGCCCCGAAGGCGTCCGGGTCGATCGTCAGGCAGGTGAGCCAGCGCGAGCTGCGCCCGTAGGGCGCCTCGGGCATGAACTCGACGCCGGGCATGTCGCCGAGCGACTTGCTGTAGAAATCGAAGATCCTCCGCCTGGCCCGCACTCGCTCTTCCAGCACGCGCAGCTGCCCTCGCCCGATGGCCGCCAGCACGTTACTGAGACGGTAGTTGTAGCCGACCTGCGAGTGCTCGTAATGGGGCGCCGGGTCGCGGGCCTGCGTGGCCAGGAATCTGGCCCGCTCGACTAATCCCTTTTCGGCCGAAACCAGCATCCCGCCGCCTGACGTGGTGATGATCTTGTTGCCGTTGAAGGAATAGACGCCCAGCCGTCCGAACGTCCCCGGCGCCCGGCCCCTGTAGGAGGCGCCGAGCGCCTCAGCCGCGTCCTCGATCAGCACGACGCCGTGGCGCCGGCAGGCCTCGACGATCGGATCGACGTCGGCGCACTGGCCGTAGAGGTGGACGAGGATCACCGCCTTCGGCAGCCGGCCCGCTTTCGAGCGCCGATCCAGCGCCTCCGCCAGCAGCGCGGGGTCCATGTTCCAGGTCGCCGCGTCGCAATCGACGAAAACCGGTCTGGCCCCGACGTAGACTATGGCGTTGGCGCTGGCCGAGAAGGTCAGCGTGGAGCAATAAACCTCGTCTCCGCGCTCCACTCCGACGAGTATCAGGGCCAGGTGGAGGGCGGCGGTGCCGGAGCTGAGCGCCACCGCGCGTGGCGCCCCCACAGCTTCGCAGAACTCGTGCTCGAAGGCTTCGATGTCGGGGCCGGCCGGCGCGATCCAGTTGCTGGCGAACACCTCCTCGACCAGCCTCAGCTCCTCGCCGCTCATGTGCGGGGGGGAAAGATAAATGCGCTCGCTGCTCATCCTCGGGGCTCACACTCCACTATGTCCGGCTTCGCCACGCGATGCATACCGGTTTGCTGATAGTGATGGCCGGCACTCCCGGCTACTCTTTTATCGGGATATCTCCGTGTTGCATCCTCGAGCGAACAAATCGGATATCCCCTCAGCTCATTCCCCCGAATCTTATCATCATCCTAAACGAAACACATAATCAGGGCCAGGTAATCCCCGACGTGGCGGGTCCTGGCGCTATGTCCAGAGGGGCCTTCGGGTATCCTAACGTGTCAGGGGTGCGCCGGGCGGCAGGGACGACGTCTATGTTTTACGTCCTGTCCGGGACGTGGAGTAGTGTTCTCATTAGTCAGAGCCAGGGGATCTAAGACCTATATTTAACCGCGTGGCCGGGTAGTCGTAGCTCTGTAAAAACCTTCCTCGTCCCAGTATCAGAGAGAAGCGAAGAGTTCGATACGTTTCACCTGTGGGAATGTGTTACACTTTCCGTCACAAAGCAATTATGCGAATGCTTGCATACGTGAGGAGGAGGTTCGCTATGTCCTCTAGTCAACGGAAGCAGGATAGCCAGTCGTTCTCAGCACCCCTAGTCCTTATTTGTACTTTATGCGTAGCGGCTTTGTCCGTCACGCTTGTGCAGGCCCAGCAGTGGAAGCAGGTAAGCTCTACTGGACCTCCAGCCCGCGAGTACCATGCCATGGCCTACGACAGCGCGCGCGGCGTGACGGTCCTCTTCGGAGGATTGAGTAGCAACTTCAAAGGTGATACCTGGGAGTGGGACGGCAGCAGTTGGACCCAGGTAAGCTTTACGGGGCCTTCTGCGCGTTGGCTTCATGCAATGTCATACGACAGCGGGCGCGGCGTAACGGTACTCTTCGGAGGATGGGACGCTTCCAGCTCATTAGGCGATACCTGGGAGTGGGACGGCAATAGTTGGACCCAGGTGAGCTATACTGGACCTTCAGCCCGCTTTGGCCATGTCATGGCCTACGACAGCGCACGAGGCGTCACGGTACTCTTCGGAGGATGGAACGGTTCCAGCTATAGAAGTGACACCTGGGAGTGGAACGGCAGCATTTGGACTCAGGTAAGCACATCTGGGCCGTCTGCACGCCATTACCATGCTATGGCCTACGACAGCGCGCGCGGCGTCACGGTACTCTTCGGCGGAGGATTTGGTTCCTTATACAAAGGTGACACCTGGGAGTGGGACGGCAGCAGTTGGACTCAGGTAAGCTCTACTGGACCTTCAGCCCGCGAAATCCTTGCCATGGCCTACGACAGCGCGCGCGGCGTGACGGTACTCTTCGGCGGAAGATTTGGTTCCTTATACCACGGTGACACCTGGGAGTGGGACGGCAACAGTTGGGCGCAGACTAGTTCAACGGGACCTTCCGCACGTAGTGGTCATGCTATGGCCTACGACAGCGCACGAGGCGTCACGGTACTCTTCGGAGGATGGGACGGTTCCAGCACTTTTCGCGATACCTGGGAATACGGTCTGGCTTTCGACCTGAAAGCGATTTTCAGGAGGGCTTCTCCGAGAGCTGTAATAATAAACGGACGTCTGAAGCTGATAGCCAGGGCTAAGAACATCGGCGTGGGCAGCTCCCTCCCCACAACGGTCTATTTCCATCTGTCAACCGACAGGACTCTCGACGATACAGACATTCTGCTGGGCGGAAAGGCTATACCTGCCTTAGCGCCAGGGAAAAATAAAAAGGTAAAGATGAAGTTCACAGTGCCTGCGATTATCAATCCCGGTTTCTACTACGTGATCGTCGAGGTGGCCGCCTCTGACGCA
This sequence comes from uncultured Acidobacteriota bacterium, assembly GCA_964408025.1. Classification (GTDB taxonomy): domain Bacteria; phylum Acidobacteriota; class DATKUA01; order DATKUA01; family DATKUA01; genus CAYOXX01. Next base: position 1,298 of record CAYOXX010000050.1, on the reverse strand, counting down.
AAGCCGCGCAACAACGTCATGGCCAGCAAATACACGATCCAGGTCTACTGACTCGGACGAATTCAAGGCAGGCTATTAAAGATACGGGATTAAATAAGCGGCACCAAAGAAAGCGACTAAGAGTGTCCGCTTTCCTGCTCCTAAAAAGTTTTGTGATGTATTCCCGGTCTGCCCCGCTTCTTAAGCAAGGCAAGTGTTCACGGGCTCGGCCAGTGCCGAGCCCTCACTAATTTACCCATCCGCATTTCGCACCGGGCGAGGCGGCAAGGCGGATGTATGTCTATTCCTGTTCTAACTCCTGATAGTGGATAAAAGCACAGAGAAAATACCCTCGAGGAGAACTTTGACTTTCCTGTATTATGCGGACCATCATATAATTATATTCACTATTATTGTCAATAATGACATCATTAACGGGCATCGAAAAACGAGCATGGAGTTCTCTATTTTGGGGTTGCGGTATGAAGCTTGACATATATACAACAGGCTCAAGCTCAAATGGATTATATCTCACACCAGAGCCTGACACTTCTGTTCGTTGTGAATCCATTCGGGAGTTAAAAATCTTAAATTGGATATTGTTGTCTTCAGCGTAGGTGCATAGCATTTCGACTTTAGTAATCCTGACCCTCGGAACAGGAAACAACAGATGAGCATAAGCGTCGCAATGACTGCGACTGCTGTGATTTGTAAAGGAATATCCGAAATGGTGCCATTCACCAAAGGGTTGGAACGCGCTGGCCGGAACGACCAACACCTTCGTCTCCGACTCCTGTAGTTGTGGTTGGGCTCTTTCTGCTACCAGATCCCTCCGCCTGATCTGTTGCTGCGTTGTCCTTTCCTGAAACGCCGCGAGCGAGATCACAGCAATTGCCATTAACGCCAAGATTCCCAGTGAAGTCATAATTATCTTCGACAGTCTCATGGTTTTGACCCTCCTAGCCGGTTTTAACAGTGTGAACTACGTTACCAGACGGCAGCGGAAGCGGTCAAACAGCCGGTTATCGACCCTCTATCCTTCCCGCGTTCAAATAGATCGCGGCGTCTGTTACATAATTCAAAACACAAACCCTCATCGTTGATTTTGCCACTGAACAGCAAAAGTGGGGAAGATGTGAAGATAAACCGCGTGCTTGAGAATAAGAATCGAAGACCAGGCAGCTCGTAGCCAGTCGTAACTCGTTGATTCTAAAGATACAAAAATGGCGCGCCGTGGAAGATTCGAACTCCCGACCTTCTGATCCGTAGTCAGACGCTCTATCCAACTGAGCTAACGGCGCGCTCGGGCGACATTATAG
>CAYOXX010000049.1:0-22137 GCA_964408025.1 uncultured Acidobacteriota bacterium | reverse complement strand
GGTCCTGAGTGCCGGCGTGGGCCCGCCTCCCCAACGCCAGCGCCAGCCCCCCCGCCGCGGTGGCGGCGATGAAGCGTCTCCTGTCGATAATCCCCATCGGCTTCCTCGCTTGCGGTTGCCGTCAGGACTCGGCTTCCAGGCCCAGCTCCCTGAAAATCGCCTCGGCGACTTCCTTGGGCTCGCCGGAGCCGCTGTCGACGCGGTGGTGAGCGCGCTTGTAGAAGCGCAGGCGGTGGCGGAATAGGACGGCCATCTCTTCGGCGTCGGAGAAGAGGGGCCGCCGCGCCGGCGAGCGCGCGGCGCGCGCCAGGCAGATGGCCAGGGGGCAGTCGAGCCAGACCGAGACGGAGTTGGTGTTTATAACCGCGATGTTGTCGTCGACGGTGAAGGCCCCGCCGCCCACCGCCAGCACCAGGTCGCCGCCGGCCAGCGACCTCAGCACCTCGCGCTCCCTGCGGCGGAAGTAGGCTTCGCCATCCTCGGCGAAGATGCGGCCGATCGGCTTGCCCTCCAGCCTCTCGAGCTCGTCGTCGAGGTCGACGAACGGCACCTCGAGCCTCTCGGCCAGCAGCCGCCCAACGGCGGTCTTGCCGCAGCCCATGAAGCCTACAAGTACGATTGCCTTCATCGAAGTCCCGCCTTCGCCAGGCCGTACGGCTTTCGCAGACAGCATATCCGATGGAACGTCAGGCCGTCAAAAGTGGACCGGCTCAGCTGGCGGGGCTGCGGACGGCCCACACTTTACATAACAGCGGAGCGGCGTGGATAGGGAAGGAATTCTACTGCTCCCCGGGCGGAGCCGCCCCTGGAGGCTTTCTGAACCAGAGGAAGGCGCCGCCGGCGAGCGCGCAGAGCAGCAGGACGGCGTCGACGGCGGTGAATGCCCACTGCAGCCCCTCCACGGTTGCCTGCGGCAGCACCAGCACTTCGTTGCCTGCAAGGTCGTTCAGGACGCGCAGGATGATGATCTGCAGGATGATCAGCGGCGCGATCCAGCGCAGGATGACGAGCCAGAGTGCGCCGAGCCGGAAGCGGCCACCACCTTCCCTGATGTGGGCCAGCGAGCGCGCCCGCCCCCACTTCCAGGCGACGAATACGGCGATCAGGAGTCCCCCGATCGGGAGCATGTATTCGTTGGAGATCGTGCTGATGAGGTTGAAGAAACTCTGGCCGAGAACGGTGAAGGAGGCTTCCGGATTCTCGTTGGATAGCGCCGAGGGGACGCCGATCAGGAAAATAATAGCCCCCATCGTGACCGCCGCCTTGCGGCGCGCCCAGCCGCGCTCGTCGACGAAGTAGGCGGTCACCACCTCCAGTAGCGAGATCGAGGAGGTCAGCGCGGCGATGAGCACCAGCAGGAAGAAGGCCACGCCGAACACCTGGGCCAGGAGGGCGTTCTGTCCGAACATCTCGAGGAAGATCTGTGGGAAGGCCTCGAAGATCAGCCCCATTCCTCCCGGCGCCTCGCTAAAGCTCAGAGCCTGGTTGACCGCGTAGAAGGCGGGGAATATAGCCAGGCCGGCCATCAGGGCGATCATCGTGTCCAGGCCGACCACCTGGAGAGTGCTGGTGGGCAGGTTCTGGTCGCGGCGCAGGTAGCTGCCGTAGGTGATCATCGTTCCCATGCCGAGGCTGAGCGAGAAGAATGCCTGGCCGAGGGCGGCCGCCAGCGTGCCCGGCTGGAAGTCCTCGAAGCGTGGAACGAAGAGGAACTCCAGCCCCTTGGCGGTGCCCGGCATCGTCAGGCCGCGGGCGATCACCAGCACCAGCAGCACCAGCAGGACCGGCATCAGGATCTTGCTCCAGCGCTCGATCCCCTCGCTGACGCCGCGGTAGACGATCAGAACCGTCAGGGCCATGAAGACCAGCAGGTAGCCGATCGACGAGGCCGGGTCCTGGGCGAAGTAGATGAAGTGGTCGTGGAGGGCCTCCTGCGAGCTCACCGCCACCAGGGCGCCGCGGGCGCTGTCGACCAGGTAGCCGAGGATCCAGCCGCCGACGACGGCGTAGAAGCTGAGGATCATGAAGCCGGCCAGCACCCCCATGCCGCCGACGGCGAACCAGGGCGTGCGCGGCGCCAGCTTGCGGAAGGAGCCGACGGCGTTGCTCTGCGCGGAGCGGCCGATGGAGAACTCGGCCAGCATGATCGGCAGGCCGAGGACGAGCACGCAGCCGACGTAGAGCAGCACGAAGAGGCCGCCGCCGTTTTTCCCGGCCTCGGTTGGGAAGCGCCAGATGTTGCCCAGCCCGATGGCCGAGCCGGCCGCGGCGAGGATGAAGCCGATGCGCGAACCCCACTGCTCACGCGTCCGCGTTGTCGTCAACGTCCGGCTCCTCTTTTGCGCGGCGCTCCTGGCGCATGGCGACTATCAGGGTGACGCCGAATCCCACCCAGACCAGCAGCAGGATAGCGGTCATCATCAGGACGGCATCGAGTCCCACGAGGCTATCCCTCCCCAGGATCCTCCAGCAGCCGCCCGCCGACCGACCTGCGCGCCAGGCGGCGGTTGATGGCTAGCAGAAAGATTATCGCCACGGCCCACTGGAAAAGGCAAGTGCCGGGGTTGGCCATGGAGAGCGGGTTCCACCAGTCCGGCCCCGCTGTCTGGGCGAACCACCAGGCGATCATGGCCAGGAACTCCAGCGGCAGCACCACGGCGATCAGGGCGTTGAACCAGCGGCCGAGCCGCAGGCCGGGACCGCTGTTTATTAGCGTCGTGCGCAGGCGGTCGACGCCGAAGCGGATGGCTGTAAGGGTAAGGAAGAAGCCGCTGACCATCAGCCCCACGCCCCAGACCCAGTCCTGGTTCTCGAAGAAGCTCATGCTCAGCGCCGAGGGCACGCCGAAGAGGAAGCCGGCCGAGCCGACCGCCAGTATGGCCCGCGGGCGGCCGATGCCGGCGTCCATCAGGATGCGCGCTGCCAGCTCGACCATGGCGATCAGGCTCGAGATGGCAGCCATGCTCAGCGCCAGGAAGAACAGGACCGTGAACGCCCAGCCGAGCCCGGGCTGCATCTGGTTGAACAGTGCCGGGATGTAGACGAAGGAGAGGCCGGTGGATGCGGGTCCGGGCTGCCGTATCACCTCGACCGGTTCGGCGCCCGGCATCGCCACGGGTATTAGCGCGAAGGCTGTGGGGATGATCATCAGCGCGGCGAGCAGCGAAGCGCTGTTGTTGCCGAGGCCGGTGATCAGGGAGTTCAGCACGATCCCCTGCCGTTTGTTCATGTAGACGGCGTAGGTGAGGATCAGCCCCCAGCCGGCCCCGGTCGACCAGGCGCTCTGCGTCAGCGCCTCGAGCCAGGTGCGGTAGTCGGCCAGCGTCTCCCAACGGGGCGTGAAGAGGAAGGCCAGCCCGTCTACGGCCCCGGGGAGCGTCAGGGCCCGCGCCATGCCCAGGAGCAAGATCGCCAGCAGCGAGGGGATGATGATCTTGTTGGCCCGCTCGATGCCGCCCGCAACCCCGCGCCAGACGATGAGGCCGCAGAGCCCGATGGCCAGCGCGTGGAAGAGCAGCGGTTCCCAGCTCGAGGTGAAGCCGCGGAAGTAATCCAAGCCCGCCCCGGCGGTGCCGATCGAGCCCAGCGCTCCGCCCAGGCCGGCGAACAGGTACTTCAGGCACCAGCCGGCGACCACGGAGTAGTAGAACATGATGGCCGTCGAGCAGAGCGCCACGAAGCCGCCCAGCCAGGCGAAGCGCTCGCCGATCAGCCTGCCGACGGCGCCGACGCAGCCGCGGCGCGCAGCCCGGCCCATTGTGAATTCCAGAATCAGCAGGGGTATCGACCAGAGGAAGAGGAACAGCAGCCAGGGGATGAAGAAGGCCCCGCCGCCCACCTTGGCGATGATGCGGGGGAAGCGCCAGATGTTGCCGGTGCCGACGGCCATCCCCAGGGCGGCGAGAATCAGGGCCCAGCGGGAGGTGAACAGCTCGCCTTTGCTCTTCACGCCGACTCCGGAAATATTATCTTAGACGTGCAGCGGGCGCTCCGCCGGCCGCCGTCCTCCCCTTACGATCCCCTGGTCCAGGCCAGCCTCCGGCCTTCAGTCCTCCTGCTTCCTGGAGGCAAGGTCATCGGTCTGCCGCGAGGTGACGTAGCGGACGATCTCGCTGCGCTCGGCGAAGGAAACGTTCTCCAGCTCGATGCCGATCAGCGCGCCGCTGACTCGCCTGACGGTGCCCTGGCAGGAGATCCAGCCGCCGGTGGGCAGCGCGATTTCGATCTTGTTGATCCTCTGCCCCATGCTGAGCGACCTGGCGAAGCTGCTCAGCAACGATACCCCGCCACCGGAGATGTCCCGCGCGCTGTCGCCCAGCGACTGGCTGCGGTCGAATTCAATCATGATCCGCACCGGGGCCGCCTTGTCGGGCCTGACCCGGAAGAACGAGCGGCGGTTGCTGTAGCGGATCACCTCCGGCAGCGCGAACTGCAGCGCCTCGTAGCCCTCGTTGTCGACGCGGCCCAGGAAGCCGCATGAGAAGGTGAAGGGCACGGCGCGCTCCTGGTAACCCAGCTTTATCGTGTCGCCCTCCGTCAGCAACGAGTTGCCCTTGGAGGGCATCATGATGTCGGTCAGGAAGCTCTCGCCGGCGAACCTCAGGAAGATGCTGGTGAACAGATTCCTGCCGATCTGTATCTCGCAGTTGTGCTGCCGCGCGCAGAGCTCATTCAGCTTCTCGCGGACGGCCTTCGGCTCCTCGATGTCGAGGCCGACCCGCGCTCTCCGCTCTCTGGATCTCCCGAACAGACGCAACGACTCCACTCCCCTCTGTCAGGCCGAAAGCATCCCTCTCGTTATTATTGTAGCAGAATGCGATGTCGGGCGGCAACGCCGGCGCCCTTGCCGCTCCTTGGCTCCGGGTGCTACCATCGGCCTCGCCATGAGCTGGGTCAGCAGAGTCGCGCCGAGCGAAGTCGTCGACGCCTGGCGGAGCCGGGCGCTGCCCGAGCGGCTGATCTTTCTCCTGCTTCTGCTCTATGCCCTGATGTGCCCGCTGACGATCGGCGGCGCCCAGGCCTGCGCCGCCCTGGCTTTCCTCCTCTGGGTCATCCGTTTTCCCGCACGGCGGCCGGGTCGCCTGGCGGCGCCGCAATTCGTGCTGCCTTTGGTCCTGCTTATCGCGCTCTCGCTGCTCTCCATCGTCTTTTCCCTGGATCCCGTCGAGAGCCTCTGGAGTGCCCGCAACCTGCTGCTGTTCCTGGTTGTTCCCCTGGTGCTCTGGAACGTGGAGAGCGCGGCGGAGGCCGTGGCGCTGCTGGCGGCGCTGGCCGCCGGGGCTCTGGTGACGACCGCCTGGGGCGCCGTGCAGGTACTGATAGGGGCCGGCGGCGGCGAGGCCGGGCGGCGGCTCACGGGCTTCCTGGGCCACTACATGACCGCCGGCGGGGAGCTGATGCTGGCCTCGCTGGCGCTGCTGGCGGCGGCGCTATGGGCGCGGCGGAGGGGGCCGAGGGTGGCCGCGGCCGCGGCGGCGACCCTGCTCGTGGTCGGCCTGGGGTTGACCCAGAGCCGCAATGCCTACGTCGGCCTCGCCGTCGGCGTCGTCGCTCTGCTGCTGCTCTGGCGGCCCGGCCTGGTGGCGTTGCTGCCGTTCGCCCTCAGCCTGGCAGTGCTGGTGTCGCCGCCGCTCGTGCGGGAGCGGATCTTCAGCATCGCCGACCTCGAGGATGCCTCCATCCGCCACCGCTTGGGCATGGTGAGCGCCGGCGCCAGGATCACCGCCGACTTCCCGCTCTTCGGCGCGGGGCTGCAGCAGGTGGAGGAGATCTATCCCCGCTACAAGTGGCCTCCCGAGAGCGCTGACGTGGCCCACCTGCACAACAACGTGCTGCAGATCGCGGCCGAGCGCGGCATCCCGACGGCCCTGGTTTGGCTCTGGCTGATCGGCGCCCTCGCCTGGGGCCACTGGCGCCTCGCACGCGACACGGCGCGCCCGCCGTCGCTGAGGGCCTTCGCCGTCGGGGGTTTTGCCGCCGTGGCGGCGATGTTCGCCGCTGGCATGTTCGAGTACAACTTCGGCGACTCCGAGGTCCTGATGCTCTTCCTGATGCTCGTGACTCTCCCCTACGCCATCGGCGCTGCCGCGGCGCGAGCTGAAGAGAAAGCCTGAATCCGGCGACCGGTTTCGGCGCACGGCGGCCGCGAAAAAAAACTCGCTACCCCTTCAAATTCTCCGTTTTAATGCCGATAATAGTGGAGAGGGATGCCGCGCTCGGAACGTCAGCGCTCCAGGTGCGGTCGGCAGTGGCGATACCTTCTAACGGAAAAACGAAATAATGGCTGATTCTGTACCGCGTCGGCTCTACAGGCTGCGCGTCGGCCGCCGGATCTACGAGAACATCTCCATCGCCGTGGTGATCAAGAACATCAAGTCCGGCAAGCTGGATCGCGATCACGAGATCGCCAGCGCCGGCTCGGACCGCTGGACGCCGCTCGGCAGCGTCCCCCAACTGCAGGCCTTCTTCAGCCCCGTCGCGGAAGGCTTCGCGCCGGCCCCGGCGCAGCCGACCGGGCTCTACTACTTGCGCGTCGGCGGCGAGGAGCGTTCCCACCAGACCCGTAAGCAGCTGATCGAGATGATCCGCAAGGGGGAATTCAAGGAGACCGACCAGATCCGGACCCACCCCCACGAGCCCTGGAAGATGGCGGGTGACGCCGAAGACCTGCACCGCTATTTCGACCTGCGCCGCCGGCAGATCGCCGAGAAGGGATTCGCGGCCGAGCGCGGCGACGTGGGGCCGCCGTTCTACCTCGACATCGCCGGGCCGTTCAAGTACGTCGCCAACCCGCGCTTCCTCGTCAACGTCATAGCCATACTCGTCTTCTTCGCCATCGCCATTCTCGTACCCATACCGCTGGTCAGCGGGCCGATCAACTTCCTCGCCACCTTCTACATTTATGCCTACTACTTCCGTGTCGTCTCCAACGCCGGCATCGGCGGCACGACGTTCCCCGAGTTCACCGACATGGCCGACTTCATAGGCGAGCTGATCCGGCCCGCTGTCCAGTTCTTCCTCACCCGCGTGGCGGCCCTGGCCCCCCTTATCTCTTACATCTGGTTTGTCAGGTTCGCCGATATGGAATTCTGGTTTAAGGTCCCGATCGCCATCGTCGCCCTTAACGTACCGTATCTCGTTCTGGTGTTCCCAGTAGTATCCATGGATGTCGTGACCCTGCCCGACGGAGAGATAACTTTTCAAACCAACATCGAATTCCTCTTCTCGGATCCGTTCGTCTGGCTGCTGCTGGCGTTCTGGCTCCTCTACGTACCGATCTCCCTGATGCGCCAGGCCTCCTACGGCCAGTACTGGCCCGTGTTTAATCTGGTGGCGTTCTTCAAGTCAGTATTTCGAGCCTTCGGACCGTACATCGCGCTCATCGCTTTCCTCTTGGCCGTTGACATCATCGGGGGATGCATCATTCTCCTGCTGACGCTTCTAATAGGCTTTGCCACGATCACAGCCCCGGTCGCCGACGAGATGATGCAGTTCTCCGCGCCGTTCGAGCTCCTCTTCCGCGGGTTGATGATGCTCGGGACCTTCATCAAGATGTACTTCATCGGCCGCTTCGTCTACCAGTACGCCGAACGGATGGGCTGGGATTAGCCTATACCTAGAACCGAACCCGAACCGCTCGACGTCTCGGCTGGCGGTTGGCTTCCGTCCTTGCAGTAAAAAATCACGTCGAAATCCGGAATCCTGCTCGGAGCCGCGTTATCGCTCTTTTCTGGTTGAACCGGGTGGTCATTGCCTATACAATTCCGTGTCCTGCATTGAGACTGCATTCATAGGGAGGGGAGAAACATGGCCGTAGTTGGAGACCAGGAAGGACTGGGCAAGACGTACGAGTACACGCCGTACGTGCCCGAGGAGACCGACCTCAAGGAGCTGACCTTCAAGGCGCTCCTCATCGGCGTGATCATGGCGGTGATTCTGGGTGCCGCCAACGCCTACCTCGGCCTCAAGGCCGGCATCACTGTGGCGGCGACATTCCCGGCGGCCGTCGTCGGGATGGCCGCCTTGCGCCTGTTCAGGGGGACGATCCTGGAGGAGAACGTGGCCCGGACAACAGGCGCCGTGGGGGAGGCGCTGGTGGCGGGAGCGATCTTCACGATCCCGGCCTTCGTCATCGCCGGCGTCTGGGAAGGCCTGGACTACCTGCAGGCGACTATACTAATGCTGGTCGGCGGCATCCTGGGAGTGATGTTCGTTGTCCTGCTGCGCAGGATAATGGTCGAGGAGTCCGGCTTGCTGTTCCCGGAATCGGTAGCTGCTGCCGAGATCCACAAGGCAGGCCAGAAGGGCGGAACCGGCGCCGGCTTCGTGTTCGGGGCCATGGGGCTCGCGGCCCTGGTCGAGCTATTCAAAAACAGCGCGGGCGTCCAATTGTTCCAGGAGTATATAACCTGGGCCATCCTGCCTTCAGCCGAGGCGGTGAGAGAGAGGGTCATCAGAATCTACAACGCGGTGAACGAACAGGTGGCCTCGATTCAGATCGGCGGCGGCTCACTCATTCAGACCCCCTCGGCCAGCCCGGCGCTGTGGGGCGTGGGCTACATCATCGGCCCCCGCCTAGCCTCGATCACGTTCAGCGGCGGCCTCCTGGCCTGGGCACTTTTTGTGCCGCTAATACTGCTGTTGGCGCCCGACATCCTGCAGTTTGCCGGATCCGAATCGGTAGCTGCCGCCGCCGCGGGCGCTGGTCAGGACGTGAATACCTGGCTGGCGGTCAGCGTCTGGCTGAACGTGGTCAGGCCGCTGGCGGTCGGTGCCATGCTGGTCGGCGCTGTCTTTACCCTCTGGAGCATGCGCCAGAAGTTGATCACCGGCATCGGCAGGGCGGTAGGCGACCTCTTCAAGGCTTCCCATGAACGGGAAGCCAGGCTGCGCATCCAGACCGACCTGCCGTTCAAGCTCATCTTCTCGACCATCGGCGTGCTGGTGGTGGTGATGGCCGTCATCTACTACTACTTCAGCCAGGACATCATCGCGGCGCTCACTGCCGCCGTGGTGATGACCATCGCCGGCTTCTTCTTCGCTGCCGTGGCCGGCTACCTCGTCGGCCTGATCGGCAGCTCCAACAACCCGATTTCCGGTTTGACGCTGAGCACGCTGATCGTGGCGGCGCTGCTTATCCTGCTATTCGGCGTGCCCGACCGGGTCGGAGAGTTCGCCGCCATCGCAGCGGTCCTGGGGGTTGCGTCGGTGGTCTGCTGCGCCTGCGGCGTCGCCGGCGACATGCTGCAGGACCTCAAGGTCGGCCACATCCTCGGCGGCACCCCTTGGCGCATGGAGGTCGGCAAACTTACCGGTGTCGTTTTCGCCGCCCTGGTGATGACGATCCCCCTGATCGTGCTCCACGAGGGCTACAGGGCGACGGGGGGAATAGGAGGCACCGACCTGCCGGCCCCACAGGCGGGCCTGATGGCCATGCTCAGCAAGGGGATCATCACCCAGGACTTGGCGTGGCCGCTAGTCATAGTCGGCATGTTCTTCTCCCTCGGCCTCATCCTGATCAAGAGCCCGAGCCCGATGCTGATCGCCATCGGCATGTACCTGCCGCTGCACACCACCTTCGCCATCTTCGTGGGCGGACTGATCCGCTTTACTATCGATAAGATGGTGGCGCGCCGCAAGATCGAGGGCGAGGTCAAGCAGGGAGTCGAGAACACCGGAATCCTGATCGCCTCCGGGCTCATTGCCGGCGAAGCACTGATGGCGATCATCCTGGCCGCGCTCGTCTTCTTCGAGACCAACCTGCTGGAAGTGATCGGCCTGCAGACGATCATTGAGAGCCCCGAAGCGTGGCCCGGCATCGTAGCGCTGGTGATAATCGCCTTCGTGCTGATCTACTTCCCGCTCAGGAGCGCCAGACGTGCCTCTTCGGAGACGACGCCAACCGCGTAACATAGCTTCGTTCGTAGCGAGAGCCGTCGTCGGCCACGAGCTGGCCGACGACGGCGTCGTTTCGCTGCTGGTGCCGCGCTTCCGCGCTCGCTGGATGCAATGGCTGCAGGGGCGCTTACGGAAGCCTTACATCCGGGTGAAGCTCGACGAGCTCGGCTCGGCCACCTGGCTGCTGATCGACGGCCGCCGCACGGTGACGGAGATCGGCGAGGAGCTGCACCGCAAGTTCGGCGCCAAGATCGAGCCGCTCAGCCAGCGCCTAGGCTTTTTCATCGGCCTCCTGCGGCGCAATAAGTTCATCGAACTCGAGGAACCGCAAGAGACGCCGGCGGGTATCGAGCCTGAATAACAGTATCCTGATCGGAAACGCGTAGGTCGCTGTCGGATCTACCCGACGCTGCCTCCATTCTTATTGGGTAGATGTGGTCCCTTCCAGCTCCTGCCAGGCAAGCCCTGCGGCGCCGAGGAGGCCGGCGTCGTTTCCGAGTACGCTGGGGCGAATCTGGCATGATTCGAGCGCGCCCGGTATTGCGCGCTCCGCGACTCCCATCATGATCAGGGGCATCAGCAGATCGGCGGCGGCGATGATGCCGCCTCCCAGCACGATCTGGTCGGGATTGAAGGCGTTGATCAGGTTGGCGATCGTGAAGCCGAGCAGGCGGCTGGAGCCAGCCACGATCTCCAGCGCCACCTCGTCGCCCGCCTCGGCTGCGTCGGTGACGTCCTTGGCGTAGATACGCTTGCCACCGAGCTTGCTGAGGGAGGTTTTCTGGCCCGCCTCCATCGCCTCGCGGGCCTTGCGGGCGAAGGCGGTGTCGCTGAACTCGGCCTCGATGCAGCCGCGCAGGCCGCAGCGGCAGGTGGGGCCACCGGGTGTGATGAGCGTGTGGCCGACCTCGCCGCCGTAGCCGACGGCGCCGCGCCATACGCGGCCGCCCCAGACGATGCCACCGCCGATGCCGGAGCCGAGAGTGAGGAGTATCAGCAGCTCGGCGCCGCTGCCGCCGCCGATCCAGTACTCGCCCCAGGCGGCTGCGTTGGCGTCGTTGTCGACGATGACGGGAAGAGAGATCAGGGCTCCGATATCATCGAAGATCGGCGCCCCGTTGACGATCTGCAGGTTCGGGCTCTGCTCGATCCGTCCGCTGCGCCGGTTGATGAAGCCGGGCACGCCGATGCCGGCGCCCACCACCTCGGCGCCGCCCGCCAGGCCCTTCAGGTGCTCGACAAGCTCCGCGAGCTGGCTGTAGAACCGCTCGAGGGTCTCCTTTTCAATCTCCCAGCGCAGGCGCTCGACGATCTCGCCATCCTCGGCAACCAGGCCGGCCTTGAGGAACGAACCGCCCACGTCGATGCCGACCGCCAGCTTGTCGGGCTTGCCGGCCATTTACCCCTCCACGAAAAACTCAGAAGATATCCTTGGCGCCGGTCAAAAGGGAAGAAAGATTCTATCAGGTGTTCATCCCGCGGGCCAGATGCGGATTCAGACGAGGCTGTTCGACAAGATTGATGCGGCTTACAGGCAGTCGAAGACACGAATACCGGCGCTCCTGGTCTGGTAAGGCCATCATTCTTACTGGCCATCTTCCACATACATTAAGAGGGCCGACATTCCTGTCGGCCAACCAGGGAATGTGGACAACAATATCCACTCTCCGACGGCAGGCAGCATGAGCATCACCGCAAGTGCTGATTACCTTTTAAGCGGTTCTAATCAGCGACATACCTAACACGCGAGTCCACCGCGGCGGAGCGGCGCGAAGGCCCTAGCGACTGACGATTACTGGAGCGACGGCTACGCGGCTTGGGTCCGGGTCCCCGACCGGATCACTTATTTTGAAGTCCGGTACTTTCTTTCCCGCGAGCCATGACGGGCCCCGCCGGAGGCGGACAAGCTCAGGCCCTAGCGACTGACGATTACTGGAGCGACGGCTACGCGTCTTGGGTCCAGGTCCCCGACCTGGTCAGCCGGAGCGAGGGTGGCGCTTGGCTCCGGGCGGCTCGGCGAGCCTAAGGTTGGCCACCGGGTTGAGATCCAGCGGCGAGGGTCCATCGCGCCGCAGCTTGTGCCAGGCGAGCGCGGCGACCATGGCGGCGTTATCGGATGTGTAGGCGAGGTCTGGGAGCAGTACCGGCACGCCGCGCCGTGCGGAGAGCGCTTCCATGGCGGCCCGCAGGCCCGCGTTGTTTGCGACGCCTCCGCTGACGCCGACGGACAAGGCTCCGCGCTCGTCCATAACCGCCTCGATGCGTGCGACGATCTCGCGGACCACGGCTGCCTGGAACGATGCCACCAGGCCGAGGAGGGGCTGGTCCTCCTCCGGCGGAACCTCCCTCTTGAGCAGATCGGGATTCTTGCGCGTCAGGTGAAGGACTGCGGTCTTGAGGCCGCTGAAGCTGAAGTCGAGCGAGCCGTCGCTCATCTTCACCGGCGTGAAGTGGTAAGAGTTCGGGTCGCCGAGGTCGGCGAGGCGATCGAGGACCGGGCCACCAGGGTAGCCAAGGCCCAGCATCTTGGCGACCTTGTCGTAGGCCTCTCCGGCGGCGTCGTCGCGCGTGCGGCCGATCAGCTCATAGTCGAACTGGCGACGCTGGTAGAAGAGGCTCGTGTGGCCGCCGGAGACAACCAGCGAGAGGGAGGGGTAGTGCGGCGGGCCGTGGGTGAGGGCCAGCGAGTGGATGTGGGCCTCGACGTGATCGATGCCGACGAAGGGAACTCCCATGGTCAGCGCCATCGCCTTGGCCGCCGAGACGCCGACCAGCAGCGCGCCGACGAGCCCGGGTCCGTAGGTGGCGGCGACCGCCTCGACTTGTCCGACCTTGATGCCGGCGCGCTCGAGTGCGAGGTTGAAGATCAGGTCGATCTGCTCGACGTGGTGGCGGCTGGCCAGCTCCGGGACCACGCCGCCCCACTCGCGGTGCACGTCGACCTGCGAGTGGACGACATTGCTGAGGACCTCCGTGCCGCCGCGGACAACAGCGGCCGCCGTCTCGTCGCAGCTCGTTTCAATGCCGATTATGAGATCGTGGGCCATGAATTATCCCTTCATCCGGCAGTTTACCCTCAGGGACCGTGGCTTTCCAGGCCCGCCGGGGAAATCGACCTTGACATTAGTTCTATATAGTATTATCTTATATAGGACTACAAAGGAGGGCTGCCTGATATGGGTTGTTAGAAGATAAGGGATCCGTAACTAAGGAAGGCCAGACACCGGCTGATTTGAGAAGTTCATTTTTCTAACTGTCGAATCATTTTCGGGGGCTAACGCCGGCACCGCAACCGCAAGAACCTTTGTTATCTTGAAAAGCTCTCCATCCTGAGGAGGTAAAGATGCGAGGACTCGTTTTTCTGGCAATATCTCTGTCAGTAACGGCTATCGCCCTATCGTGTGGCGGCGAGCCGGAAGAGGACGTGGCGGAGACAATCATCGCCATGGAGAGGGCGGCGCTGGACCGCTGGGGCAACGGCGACCCTTCAGGCTTCCTCGAAATTAACGCGCCGGAGATAACCTACTTCGATCCCTACCTTGAGCGGCGGTTGGATGGGCTCGAAGCACTGCGGGATCGGTACGCTCCGTTGGAGGGCCTTATTCATGTTGACAGATACGAGATGATCAATCCCTCCGTACAGGTCCACGGCGACACCGCAGTCCTGACGTTCAACTTGATAGATTACAACTCATCGGATGAACCCGGGGGTTGGACAGTGACGTCGCGCTGGAACTGCACCGAGGTCTACAGCCGTATAGACGGTGAGTGGAAAATCATTAGTACACACTGGTCGTACATCCAACCGTTGGCGCAGGAGGAAGAGGGGGAGGGGATTCCTTAGCTTGCTTTTGTGTGATTGGAGTTCCAAGAGCATGCCTCTAACCCTCATATTGCACAAGTTTTGGCCGGCTCTGGTGTTAAGAGATTGATATGTTGATCTTTCCAGTGCTTTCTCCACAGGACAAAGAGGTTACATATTGTCACCGGCGAGCCGATTTTATCGAAGGTCGCGGCGGGGGCGGTTTTGGACCCGCAGGCGTGGCTAGCGCCACGTCGAGGATCCAAAATCGGCCGCAACAAAGAGATTCGGGAAAAGGGGCCGCCGGACGGCTGAATCTTGTGCAATATGTGGGCTAAGGAGCAAAGGTTGGGCGAATCATACCTAGCAAGTTATCAACGTAGCGACGGCAAGCGAGTTTTCTGTTTTAACTGAAGATTTTATTTTACGGCAACTATGGAGGTGAGAAATGTCTGAAATAACTACAATGATGCTGCTCCTGCTGGGACCAGTCTTCGCGGTCTCGCTGGCCGGTCAGCAGGAGAGCGACGTGGCGGGCGAAATCATCGCCATGGAGCGGGCGATGTTGGAGCGCTGGTGCAATGGCGACCCCTGGGGTTTCATCGAAATCAGCGCGCCGGAGATAAGCTACCACGATCCTGCCCTGCAGCGGCGAATAGACGGCTTCGAAGCTTTCCGCGATTACCTGGCACCTATTGAGGGCACGATCTATGCGGACAGCTTCGAGCTCCTCAACCCGCGCGTGCAGGTCCACGGCGACGTTGCGGTTCTGTCGTTCAACTTCGTCTCTTACAGCGCATCCGAGGGCACTACCCGGGAGTCGCGCTGGAACAGCACCGAGGTCTACAGCCGCATCGACGGGGAGTGGAAGCTAATCCACTCCCACTGGTCGCATACACAACCGTTTGCCCAGCAAGAGGAGCTGGAAGAGGCTCCTTAGGCTACCTCGCCTTTTCGTCTCTTAGCTTCTGCAGGCTTTCGGCGTAAGGTGGGCGTGCGACGCCGCGGTCGGTGATGATGGCGGCGACGTAGCGCGCCGGTGTGACGTCGAAGGCGGGGTAGGCGCTGGGCACGCCCTCCGGTGTCAGGCGGGTTCCGCCGATGTAGGCGCACTCGTCGCCGGCGCGCTCCTCGATCGGGATACCGGTGCCGTCGGGGCAGTTGAAATCGACGGTGCTTAGGGGCGCGGCGACGTAGAACGGCACGCCGTTCTCCCTGGCCAGTACCGCAATCGAATAGGTGCCAATCTTGTTGGCGGTGTCGCCGTTGGCGGCGATGCGGTCGGCGCCGACGACGGCGGCCTTGACGGTGCCGTTTTGCATGTAGTAGCCGGCCATGTTGTCGCAGATGTGGGTCACGTCGATGCCGTCGCGCTGAAGCTCCCAGGTGGTGAGGCGGGCGCCTTGGTTGAAAGGGCGGGTCTCGTCGCTGTAGACGTGGATCTTCTTGCCTGCCTCGACGGCGGCGCGGATAACGCCCAGCGCGGTGCCGTAGCCGGCGGTGGCAAGGGCGCCGGCGTTGCAGTGGGTCAGCACCACGCCCTCGTTGGGCATCAACGGCGCGCCGTGGCGGCCAAGTGCCTTGCAGGCGGCGACGTCCTCGTCGTGCATGAGGATCGCCTCGGCCACGAGTATCTCTTTGATCTCGGGCAGCTTCTTAGTCTTGTTGGCCTCGAAGAGCCGCCGCATGCGCTCGACGGCCCAGAAGAGGTTGACGGCGGTGGGGCGGGCCCTCTCGATGCGCGCCGCGATCTTGGTGAACTCTGCTTCGACGTCGGCGCCCTCGGGAAGCTTCGCCACCCCGAGGGCGATCCCCATGGCGGCCGCGACGCCGATGGCCGGCGCGCCGCGCACCACCAGGTCGGTGATCGCCTGGGCGACCTCCTCGTGCGATTCGTAGCGGTTATAGGTCTCGAGCTGCGGCAGCAGGCGCTGGTCGAGCATCACAACGCCGTCGTCTTCCCAGTAGAGAGTGCGGAACATCGATCCCCCTTCCAATTAATCCACCGACCAATGATGCGGTGCCGTCAAGGCAGGATGTTATGGTGAGCGGCGGCGGTAATCAAGAGGGCGGGTGGCGTGCTAGACCTTGGCGGAATCGAGCGCCCTTAGCAGGCTCTCTTCGACCTTGGTGGTGGTCCGCTTGCGGACCTCGGCGATCTCGGAGGCGATGAGGAACATGGAGCGCTCGTACATCCGCTTCTCGCGGTAGCTGAGCGGCTTCTCGCGGGCGACGAAGTGCAGGCTCTTCAGGGCCACCGCCATGTCGAGCATCTTGCCGGTGCGCATCAGGTCGGAGTTCTGCTTGAAGCGCTCCTTCCAGTCGGCGTATACGGTCAGCTCGGGGCCGCGCAGGAAGGCGAGGACGGAGTCGATTTCTTTCTTCGCGACCAGGTCGCGCAGGCCGACTGCCTCGGCGTTGCCGGCCGGCACCTTGACGGTGCTCTTGGAGGAGACGATCTGCACGGTGTAGAACCTGGTGGCCTCGCCGCCGATGACGAACTCGTTGATGCTCTCGATCAGGCCCACACCGTGGTTGGGGTAGACGACCTTGTCACCGACCTGGAACATCCGCAGCTCCCCCTAAATCCCCATGGTAGTTGAGGCGGCGCGGGCCTGTCAAACTAGCCCGCATATTGCACAAGATTCAGCCGTCCGGCGGTCCCTGCCCCAGCTCCCGCGCGCGTCAGCCGGCGTGTTCGGCGACGACGTCGGTAACCAGCCTCTGGATTTCCTCGAGCCTCTCCGGGCTCTGGGCCTCGAAGCGCAGGATGATGTTGGGCGTGGTGTTGGAGGCGCGCGCCAGCCCCCAGCCGTCACCGAAATTAATCCGCGCCCCGTCGATGTCGAGCACCTCGTGGGAGCCGCGGAAGTGTTCGGTGACGCGCTCGACGGCGGCGAACTTCTTCTCCTCGGCGCAGGGGAACTTGATCTCCGGCGTGTTGTAGACCGGCGGCAGGTCGCTCAACATCTCCCCGAACGAGCGGTCGTCGGCGGCGGCTATCTCCATCAGGCGCGCGCCGGCGTAGGTGGCGTCGTCGAAGCCGAAAAAGCGGTCCTCGAAGAAGAGGTGCCCGCTCATCTCGCCGGCCAGGGGGGCGCCGCTCTCGGCCATCTTGGTCTTGATGAAGCTGTGGCCGGTGCGCCACATAAGCGGCACGCCGCCGTGCTTGCGGATGTCGTCGACCAGGTTCTGGCTGCACTTGACGTCGAAGATGATCGTCGAGCCGGGCAGGCGCGCGAGGACCTCTCGCGAGAGCAGCACCATCAGCTGGTCGCCGAAGAGCAGCGTGCCGTCGCGGTCGACGATGCCGACGCGGTCGCCGTCGCCGTCGAAGCCGATGCCGATGTCGTAGCCGCCGCGCTTGACCTCGGCGATCAGGTCAACCATGTTCTCGGGCACCGTGGGGTCGGGGTGGTGGTTGGGGAAGTTGCCGTCTGGTTCGGTGTAGAGCTCGGTCAGCTCGCAGCCCAATTCGCGGTAGAGACGAGGAGCCACAAGGCCGGCGACGCCGTTGCCCGCGTCGACTGCCACGCGCAGTGGGCGCTGGAGGCCGATGAACCGCTTGACTTTCTCAAGGTAAGACTCGAGGACGCCCTGCTCGCGGACGAACCCCTCGCCGTCCTCGAAGCGGCGGCCGACGATGATGTCGCGTATGCCGGTGATCTCGCGGTCGAACAGCGCCATCAGCCCGCGGCAGAGCTTGAAGCCGTTGTAGTCGGGGGGGTTGTGGCTGCCGGTGATCATCACGCCGCCGTCGGTCTCCAGGTGGTGGATAGCGAAATAGAGTAGCGGCGTGGGGACGACGCCGATGTCGATGACGTTGCAGCCGGTCGACAGCAGGCCCCGGATGATGTCGTCGCGGAAGCGCTCGCTCGACAGGCGGCAGTCGCGGCCGACGGCCATGGTCTTGCGCCCCTCGCGGCGCATGAGGCTGCCGAAGGCCAGCCCGATGTCGGTAACGACCTCGTCGGTCAGGTCCTCGTCGACGATGCCGCGGATGTCGTACTTGCGGAAGATCGTTTCGTTCATCGCTCTCTCCTCATCGCATCGAATCGGCAAGCAAAGCTTGCGCCGATGTGATGTTACCACAATCTAGTGCTGCCAGCGTAAGTTGCTTTTCTGCCGGTTAATCTACGTGAAATTATACGTTGAGTATCAAATTATAATAGGATTATCCCACGTTCTTTGCAATACATTATCATTTCATCAGGCCATACGCTTGATTGAACTTCTCCGATATGCGCTTTTCTTAAAAAAAACATGCACAATCTTGACTGTCCTATACCGCCACCAATTGTCAAAGGAAGATCTTCACGCAATAATTTATTATGGAAATATAATTTTGCTTTATCCATTTCGTTTTTAATTTTTAATTGTCTTAATAAAGATTCTTTATTTACTCGTATTCCCATTGAAGATAGTTCCATTGAACAATTGAGAATTGGATACCAAACTATAATATCGCCATTAAGTCCTACTTTGCCTTCCGTGGTTTCTGTCGACCAGTCATCGTAATCTGCAGCTCTTTCATCGTGTGGCATACCATCTTTCAATTTTGCGCCTATTCCAATTATAAATACTGCTCCCTTTTCTTTGCAAATGGCATCTTCCCTCTCAAACGGCGAAAGGTCAGGATATCGTTCTCTTAATTTTTCGCTATGAACGAAGTAGATACTTCCTGGCAGAAAGGGCCCTGGCAATTTTTTATATTTACGACACACTTCTCTTTCTGTATTTTTAATGACTCTATAAATTCTTTCAGCAATATATTTAAGAAAGTCTAAATTTCTTTCATCTTTATTTATTATTCTCTCCCAATCCCACTGGTCAACATAGATAGAGTGCAGGTAATCCAATTTTTCATCAGGTCTTATAGCATTCATGTCAGTGTACAGACCCTCACCATGCTTAAATTCGTAATCGGCTAATGCCATTCTTTTCCATTTTGCAAGTGATTGTACGATTTCAGCATTCTCATTTATATGCTTAATGTTGAAAATAATAGGTTTTTCAACTCCGGATAGATGATCATTTATTCCTGTTTTACTCAAGACGAAAAGAGGTGCTGACACTCTAGAAAGATTCAACTTTTTAGCTAATCTAATCTGAAACAAACTCTTTATGTATCTTATCGCTTTTTCAGACTCTTTTAAATTCAAGAAAGATCTATATCCTTCGGGAAACAACACGATAAAATTAGATACACCACTAGGATACTTTTCAGGAGATATTGGATGCGGGTTTAATGATTTACTTTTCATGAGTTGACTCCTCAAGGAGTTTAGCAGTAATGGGGCAGTTTAACCACATTAATTACTTATGTGAATATGGAATTAATTATTAGAGAGAAAGACTACGCAATAGAATGAGAACCCCAAAAGTGCGTTATCGAATGGCATATGATGGTTTTAAAAGAAACCGACGTTTAGATAGAGGATACCCATCCGACAAAGTAAATGTCAAGGCTTTTGTTTTCTCTGATGTTTAAACACGATACAAGAGACGATGAGCAATGATGTCAGGACGGAACATGCCCCAGCGAAGCGGCAGAGAATGGTAGCCAGCGGCATCGTCGATGGTGGAGGCAGGTATGCTAAGATGTTTTGACATTGAGTGTTAATTTTTGAGGATGGAAGAACTTTCTATTGCAGAGATTTTCGCCAGTATCCAGGGCGAGGGGAGCCGGGCGGGGCTGCCGTGCGCCTTCGTTCGCCTGGCCGGATGCAACCTCAGCTGCCGCTACTGCGACACAGAGTTCGCGCGCCAGGGCGGGCGGGAGATGTGCGTCGAGGAGGTGATCGCCGAGGTGTTGGCCTTCGGCCTGCCGCTGGCCGAGGTGACGGGCGGCGAGCCGCTGCTGCAGGAGGCCTGCCCGACGTTGCTGACGGGGCTGCTGGAGGGCGGCCTCGAGGTGCTGCTGGAGACCAACGGTTCGTTCGACCTGGGAGCGGTCGACACGAGGGTGGTGAAGATAGTCGACATCAAGTGCCCCTCCAGCGGGGTAGGCGACGCTATGCGGTGGGAGAACATCGAGCTGCTGACACACCGCGACGAGGTGAAGTTCGTGCTGGCCGGGCGCGACGATTACGATTGGGCCCGCGAGGCGATGGCGAGCTGGCGGCTGCCGGATCGCTGTTCCGTTCTTTTCGGCCCCGTTTACGGCGAGCTAGACCCCAGCACGCTGGCGGAGTGGATGCTGGCCGATCGGGTGCCGGCGCGGCTGCAGCTGCAACTACACAAGCTGATCTGGGGAAGCGGAGCGCGGGGGAGGTGATGGCGGATGATGGCGGGCGCGGACCGCGGCGGGCGGTGGTCCTGCTCAGCGGCGGCGTCGACTCGACGACGGCGATGGCCGTCGCCGCCGCCGAGGGATTCGAGCTCTATGCCCTGACGGTAGACTACGGCCAGCGCCACCGCTGCGAGCTGGAGGCGGCCGGCAGGGTGGCCGGAGCCCTGGGCGCCCGGCGCCACCTGATCGTGCCGCTCGGCCTGCGCTCATTCGGCGGCTCGGCTCTCACCAGCGACCTCGAGGTCCCCAAGGACCGCACCGGCGACGAGGGCGTCCCGGTAACCTACGTGCCGGCCCGCAACACGATCTTCCTGAGCCTGGCGCTGGCTTGGGCGGAGGTGCTCGGCGCCCGGGACATCTTCATTGGCGCCAACGCCCGCGACTACAGCGGCTACCCCGACTGCCGCCCAGGCTTCCTCGAGGCCTTCGAGCGCCTGGCAAACCTGGCGACAGCCGCAGCCGCGAGCGGGAGCGGCGGGTTCAGGGTCCGCGCTCCCTTGATCGAGATGGCAAAATCTGACATCATCCGCACGGGGCTCGAGCTCGGGGTGGACTACGGGCTTACCCACAGCTGCTACGACCCCGACCCGGGCGGGCTGGCGTGCGGCCGCTGCGACAGTTGCCGCTTCCGACTCAAGGGCTTCCGCGAAGCCGGCGTCGAGGACCCGATACCTTACGCCGAGTGACGCCGAGGAGAACGGCATGTGGAAGATGATTAAGAACCACGACGTGAAGCTCACGGCTTTGCTGCTGGGCACGGGGGTCCTGGTCGTCTTCGTTACCATGTTCGTTCGCCTCGGCGGCTGCCTGGCGGTGCAGCTGCCGGAGCCGGAATACGGTTACACCTTCAGGGTGGAAGCGATCAGCTACATCACGCTGAAAAGTAGTCTGGCCGAGGTGCAGCTGGCGCTGCCGAGCCTGCCGGAGTTCTCGCAAAGCTGGACCGAAGAGCCGCAGGTGATCGTCAGATGGCGCATCCGCACGCGCGCCGACGAGACCTACGAGGGCCGCTCGACCGGTGTCCTGGCTCCGCCCTTCAGCAAATTCATCTTCTCCATACAAGATGACTTGGAGGCCGAGCTGGGCCGGGCCCACTCGGAGCAGATCTTCGTCAACGAGTATCGCTACCGCATTATCCTGGACGTCACCGAGCTGCAGGTGATAATCGAGCACGCGGAGACCGGAGAGGTTCTGGACACCTTCACGCAGAGCTACGACCCGGAACAGAGGCCTCCGGAAACCCTAGCCTGGTCCTAACCCGCATATTTCGCAGGATTCAGCCGGTCGGCGGCCCCTTTTCCCTAATCTTTTTTGTGCGGCCGATTTTGGCCCTCGCCCCTTGACGTGGCGCTGATCACGACTTAGGCTTTCCAAACGCCCCTGTCGCGACCTTTCAATTACTCGACCGCAACACCGGCCAAGCCCTGCAAGAAATTCGGGATAAGTGGCCGGCCCGATCGCAACATCAGTGATGATCTTATTTTCGCTGACGCAGCGCGCGCACGGAGTCAGCCCTTGGTGTCGAGTCTACCCCGGCGCGGGCTCTCCCGCGACGGCTTGTAGCTGCGGGCCGCCCGCTTGGCGGTTTTGGCGTGCCGCAGCCCCCGGATCGACTCGGCGCGGCTCTCGGCGATCGCCTTGAGGTTTTCGGCCTCCGCCAGCAGGATCTCCTCCAGCAGCGAAACGGCCTCCTGCCGCAGCTCCTCGGCGCCGCCGTCCGGCAGGCCGTTTCTCCCTTCCTCTTCCAGAAAACGCTGGAGCCGCGGGCCGAGTTGCTGGTCGAGCTTTTCGATCTCTTTCATCAGGCTCCGCTTGCGCTCGGTGTTGGCGCGGATCGAGTCGAAGTCCGATTTGGGAATGAGCGCGCTGAGTTCGCGCTCGAGCCCGAGGGCGCGGCGGTAGTTCTCGACCTGCTTGTCGAGCAGGTCCTTCAGGGATTCGGGCGGCGTCGGGTTTGAGGCCTTCGGCCCCATCGGAGTCAGCCTACCAGTTCGATAGGAGCCGCAACCCGCACGGCGCCGGCTTTCGAGGGGGCGGGGGCTGCCGGTTCGCTCGCCGGGCTGGTGGCAATAGGGGGTGTGGCCGCGGACGGGGGCAAGGACGAGGGCAAGGGAGCGCCCATGTCATGTGCCATGATCTACTGGAA
>CAYOXX010000048.1:0-22240 GCA_964408025.1 uncultured Acidobacteriota bacterium | reverse complement strand
GAGGTCAGCGCCCGCTTCACCCTCGACGCCATGCCCGGCAAGCAGATGGCGATCGACGCCGACCTCAACGCCGGCTTCATCGACGAGCACGAGGCCCGCACGCGGCGCGAGCGGATCGCCCAGGAGGCGTCGTTTTACGGCGCCATGGACGGCGCCAGCCGCTTCACCAGGCGCGACGCCATCGCCAGCCTGATCATCGTGCTCATCAACATCATCGGCGGCCTGATCATCGGCACCACCACGTACGGCATGGAGCTGTCGGAGGCGGCCGCGGTCTTCACCACGCTGACCATCGGCGACGGCCTGGTCAGCGCGCTGCCGTCGCTGATCATCGCCGTGGCCGCCGGCCTCGTGGTGACCCGCAGCGCCTCGAGGGAGAACCTCGGCGACGAGCTGGTAAACCAGTTCTACTTCGACTTCCGCCCACTGGCCATCGGCACCGGCATGCTGGTGCTGTTCGCCGTCTTCCTGCCCGCAACACGCATCGTCTTTCTCTGCCTCGCCGGCGGCCTGGGCTTCCTGGCGTACCAGAAGTACAACAGCACCAGGAAGCTGGCGGCCGCCGAGGCCGCCGCGGAGTTAGAGAGGGAAAGGAAGATCGCGCCGCCCGAGCGGGTCGAGGCGCTGCTGCCGGTCGACCCGCTGGGGCTGGAGGTCGGCTACAACCTGATCCCCCTGGTCGACGTCAAGCAGGGCGGCAACATCCTGGACCGGATCAAGAGCATCCGCCGCCAGATCGCGCTCGAGCTGGGCATCGTCGTGCCGCCGATCCGCATCCGCGACAACCTGCAGCTCGAGCCGAACCAGTACTCGATCCTGCTGCGCGGCGTCGAGATTTCGCGTGGGGATCTGATGATGGGCCACTACCTGGCGATGAGCCCCGGCAAGGTCGAGGCTGAGATCGACGGTGTGAGCACCACCGACCCGGCCTTCGGCTTGCCGGCCCTCTGGGTGCCGGAGTCGGAGAAGGAGAAGGCGCAGATCAGCGGCTTCACCGTAGTCGACGCCGCCACCGTAATCTCGACCCACCTGACCGAGACGATAAAGAACCACGCCCACCAGCTCCTGGGCCGCCAGGAGGTGCAGGCGTTGCTGGACATGGTGGCCGAAAACTCGCCGCGGCTGATCGAGGAGCTGGTGCCCAAGACGGTGTCGCTGGGCGGCGTGCAGAAGGTGCTGCAGAACCTGCTGAAGGAGCGGGTCAGCATCCGCGACCTGCACACAATACTCGAGACGGTCGGGGACTACGCGCCGCTGACCAAGGACTTCGCCCAGCTAACCGAGTACGTGCGGGTGGCGCTGGGCCGCGCCATCGTGCAGCCCTACCTGGGCAAAAAGAGCGAACTCTCGGTGCTGACGCTCAGCCCCGAGCTCGAGGCCGACATCAACAACTCCGTCGAGCGCGGCGAGACCGGCGCCTACCTGGTGATGGAGCCCCACCGGGCGCAGGAGCTGCTGGAGAAGCTGCGCACGGCCATCGAAACCGCGGCCTTCCCGGTGCAGCCGGTCCTGCTGGTTTCCGGCGATGTCCGCCTACACCTGCGCCGCCTCGTCGAGCGCTTCCTCGCAGGCCTCGTGATCCTCAGCCACGCCGAAATCCCGCCCCACATCAGCATCGTTAACCTCGGCGTCGTTGCTTAACCTTGAACTCCACGAACATGGTTAGAACAATTACGTATCCGAATCCGTTAATAAAAGATGTGCGTAATGTACGGGGGGCATGAAGAAGCGGGGGGAAGCTGAATATGATTGAGATATTCTTGCACGAGCTCAGAAACAGCATCTTCAACGGCAAACTCGCGGTTGCGTTTGTCCTGATGCTGGCCGCATTCCTGGTGAGCCTCGGGATGATGAGCCAGGAGTACAACAATCGCCTGGCCAACTACGAGGACAGCTTTTCGCTGCCGGGCGACCAGCTTTTCTGGAACAAGTTCTTCTACTGGGAGTTCGAGGATGGACGCTCTACGAGCTCCGACATTCTTACCTTCCCGATGGGGATGGTGAAGAGGCCAGAGCCGCTGCTGTTTTTCTCCAGGGGGCTTGACAAGCAGATGCGGCAGTCGGTGGAGTTCGTCTCAACATTTCCGATTGTTAACATCACAGTGAAACCCGATCAGGAAGTCAATCAGCTTAAATTGATATTTGCCGCGCCGGATCTGCTCTTTATCATGAAAGTGCTGGTTAGCCTGCTGGCGATACTGTTCGCCTACAATTTGGTTTGCGTGGAGAGGGAGCATGGCACGCTGAAAGTGCTGCTGGTTTCCGGGGCTTCCCGCGCCTCCATTTTCGGCGGCAAGTATTTGGGTGGCCTGTTTTCCATCTGGACAGCCTTCTCCGCGGCATTCCTCGTTTATCTCTTGACGCTCGTTTTCCTTACCCCCGTTAACCTCCAGGGAGAGATGCCGATCCGCATCGGTGTGATTTTCCTGACGAGTCTTCTGCATATCGCGGTCTTCTTCGGCATCGGCGCCGCAGTATCAGCGTTCTTCAGAAACTCCGCCCCGGCGCTGATAATCTCGCTCTTCTTCTGGCTGCTCCTTGTTTTTGCCTTGCCGGGATTGTCATCGCTGCTGGCTCAGCAGTTTGCGCCCGTAGACAGCCCGCAGAAGGTTGCCAGGATGAAGCTGGAGAAGGCGCAGCAGATGGAGAGTGAATACACAGAGCAGCATCCCGAGGACACCAATATCAGCAATACCGCCGGTTATGGCCGGCGCCACGACACCATCCGCGATCAGATAAACGAGGAGCTGGCGGCCATTGACTCCGAGTATCTGCTGCGCAAGGAAGCCCAGGCTCAGATCACCACAAACCTGGCCAGGATATCCCCCGTAGGATCTCTAACTTATCTCTATTCCGCCCTGAGCAGAAACGGGCTCGAGGATGTGGAGAGATATCAGGACGACCTGATAGAAATAAGGGAGATGGTGAACGACCGCATCACCGGCATGTTGAACGAGCCCGAGTTCGGAAGGGAGTATACAGCCGGCGGATTCGATATCCCGGAGGAAGAGCGAAGAAGGGCGTTTGGGATAATGGATGCAGCGCTCGAGATGGGATTCACACAGCTAAGTATCGAAGAATCGATGGAGTCTGCGTGGCTCGACTTCTTACTGATGTCTCTCTTTGCGATAGCGTCGGCGGCAATCGCGTTTACACGATTCCTTTTCTACGATCCACGTTAGGGGAGAGGACATGATAGGAACAATTGCGATCAAGGAATTATTGTTTTCGATTAAGACTGTCCGATTCATCGTTACTGTTTTGATCTGTTGCTTGCTGATCCCGATCAGCGTCTGGGTTCTCTCCAACGATTATTTGAGAGACGAGGAGGACTACCGCGACCGTCTGGCTTTGGAAGAGCGCAGGGAAACGGGAAAGAACTTTCTTATCAGCGTCAACCGTCCGATCCCACCCCTCTCTCCCCTCTTTCGGGGAGTCTGCCCGGAGTCGGCGAACAGCATAGAACTCAAACACGCTGTAGCCTGGAATTATCCGGTCGCCGCCGCTACCCAGAGCGTAACCCATGACATATTTCCCACCGTCGATCTGACGTTCATCATCGGAGTCGTCGTGAGCGCATTGGCCCTGATGATTTCCTTCGATTCGATAAGCGGCGAAAAGGCCAACGCGACACTGCGCCTGATGATGTCCAATGCGATACCACGCTCCAAAATAGTCATCGGGAAATGGGTCGGCCTGGCCGGTGCGTTGTTACTGCCGTTCCTCGTCGGCATGCTGATCAGCCTTCTGATCTTTTTCAGCATCACAGGACTGAATCTCAGCGGCGACAATTGGCTTGCCCTCAGTCTGGCTCTAATGGTCTCCATCATCTATCTGATCCTTTTTATCCTGATCGGGATCGTCATTTCGGCACTTACATCCAACCCATCGGTTTCGATTTTCCTCTGCCTCGGTGCCTGGGGTTTGCTGACAATAATTCTCCCCCAGACAGCCATTGCGGTTTCCGATGTGCTGGGGCCTCTTCCGACCCCACAGCAGATCGAGAGGGACATTCGTGTCAACTACAACAACTTCGCCAACGGTTTGAGGGAGAGCAACCGGGAATTGATCGAAGAGGCGAGGAGGGAAGGCACTCCCTTCAGCGAACTTAACTTGGCAACTAATCTCAACCTGAGGGATCGGTCGATTCAGAACCGCAAAGAGGCCAATAACGTAGAGAGAGAATTTTGGCTGCAGATTGCCCGGCAGGAGAGAGCGGGAAAGTTGCTCTCACTGATGTCTCCGTATGGAAGTCTCGCTCAGGCTCTGGTTTGCCTTGCGGATACTGGGCCTGCCGGGCAGCGCGAATTCCTGATACGGTCCTATCAATACGGTGAACAGTATTTCGAAGATATCTGGGAAAAAGCTTATGGCGATAGCGAAGCTTACTCGTCCTGGGATGACATCTACGCTTCTTTTCCAGAATTTTTATACGAGGGAACAAGCCTGGAGTCTCGCCTGCAAGCCGCCATGTGGCCGATCTTCTCGCTCCTGCTGGCGAACATCATCCTGCTCATGCTCGGCATCATCGCCTACAACCGCTACGACGTTAGGTGAGCCCCGCGACCCCGACTGCCTCGAGTCAGATCCCCGGTACGGCAACAGAGCCGGCCACACGAGTGGTTTGGGGATTGGTAAGTGCTTAACGGATACTACAGTACCCAGGCGTACCCGATTTTCATGAAGAATGTGCGGTCCGCTTGCAGGAAGTCGATGTCCTGGTAGGCCTGGTAATTTTCGCTGTATCCCAGGAACAGCACGGTTCGCGGGTTGAGCTTGTACGAGAACAGGAGCTGCGTGAACAGACGCTTGGATATAGGATCGATTTCGTCCTCGTACAGGGCCTGGTTACGCCGGATATCGATGTACTGCAGGATCGAGCGGAAGAACATCCTGGCGTTGAACTGATAGACGATGCGTGCCTGAGATACGTTTGCGAGATACAGGCGCCCGCCCTCTACGGTGAACCTGGTATATTCGTGATCGAAGTTGATCCTTAAGTACCTGCCGAGGTTGAGCGTGAGCTCCGGCGTCAACGATATCCTGGAGCCCTCGCGGGCGTGGCTGTAGTCGATGGCATCTCCAAACGAAAATTCCATTTCGATATCCAGGTCCCCGTACGGCCTGATGGAGCCACGCATAAAATGGCTACTCATATCGGCGCTTAGATCTTCATAATTCTCCTGCTTGAACACGAATTCGTACATCAATGACGACTGCATCGCCCCCTGGATGCGCACGCCGGATTCGAGCTCCCGCTCGAGTAGTCCGCCATCCAATTCGTCAATCTGACTGTAAGTACTGTCAACGCTGAAACGTGTGATCAGATCGCTGCTGTCGCCGTACCAGTTTCGCCCCGCACCCAGAGCGAACCGCTGGAAGCCCACGCGCGAGATGTGCCCGAGATCGGCGCGGAAGTTCCGGCCCAGCCGCGAGTGCGAAACGGACGCGTCCCAGTCTCGAGTGCGGTGTTCGTATCGGAGTTCATGGGACCAGTCGTTGATGACACCTTCCGGCAGAACCAACACCTCTTCATCCTCATCATCGTCCTCTTCTTCTTCTACCCACAGTTCCTCGAACAGCGGTTTGTTGTATTGGGTACTGGACCCGAGTACCTGGAATGTCACCGTATCGGTCGATGTGAGCCGCAGCCTGCCGTCGACGCCGAATACGCGGTTGAAATAACCGCTTCCTTCCCGGTCGGTGACGAGGAGGCCGACGGTGGAGTTGTCGAGCACGTCCCTGCGGTAGCGAAAGACAGCAGCGGTTGATTCCACTGCCAACGATCCTGAATCGGATTCCTGGCTACCTGGGACAATCAGGCTTGTGACTTCATCGCGCGCCGCGTACAGACCGAGAGCGTTGGCTCCTTCCTTGCCCGTAATCTTCACGCCCCAGCTTGGGTCGACGATCGATCGCGTGTAGACGGCGTTGAGAGGTGTACTGAAAAAGTCCCTGCCCTCGAGGAAGAAAGGCCGCTTCTCTTCAAACCGCAGGGCGAATTGACGGTTTATCTCGAGCTGATAGGCGTCCGCTTCCACCTGGGAAAAATCGGGATTGACAGCTACGTTGAGGTTGAAATTGGGAGTGATCCCCCAGCTGGTTGTCAGGCCCAGCTCGGTGGCCGAAGATTCAGTCAGCATTTCTCCGTCGGGAAAGTCTTCACGCTCATCGTAGCGAAAGCTGGTGATGGTGGGCGTGAACTCTAGATTTCGGCCTGGAGAGATGCCTTCGAAGCCGACCATCTTGGCGGCCTGGCAGATAGAACAGTTTCTGCTGCGGTCCTCCGGGACATTGCGGATACTGTGCCTCACATTCCTGGGATAATCGCGCGAAAGGATAAATCCCCAAATCTGCTCACCGTTGGCTCTGGGGAAGCTTAACGCGTTAAAAGGTATGGCCATTTCGACGGTGTAGCCCCACTCGGTGATCTGTCCCGCCGATTCCCAGATCACATCCCAGGATTCGTCTCCACCCCAATGACGGCGATCTCCCTCGCTGGCATCGTTCTGCATGGCGTCGCGCTGAATACCGAGCGGATTGCATTCGAACTCGAATGCTCTCAGCTCATCGTTGAACGTATCCAGCAATATGCTTACAGAATCATCGCCGAAGATATCGTCGCGATCGGAAAGGTGTGCGCGAATAGCTGATGGATCCGGATCGAATGCGCGGAAGGCAACGTATAAATACTCTCTTGTATGCGTGAGAAGTACTTCAGTTCGTACCGGCGGAGTGGCATTCTCCCCGGGCGAGATTTCGTAATCTAATTCCACCACAAGAGCGTTCGCCCAGGCAGCGTCATCAAGCACGCCATCGATCGTCACACTATCGTCAGTAACCGTAATGCGATACGGAGAAATTGAATCGAATTCACTGTCCTGACCGCTGACCGCATTCACGAAGACAAGAATCAACATCAATGTGACATGCACAACGGGAGTAAAACTCGACTTTCCTTGCAGCATGCGCCACTCCTGCTGATCCACGATCTATTTGCGCTTTAGAGAAGGAATAGTATCCTTCAAGTCAATTATATACTTACCCGATATTTAGAGGATCAAGACCCAAAAAGGTTAAATCCACAAGACTGCGCCGCCTGGCCGAGCGCTTCCTCGCCGGCCGCGTAATCCTCAACCACGCCGAAATACCACAGTGCATCAGTATCGTCAACCTCGGCGTCGTCGCCCGAATAAAAGTCCAGAGCGTTTGGGCTCGGCGATATGTTTAACCACCTCGAGTAACCGAAGCTCGAACTGCACGCTGCCGCGGCACGCCTTTTCCAGGCGCTGAGCGGGAAGTCGGCGGTGCGCGGGCGACGTGGGAGCCATAACTTGAGAACGCACAGCCTGGCTAATGCAATTGTACGGAATATAGGACACTGCACTCTGAAAACAGACATTGAAGGATCGTAATAACCCAAGAATTGGGGAGGACTGCGTTGGCACGGTCCTTGCCCAATCTGGCTTCAAGGTAGGGATGGGGGTTAATCCGGCGTACTAAGGCGCCTGCCAGATTTAGCCTTCACAAAAACTGATTACCGAAATGGTTTCGTGGACGGAGCTCACAGGATTTCTGAGCTCCGCCGCAGCCGAAAACAACCAGGAGAGGAGACAGTTAGATGAGAAAAGTCGCTATTGTAGCTACACTAGTCCTGCTGATGCTGCCGGCGACGGCTGCCGCTCAAGAAGAGGATTCCTACAAGCGGTGGAGCATCAGCCTCAGGCTCGGCAGTTTCTCGACGAGCAAAGACCTGCCTTGGGTGAGTTACACCGAGAGGGTAAGGATCGGCATTGAGTTCACCAGGTATATTTCTAACCGAAGCGCCATGAGTCTTACTCTTGATGCAGCCACCGACGCTGACGAGTACTTCGCGTTCATTCCGATGACCGTCACCTACAAAGTGTTCCCCTGGGGCAACGGTTTCTCGCGTTCCGACAGGAACACGAATCCACCCATGCAGCCGTGGTTCGGCGGCGGTATCGGCGTCTACATACACGAACCCAGTTGGTACTCCAACGGGATCGTCGGCATCGGCGCGCACGCTGCCGGCGGCGCGGTGATCCCGATGTGCAGTTTCTTCGAGCTAAACGCAGAATTGCGCTACGCCGTAACCAATGACTTCAGGATGCTCACCTATATGGCGGGCTTCGGATTCCGCTTCTAGCGATCGATCGATCAAAGGGCCGCCGCACACCGGCGGCCCTTTTGTTATCAACTGAAATATATCAGTTATTCGGGCTGTGCGTCGGTCGCTGTATTCAAACCGGTTTAGGTCAATTCGCCGCTTACCACCTTCCCTTGTAAACAATCTCGACGTGATGGAGACGGGGTGAACCACCTTCGTACTATGGCATGTACACCTTAACGAAGTAACACGCGCCGTCGTTATCGACCCTGGTTCTCAGAGTCTGGGAAAAAGACCGCCAACTATTGACATCGCCGTCGCTGCTGACCCTGGTCTCCGTTCAGCGTACTTCGATCTCGCAGAAGATGCTGGAACCGTCCACCTCTTCGATGCGGGCGTCGAGTCCGAGCTCGCCGGCGAGGACGGCGAAATCGTCCGGCCCGACAGTGGTGGCGCGGAAGCCGTCTTTGCAGACGATCACGCCGTCGCCGGTAGCTTCGAGGTCGATCTCGCCCAGCAGGCCTTGCGCGGCTTGCAGCTCGAACCATTGGAGGCGGTCATCCCAGAAGCGCTCGGAGTAGCTGGAGAAGAACACCCTGCCGCCCGGCCTCGCGACCCTGATGCTCTCGCACATCAGCTCGCGCCGGTCGACCTTGAAGGCCGAGATGCCGTTCTGGACGCAGACGACAGCGTCGAAGAGGCGGTCTGCGAACCCGAGGGCTGCGGCGTCCATCAGGGCGAGGTGGAAGCCTCGACTCGCGCCATACATCTCTCGCGCGAGCAGCAGGCTGGAGCGCGAGGTGTCGATGCCTACCGCAATCCGGGCCACGGTGGCCAGCCGCTCAAGGACGCGACCGTAGCCGCAACCGAGCTCGAGAACGGCGTCGCCGGTACCGATCCTGTCCAGAACATGTTCGATCTCCGCTTCCAGGTAGCGCCTAACCCGTGGCGGCGCTATCTCGTAGACCCGCTGCAGCCTCCGGGCGGAGAGCTTGTCGACATAGTAGCGCCCGCCGCTCACGAACCTGATTCGCCGGTAAGCGAGCCGTCGACATCCAACAGCACCTTCAGTGCTCCCGGCCGGGCGGCATGCTCGAGCGCCTCGAGACCGTGGCGCAGCGAGTAGACCGCCTCGATCAGCGGCTCGACGCTCACTCGCCTCCCGGCCAGGAGACGCAGGGCGGGCGCGAAGGGGCCGCAGCGGGAGCCGACGACGGTGATCTCGTCGATCACCAACTGGGCCGTGTGAAAACCGGGTGGCACGGCGGTGGTCGTCTTGAGAATTAGAGTGCCGCGCGGCCGCAGCAACGACAGCGCCGTCTGCAGCCCCGAAGGCGAGCCAGCGCAGTCGACGACGATATCGAAGCGGTCTTTCCCCAGATCGTTGAGCAAGACGACCCTGGCGCCGAAACCTCGCGCGATAGCCAGCTTCCGCTCATGCTTGCCGACAACCGTGAGGCCACAATCGGTAAGCCCCAGCACTTGCGCCGCCAGCAGCCCCAGCTTGCCGTCGCCGACGATGGCCACCTCGTCCGACGGCGCCACCCGCACCTGCTCGAGGATCTCGAGGGCAGCGGCCAGCGGCTCGACGAAGACGGCCGCGGAGTTCGGAACCGCGTCCGGCACGACGTGCAGGTTCCCTGCCGGAAGCACGATCTTCTCAGCGAAGCAGCCGTCCGCACCCAGAATCCCGAGGACTTTGCGCTCGGGGTGGTGGCGCCGCCCGAGGTCGTCCTTAGCCTGCGGCGCGATGTTGATCTCGCCGACCACCCGCATACCGAGCAGCTCCGCCGCCGACTCGCACTCGAGAACCGTCCCTACGAACTCGTGCCCGAGCGTGCCGCGGAAGTCCATGTAACCGCGGGTGATCTCGATGTCGGTGCGGCAGACGCCAGCGGCGCCGACGGCGATCAGCGCCTCGCCTGCGGCGGGACGTGGCTCATCGACATCCTTCAGCACCGCTTTCTCTTCGTAGCGTATGGCAAGCATCGTCTTAGAATGGCCGGCGGATGAGAGAGCTGGCACGCCCAAGCGCGCCGTATTGGGCTTTCCTGTCAGTCATCTCTTATACCCTGGCAGGACAGACATTCCTGCCCGTCATCTTACAAAACGAGGTAGGACAGATCCGCCAGAGGCGGACAAGCTATCCTGTCTGTCACCTCATCACGTAGCGGGGAGCCTTTTAGCCCCCCCTTGCAGGACAGACATTACTGCGTGTCGTACCTCTCAAGCCGAAACCCAAGTGTACCGGCGGCCGCGCGCCTGGTCAAATTCAGTTGCTATTCGATACACCGTTGTACTATTTTTTATGGCTGGCAAACGAATTAGTCCCCCGCACCGTTAAGTAGACAGGGGATTGCGGCATGTCGTTGCTTTCTCTAGTCCGTAAGGAAGTGGCGCAACAGCTGATCTCGGCCAAGTTCGCTGTGATGACGTTGCTGGTGGTGCTGCTGGCGCTGGTGAGCGTGGTCGTGATGCACCGCGACTACCAACTGCGGCTGGAGAACTACGAGCTGCTGAGGCCGACCGAGAACGACACGGTGGCCATCAAGCCCCCGGCGCCGATGAGCGTGCTTGTCAGGGGGCTCGACGAGCGCATGGGGCGCTCAATGACGGTCGAGACGGTTGGCAGCATCGACGTCGGCAGCAGCCAGAGCGCCGCCAACCGCCTCTTCGCGCTTTTCCGCGAGCTGGACATGCAGTACGTGGCGCTGGTGATCCTGAGCCTGGCGGCGGTGTTGTTCTCCTTCGACATGGTCAGCGGCGAGAAGCGGCGCGGCACGTTAAAGCTTGTGCTCGCCAACGGCGTGAGCCGCGCGCGGGTGCTGCTGGCCAAGTGGCTGGGGGCCCTGATCGCCGTGGCAATCCCGTCGGCCGTCGCCGTCCTGGTCAGCCTGCTTTACCTGCGCTTCGGCACCGGGATGGCGATGGACGGCGACTTCTTCCTGCGTACCACGGTCTTCTTCGTGCTACTTCTGCTCTTCCTGGCGGCGTTCGTCGGCGTAGGGCTCCTGATCTCCTGCCTGACTCATAGGCCGGCACTGAGCCTGGTGTTTGCCATGCTGGCCTGGGGGCTGCTGGTCTTCGTAGTCCCCAACGCCGCGGCGATGGCGGGAGGGATCATAGTCGGCGGGGAGTCGCTGGCGCAGAAGGAGGTCAAGGTCAGGCAGATCTGGACCAGCGAGGTCTTCAAGGCCATTAACGACCCCAGGTCGGGAACGGAGGGCTTCAATCCCTGGGACGAGACCTACCGCCGGACGGCGCAGCGGCTGGCAGGCGAGTATCGCGACTATATCAATCTCGCCGCCGCGAGGGTTGGATGGGCGAAGGCACTGAGCCGCCTATCACCGGCCGGCCCGTTCAGCTTCGCCTCCTGGTCGGCCGCCGGTACCAGCCCGGAAGACGCGTTGAGGTTTAAGCGGGACGTCGTCCGCTACCAAGCATACGCGATCGAGGACGCCCGCATCCTGCGCTCCATCGCGCGGGGCTTTCGTGGCGCTCCCGAGGAGTTTGAAGCCCGCGCATTCGAAGACCATCCACGTTCGCTGGCCGACGCAATATCGGAAGAAATCATTCCCGAAGCGGGAGTTCTGGCAGGTATGGCTATGCTGCTCTTCGCGGCGGGATTCTTTGCCTTCGCACGTTACGACGTGCGGTAGCAGAACGGTGGTTTGGAATCGCTAATCGTGAGGTAGGCCGCCCAGATGTTTCGCACTATCGTGCTCAAGGAGCTGGCGGATTCGGCGCGCAGCCTGCGGTTCATCGTC
The DNA here is from genome assembly GCA_964408025.1 of uncultured Acidobacteriota bacterium. Lineage (GTDB taxonomy): Bacteria > Acidobacteriota > DATKUA01 > DATKUA01 > DATKUA01 > CAYOXX01. Next base: position 10,345 of record CAYOXX010000048.1, on the reverse strand, counting down.
GGCTGGCTGGTGATGCTCGCGCTGATGGTCGCGGCCGTATTGTTGCTTAGCGAAGACGTGCGGCGGCGCGGCGAGCGGCAGGAGCTGATCGAGAGAAGCCAGAGCGAATATGTTTCGGAATACGGCCACACCAACCGGATCGGCTATGTCCTGCGGCCGTCGCGCCCTCCCGAGAGGTCGGAAGTGCTATTCCGCGGCCTCGACGACGAGGCCGAAAGCGGATCGTTCTTCTCCGACCCGGTGGCGAAGCTGTTCCCGCAGCTCGACCTGCTGTTCATCGTCTCCGTGCTGCTCTCGCTGATGGCCGTGATCTTCACCTACGACTCCGTCTGCGGCGAGCGCGAGGACGGCACACTACGGCAGCTCCACACGGGACCCGTCTCTAGGGCGACAGTAATACTAGGCAAGTGGGTCGGGGCGTGGATAGCCCTCGGCGCACCGTTCCTGGCCGTCTACCTGCTGGTTATCCTGCTGGCCGCCGCCATCGGCGGACTGCCGCTCGGACTCGATACCGCGCTGGAGCTGACCGCCATCGCCCTGGCGTCGCTCGTATACCTCGCCTTTTTCCTCTGCCTCGGGCTCCTGGTCTCGAGCCTGGTGAAACACTCCGGCACGTCGATACTGATCCTGCTCTTTCTGTGGGTAATGTTCGTGGTCGGCATACCGAACGCCGCCCCGATCGTCGCCTCGCAGCTCAGACCGATCCCTTCGGTCAACGCCGTCGAGCGCCAGACGCGGCTTCTGACCGACATCATCCGCGACAACCGTCTGGTCGAGGAGGGCGAATTGATAGTCCGGCAGCTTCGGGAGCAGTACGACATCCCAGACCTGGCGATGGAGAGATGGTGGGAGCCATCGAGCCTTACGGCCCTGGGCTGGAGTGAGGAGGAGGCCGAGGAGATTGCCGAGTCGTACGCCAGGATGTGGTCCGAGGCCATTACAAGGGTCAACCGCGAGCAGTCCGCTCAGGCAAACGCCCTGTGGGAGGAGCTGGAGCGCAAGATCGAGGCCCAGAGCGAGCTGGCGCGCTCGATAGCCCTGCTGTCGCCGACGCCCTCCTTCTCTTTCTTCGCTACCGACCTCGCCTCGGTGGGCCTGCGGGCCGAGGAGCACTTCCACGAGGAGGTCGGCGGATTCTACGAAGAGTTCTACGATTTCCTCGAGGAGCGCGAACGTAGCGAGGAGGAGCGGTTGGGGAGGCGCATAGGCGCCAACGAGTTCCTCGACATGTCCGGAAGGCCGCGTCTCACCCACCGGCCCGAGCCGGTCGCCGCGCGATTGGAAGCGGGGCTGCTCGCCGCAGGCCATCTGGTAATCATGACGCTGATCGCACTGATCGCTGCCGTCGTTGCCTACCTGCGCTACGACGTCCGCTAGCCCGCGTATTGCGGATCAGATCTCTACTCGGCGAAATTGGTAAGTGTTTGCTGCCGGTGACGAGCGGCCGTCAGGCGCCGATAGTCCTGCCGTTGAGCACCGCGTTGGCGAGCAGGTCGGTCCAGAGGCGGGCCTCCATCGCCTTGAGCAGCGGGATCAACCCCTGGCGCCGCAGGGCGCTGATCGGGTAGGCGTTGTTGCGCCGCGTGAGGGCGTCCGGCGGCGCCGGGGCGAGCTTGTCCACCTTGTTGAACACCAGCAGGCGCGGGATCTCGAGCAGGTCCAGGGCCTCGAGGGTCTCCTCCACCGACTCCATCTGCTCCTCGTAGCGCTCGCTGGCCACGTCGACCACATGCAGGAGCAGCGCGGCATCCCGCAGCTCCTCGAGCGTGGCCTTGAAGGCGGCGAGCAGGTGGCGGGGCAGGTCGCGGATGAAGCCGACGGTGTCGGTGATGATGATCTCGCGCTCGCGCGGGAAGCGCAGCCGGCGGCTGGCGGTGTCGAGGGTGGCGAAGAGCTTGTCCTCGACGTTCACGTCGCTGTGGGTGAGGGCGTTGAGCAGGGTGCTCTTGCCAGCGTTGGTGTAGCCGACGATGGAGACGATCGGTAATCCGGCCCGCTGGCGCCGTGCGCGCCGCTGGTCGCGGCTCTTGGCCAGCCGCTCGAGCTGGCGCTCGAGGCGGGCTATGCGGTCCTGGATGCGCCGCCGGCCGATCTCGAGCTTGGTTTCACCGGGTCCGCGGGCGCCGATGCCGCCGGTAAGGCGCGAAAGCGAGTCGTCGCGGGCCGCCAGGCGCGGCATCAGGTAGCGGAGCTGCGCCAGCTCGACCTGGAGCTTGCCGTCGCGGCTGTGGGCGTGCTGGGCGAAGATGTCGAGGATGAGCTGTGTGCGGTCGATTACCTTGACCTCGATCGTCTCGCCGACGGCGCGGGCCTGGCCGGGGCTGAGGTCGTGGTCGACGATGAGCAGCTCGGCGCCCAGGCCCATGCTGCGGATCGCCAGCTCCCGCAGCTTACCCTTGCCGATCAGTGTCTTGGGGTTGATCCTGTCCTGGCGGTGAAGCACCCGCTCGGCCACCTCGACTCCGGCGGTGCGGGCCAGCTCGGTCAGCTCCTCCATCGAGGCCTCGGCGGCACCCTTTTCGGAGCTGTAGACGGTGACCAGTATCGCACGCTCACGCCGCCCCTCGACCGGCGGCGGGCCGACGCTGCGGCTGAACTCCTCCTCCAGCGAGTTGATCATCTCGAGGACGTCGTCGGCCCAGGCGTTGAAATGGCGCGGCGGCAGCACCCGCCACGGTTGCTCTCCCTCCGCCTGTGGCATCAGGTGCGCGGCGTGGGTGAGACCCGGGAGGCCGTTCTTGTCCGGGCAGATGGCCGCCACCATGTCGAGCCGCAGCAGGGCGAGGTCGACCAGGTCGTCGTTGCTGAGGCCCTGGGGGCCAAGGTGGGTGTGCACGTGCCGCAGGCCGCGGAAGCGGCCGACGCCGGCGCGCACGCGCTTGAAGTCTGGCAGGTGCACCTCGTGGGCGTCGCCGATCATCACGTACTCGATGCGGCCTCGGCGGTTGATCAGCACGCCGATCTGGCGGCGCAGTTCTTGCGACAGCTTCGTCAGTTCGCGGGCGAGCTCGGTGCTGACGAGATCGGAGGCCCGAACCGACCGCCTATAGATGTTCTGGAGGCGGCGCAGTTGGCTGGCCTTGAGGCCTTGGGTGTTGCCGAAGACTTTGTTACTCAAGCCGAGCCGTTATCCCCGCAGCGCTGTGTCTGCTGAAACTATAGTGCCGTCGGCGGCGCAGATCAAGCTGCGACGGCGTTGACATCTGCGCCTGGCGGCGTTAGGGATTGTAATGGGAGAGACCGCAGCTCTGGTTTATCCCCCAGCAAATACGTCTGATCTTCGGGGTTATCGACATGAAGGCGAAGCGGATTTGGAGAGTGATACTTTGGCTGCTGCCGGCGCTGCTGGCGGTCGCGTCCTGGCCGGCACTGCTTTTCGTAGGTGAGGAGACGGAGCTGAGGAAGGCGCGAACGCTGCTCCTCGCCGGTGATGAGGAGGGAGCGTCGGCCGCCTTCGAGCGCCTGCGCGATTCTCTTCTTGCGGGCGCGCGGGCTCGCGCCGGCCTTGCAGTCTGCGGGGCGCTGGCCGCCGGAGCCGAGCCCGGTGTTTCAGCCCCTGGTGCACCCGAGGTCGACGCCGCGCCGTTCTCCTTGCCGCTGCTGATGATGAGGGAGATGCGCGCGGGCCGCTTCGAGCGCTGTTTGGCCCTCGCCGGCCTGGCCGAAGCGTGGGGAGAACCGACGGCGGGACTCTTCCGCGCCGCGGCACTACTGGAAACGGAGCGGGACGACGAGGCGGCCGTCATCTGGCGCACGCTGCGGCCGCCGCTGCGCCTGACGATGCTCGGCCGGCGGCTGGGGCAGGCGCTCGAGCTGCGGCGCGCGGGCGCCGTTACGATTGTCCGCGACCACGGCGGGCGACTTGCCGGGATCATCGACGCTTCCGGGGTTTTCGGCGACCTCGAGGGACTCGTTCCGGAGCTGATTCCGCCAGCGGTGGTTGAGGAGCTGGCAAGAGCGGGTGGCGCAGCCGGCCGTAGCCTGAGCATCGACCTCGAGCTCAGCGAGCTGGCGCGCGCGGCGCTGGAGGGGTACTGCGGCTCGGTCGTGCTGCTCGATCCGCGCAGCGGCGGGATTCTGGCCGCGGTGAGCGACGCAGAGACCCTGCGCGGGGGCGGAACTCCGGCGCTGGAGCAGCGCCTCGAGCCGGCATCGATTACCAAGATCGTGACGCTGACGGCGGCGCTGCGTGCCGGCATCGACGCCGACGCGGAGATCGCCGCCATGACCTGCGAGGGAGCCCATCGCTTCGAGGGCGGTATCCTCTATTGCCTTTGCCAAGCCGGGCAGTTGCGGGGGCTGAACCATGCGATGGCGACAAGCTGCAACATCGCTTTCGCCCGCCTGGGGGTTTCGGTCGGCTGGGACGATTTGCTGGCGGAGTTCCGGCGCTATGGCTTCGACGCGCCGGAGGGCGATCCCTTCGCGATGGGCGCAATCCTGATCGACTCGGGCAGCGAGCGGCGGCTGGCCGACCTGGCAATCGGCCTCGAGGCGGCCGACATCACGCCGCTGCACGCCGCACTGATCGCTGCGGCAGTGGCCGGCGAAGGTGTTTTGCCCACGCCGGAGCTTATCGCCGGCGTCGACGGCGCCCTCGGGCTCTCGCCCCGGGCTGTTGAGCCCCGGCAGGGTAGGCGGATGCTGGAGCGTGACTGGCTGCCGACGTTGGTCCTGGCGATGGTGGCGGTGACCGGACCCGGCGGCACGGCGGCCTGGGTGGCACCCTTCGGCTTCCCGGTGGCCATGAAGACCGGCACCGGCGGCGACCGGCGGCGCGGCTACCACGTCAACTACATCGGCTTCGGGCCGCTGCTGCAGCCGCGCGTCGCCTTCTGCATCCGCGTCACCGGCCAGGAGACCTCGCCGCAGGCCCGCGACGCGGGCTACGAGGTCACGCGGCGGCTGCTCGCCGGGCTGGAAAGAACGGCGGCGCAGAGAGGCTGGTAGCGAGGCCGTGAACGGGAAGAAGCGGGCTAAGCTGCTGTTGCACGTCTGCTGCGCACCCTGCACCACGGCGACTGTCGAGCGTCTGCGGGATGAGTACGACGTTACGGCCTTTTTCTACAATCCCAATATCTTCCCGAAGGAGGAGTACGACCGCCGACTGGCCGAGACAACGAGGTTCTGCGAAGCCATCGGCCTGCCGCTCGAGATCGGCGCTTACGATCCCGACACCTGGCTCGCGCGCACGCGCGGCCTCCAGGACGAGCCGGAGGGCGGGCGGCGCTGCCGCGTCTGTTTCGGCCTGCGCCTGCGCGTCGCCGCCAGCTACGCCCGCGGCAACGGCTTCGACGCCCTCGCCACCACGCTGACGATCAGCCCCCACAAGGACGCCGCGACGATCAACGAGTTGGGCGAGCTGATCGGCGCCGAGGCGGGTATCGAATTCCTCGCCCGCGACTTCAAGAAGCGGGACGGCTTTCGGCGCAGCGTCGAGCTAAGCCACCAACACGGTCTCTACCGCCAGGACTACTGCGGCTGCGCCGCCAGTATAAAGGGGCCGGTCCTTAGATTTTAGTGTCACTTGGGATTGATGCGTTACTTGAGATTAAGAGCACATCTCATGGAGTGGCGCAAAACACTAAAATCTAAGTACTGATCCCTAATTCAGCGGATGAGCTTGAAGAGGCTTCTGGGGAGGAGCCTGTCGCTGCGCTGGGCGGCGTTTATGATCAGGACATCCTCTCTGAACTCGCTCGGGATCCCGTTCTGCACGATGTAGCGCTCGACGGTGTCGCTGCGGCCGACCTGGCCGACGGATAGGCGCGTCGGCTGGCGGTTGAGGGCGTTGGCATCGCTCAGGTGCCGGAAGCTGTAGAAGGTGTTGTTGAAGTGGCGCGAGTAGGAGTTGAAGTTGGCCAGCTCGCTGGCGCCGACGAATGTGTAGACGTTGGCGTCCTTGCGGATGCAGCAGACCATCAGGCGGAGAACGTTGTCCGAGTCGTCGTCGTAGTCGCAGACGCCGACGTAGGCGTCGTGGCCGTTGATGTTCCTGCGGCCGCCGCTGACGAATACCAGATCGTTTTCCGACACCTGTTGGTTGAAGACCGCCTGCGGGCTGGAGCCGGTCTGCTGCAGCGTGAGGTTGATGATGGCGTTCTCGGACTGGGGTTTCATCTGTACCATCGCCGTGGTGTTGACCAGCTCCCAGTTGCTCGGGTATGCGAAGCTGAAGCGCAGATCGGGGTGGAAGAAGAAGCCCCGCTCGGCGTAGCCCTGGCGCGGGTTCTCGCCGTAGACGAGGCCGTCGAGGTGGAGCAGGTATTCGTCGCGCCGGACCGCGAGACTGCCCGTCGGCGGTTGTTTCGCCATCACGCGCTGGGCCTCCGCCTGGACGTCCTGGATGCGGTGGGGAGTCGTCGGGTGCGTCGATAGGAAGCCCGGCAGGCCGCCGCCCCCGCGCACCTCCCGGATTCGACTTAGAGTTTCGAAGAAGTGGTGGAAGCGGCCGGGATCGTAGCCGCCGCTGTAGGCGTAGATGACCCCGAGGTCGTCGGCCTGGCGCTCCTGGTCGCGGCTGAACTTGAGGAAGAGTACCTGCGCGCCGATCATGGCTAAGGGAGCGTAGCGGCGGAACCTCTCGCTTACCGCCGCGCCGATGGCGATGCCGCCCATGATCAGGATCTGGCGGGTGTACTGGCGCACGGTGTGCCTGGCGGTGACGTGCCCGATCTCGTGTCCGAGAATCATCGCCAGCTCCGCCTCGCTGTTGAGGTGGGCGAGCAGGCCGCGGGTGATGTATATGTAGCCGCCGGGAACGGCGAAGGCGTTGACCACCGGCGTATCGAGGACCCGGAAGTGCCACAGAAGGTGCGGCCGGTGCGACAGCATGGCCAGCTCCTTGCCGATGCCGTTTACGTATGCCTGCAGTCGGAGGTCGGGGTAGAGGCCGTAGGTGGCGACGATCTCCCGGTCGACCTCGGCGCCGAGCGAGATCTCCTGCGACTCGGTCATGAGCACGAACTCGCGCCTGCCGGTCACCGGGTTGGTCGCGCAGGCGGCGATGATTAAAACGGCGGCCAGTGCGGCCGCCAGTGTGACGAAGCGAAGCGATTTTCTCATCGGTCAATCCTCCGCTGATGAGTCCATGGCAGTGGACAACAACTGGGGAGATTCTGGTCCACCGCCGGCTTTGATGCGATTGCTAGCCGGAGTTTATCGCAAGAACGCTATTCGCGCCAGGGCTCGCGGCGCGGTTTCCAGGGCACGGAGCCGACGAGGCCGAGATTCGGCATCGCGTCCACGCGGATCAGGTGGCCCGGGCAACGGCAGTCGCTCGAGCCGAAGCGGGGGACGACGCGGGCGCCGGGGGCCGCGGCCAGCTCGCGGGCCAGGGCGCACTCCTGCAGCGTCGGCACGATGTAGGCCTCCCGCGCGGCCGCGGCCTCGAGCAGGTAGTCGATGTGCCAGCGGCGCCGCCTGGCGTGGCGCATGTGGCGCTCAAGGCGCTGCCGCAGGTGGCGCCGGGCCCGCCCGACGTAGAGGTAGATTCCCGGCTCGAACGGGATGGAGCCGAGGGCCCCGACGTCGACTATCGCCGCGCGCTCGATACGCAGAGCGAGCACGTAGCAGCCGCAGTTGCCGTCCGGATAGAGCGCGGTAGCTTCGAGAGATTCCATTGCCTCATTTTATCACGCGGGGACGGGGACGCAGGCGTCGTGGTATAATTGCCTCGATGCGGCCCTATCTTTAGGGGCTTAACTTCTCTGATCGTATAGGTTTGCAGGCGATGATGAATATTCTCTTGCCCACCGCACTTGTTGCGTTTTTTACATCGCTTCCCGCCGCGCAGCCGGCTATCCAGGAGAATCTCGCGGACGATGAGCTGGCGCCCATTCTGATGCTCGAGGACTATCGCGACCCCGCCGCCGCCCTGGCTCCGCTTCTCGGCCACGAGAGCGCGGCCGTCAGGCGCAGGGCCTGCCTTGCGGCCGGCCGCATCGGCCTGCTCGACTGCCCCGACCCCTTCCGGCCCGTCCTGGAAGCGATCCTTACGGGGGACGATTCGGCACCGGTGCGGGCCGCGGCGGCCTTCGCTCTCGGCGAGGCGGAGGAGCGGGAATCGATCGCCGTCCTGATCGCCGCGCTCGACGACGCCGCCCCGCAGGTGCGCTCGGCGGCGGCCGAGGCCCTCGCCAAGCTGGGCGCGGAGGCGGCGGTGCCGGCGCTCGTGCGGCTGCTCGGGGACGACGAGCCGCTCGCTGTCCGCCGGACTGTCTTGCTGAGCGGCTGGCGGATCGCCGATCCGCGCACGGCGATTCGGGCCGTCGAGATCTTCCTCGGGGGGGCCGAAGAGCTCCGCCTGCCGGCGGCATACCACCTGGCTCGCTTTGGGCGGCGGGTGCCGGCGGAATCGGAGCCGCTGCCGCCGATCCCGGCGGAGCTGGCGACGGAGATGGCCCGGCACGGCGATCCGGAGGTGAGGAAGTGCGCCGCCCGGCTCGTCGGCACCAACGCGACGCGGGCGAGCCTTGACCTGCTCGGAAATCTCCTGGCGGACGCCGACCGCGGCGTGGTAGTCCAGGCGTTGAGGGCCGCAGCGGCGCGGGGTTGGGCCGGCGCTGCCGAGACCATATTGCGTCTGCTCGCCGGCGCCGATGACCACCTGCGCCTGGAGGCGGCGAGCGCCGCGGGCCGCGTTTCGGAACCGGCCTTGGTCGATGCTCTGCTGGAGAGATTATCGGACCCAGAGCCGGCCGTGGCCGCGGCGGCGGTGGCCAGTCTGGCCGCAATCAACCCGAGGCTGATCCTGGGCCGTTTCGAGTTTCTGCTGCTGGACGCCCGGCCGCAGTTGCGGGCCGCGGCTGCCCGCCGGCTCGGCCTGGCAGTAGAGGCGCGGGGTTGGGGTTGGTTCGATATTGCTATGAGGGAGGACCGTGGCTCGGTGCGGATCGCAGCGGCCGAGGCGCTGACCGAAATCGAAGGACCGGCTGCGGACGAGCGGCTGCTGGCCCTGCTGGAAGACGAGGACCCGGTGATCGTGGCCATAGCGGCGTCGGGTATTCGCCGCCGCTCGGCGCCCGGGAGCGCAGAGCGACTTGTCGCCGCCTACCGCCGCCTGAGGGAGGACACCAACTTCGAGGCCAAGGCGGAGGTCCTGCGGGGGCTGGCCGCCTGCGGCGGCGCCGAGTGCGCCTTAGCGGCCCTCGAGGAAGCGCTGGGCGATCCCGACCGCAGCGCACGTGTGCTGGCGGCGAGCCTGCTGCGGGAGATCGACGGCCGCGACCGCTGCGGCGGCATCGGACCCGTGGCGCTCGACCACGACCTCGATTACTACCGGCGCGCGGTAGCCGCGGTGCGGCGCTGCCCGGAGGCGCTGATCCGCACCTCGCGCGGCGAGATCACCATCCGCTTCGCTGCCGACGAGGCGACGCTCACCGCCTATAACTTCATCACTCTCGTCCGGAGCGATTACTTCGACGGCATCGTGATCCACCGGGTGGTGCCCGACTTCGTGGTCCAGGCCGGCTGCCCGCGCGGCGACGGCTGGGGCGGGCCGGGCTACAGCATCCGCTGCGAGATCAACTCGCTGCGCTATGAGCGGGGCGCCGTGGGCATGGCGCTGGCCGGCAAGGACACCGGCGGCAGCCAGTGGTTCATCGCGCTGGCGCCCCAGCCCCATCTGGACGGCGGCTACACGGTGTTCGCCCGCGTGGTGTCCGGTATGGAGGTTGCCGACCGGCTGATGCCCGGAGACAGAATCCTGGATGTCCAACTACTCGAGGAGAACCGATGAAACGGAGAGCACTACCGGCACTGCTTGCCGCGGCCCTGATGGTCGCCCCGGCGGCGCTCGCCCAGGACGACGAGGAGCGGCCGCTGCGCTTCGTGGGGCGCTTCACACTCGATGAGGTGCTGGAGCACGACGAGCGCTACGCCGATGCCGCCTTCCTCTTCGTACCCGATCCCGACGCCCTCGAGGTGTTCCGCCGCGTCGACCGGCCGGTGACGATCAAGCTGTTCTACCGCACCGACTGCATCGACTCTGTGCGCGAGGTTCCGCCCTTCATCCGCACGATCCAGCTCGCCGGCAACGAGAACATCCAGGTAGACGTCATCGGCCTCGAGCGCGGCAGTGCCGAGCCGGCCGAGCTGGTGGCCGGCTGGGACATCCAAAGGGTGCCCACGTTCGTCGTCATTGTTGACGGCGAGGAGGTCGGGAGGGTTATCGAGACCGCGCGCGAGTCGATCGAGGTCGACCTGGCGAAGCTGCTGAGGCCTAGCGAGCAGTGACTCCGACGGGCAGCGGGCGCCGATGAGCAGGAATCTTGCGCTCGGGGTCGCCGCCTGCGGCGCGGTCGTTGCCGTGCTGCTGCTGCTCTACCTGTCCGCCTTGCAGGGG
>CAYOXX010000047.1:0-22594 GCA_964408025.1 uncultured Acidobacteriota bacterium | reverse complement strand
GGCCGGCGCCGGCCCCGAGCACAGCGCCAGGCACGCCAGCAGCGCAAACGCGATAGCCGCTACGTTATTTCTCACTTCCTCTCTCCTCCGTTCGGAAAGAATACTCGCCAATTCGTAATCCGGGAAAAGCAGCGAAATCGGGTGACGCGGAGCCTCACCTGCAATCGCGGGCCGACTCCTCGTGCCGTTCAATGCCCTCCCCTGGCGGCGAGATTGTCACGACGACAGTAGCGAGTCAAGTTCCGCGGTGGTTAAAGTAATCCCGCTACGACTGGAATGTTTTTAAAGAGCTCTGACGATCCGGTAAAAAGTCTGAAAACATCGAGAAAGACAGGCGGATGCTCTAGAAAAGGTGTTAGAACGAAGTATCGTGACGTCCCGTAACCTATTGATACTATGCGTGATATCTCCAAGACAGTATACTCGGTCTAATTCCCTTTTCCCAAACACCAGGAGCGTGGACATTCTTGTCCCCGGCCGGCCGACAAGAATGTCGGCCCTCCTGCTATAGGGATAATGCGGCAGATAGGAAAACCCGGTAGCGTGAACTACTCGCGTCGGCGTTTCGTATCTTTATGAAAGGAATAAGGGGAGTGCGGCCGGCGACAGCCTGCAGGGCCTCGATCGAGTGGAGGGAATTCCATTGGGAGCCAGAACTGCCACTCTATTCATCTGCTTTCTGCTGATCGCGGCGCCGTCCGCCGCCCAGGTGCAGGGTGAGGAGGCTGTGGTCCGCCCCGTGCGGGTAGAGGAGGCGCCCAGGATTGACGGCCTCCTCGACGAGCCGCTCTGGCAGGAAATCAAGCCGCTCACAGACTTCCGCCAGTACGAGCCGGACAACGGCGAGCCGGCCAGCGAGCTTACTGAGGTGCGCATCTGCTACGACAGCCGCTTCCTCTACTTCGGCGTGCGCGCCTACGACAGCGAGCCGGGAAGGATCGCCGCACGCGTCTTCGAGCGCGATGCCAACGTTGACGAAGACGATTCGTTCACGGTGGCAATCGACTCGCTCAACGACAACCGCACCGCCGTCGCCTTCGACACCAACGTGCTCGGAACGAAGCTCGACGTGCAGTACTCAGAAAGCGGTATGTACAACCATTATTGGGACGCGATCTGGTACGCCCGCGGCAACGTCGACGAGCTCGGCTTCACGCTCGAGATTGCTATCCCGTTCTTCTCGCTGCGCTTCAAGCCGACCGAAGAGGTCGAAATGGGACTCGTTCTGGAACGGATCATCCGGCATAAAAACGAGACGGTCTATTGGCCATACCTTAGCCGGGACTACCATTTCGGCAGCGTCAGCCAGTATGCCCGCATGGTCGGGCTGCGGGGCATCGAGCGCGGCGTCGACCTGGAGGTCAAGCCGTACGGGATCGCCGGCTACAGCGAGACGGCCGTCGAGAGCGACTACCAGGCCGACGCCGGGCTCGACGTGAAGTGGGGCGTGACATCGAACCTGACGGCCGACCTGACGCTCAATCCCGACTTCGCCCAGGTCGAGAGCGACGCCCTGCAGGTCAACCTCACCCGCTTCAGCCTCTTCTACCCCGAGAAGCGCGATTTCTTCATCGAGAGCGCCGACCTCTTCCAGTTCGGCCTCAACGAGAGCGCGGACGTGTTCTTCAGCCGCCGCATCGGACTGCGCAGCGGCGGCGAGGTGCCGATTCTCGGCGGCGCGCGAGCTTACGGTTTAGTCGGCGATACCCATCTCGGCCTGATGACGATGCAGACCCGCGAGAGCGGCGGCTTCGGGGGAGAGAATTTCGGCGTCGCCCGTGTCAGGCACAACATCCTGGGGCGCAGCTACGTCGGCGGCATCGTCACCAGCCGCCGGGGAGTGGCGGAGTCCGAAGACACCACCGTCGGCGGTGACTTCATGTTCCTGTTCGGCACGAACTTCAAGATCCAGGGCAGCCTGGCGCGCAGCGGCCGCCCGGGTGTCGAGACGGGCAATTGGTTCGGGACGGCGAGCGTATCCCACACCACCGATCTCTACGACTGGATAGTGCGCTACGACGACATCGGCGCGAACTTCGATCCGGGTATCGGCTTCGTCAGCAGGCCCGACCAGCGGGCCCTCACGGCAAATGTGCACTATAATCCCAGGCCCGGGTGGCCGGGCGTCCGCCAGCTCACTTTCGGAAACCTCTATCGCCGCATCGAGAACCACGACGGCGTGGTCGAAACCCAAACCATCAGGCCCGGCTTCATAGCGCTGTTCCAGACCGAAGACTGGCTCATGGTGCTCTACAACGACACCCGCGAGCGCGCACCCTACTCGTTCCAGATCGCCCCCGGGGTGGTAATCCCGGCCGCGGAGTACCACAACCGCCGGCTTTCGATCTATTTCAACTCCAACCCTGCCCGCCGGATTGCCCTGTCGGCGAGCTACGACGGTGGCAGCTTCTACGGCGGCGATATCCGCAGCGCCGGCCTTGAGCTGGTCTTCAAGCCGCTGCCCCGGCTGCACCTGGGCACAGAGTGCTCCCTCGACAGCGTCGACATCCCCGGCGGCAGCTTCGACAGCGTTATCTCCACACTGCTGCTCTCCTATTACTTCAGCCCCACGCTCACGACGCGCGTGGCGGCGCAGTACTCCTCGCTGCTCGACGACTTCGTCTTCAACTTCCGCCTGCGCTGGATCTACGCCCCCGGCTCCGAAGCCTGGCTGGTCTACGACGAGGGGCGCCGTTTCGGCCTCCAGGCGCCGTCGCTGCGCGACCGGGCATTGATCGTGAAGGTCGTCTACAACTTCAATTTCTAGAGTGAGCACGCGGTGGGCGCAATCGCTTACGTGTAGGTTTTATACGCGGCGGGTGCGGAAGCCGCAAGCTATTGATGTTTAGGCGTAAAAATGGTGGCTCCGGGCGGATTCGAACCACCGACGCAGGGATTTTCAGTCCCTCGCTCTACCAACTGAGCTACAGAGCCACCGCCGGGCTGGCACCCGGGCAATCCACAATATAGGCACGAGTAAATCGGCAGTCAAGAGCTGAGGTTACGGATTGGATTGGCGACGCCGACTCTGGCGATCTGCAATCGCCACGCGGCCGGCCGCCGGGAACGGCGGTCCTTGACACCTGGTGTACAATCTCGCCCCGCGTTGGTGGAGGAAGGGCGGAAATGAGAGAGGTGATACTGAAGGGGCTGCGCGAGGATATCGACCGGCTGCAGCACGAGCTGAAGGTCGAGCTTCCGCAGGAGATCGCGCGGGCGCGCGAGCTGGGCGACCTGAGCGAGAACGCCGAGTACCAGGCCGCCAAGGAGCGCCAGGACTACGTCCGCGCCCGCCTGGGCCAGCTCCAGGAGCGCTACCGCCAGCTCGGCCTCATCGACTTCAGCAAGATTCCCCAGGACCGTATCGGCCTGGGCAGCACCGTCACCGCGCTCGACCTGGAGAGCGAGGAGGAGATCACCTACCGGCTGGTGATAGCCGAGGAGGCCGACGCGGCGGCCGGCAAGATCAGCGTCGGCTCGCCCATCGGCCGGGCGCTGCTGGGTAAGCGCGACGGCGACGAGGTGACGGTGGAGGTGCCCAGCGGGACGAGGGAGTTCGAAATCCTCTCGTTCGAAACGATCCACGAGAGCCTGAAACCGGGGGCGGACTGAGCAGCCCGCCAGCGGCGATCGGGGCGACAACCAGCCAGGGGGACTTTCGCAGCCAAACGTTTCGTAAGTAGTACCGGCAGCCGCAATAGGCTGCCAGGAGGCTGCGGAATGGAAACTGCCTACCAAGAGCACAGCTACCTCTTCAGGCCGGGTCGATGGGCAGGCAAGGGGATCCTGACGATAATCGGCGGGCCTAGCGAGCCGATATCACTGGAAATGATCTCCTCGCTGGGCGGAAACGGGATGATCACCGCCCAAATGGTTATAGAGCTCCATACGAACGGTCACGAAGAGGGCCTGGAGCTGATATACTCGCTTACGCCGAAGAAAACGGATATTTTCGACTTCGTGCAGTACAACGGCCGCCTCGGCGAGCTGCGTGGTAAAGGAGCCGTCACCAAGCGTTCGATCGTTTTGATCTACGGAAGCGATGACGGCACCTACAGCGGTTTCGAAGCGATGGAACAGGTAGACGAGGACCACTACCACCTGCGTAGCACCCTCAGCGTCAAGGGGGTACCAACCAGCATCCTCGAAGCGGCCGTTCATCAGCTTGAAAGGGAGTAAAAATGGGCACGGGGGACTTGGTAGTTGTCCACGCCAGCGAGCCGAGAGAGCAGCTCTGGGGAACGCTCATCCGCCTGGACGCCGCCGGAGTAGTGATGCGGGGTGTCGACCTGGCGAACTTCGAGCAGTGGTGCCAACAGCTCGCTGGCGAGGGCGAGCCGCAGCTCGGCCCGGCAACGGTGTACCTGCCCGCCCACCGTATCGAGCGGGTGACGCTGGACGAGCAGGTCGGCGCGGTCCAAAGCTTCCGCGACCGCTTCCATGAGATCGTCGGCGTCGAGGCGCAGGAACACCTAAGCCCCTAACTGGTAAAGTTGACACAGAGGCAACGGCGTAAGAATTGCAGCAGGAGCCTCTGCTCGAGCCGTATCAATTCCTTATTGTACCCGCTGCTAACAAGCCGTAAATCTGCACCGCAGGACGAGAGAGCACGACGTAATAACGCTGACAGAGCGAGTATCGGTGACGGCGCTACACTTAGGCCCTGAGTAGCGATCTGTTTGGCTGTTCAGGCGCCGCAGCTCTAAGGACAAATAATGCATCCTGAAACCATATCGAGGAGAGGTGTACGTCATGAGAAGAACAGCTACGTTGAGTCTTGGTGCGCTGGCAATCGTGGCGGCGTCCGCGATTGTCGTGCTCTCGCTGTCCGCGTTCGACAGGGAGGCGACGCCGCCGAGGAAGACCAAGATCATCTGTATCCCCGCAGCCGCGTTCCAACCGGAACTCTCGTACAAGGATTATTACAACGACGGTAGCCGGCTCTATTCTACAGGCGGCTACGGCTCCTTCGTAGCGCCGCTCATCCTGCCGCACGGCTCCAAGATCCGGAAAATAGTGCTGGTTTGCGAAGATAGTAGTGACTTGGATGAAATAACGCTCGCATTGTGTCGAGAATCTGGCGAACCTGTGTACGGCAGCTATGTTTGTCGAGTGCAGAGTGAAGGAGCCGACTACAACGAGCGCTCATTCGAAGCGACGCTCAGCCCCACATACTTAATCGATAACATCAATAACCAATACTACCTGAGAGTAGAGATTTACGAACATATCTCACATTGTTTCAAACACGCAAAGGTGTATTACAGGGGCAGCTGGTAAGCGCAAGCCGGTATAGTTTATTAAGACCAAGAGACCTTCTTGCCGGCGGTGCGGAGGGCCGCGAGCACCGCCGGCAAAGGGGGGGCTACTAGCCTCCTCAGCCGTAATCCAATCCCCGTGAATAAAAAAGCGGCGAGGCCCATCCAGACGTTGGATAGCTCTTAGTATCCTGCTATCATTCCGGCGGCCAACCGAAGGAGTTGAATGACATGGATAGGAAAGCGCTGATCCCAATACTAATCCTGCTCTTCGCTGTTCCCCTATGCGGACAGGAAAAGAGGGGTATGACTGCCGAGGATCTCTACGAGTGGACTGTGGTTAGCGATCCGGTTTTCTCGCCGGGTGGTGAGTGGGTGGCCTTCGTCGCCACACGAGCTGACCGCGAGACGAATTCGTACCTCCGCGACATCCACCTGGTGAGCGCCGACGGTGCCCGCCGGCTCCGCCTTACCACCCATACCGCATCAGATTACAATCCGCAGTGGTCGCCCGACGGGGGGCGCATAGCCTTTGTCTCCGCCAGGAGCGGCAGGCCGCAGATACACCTCATCGGCGTCGGCGGAGGCGAGGCTGTGCAGCTAACGCAGATGCCTCGCGGAGTGGGATCGTTGCAGTGGACGCCCGACGGGGATTCGATTATCTTCACCGCAGCGGCAGCGCCGGAACCCGGTGACGCCGACACTCGACCGCCGGAAGCTGAAACGAACGAGGAGGTCGAAAGGGAAGGGCCACGCCTGATCACCGATTACGTTTACCGCACGGGCACCTCTTACCTGGAAGAAACGAGGCCGCACCTATTCATCGTCTCGGTGGGCAGCACCGAAACACCACGTCGTCTTACCTCCGGCACCCTTGAGGTGGACGGCTTCGCCGTTTCGCCCGACGGTGGTAGAGTCGCCTTCTCCGCCTCCGACACGAGGGGCGGCCAGAGGCGCGGGTCCCTCTGCCTCCTCAGCCTCGCGGACGCGTCGACAACAACACTCCTCGAGGACATCTGGGCCTCGCGGATCGCCTGGTCGCCGGGTGGCGAGCGGATCGCGTTCGCGGGCAGCGACCGGGTCCGCAGCGAGAGCACGCTCTGCACAATTGGCGACGACGGGTCCGATCTCCGCAACCTCACCGCCGAGTTCGACCGCAGCCCCAGGGACCTCAGGTGGAGCGCCGACGGGCGGAGTATATTCTTTTTGGCCGGTGACCACGGAAACATCTCTTTATGGTCGATCAACGCGGACGGTGGCCAGCCGACGTTGCTGATTAGCGGCGACAGGCAGCTAGGCACGAATTCATACTACGGGGGCGGCCCCCACCTGTTCGCCCTCTCGCCGAACGGGGGGTGCGTCGTGGCCACGGTCACAGATTCAGTAAGCCCGCGGGAGCTGGCGCGTTTTGACCTCGGGGGTGGCGGCGAAGAGCGCCTCACGCGCTTTAACGATGATCTGATCGCAGGTCTGGAGCTGTCGCCGGCGGAGCACTTCATTCACGAGATCGACGGCGTCTCCATCGATGGCTGGGTGATGAGGCCGTGCGGCTTCCGGGAGGGCGAGCGGTACCCGGCTGTGCTCGAGGTCCACGGCGGCCCCTCTGTGATGTGGGGCAACGCATTCTTCCAGGAGTTCCAGGTCCTCGCCGGCCGGGGCTACGCGGTAGTCTATACCAACCCCCGCGGCAGCGGCGGCTACGGCACCCCCTTCATGGCCGCCAACGCCGAAAGCTGGGGCGAGCTGCCCGGCAACGATATCCTTGGCGCCCTCGACACTGCAATCTCTGAATTCCCCTTCATCGACGGGGAGAACTTGGTCGTCACCGGCGGCTCCTATGGCGGTTACATGACCGCCTGGCTGATCGGCCGGACCGATCGCTTCAAGGCAGCAGTACCCTGCCGCGGCCTCTACAACATGATGAGCTTCTTCACCACTACCGACTTCCCCGACGGGTGGGAGGAGATCTTTCAGGGCTGGCCATGGAGCGAGCGCCTCGAATGGATGCTCGAGAATTCGCCGATCACCTACGTCGAGCATGTGAGAACACCAACACTGGTCCTGCACAGCGAGTGCGACTTCCGGGCGCCGATCTCCAACGCCGAGGAGTACTACATGGCGCTGCGGCTGGCCGGCGCCACGGTGGAGTTCCTGCGCATTCCCCGCGAGGGCCACGAACTCTCGCGCGGCGGCGAGCCGGAGCTGCTTATCTATCGGCTCAATAGAATCGTCGAGTGGTTCGACCGCTGGCTGGATGAGTAGTGCTAATAGAGACGCGCAATTCCCCTGCGCGCTGAGTTCGCCCGCCGCCCAAGCTCCCGTAGTAAGGGCAATACTTGTCCTCATTTAGCGAAAGTCCCTTGCTTTCCACCTGTTACTTTAGCGGAAATGCGTTTCGGTGAATCGGTATGGCGCGTCACATCACCATTCTGCTGTCAATACAATAAGAAGAGATCTTTGTCCGCGGGACCAACCGTTTTGAGGAGTACAGTCTGAAGACCGAAAGTTCCCAATAAGGGAACATAACTATTGATCTCAAGACGGGAATGTAGTATATTGTACCTATGCAGGTCTATTCGGAACGAAAGTTGCGGGATTTTTGGAAGAATAGGCCAGACGCGGAAGGCCCGTTGGAGGCGTGGTACAGAGAAGTCAGGAATGCTGACTGGAAAAAACCTTCCGATATCAAAGCGATGTATGGATCAGCCAGTATCCTGAAAGGCGGCAGGGTGGTTTTTAATATTGGGGGGAATAAATACCGTCTGGTTGTGCAGATAAATTACGCGTATCAAGTGGTTTACATACTCTTCATCGGAACCCACAAGCAGTACGATACGATTGATGCGGAGGAGGTGTGATGTTTCCAAAGGTAATAAAGACAGAAGCCGATTACGAGTCGGCGCTTAAACGCATCGGTGAATTAATGGAGGCGGAGCCGGGCACTCCTGATGGCGAAGAACTCGAGCTTCTTGCAACTCTTGTCGAGATCTACGAGGATCAGCACTTCCCCGTTGGTCTGCCCAGTCCTGTAGAAGCAATCGAGTTTCGTATGGATCAGGCCGGGCTCACGCGCAAGGACCTTATCCCCTACATCGGGAGCCGCAGCAAAGTTTCCGAGGTGCTGAACGGGAAGCGTCCTCTGAGTCTAAGGATGATCCGTGCGCTCCACAAAGGACTTGGGATTCCTGCGGAGGTGTTGTTGCAGAAACTTGGCGAATCTATCCCTGAAGAAGACTCGGGAATCGATTGGTCCAGGTTTTCCATAAACGAGATGTACAAGCGCAACTGGTTTCCCAGATTTAGCGGAACTCTTTCCGAGGCAAAGGAGCATGCGGAAGAGCTGCTCCGCGAATTCTTCGAGGTCCTCGAGCCGGGAGAACTCGGTACGGCTATGTATCGCATGCGAGTCCGCAGCGGTTCCGAAGCGGACAGGTACTCACTTCTTGCCTGGGGAGCCAGGGTATTGATACTGGCCCGAGAGAATTCATTACCGGCCTATAAACCCGGCAGCGTGAACAAGGGATTCGCTCGCGACCTCGCTAAGGTGAGCTACTTCGACGAGGGTCCTAAGCTTGCCAAGGAATATATCGAAAAGCACGGTGTACATATGATCGTCGAGCGCCACCTGCCCAGAACCCATCTCGACGGGGCCGCGATGCGCCTGCCCGATGGGGCGCCAGTGGTTGCCCTTACGCTTCGTCATGATCGGCTCGACAACTTCTGGTTCTGCCTGTTTCACGAGCTGGCCCACGTCGCCCTGCACTTCGATGCTATGGAGCGGGATTGTTTCCTGGATGACCTCGACACGGCGGACGGCAGCAAACAGGAGGAACAGGCCGACAGATGGGCTGCCGATGCACTGATATCACCTAAGATCTGGCGGGAAGCTTCGGTGAGGAAGTCAGCCGATACGCTGTCGGTTCGCGAAATGGCTGAGGATTTGAGAATCCATCCAGCGATCATCGCCGGCAGGATTCGCAAGGAGCGGAATAATTACAAAATACTCTATAGCCTTGTTGGTAATAGGACGGTGAGGAAACAGTTCCTCTAGGTTCCAGCCGCACGTGCGTGGAACCAGTCGACGAAGCGGCGCAGGCCATCGTCGAGGCTCACTTTCGGACTGTAGCCCAGCTCTTCCCGCGCCCTGCCGATGTCGGCCCAGGTCTGCTGCACGTCGCCGGCCTGCATCGGCAGCTTCTCGATCTCCGGCTCGACGCCCATCGCTCGACCTAATCTCGCGATCAGGTCGCGCAGCGCCACCGGCTCGGAGTTGCCGATGTTGTAGATCCGGTAACCACTGGTTTTTTCTCCGGCGGCGACCGCACCGTCAACGACGTCGTCGATGTAGGTGTAGTCGCGCGAGGAGTCGCCGTCGCCGAACATCGGCACCGCCCTACCCTCGCTCAGGCGCCGCGCGAAGCGGTGGATGGCCATCTCCGGGCGCTGGCGCGGCCCGTAGACGGTGAAGAAGCGCAGGCAGCAGATGTCGAGGCGGTGGAGATGGTGGTAAGTGTAGCAGATCAACTCGGCGGACTTCTTCGAGGCGGCGTAGGGCGAGATGGGGTGGTCAACCCGGTCGTCCTCCCGAAAGGGCACCTTACGGTTGCCGCCGTAGACCGACGACGAGGAGGCGAAGACTACCGGCGGTCGGCCGCCGGTGACCGCCGCCTCGAGCAGGTTGACCGTGCCCTGGACGTTGACCCTCATGTAGAGTTCCGGGCGCTCGATCGAGGCGCGCACGCCGGCCATCGCCGCCATGTGGTGCACCAGCTCGAAGCGCTCGCCGGCGAACAGCTCCCGCAGCAGCCCGGCGTCAAGCAGGTCGCCCTCGACCACCTCGAGCTCGCCGCCGGCGCTCCCGACTCGCAGCTCGGCGACGTTGCCGCGCTTGATCTCCGGGTTGTAGTAGTCGTTGAAGTTGTCCAGGACCACCACGCGGTGCCCGCTGCGCAGTAGCCTGCCCGCCAGGTGCGAACCGATGAAGCCGGCGCCGCCGGTAACCAGTATCAACATATCCCGCCTCACCCCCCTCCGCCGCGACGGCGGGCCCGCTGTAGCGCGCCCATGGTAGGAGAGGGAAGACCAGGGCGCAAGGGCCGTTCGTAGCCCCAACCTCCATCCCGTCTTCTCTTGGAGGAATCGCTCCGCCGCGAAGCTCTTTACTTCCCAACCCGACTCACTTTCCGATGGGGTAGTCGTCATGGATCTCGTAGAGCGCTTTGAGAGCCGGCGGGCCACAGTCGGCGTCGTCGGTCTCGGCTACGTTGGTCTGCCGCTCGCGGTCGCCTTCGCCGGGGCCGGCTTCCGCACCGTAGGTTACGACCTGGACGAGAGCCGGGTTGCCGGCGTCGGCCGCGGCGAGTCGTACCTGCTCGATGTCCCCTCCGAGCGGCTGGCGCCGCTGGTGGGCGCCGGCAGGCTTACGGCAGTTGCCGAGTTCGAGGGCTTGGCGTTCGCCGACGCCGTGCTGGTCTGCGTGCCGACTCCGCTGACGACGGCCGGTGAGCCGAACCTCGGCGCCGTTGAGGCCGCGGTGCGGAACCTCAGGGGTCTCGATCTGCAGGGCAGGCTGCTAGTGCTGGAGAGCACCACCTACCCCGGTACCACCGAGGAGGTAGTCAAGCCCGAGCTGGAGGCGGCCGGCCTGAGGGCGGGCTCCGACTTCCACCTCGCCTTTTCCCCCGAGCGGACTGATCCCGGCAACCGACGCTTCGGTGTCGCCAACACCCCCAAGGTGGTCGGCGGCGTCACGCCCGCCTGCACGCGGGTTGCCGCGGCACTCTACGGCCAGGTGGCGGAAGAGGTTGTAACGGTCAGCAGTGCCGCCGCGGCGGAGATGGTCAAGCTGCTCGAGAACAGCTTCCGCGCCGTCAACATCGCCCTGGCCAACGAGACAGCCCTGGTCTGCCGGCGGCTCGGCATCGACCCCTGGGAGGTGGCCGAGGCGGCGGCCACCAAGCCGTTCGGTTACATGCCGTTCTACCCCGGCCCGGGTGTCGGCGGCCACTGCATACCGGTGGACCCGCTCTACCTGCGCGGCCGCATGCGGACACTCCACTACCGCACGCGCTGCGTCGAGCTGGCCCACGAGATCAACTCGGCCATGCCCGACTACGTCGTCGGCAGGATCGCCGAGGCGCTAAATCCTGCCGCCGGGGATATCCGCGGAGCGCGCATCATGGTCCTGGGTGTCGCTTACAAGGCCGACGTCGACGACGCACGCCAGAGCCCGGCGCTGGAGATTCTGCTCCGCCTGCGCCGCCGCGGCGCCGAGGTCGCCTACCACGACCCCCACATACCGCGGCTGAGCCTGCCACTGCCAAACCCGGAGGACAATAAGGGCGAGGGAAGCGATCGGGGCGAGGGGGGCGATTGGGAGCTGCGCTCCGTGCCGCTCACTGCCGCCGAGTTGCGCCGCTGCTGCTGCGCCGTCCTCGCCGCCGGCCACGCGGCCATCGACCGCGACTTGGTGCTACGCAACGTGCCGCTGGTCTTCGACGCGCGCAACTTCTTCAGGGGAATTGAGGACGCCAAGATACACCGTCTCTGAAGCTGCCGGCGCGATTCAGCGATTATCGGAACCGTAGCCTAAAAGGGGGAGATAGATGTCGTAAAGCGGCCCGCCGCTTTACGACATCTAGTTCTTACTCCTTATTCTCGGGCTTTCGTTTTAGATATTCCGTAACTTATACTTGTGTAAAAAAAGAGGTGGTGCAATGAGATCCCAGAAACTCCGTAATTTCAGGATCGTTGGGTTTTAACGCTTGCGCTTCTCTTAGTACTGGCAGGAACGTTCCTGCTACCCACAAAGGCGCAGGAGATTACCGAGGAGCAGGTCTGGCATGACCCGGCCGGCCTGGAATACGTCTACATCCCGCCCGGCAGTTTCCAGATGGGAGCTGTACCTGGCAACGATGATGCACGTCATAACGAGAGTCCGCGCCATCGAGTGACGATCAGCCGTGGATTCAGGATGAGCCGCACGGAGGTGACCGTTCGTGCTTACAGGCAATTTTGCCAGGAGACGAGGAAGCGGATGCCACGACGAGCTCCGGACTTTAATCCTGGCTGGCGCCATCTTGACCATCCGATAGTGAATGTTACCTGGCATGACGCCGTTGCCTATTGCAATTGGGCTGGGGTGCGCCTGCCGACTGAGGCGGAGTGGGAGTATGCCTGCCGCGCTGGAACTTCGACGAAATACTACTGGGGCAACGACATGGATGGACGTTATGCCTGGTATTCAGACAACAGTGACTGTCGAACTCATAACGTTGGAGATAAGCTGCCAAATGCCTGGGGATTATATGACATGGCAGGCAACGTCTGGGAGTGGTGTAATGACTGGCATGATGAGGATTACTACAGCCGCTCTCCGGAAAGCGATCCCCAGGGCCCGTCGTCGGGCGACGGCCGTGTTTTGCGTGGCGGGTCCTGGAACAATAACCCGAGGAACCTGCGGGTTTCCTACCGTAACTGGAACTCGCCAGGCAACAGGTACTTCAACGACGGTTTCCGTTGTATCCGGGACTTGGAATCCCTTAACCCTTAAACCCTTGTCCCTTAACAAGGGAGGATGCAAGGGGGCTCTGCCCCCTTGTCCGCGACGCAGAACTTGATGAAACAAAAATTTCTAAAGTTGAGACATTCGGTGCCATCGGCCTGAACCTTGTGCAGTATGCGGGCTAGGTGTCAGGCGCCCACCAGCGCCGCTTCGTGCTCTTCGTAAGTATCCTGGGTGATGAAGAACGGGCGTTCGCTCTCGAAGGCCGGCTCGAGCTGGGTGAACCAGGTGGCCTCGGGGTCGAACCTGGCAAAGAAGAGCCGGCGGGCGAAGTCGGGATCGCGCGCCTGGATGTACTGCAGGGCGAACACCTTGCGGTAGGCCATCTCCACGATGTCCACCACGTTCACTTTCCCCATGAAGGTCGACATCGACGGTCCGCGAACCGTCCTGCAGAGCCCCGAGACCTGCTTGTAAGCCCCCTTGTAGATCTCCAGGGCTCGCCACAGCGGCACCTCGAAGTAATTCTTGGGGCCGGTGTCGCGCTCGACGAACATGTAGTAGGGAACGGCGCCCAGCCGCACCCCGGTGCGCCAAAGCTCGGCCCAGACTTCGGCGGAGTCGTTGATCCGCCTGACAAGGGGCGCCTGTATGCGGATCGCAGCCCCCGTTGAGCGGACGCGGACGGCGGCCTGGCGGGCGGTCGCCGTCGAGAGCTCGACGGGGTGGCAGTAATGTCCCATCACCGACAGGTGACGGCCGCTGGCGGCGACCTTCTCGAAGAGGCGCATCAGCTCGTCGGAGTCGCCGTCGGAGACGAAGCGCTGCGGCCAGTAGGCGACCGTCTTGGTGCCGATCCGTATGTTGCGCACGTGCCCGAAGCGCGGGTGCAGCAGCGGCTCGAGGTGCCGGGCCAGGGCGCCCGCGCTCATCACCATCGGGTCGCCGCCGGTGAAGAGCACGTCCGAGACCTCGGTGTGGACCTCGAGGTACTCGAGCATGTCGCCGAGCGAGGGGTGCTCGAAGTCGTGCTCGCCCTTCTCCACCAGCAGCGGCCAGCGGAAGCAGAAGGTGCAGTAGGCATGGCAGGTGCGGGCTTGGGCGGGAAAGTAGAGCAGCGTCTCGGCGTACTTGTGCTGCATCCCCTCCAGACGCCTGCCGCGCAGCTCGGGCACGTTGTGGTCCACCTGGCCGCCCGGGTGCGGCCTCATCAGCGCTCGAATCTCCCGGGCGAGGGCGTAAACCTGCTCGTCGGAAGCCCCCGAGCCCAGCAGCCGCTCCAGCTCCTCGAAGTCGTCGGGGTCGAGCATCTCGCGCTGAGGAAAGGTGAGCTGGAAGATTGGGTCGTACGGAATGCTGCTCCAATCTATGAGCTCCTCCAGCACGTATTCGTTCGTGCGGAAGGGCAGCACCGTCGAGGCCACCCCGACTTCGTGTCGGAGTTCCGGGCCGAGCCTTTCCCAGTACTTGGTCTTCTTGAATCTGCTCAGGTTAAGGGCACGATAGCGGGTGGGCTTCGTAGAGTGCATAATCCCCCTTCGTTGTTTTGCTTGAGCATTTCCGGTGCGGTGCGCGGTACGTCAGTGCCGCTTGCGTAAGACGCTCTCGCAGTAACAGACTACATTCGATACTAATACAAGATCCATGAAAACGCAAACGGCCGAGATTGGCCGCACTCCGGCGAGGACGCGTAGCCGTGCCGGCCGCCTGCGGGCGGCGTGCGAGATATTCTCTGTTCACATCCTAAATTGCATTTGAACTTCCCTCGAAGAGAGAGTATTCTACGCGCAGGGTAACTGAAACGGTGGAGAGTATGTCCAAGATACTTTTCATCGAGCCGAAGGCTCCCGACCTGCATATCTATTCGAAGGTCGCCATGCCGCGGCTCGGCAACGTAGTGCTGGCCACAATGGCCAGGGAGCGGGGTTGGGACGCGGAGGTGATCGTCGAGCAGCTGAGCGGCCTGGATCCCGACAACCTCCCGCCAGCCGACGTCGTTGGCATCTCGTCGATCACCTCGACCGCGCCGCGGGCCTACCGCTTCGCCGACGCCTACCGCCGCAGTGGTGTGCCGGTGATCATGGGCGGACCCCACATCAGTTTCTTGCCGGACGAGGCGATGTGTCACTCCGACTACATCATCAAGGGCGAGGGCGAGATCCCCTTTTCCCGCTTCCTCGACGCCCTGGAGAGCGGCGGAGGCTGGGACTCGATCCCGAACTTTTCCTACCACGACGGCGGCGAGATCCGCCACAACCGCAGCGAGCCCTCGTTCCCCAGCCTTGCCGATGTGCCGACACCCGACCTCTCGCTCATCCGCTCCTACTGGCGGAAGAGAAGGCGCCGCATCGTCCCGGTGGAGACCTCGAGGGGCTGTCCCTTCAACTGCACCTTCTGCAGCGTCTCGAAGATCTTCGGCCGCCGCATGCGCTTCCGCCCCATCGACTCCGTAATCGACGTGCTCAAGCGGCACCGCGACCGGGCGAGCTATATCTTCTTTGTCGACGATAACTTCGCGGCCGTCCCCAGCAGGACCAAGGAGCTGCTGAGCGCGGTGATCGACGCCGGGCTGAAGATACAATGGTCGGCGCAGGTCCGCAGCGACGCCGCGCGCGACCCGGAGTTGCTCGGCCTGATGCGCGACTCCGGCTGCGTCGCCGTCTACGTGGGAATCGAATCGATCAACCCCCAAACCCTGAAGCGGATCAAGAAGGGGCAGCGCATCGAGGAGGTCTCGGACGCCATCGAACGCTTCCACCGCCACGGCGTCCGCGTGCACGGCATGTTCATCCTCGGCTTCGACGAGGACAACGCCGCCTCGGCCCGCAACACCGTGCGCTACGCCATGCGCACCAAGCTCAACTCGGTGCAGTTCCTCCTGCTAACGCCGCTGCCGGGCACGCAGTTCTTCAGCAAATTGCGTCAGGAGAAGCGCATTCTGACTGACAACTGGTCGCTCTACGACGCCCACCACGTCGTTTTCCGCCCCAGACGGATGTTGCCTCTCGAGCTGCAGCGACTGCAGATCAAGGCGCACGAAAAGTTCTACTCGCTCATCAGGCAGGTCAAGCACCTGTTCAGCTTCAAGTTCGTCGAGTACGCCATCGCCGAATACGCCTCTCGCATCAACAAGAACTGGAAGAGCGTCAACCACTTCTTCATGCGCTGGCTAAAAAAGCTCAGCCGCCGGGGAAAAGGGCCGCTCGAGCCGTAAACCGGCAGAATCCTGAAAACTGCCCCATCGAATTAGAAATCCTCTCTCCGACCACCTGGATCGTAAGTGCACACGATATTCGCTGGCTGTGAGAATCTATTGCTGCCTAGAAGTCAGGTCCTGCATTACATCATCTAAGTAACACAGGACCCGATCCCATGTTCGTACTGACGGTGCTACCAGGCGATGCCGTAGTCCTCGCCGTAATTGCTCGATCCGCCCCAGAAGGTGCCGTGCTCGCGGTCGAAGAAGATGGCGTTGATCGGCCCGGAGGTGTGGCTGCGGAAGATGAGCTCGTAGCCCATCGCGGCCAGCTCGACCCTGACCCAGGGCGGGACGCTATCGTTGAGCATCAGCCGCCCCGGCATCGACTCGTGGTCGCCGAAAGAGCTGCTCATCTGGAAGCTGTTGATGTTCGCGGCCTCGACGGCCTCCTGCACGTTCATCCCGAACTCCACCACATTGAGGAAGAACTGCAGCAGGTTCTGGTCCTGCGTGTCGCCCCCCTGCACGGCGGCCGAGAGAAACGGCATCCCGTTGCGCAGGGCGATCATCGGCGTCAGCGTCGCCCGCGGGCGCTTGCCCGGCGCTACAACGTTGAACGGATTCTGAGCCTCGTGTAGAACGAAGCTCTGCATCCGCTGGCTCATGCCGACGCCCGTCCGCCCGGCGATCACGGCCGGAATCCACGCGCCGCTGGGAGTGACCGACACCACCCAACCCTCCGCGTCCGCTGCCTGGATTGATGTCGTGCCGGCGAAGAAGTCGTCTTCATGCAAAAGGTTTTGACCCCGGACGGGCACGGCCGCGCTCGAGCGACTCTCCAGCAGGTGCAGGAAAGGGTTCTCCTGGCCCTGGAACGGATACGGATCTCCAGGCACTACATCCGGGTCGTTCCGCTCCCGGTCGATCAGCTCGATCCTCTCCCGCGCGTACTCCTTGGAGAGGAGCCCCCGTATCGGCTCCTCGGGCGGGAAGTAGGGGTCCCCGTAGTAGAAATCCCGGTCCGCGAAGGCCAGGTTCATCACCTGGTAGAGCGTGTGGATGTAGCGGGCGCTGTTGTAGCCCATCGACCCGAGGTCGAAGTTCTCCAGCATGTTCAGGGCCTGCAGCATCACCGGCCCCTGCACCCAGGTGGTTAGCTTGTAGACCTCGACACCTCGGTAGGTCGTTTTCACCGGCTCCTCGATGTAGACCTGCCAGTTGGCCAAGTCGGCGAGTGTGATCAGCCCCCCTTGCTCTTGGCATCCCCTTACGAACTCCTCGGCGATGTCGCCCCGGTAGAACCGCTCGTAGGCGGCGTGGATCGCCTCGCGGCGACCTAATCCCGCCTCGAGCGCCTGCTGCTCGGCCTCGACAAGCCTGCGCAGCGTCTCCAGCAGGTCGTGCTGCCGGAAGATCTCGCCCGCATACGGGGCCTCGCGCTCCTCGCCCAGGTGCGGCAGGAATACCTCGCGCGAGTACGGCCACTCCCGGATCATATCCTTGTAGCGCTCGATGCCGTCTGCCGCCTGCGCCTCGATCGGGTACCCCTCCGCCATCTGCATGGCCGGCTCCAGCACCTCCCGCAGGCTTAGCGTACCGAACTCGGCCAGCATCACCATCAGGCCGCCGGGAGTCCCCGGCGTCACCGCGGCCAGCGGACCGTATTGCGGCGGAAATTCCAATCCTCGTTCGATGAAAAACTCCGGCGTTGCGCCTGTGGGTGCGACGCCCAGGGCGTTGATGCCGATCACCTCGCCGGTGTGAGGATTGTATATCAGGGCCTGGGTCTCGCCGCCCCAGCCCAGCACGTCCCACATCGTGCAGGTCGCGGCCAGCATCGCGCAGGCCGCGTCGACGGCGTTACCGCCGCGCTGGAAGATCATCGCCCCGGCAGTCGCGGCCAGAGGCTTCCCGGTGATCGCCACCCAGTGACGACCGTGCAGCACCGGCTTCTCCGTCCTCTGCGCGCTCGCCCACGCTGGCAGCATTAAAACTATCGCGAGCGCAACAAGGCACCGCGTCCCGAATCCCTTTTCCCCTTCTTCGCTCATGATCTCTCCCCGAATAGACTTGCGATTCCGATCAATATACAAGAGCTTCATCTACCAGAAAAGGGTGGTCTCTCTACGGAAGAGGTCGCGCACAACTTCGACACAGCACGTATCCTTCCAATGCGCAGTCACCTAACTGCCTTTTCCACTCACCTCGCTGGCCTAGAAGTAGCGGCGTTCCGCCGCGGCGGATAGCTCTGGGCTGTTAACAATGTTACAGCGGATCTAGGAAACAATTGTCATCATCGGATGCGGTATGGGGCCGATGAATTGCCCGCAGTGGCCACCGCATCAACAGCACCGAGTCATTCCATTCACTTGCGAAAGGAAGGCCGGTGAATAGATATCTCCGTTTCCTCGCTATTGCTGTTGTACTGTTCTTGAATCCTTTCTCGGTTGCGGTCTCCGAGTGCGAGAGACCGCCGGGCGAGTCTGATGATCGATCGATCACACCGGGTGGGGCATGCTCGGCAATCTGTTTGACGAACAACGGCTACGCGATCTTCGGCGCAAACCTCGACTATAGCGTTTTGTCTGAGGGCCTTATCTACATCAACCCAAGAGGCTTGGTCAAAACCGGCGTGGACCCGAGCACAACTGGCGAGGTTGCCAGCTGGGTTTCGAGATATGCAAGCATCACCTTCAATTTCGTCGGCTATCACTATCCGTGGGGCGGTATGAACGAAAAGGGTTTGTCGATAAGTACAATGGCTCTGTATGACGTGTCAGATTATCCCCCTCCAGATGAGCGTCCTCCCATCAGTTCGGGTTTCTGGGTGCAGTATATATTGGACACCTGTGCGACCATAGAGGATGTGATAGCTACCGATGCGGATGTGAGAATCATTGCGGTAGACCACTACCTGGTGGCCGACAGGAGCGGCAATTGCGCCGTAATAGAATGCCTCGAAGGTAGGAGGGTAGTACATACCGGTGAAGACTTGCCCGTCGCAGCCCTTACCAACACCGCATACAGCGTAGTCCTTGAGATTTGGCAGTCTGGGTTTGATCCCTTTCGGCGTTTTTGCGTGGCGGCGGATCGTGTCCAGGGATTCAGCTCCATGAGTGAGAACGCGGCGATCGATTATGCTTTTGATACCTTGGAGAGCATTGATGGAGGGTTATGGTCAGAGCATATTTCACAGTGGAGCGTTGTATTCGACACTAAAAACATGCGTGCCTATTTCAGAACGTATACATATCCGGAAATAAGATATATAGACTTGTACAGCTTCTGTTTGTCGTGCGATACTCCCGTGCAAATGCTGGATATTCAGGCAAACCTGTCTGGCGATGTAGCCGGTGATTTTTTTGATTATTCACATGATATCAGTGCCGGGCAAATGGATTGGTTTGTTAGGTATTATAGAAATGAAGAATCTTCTGAGTGGCTCCAGCGTCACTTGCTTCATTTCGAGGGTTTTGAATGCACCGATGAAGAGACGCCCGAAGATGTTCTTGTCTCGAGAGATCTTCTGAGGCAGAACGCGAATCCCCGCTTCGCGATCAATACCAATACTGGAAATATCCTTGTCGTTTGGAACCAGCTAGACGCCGATGATCCGTCGTCCTGCGTTGTGAGAAGCGCCATGCTCATGCGCAGCCTCGAAAGGAGGTACTCCTCGGCCGAAGCCCACCTGCTATCGGACGAAGACAGTTACAACGCCAGGCCGTTCCCTGTTTTCATCGAGAGACAAAATCGCTTTCTGGTCGTTTGGGACCAGGCCGATCCGAATGAGCCCTCAGCCGAGAGCGATATCCTGGGGAGAATCGTCTCGGCAAACGGATTGCCTGAGGGGGATATTTTAAGAGTTTTATCCAACGGAGAGAGGAATGAGTCTCCCCATCTCTACGCAAGGACGGACCGGAGCAGCCCTACCGGATTGACCGCATCGAAAGCGAAGCTCATCATTCTATTCAATACTGTAAACGATAATAATATCGAGGACTCCGGGTTATATATCGCTCAACTCAACAGGAAATTCAAAGCCAAGAAGCCGCGCCTGCTGATGCAGGGCGGCGTAGTGGACGTCAGCGGTATAGACATTCCCCAGAGGATATTGCCGAGCGGAATCGGGCAGATGATCGATCAGACGCTATTTCTCCCGGTAGTGCACGAGATGGTCCAGGGCAACGGCACCACTCTGGATCAACCCAAAATAATAGTCGTAAACAGATCAAACTCGCTCGTCGATTCAGAGAACTTGGGTCAAGCCGGCGCCGCCCAACCGAATCTGGCCGTATTTGAAAATTCCCAGGGAGATATCATTGTCATCGCCTCGACTTTACGGAACAGAAAAGTATTTAACAGCGTGATGGAATTTTCCGCCTCGCAGCAGAGCCCGGCTTTGACGCCCTTGTTTGAAAGCACGGAAAAGAAAAAATCGATAGCTTCGCTGATCATCGTGCTCGCCCCCACGATGGCGGAACAGGAAAAGGGATCTGTGCCGATCGCTTACAAAACCATCGGCTACCAGATCCTGGCGGCAACCAACGGGAGGGTTTATCGGCGCGGGCTGTCGGAAAGCGGGACGACCGTAGGGCAGTACAAGAAAGTATTTGTAGCTGGCAGATCTCTGCAAGACATGCTGGGAGCGGAAATACTCTTCGCCTGCGAAGTCGGCGATGCGTCAACGGCGGAAATTCTGATCATTTGGCAGAAAAAGATCACAAGTGAGCATCACGAAATCCGGGCACATTTTCTCAGTATCAAACGCTAGAGGCTGCTGAGAAACCCGAGGTGTCGCGACGGATTCCCTTACTTATTGCTTCAGCTTCTCCCAAGGCGGCGACATCTTCATTTGCTGTGTCGTCGATACCGTCGTCATTGACTGAAGAATGATCTTCTGAGTAACTACTCATAAACTATCCTCCCCAAAGGCAGCCTATTGATTGCCCTTTTTCTATACCTTTCACTGTTGCATTAGTCACCACCTTCATGTTAAATTGTATTAAAGATTAAAATTATAAAGTAATGCGCGCATTATTCTTAGTTTATTATTTCGTATTTTATTCTATTATTACAGTTCAATCTAACTCATCTTAATTTTTTTATTGTTTTGATTTTTGTTATTAATCAATTTCCCACCATGGTGCCATACGTTCATGCCTTGGCCAGCTAATATTCTCACCTCGGCAGTATCTTTTTAATTCTCTTTCATTTGCTCTTATATATGATTGGTTTTTAGAGCTTGAGCTCCAATGATACCAAAATGAACTCAATAGAGCTTTTATCTTCGGGTTATCACATTTATCTAAGAAGTTCATTTCATCTTCTATTATACGCCTCCACCATAGCGCTGTTGGTAGCAATGCTGGTTTCATTTGCTGAAGTTTTACTGAAATCATATATGGGTCTGATTCTAATAAGATCTCTCTATAATTCTCTCTGCAACTTTTTTCTTGAAACGCAAGTTCGATTGCCCATGTTGCAAATTCTCTAACCCAATTACTCCTATCTTTCTTAGCTAATGATTTTAACTCTTTAATTGCCTCATCTGAAGCAAACCACGGCAGAATTGATACTGCCAGACAACGCATTTTGCTTCGCGAATCTCTTATAAATTCTTCTGTTGCTATTTTCCATAGTTCATCTATTCCTCCTTCAGCTAGAGCAGCAATACAAATGTACATGATTTCTTCGTCATTTTTCGCTTTCTCTAGAGATTTTTGTCGAATCTCATTGTGTTTTGTTAATACACACTTTGAACAATTCCATAAATATGCCATATATTCAGATGCACCATAATATGTTCTTATTTGTCCATACGTAGAAAAATTTATAATATATTTTTCTGCATATGTAGGATCAAACGGCAACAATGCTGTTACTATAGAATAAGAAATCATGTCAAGATTAGGTAAATATTCTTCAAGTGAATTAATTGATTCAATATATTCCTTAGCATATTTAATAAACATAGATTGATTTCTGTATGCCCATTCTTTAATCAAATTTATCTCACAGAGTTCATCAATGTTATATTTACTCCAGGTGTCTAATTTTCCTTCATTTTGATGATTATCATAATTATTCTTATTCATGCTAACATTATCCCCCCTTACTTTATTTGCGATTGAATTATTTACATATTCCATTAACTCCTTTCCCCATCTATTATAATCATCATCTAAGTTAAGATATTTCATTAAATATCCTACAAATATAGGATTGAATTTGTCAATTAAATAATCGTAAGACAATCCTGAACACACATTCATAATATTATCTCTTGCAGGAAAGCTAAAGTGTCTAAAATCAACTGATTTGAATTTCTCTTGTACTATATTATCCTTTAGAATTGCTTTCCATAAACTTTTCTGGCTTGTTGTCTGCATAAGTTTAAATAGTCTATAGATTATATTATTATTAATATCCAAATTAGCTAATTTCTCTTCTGCCCATTTGTATGTATTCTCATTCTCTGTTGACTGTTTTGCCCATATATAAAGCCAGTAATTTAATAATGAGGGTTCATTATTATTATGTGATTCTTGATGCTCTTCAATAATCTCCTTTGTACGTTTCTCAGCTAATTTCATTACATTTTCATGTTTTATGATTTCTAACATTCTATTAATT
>CAYOXX010000046.1:0-23117 GCA_964408025.1 uncultured Acidobacteriota bacterium | reverse complement strand
TCGTAGCGCAAACCGTCTCCAGATACCAGCCTGCACGGCGCCGCCGCCGCCGGCCGGCCAAAGCCATCTCCCTCGCCCGCACGCCGCTACCTCGACCAGCTCGGATGCTTGTTGCTGCCCAGGCGCGTGAGCTGGCGCATGCCGCGACCGTCGACGCCGACTACGTGGACCTGGAAGCGGCCGCTGCGGTCCGAGGAGAAGGCGATCCAGCGGCCGTCGGGCGACCAGGTGGGCTCCTCGTCGCTGGCCGCGTCGTTGGTTATGTAGTAGGTCTCGTTGGTGGTCATGTCGTGGACGCGGATGTCGAAGGCGCGCGTGTCGGGGCGGCGCGCGGAATAGGCTAGCATCGAGCCGTCGGGACTCCAGGCGGCGCCGTCGTTGTGGCTGCCCTCGAAGGTGACACGGCGCTGGCCGGAGCCGTCGGCGTCCATGGTGTAGATCTGCAGGCTGCCCGTGCGGTCCGAGGAGAAGGCGATGCGGCGGCCGTCGGGCGACCAGCAGGGGCTGGTGTCGTTGGCGCGGCTGGCGGTAAGCCTTCGGATGTTGCCGCCGTCGATGTCGGCCGTGTATATGTCAATGCCGCCGCGCATGCTGGAGGCGAAGGCGATGCGCGTGCCGTCGGGGGAGACGGCGGGCGTCATGTCAGTGGCCGCGGTGGCGATCACCCTCTCGGCGGTCCCGGCCGAGAGGCTCAGCCGGTAGATGTCGGGGTTCTCGTTGACGTAGGTGGTGTAGACAATGCCGCTGTCGCCGGGGCCGATCGACGGGAACAGCTTCAGGCTGTTGGAGTACGAGATGCGGCGCTGGCTGTGGCCGTCGAAGTCCATGATCCAGATCTCCCGCACCCCGTCGGCATCGCTCACGTCCCGCGTCGAGGTGAAGACGATCTGCGAGCCGTAGATCCCCCAGGCGCCGGTGAAGTGGTAGAGGAAGTGTCCGGCGATGCGGTGCGCTATGCGGCGCCGCTGGGCCGCCGTACCGATCAGGCGCTTGCCGACGATCATCGAGCGCCGCTGCACGTCGAAGAGCCTCGCCTCGACTACCAGGCGGTCGCCTTCGACCCCCACGCTGCCCAGCGCCAGCGCCTCGACGCCGAACTCCCGGTAGCGGTCGAACGGGATACCGCTCTCGTCGTGGGGCGGTATCCGCCTCTGGACTTCGCCGTCGACGAGGTTGAAGATGCCGGAGAGCCGCAGGTCGTCGCGCAGCACCTCGGAGATCTCGACGGCCGCGCGCAGCGCCTCCTCACCGCCGGCGGGAGCCCCGAAGGCGGGCACGGCCACGGCGATGCGCAGGCGCCCCCGGGCGATCGTGATGCCGAGTCGCTCCTCCTGCTCCTGATCCTGGGGCGCGAATCCGACGACCGCCAGAGCCGCTATCGCCAGCGCCAGGGCCCGCAAGGGCGAGCGCGCCATCATCTGCCTCCTCCGTCGCTCTCTCCGATCAGATAAAACGTGCACGACACCACCAGCCGCGCGGCGGTGTAGTACTGGGGAAGCGGCGGCCAGGTCCGCACCCTGCGGACCGCCTCCAGCGCCAGGCCGTCGAAGCGGGCGTCGCCGCTGCTCGCGGCTATCCTGATACCGGTAACGCTCGCCGTCCTCACCTGGTTCACCGCCTCGGGCGGCAGCGGCGGGCTTACTATGGTGAATTCCACAACCGCCGTCTTCACCTCGCCCAGGCGCAGCGGGAGCGGGTCCCACATCTCGCCGATGCGCGTCACCAGGGCGTAGCGGTAGAGGTCGGGGCTTCCGCCCCCCGCGTCGCCGTCCACTGCCACGTGCCGCGAGACGCGTCCGCCGCCCACCTCGCGGCTGGAACTGAAGACGTCGTCGCGCCCCTCGAGGTTCTCCCTCACACTGCGCTGGGGCTCCGGTTCAGGCTCCGGTTCAGGCTCGCGCTCCTCGTCGGAGCCGCGCGCCGAGATCACCGTCACACCGGGATCGCGGGCCTCATCCGCGGGCGGCTCCTCCTCGCGCTGCGGCTCCCCCGACTCCCGCTCCTCGGGGCGAGGCTCGTCGGCGCGCGGCTGCTGCGGCAGCGCCTCCAGCGGCCCCGCGTCAATGTTGCCGGGCACCGGCGGCAGGTTGCGCTCCAGCAGCGGCGGGTGGTCCAGGGCGATGCTGAAGCCCGGCTCGGCTTCGCGCTCTGCGGGCTTGGCGAGCACTGTCACGGCGGCGACCAGCAGCACGTGGAGCGCGACCGAGACGAGCACCATCAGCCACAGCGCCGACGGCGTCCGCCAGCCCGCGTCTCCGCTCTTCCAGTTGTCGCTCACTGCTCCGGCTCGATCCCCTGCTCGGTGACCAGCCCCATGTTGGCCGCGCCGGCCTGCTTGATTTTCTCGACGACCCGGACCACCTCCCCGTAGCTCAGCGCCCGGTCGGCCCGCAGGTAGACGAAGCTGTGCGGCGCCGAGGCGAGCCGGCGGCGCAGCTCCTCAACGAAGACGTCGCGGCTCACCGGATCCTGGTTGATGAAGAGCGCATTGTTTAGCGTCACGGTAACCACGAGCTGGCGGCTGTCGATCTCCATGTCGGTGACGATGGTGCGCGGCAGGTTGGTCTCCAGGCCCTGCAGCACAACCGGGGCGGCAATCATGAAGATGATCAGGAGCACCAGCACGACGTCGACCAGCGGCGTGACGTTGATGTCGCTCAGGGCGCCGGTGTAGCGCTTCTTATCGGTCTGGAAGGCCATGCGGCCGCGACCCCGGAATCATTGACTCCCCGCCGCCTCGGATGTTCCGGACGCGCGCAGAGGAATCTTGTCCATGAAGCTGCGTTCGGTGACGCTGATGAACTCCAGGCTGAAATCGTCCATCTCCGAGGCCAACACCTTTATCTTGTTGAGCAGGAAGTTGTAGCCGATCAGCGCCGGGATGGCCGCGAAGAGGCCGGCTGCGGTGGCGATCAGCGCCTCCGCGATCCCCGGCGCCACGTTGACAAGCGAGGTGGAACCCGAGGCGCCGATGCCGCGGAAGGCGTTCATCACCCCCCAGACGGTGCCGAAGAGGCCGATGAAGGGGCTGGCGCCGGCGGTCGTGGCCAGGAAGTTCAGCGAGCGCTCGAGCTTGTTGACCTCCACCGAGGTGGCCCGCTGCAGCGCGCGGTTGACGCCCTCGATGTTGTGGATGCGCACCCTCCCAGTGGCGCTGGTGGAGCCCGGGTTGTCCAGCGAGGCCTCCATCTGGCTGAGCTGGGCGACGTTGAGCTGGTAGCGCAGCTCGCTGTAGGCGGCCTGGAAGAGGCCCACCAGGGGGCTGTAGCGCAGCCGCCGGCAGACACCCTGCACCTCGGAGAACTTGCTGCTGCGGCGAAAGAGGCGCAGGAAGGCGGAGTCCTGCCGCCGGGCGCGGGCGATGATGCGCCACTTCTCCAGGATTATCGCCCAGGAGACGACGCTGAAGATCAACAGCACGATCAGGACGCCCAGGGCCATCGGCCCCATCCTGGCCACGAGCCCGAAGACGTCCGTCGCGACGACGCCCTCGACCGCCTGGGCTGTTTGGGAAGCGAAGTATGGCATCGGCTACTGCCTCTCGAGCGCCGTAAGTAGGTGCATAATATACCACATACTGTAGATTAGGGTCAAACGTAGCCACGCGGGAAGGCGGGTACGCGGCCGGCGGCGGCGTAAAAAATCGGGATGAGGCGGACGCCCCATCCCGGCTAGTATGACGCGTGCCGACGCACCCGCAGGCGCGCCGGCCACGCATCAGTCCCACATAATGAAACTGCCGCCGGCGGAAAAACGGCACGCAAAGGGGACAAAACACGGGGCTCGCGATATACTAAAAGCAGATCGAAATCCAGCAGGTGATAAGAAATGCCTCCCGAGCTCTTCGACCTGGCGACCTGGGGCGACTACGCGCTAAAGCTGACGGTCGCCATGCTACTGAGCGGCATAGTCGGCGTCGAGCGCCAGGTGCGGCGCAAGACCGCCGGCATGCGCACCCACATGCTGGTCTGCCTCGGCTCGCTGATCTTCACCCTGCTGGGCATGGACATCCTCGCGCGGGGCGGCGACGGCAGCATGCGTTTCGATCCCCTGCGCATTGTCGAGGCGATCGTAGGCGGCCTCGGCTTCCTCGGTGCCGGAGCGATCATACAGGCCCGCGGGCACATCCACGGCCTGACCACAGCCACCTCGATCTGGACGATGGGCGCCCTCGGCGTAGCCGTCGGCATCGGCAACTACACGCTCGCCATCCTGACGATGCTCTTCTCGCTGATTGTCCTCTCCATCATCGACGTCTTCGAGAAGAAGCTCATACGCGAAACGGGTGACAGGAAGAAGGCGCAGAAAAACCTGTTCGGAGACTGAAACCAGCGCAGATGTCCCCCCGCTAATCGGGAAGAGGAACGCATGCGGAAACGTACCACGCCGGTAACGATCGCGCGGCACCGCGCGGTGCGAAGATACGCACTCGATCTCGAGAGAGGATGGAGGGAGGCATGACACCGACAAGCCGTGCATCACTTACCCGGTTCGGCCTTGGGGTAGCCATGGCCGCATCAATCCTTTTATCCTGCGCCGTCCCGCAGTCGCAGGAAATCAATTCAGTCGACGCCGAGACGATCCGCACCTGGCTCGACGCCGCGGAGGAGTTCAGAGTGCTCGACGTCCGCTCGGTTGCCGAGTTCGTCTTCGTCGGTCACCCGGA
The DNA here is from genome assembly GCA_964408025.1 of uncultured Acidobacteriota bacterium. Taxonomy (GTDB): domain Bacteria; phylum Acidobacteriota; class DATKUA01; order DATKUA01; family DATKUA01; genus CAYOXX01. The sequence continues at coordinate 18,451 of CAYOXX010000046.1, read as the reverse complement.
GGGGGCAGTCAACGTGCCGCTGATGTTCTGGGACAGCGAGACCGGTATGACATCGAACGAGCGCTTCCTGGAAGACGTGACGGCCCGTTTCGACACTGACGAGACGATAGTCGTCATCTGCCGCAGCGGCGGGCGCAGCGCCCGCGCGACCCGCATGCTGGCGGAGGCCGGGTTCACCGATGTCTACGATTTCGCCGACGGCTTCGAGGGGCCCTTCGGCGAAGAGGGATTGCGAAACGTCTCCGGATGACGAATCAGCGGCCTGCCCTACGACTACGCGGCGACGCCGGAGCAGCTCTACGAGCCCCCACCAGCCCCCGAACCCGCTCCCATACCTAACCGATGAGCACCAGGCCGTAGCGCCGCTCCCAGCCTTTGCGCACCGCGGCGACCAGGCGCGCGCGCGTTCATGCAGGTGAAGCCGGAGGATAAGAAAGAGCCCAAGAAGGGAAAACCGAAGGGTGCCCCCATAGATGAAGTTGGAAGAGAAGAATAGAATCTCGGCTATAATCTAATTTGATCAGGACAAATAATCGCAGTCTTTGTTTTCCTCCTTTCGCCTGCAATGATCGCATAGCTCTTCATTGGGCTTTTTATCGCGCTCAATATATGTGCCCGGCTCTTTTGGCCACAGATGACAGTTCTGACAAAAATGCCACGTGTCATATTGGGGACCCTTTCTCCTGCGGTATTTCTTAGCCATGATCTTCCTCCATAGATAGTTGAGGCAATACGTTAGTTATTAGTGGGCGCCCCTGGCCGCCATAGATTACCGCCTTGGAGGTCTACGCCAGTGTGACCTGACGTAGTACCCCGCGCGCCAGTGCGACCTGACGCGCACGGATCTCCGTATAAGCACATGAATCACCTCCTTTGCGGTTGTGCTTGACCGCTCAAGAGGGCTCATTAGCCAGGGGTGCCCGTACTACATAACGTTCGGGGGCGTGAAAAACGGAATGAAAAGTGGCGGCGCGTGGTTAACGACTCGCGCGTTATGCGCGATTTTCTACTTGAACGTGATTTCCACTCAGCTCAACCGTTTCAGTAACAGGTATATTGCCAGGATCGTGATGATTGATATTTCCATTCATCTATCCTATTAGCACCAGGCCGTAGCGCCGCTCCCAGCCTTTGCGCACCGCGGCGACCAGGCGCGCGCGCACCCGCTGCTCGCCGGGTCGGGGCTCGAGGAGCAGCCTGAACGCCTCCCTGCGTGCCGCCTCGAGCGTCTCGGCATCGCGCACTATGTTCCCGACCAGCAGCGCCGGAAAACCGCTCTGCCTGGTGCCGCCGAAATCGCCGGGGCCGCGCAGCTCCAGGTCCTTCTCGGCGATGACGAATCCGTCGTTCGTCTTGACAACGACCTCGAGACGTCGACGCGCCGGGTCGCTCCTGGTCGGGCGGTAGAGGAGGATGCAGTATCCGCGGTGCTCGCCGCGGCCGACGCGCCCGCGCAGCTGGTGCAGTTGCGATAGCCCGAAGCGCTCGGCGTTCTCCACCAGCATGACGCTGGCGTTGGGCACGTCTACGCCGACCTCGATTACCGTGGTGCAGGCCAGCACGTCGATCTCGCCGGCGACGAAGGCGGCCATCGTTCCCTCCCGCTCGGCGGCCGCCATGCGGCCGTGCAGCAGCGCCACGCGGCGGTGGGGGAAGGTGCAGCGCAACCGCTCGCACAGCTTTACCGCCGAGCGCATCTCACCGTCCTCCGTCTCCTCGATCGCGGGCGCCACAGCGTAGACCTGGCGACCATCGCGCATCTGCGACTCGAGGAAGGAGTTTATCCTGGCGCGGCTGCGCTCGGTGCGCGCCGCAGTGACCACGGGCCGCCGCCCCGGTGGCATGTCCCTGATCACCGAGATCCCAAGGTCGCCGAACAGCGTTAGCGTCAGCGAGCGCGGTATCGGTGTCGCCGTCATGATCAGCACATCGGGGTTGGAGCCCTTCTCCATCAGGCGCCCCCGCTGGGCGACGCCGAAGCGGTGCTGCTCGTCGATGATCACCAGGCCGAGCCGCCGGAAGCCCGTCCCCTTCTGGATGAGGGCATGGGTGCCGACGACGAGGTCGATCTCGCCGGCCGCCAGGGCCGCGCGTGCGGCGCCCTTCTCGCGCTCCGCCATGCCGCCCAGCAGCAGGCGCACCCGGTAGTCGGTGTGCGCCAAGTGCCCGCGGACGGCGGCGAAATGCTGCTCGGCCAGGAGCTCGGTGGGGGCCATCAGCGCCGCCTGGTAGCCGTTCTCCACCGCCAGCGCAGCAGCCAGCAGCGCCACAATCGTCTTGCCGCAGCCGACGTCCCCCTGCAGCAGGCGCCTCATCGGCCGCGGCGAGGTCATGTCGCCCACGATCTCCTTGAAGGCGTTGCGCTGCCCCGGCGTCAGGCGGAAGGGGAGCATGCGGCGCAGCGTCTCGCGCATGCTCGGCGAGGTGCGAAAGGCGATGCCGCTCTCCTCGTCGCCCAGGGCCGACTTGCGCACCGCCAGGCCAGCCTGCAGGAAGAAGAACTCGTCGAACACCAGCGAGCGCTGCTCCGGCGCCCGGCCGGCGTTGAGCGCAGCCGGGTCGGCGTCGGCGGTCGGGCAGTGGACGCGGCGCAGCGCCTCGCCCGTGGGCACGAGGCCGAGCCGGCGCGAGACCTCCGCGGGCACGCAGGAGGTGGGCGCCACTCGGTAGGCGTCGAATATCCTCTTGATGATGCCGCGCACGACCCGCCCGCCTACCGAGCCCACGGCCCTGTAGATGGGCACTATGCCGGTCTCGCCTGCCGCCTCGGAGCCGACCTCGAAGGCCGGGTTGAGCATCTCGAGCACGCCGCCGCCGCTGGCGGCGTCACAGACCTCGCCGTAGAGGTTTATGCGGTAGCCAGGCTTGATCGCTTCGGCCAAGTAGGGCTGGTTAAACCAGGCGGCGACGAGACGGCCGCCGGTGTCGTCCTCGAAGACGGCGCGAAAGATTGTGAAGCGCCGGCGGCGCGTGCGCTGCACCTCGGCGCTCACGATGCGACCGCTCACCAAGGCGGCTTCACCCGCCCGCAGCGTCGCCACGGGGCGCACCGTGCGGCGATCCTCGTAGCGAAAAGGCAGGTGGTAGAGAAGGTCCCCGACGGTCCGTAGGCCGGCCTTCTCGAGCTCGCGGCGCCGCTTGGGCCCCACGCCCTTGAGGTAGTGGACCGGCGTTGTGAGATCCGCAGTCGGCCTGTTAGAATCCGTCGATTTCATTACGGAGGACGGTAACAGGAGCCCTGAAATGCCGTCAACAAGGGAGTTGCCGTGAGCCGGCCGCTGCTGGTGGCCGCCGCCATGGGGATCGAGCTGCGAGCTCTGGCCCGCCGCCTCGGCCGCAGCAGGCGGATGCGGCGCTCCCCTTTCGACGCCCGCCTGGCGCAGCTGGGCGGCAACGCAATCATCCTCGTGCGCACCGGCATCGGCCGCCGCCGGACCGCCGAGAACCTGGAGGCGGCCATCGAGCAGTTCTCTCCCCTGCGGATTCTCCACATCGGCATGGCCGGCGCCCTGAGCGGCGAGCTCGAGGTGGGCGATCCGTGCGTCGTCTCCTCCGCCCGCCTCTGGCCCGGCCCCTCGGATACCCTCTCCCTGGAGCGCGCCGCGGAGCTTGAGGAGGTCCACCAGCGCGTCGGGGAGCCGCTGCTGCGCGAGCTCGAATGCGGCCGCAGGGTGCACCGCGCCCGGCTGCTGACAGTCGACGAGTTCGTCAACACCTCCAGGGAGAAGCGCCGCCTCGGCACTGCCGGGTTCGACCTGGTCGACATGGAATTTGCCGCCGCGGCCACGCTCGCCGCCCAGCGAGGGCTGGAGCTGACGGGGCTCAAGGTCGTGTCCGATTCCCTGCTGCAAAGCTTCCCCTCGTTCCGCTACTCGGTCGCGAAGGGAGCGCGGGGGATTCCACCGCCACGCCTGGTGGCCAACGCCGTGCGCGCCTGCCGTACACTGGGGCGCTTCGCGCTCGCCTGGCTGCAGCGGGCGATCTCCGCAGGCGACGTCGGCCTATGAGAGCAGCGGCCTCAGCTCCCGCTGCAGCGGCAAGGTCGTCACCTCGAGGCCTCCCTCGCCGATGTAGCAGTCTATCTCGCTCCTGATGCCGAACTCGCCCGGCAGGTAGACGCCCGGCTCGATGGTGAAGCCCAGTCCCGGTTCGAGAACCCGCTCGTCCCTGGTTTCGAGGTTGTCGATGTTGGCGCCGTTGCCGTGGACCTCGGTGCCCAGGCTGTGGCCGGTGCGGTGGGTGAAGTACTCGCCGTAGCCAGCCCCGACGATCACCTCGCGCACGGCGTCGTCGACCTCCCAGCCGCTTACCTGGTCCCCCGCTGCCAGCCGCTCGCCGATCAGCTCGACACCGCGGTCCCTGGCGGCGACGACAACGGCGAACACCTCCAGCATCCTCGGCGGCACAGGCGGCCGGCCGACGTAGGCGGTCCAGGTGATGTCAGCCTGCACCGTGTCGGCCCCCTCGCGGCGGCAGAATATGTCGAGCAGCAGCAGGTCGCCCTCACGGATCGGCAGGTGCGTCTCGGCAGTCGGCTCGTAGTGCGGGTTGGCGGCGTTGGGCCCCACGGCCACGATCGGCGGGTGCTCGTAGACCATGCCCGCCCCGGCGAAGCGGCGCAGGATCTCCCGCTGCAGGTCGTACTCGCTCAGCGACTCGCCGCGGGCCACCGCGCCGGCCGCCAACTCGAACATCTCGGTAACCAGCCCGACGAGGAACGCGGCCGCCTCCCTGTGAGAGGCCAGCCCCTCGGGCGTCCAGCGAGCCTGGAAGTGCTGCACCAGGTTGGCGCTGCTGGCCACCTCGACGCCGGTGCTCCGCACAAGCTCGAGCGTGCCCGCGTCGACGCGCGACACGTAGGGGATTGCGTTGCCCGGCGAGTACTCCATGGCCACGCTCGAGAGGCCGCCAAGTAACTTGCGCAGCTCACCCTCCAGCTCCCTCCAGCCGCTGTAGGTGCGCAGCTCGGCACGGCCGGCGGCGACGTTGCCCTCCTCGATCTTGTGCGCCAGCAGCACCGGCCGCCCGCTCGCGGGCACCAGCAGGAACCAGCGCCGGGTGACGATCCCCCCGAAGGGGGCCACCCGCTGCGCGATCGGATTCAAACCCTGGAAATCGTAAAGCAGCCACCCGTCAAGGCCCTCCTTGCGCAGGTAACCTTGCACGGCTTCGACGTTCAGCTCCATAGCCTCACTCCGTTCTCCCTTACCGATTATCGGACTCGACCTCGATCACTGCCTCGCCGACCAAGTGCTGGCTGCCGTCGTCGAGGTCGACGGCGTAGACGGCGACCGTATACCTGCCCTGGTGCAGCCTCAACCCGTCCCAGGCGAATCCGTGGTAGCGATTGCCGATGTCGACGCGGCCGCCGATCGTCTCGCTGTATCGGTTCGCCGTCAGGGCCCGTACAACCCTACCGTTAACCACAACCAGCACCCGCAGCGGCTGGTCGGGATCGTCCGGATCGTAAGCCCAACCCGAGACGCCCTGCGAGTCGCAGCGCTCGAGCATATCCACCGGAGGAGCGTTCGAGGCGACCCCGTCGCCCAGCCAGGGGCCGTCGCGCAGTGCCGGCGGCGGCGCGTTGCGATCTCCCGCCAGGCGGCGTCCCTCGAGCCTCTCCAGGAGCACCTCGATGCCGGACCAGAAGGCGGCCAGGCTCTCATACCCGGTCCCGCCCGCCAGCCTCTCTCCGATCCGCCCCGCGGCAGCGTACAGCCCGGACGGGCGGGCCGAGCGGTCGGCGTCGTCAGCAGCGCCGAGGAACGTGCGGGCCACCAGCAGACGCACCTCGGCCAGAAAGCCCTCTGCCCGGTCGCCCAGCTCCGCGTTGCCGCCGGCCAGGGAGCGGACCGCGAAGGCGAAGGTCCGCGCCCGCGACTCCAGATCGAGAGCGGTCTCCGGATCGAGCGATTCCGCGAAACCCCGCCAGACGGCGACCAGCATCCGCCAGCGCTCGCCCAGCAAGGGCTCCAGGCGGCTCCCCGAGATCATCATGTCGACCTCGGCAATCTCGGCGCCGATGTCCTCCAGAATGTACTCCTCCAGCGCGGCGGCCGGACGCGCATCCGGCTCGAAGGTGAAATAGCGTGCAAGCAGGGTTACCTTCCGCTCGAGGCGGCGCAGCCGGTACTCGATGTAGTCGCGCGGCCGCTCTCCCAAACCCCGGCAGACCAGATCCGCGGCCCTGGCGAGCTCCTGAAAGAGAACCGCCAGCTCGCTAGGAACAGGATCCGGAGGTTGCGCCTGCGCCGCGGCAGGCGGCAGGCAGACGAGAACCAGCAGAAGACACGATACCGACGGCCGCCACATCTCATACCCCAAGGAACAAGCTCCCCGATCCGAAGGTGGACATTGTACTACAACGGCGAGCCGGAGGCCCGGGAGGAAGGGAGTGTGGAGGAAGGGGGGGGAGTCAGGCGGTAGTGTCGGTCAGCATGCCCTTGGACAGGGCCCAGGATTGCAGGATGACGCTGTCGAGCATCTTGGAGTCCAACAGTGCGAACCTCCCGCCGGCCTGGTTCTGCCTCAAGGCTGCCTTAAACTTCTCCAGTGGCTGGGTGAGGCTGGAGTGCTCGAGGACCCCGACGCTGCCGGAGAGGGCGGCCAGGTAGCGCTGCGGAGGCCAGATGATGGCGGCGCTGTCCGAGCCGGCGCCCGGGCCGATTCTAGGGCCCGAAGGCGGAATGTCCGCTAGTCCGACGACGCTTCCCACGGTGCGTACCCCTCTTTCGAATACTCATCGGATTGATCACGCGCATTCTTTAAATCCCGACGTTGCGACAGCCGCTCGGGCGGCGTCCGAAGTTGCATAAAGTCACGGTCTGTTCTATACTTACGGGGTTTTCCCGTACAAAAGCACAATGGGCATAAACAAGCACGAATCAGCTCCCCTGGACGCAAGGGAGACGGAGAGCGAAGCCGAATCGCTTACCGCCCACCCCGCGCTGGGGCCCTCGAGGTCGCAGCGCGAAGCGGTCAGTAGCAGCCGCATGGCCGTCTTCGCCGAGGCGTTTTGGGCCGAAGGGCGCAGGCGCGAGAGCAGGCTCTACCTGTTCGCCAAGCGCACCTTCGACATCGTGGTAAGCCTGGTAGCCCTGATCCTGACCATGCCGATCTGGATCGTGGTCGCCATCGCCATCCGCCTGGAATCGCGGGGCCCCGTCATCTACCGGCAGCTGCGCAGCGGGCGGAACAACGCCCCCTTCACCATGTACAAGTTCAGGTCGATGCACGCCGGCGCCGACCAGTACAAGGACGAGCTGACGGCCCTGAACGAGATGGACGGCCCAGTATTCAAGATCCGGGAGGACCCGCGGGTGACGCGGGTGGGCCGCTTCATCAGGCGCTGGAGCCTGGACGAGCTCCCGCAACTGCTCAACGTGCTGAAGGGAGAAATGACTATAGTAGGCCCCCGCCCGCTGCCGGTGCGCGAGGTGGCCCAGCTCAGCACCCACCAGATGCGGCGCCAGAGCGTCAGGCCCGGCCTCACCTGCATCTGGCAGATCAGCGGCCGCAACGAGATCCCCTTCGACGAGTGGATCCAGCTGGACCTCATCTACATCGCCAGCAGATCCTTCTGGCTCGACCTCGAGATCTTCTTCCGCACCTTCGCCGCGGTGCTCAAGCGAAAGGGGTCGACCTGATGCTCGGCGCCGTTCGCTACTTCTTCCGCCGGCTCTTCCAGCCCTTCGCCAGCGCGCAGTACTTCACCGGTATCCGCCTCTACAACAGCGGCGAATACGAGAGCGCCGCCAACGCCTTCGCCCTCATCCGCGAGGGCGTCTACCGCACGAGCATACTCTACGGGCGGCTCTCGAACTTCTACTTCTACCGCGCCCTGCGCAACGCCTCCATCCTCTCCTTCTACCACCAGGATTTCGTCCACTGCATACGCCTCTGCCAGCAGGCGCTGGATGTCGTGCCCGAGGACCGCATCTGCCGCAACTACCTGGCCCATTCCTTCCACAACGTGGGGCAGTACGGCTCGGCCATCATGCAGCTCAGAACCCTGCACGACCTGGAGCCGCACCGGGACGACGTGCTCTTCAACCTCGCCAAGATCAACATCAAGGCCGGGCGCGTCCCGGAAGGCAAGAAGATCCTGGAGGAGCTGATCGACCGCAATCCCTACTACCCCGACTTCCACTACGTCCTCGGGATCGCCAACGGCAAGGAGGGCGAACTGGGCGAAGCGATAGCCAACCTGCGTCACGCCGTCAAGCTGAACCCCTGCTACGACATGGCGATCCTGCTGCTGGGCCTCGAGCAGATCCGCAGCCATAAGTACCGCGAGGCCATCTCGACCTTCCGCCAAGGCATGAGCTGCCGCGCCGAGAGCGAGGGGCTGCAACACTACCACGACCTCACAATCAGGCTCTCGCGCCACCTCGAAGAGCTGGACGGCGCCGAGGGCACTGGCGGTGGGGGCGCCTCGGATACGACCCGCAGGCAGCAGAGAAAGCCCACAGAGAAGCTGCTGGAAGAAATGAGCTCCCTGGAGTCCAAGGCAGTCGAGGAGCACTCACGCATGCTGGAGCTGGACATCAGCTACGGGGAGCACTTCACTTTTCTCGACCCGATATACGACAGGCCGTTGCTGCGCAGCCTCGTGGAGGTATTCGAAAACCTGACAAACAGGTTCCCCGCCTACGCCGACTACTACAACAAACTCGGCACCTTCTACATGAAAATCGGGGACTCCGAGCAGGCCGAGGCGCATCTGCGGCGCGCGCTGAAGGTGAACCCAGGCTACGTGGGAGCGCTGAAGAACCTGTCCGACGTCCTGGAGAGCGAAGGCCGCTTCGAGGAGGCGCTCGAGGCGATCGACCTCGTCCTCGAGCAGGGGGATGGCGACAACCACAAGGAGCTCTTCATCCGCGGACGCCTCTGCGTGAAGCTGAAGCGTTTCGAGGAGGCCGCCGAGGCGATGATCGCCGCAACCGAGGCCGACCCCCGCTACGCCTACCACCTATTCCTGCTCGGCAACATACTGCGCGAGAACAACCTGCCGGAGATCGCCCGACGAAGCTGGGAGAAGTCGCAAGAGTTCTTACCCAGCCTGGCTGGCAACATGCGAAAGCTCCGCAACCGGCGGCACGCCGACACGTAAAAGGATAATCCCCGCTTTTACCCGGCGCCGAAGGGCCGCGCATCGCGCTGCCGGAGGGAAACCCTCTCAGTCCGAAACCGGCCGCAGGATGAGAGACCTGCCGGCGAAGTCGAAAGTCAGCTTGAAGCGGCTGAGGAACTGCACGCCGACAATCGTGAACGAAGGGGCCCCGCGGGAGGAGAAAACGATAACCGGGACATCGCTAGTACTTAAGTTCCCAAACGCTACTGTCCTCGCAACCGCCCTTCTCCCCTTGCCCTGGTACCCGGCGATCGCCACTGAAAAGCCGCGCAAATCGCCGCTGCACATCCGCAAACCCAATTCGCGGCGGTCGAGGTTCGTCAGGATCCCACCGGTGAAGCCGAGGTCGACGATCGCGTCCACGGGCACGCCGTTAATGCAGATGCGTATCGAGAAAATGTGGCAGCTCCCACTAGAAAACGGGTGCGGGCCGAACGGCAGGGCGACGGCACCATCCTCCGCCAGGAAGCGGGCACGGCTTGAAGCCGTCCGCTGCGCGAAGACGATCCGACCCTCTTCGAAATCGATTGTTGTCAGGTAACGAACCATCAGGTTCGTCCCCACCACACCGTGTATCCGGCGTCCGAGACTGTTCGACAGCGTATGCATCGTCGGGCAGACCTGCACGAGCACGTTATCGACCTCCAGGTCCCCTATACCCAGTCGCCGAACGGTTCCTATCGGCGTTCGCACGCGGCGGCGATCGATTACATTCGTGGCTATCTCGCTCCCCGCTTCGAAACCAACACCCTGCGCAAGCGAGGGAGCGAAGGTCACGTAGCGGAAACCGTTATCCACCATGAACAGCTTGTCGCTCCCGCCGTCCACCGAAACGTGGGTGTAAATTCTGTCCTGGATCATCACCAGCGGTGCCGACCAGACTCCAAACGCTTCCGGCGAATTGTAAGGATGCGAGCCGACCGCCAACGCTCCCGGAATATCAACTCCAACTCCGACACCGAGAACACCCACCAGAGGGATAATTGCCAGCAACCACACGGCAGCACTCCCCAAAAAGTAAAAGTTAAGACATTATATTTAACGAGATTTATGATGGTTTAGTTCAAAATACATATTTATGGATTTATTTTAGACGTGATTCAGATTTTTGAATTTTAACACACAATTTCGAATTGAGTACAGCCCTGGTATGTATAAAATGGCTATTAAAAACAATATTCCGTATCTCGATTGAGGCGTATGGACCGGGAACCGCATTCTCGCCGGCCGATTGCGGCGGGCCGGCGACCGCGTAGATATTAGATAAAAGAACCGCCGCTTCGAAATCGGCGGTTGCTCACGCACCCGATTGGACCGAAGCGGCGGTCGGAAGGGGAGGGATACACAGAAAGCACGTTGCTACTTCAGCGAATCTTCCCTTGAACCGCGCTGAACGATACTTCCCTTACTCAGGTATTTCCTGTATACATTGTGGTGCAAATGTTGCCAAAAGTCAAGACTGGCTAGCAATGCAAGCGCGTTGATTCAGTAAATATCTATATTTATAGCAACTATTTCAGCCTTGAGACTCCAGCGTGCAGGCCAAGACCTGTCGGAATCGTACTTCTATGGAGGGTAGGATGAGGCGCCCGAAAATAGCGCTAGCAGCCTCTGCAACTGCGGCTATCGTTTTCTCCGCCCACCTAGTCCGCACATTGTACAAGTTTTGACCGGTACCGGGGTTTGGCGATTGATGTGGTGATGTTTACAAAGCCATTCAACAGGACTGTGAGACGACGGTTTGTCGCCGGCGAGCCGATGGCACCACAGTGCCGGAATTCCCGGGGTGTTGAATCCAGCCGCCGGTCTGCTCGGATCCGCCTGCTCAGCGCCCGAGGAACTCCACTACTGCCCGCACGAACGCCTCCGGCTCCTCGATGGGAGAGAAGTGGCCGCTCTGTTCGAAGACCACGAAGGTCGAGTTCTCCAGCGCCCGATGGACATCCTCAATCCTATCGGGTTGGAGTAGATCCGACCTACCTGCTACAACCAGTGTTGGCGCTGCGATGCTGGCAAGATCGTCGCGAGCGTCGAATCCGAGGCCGTCCACCTGCTGCTGGTAGAGGTTTTGGTCCCAGCTGAAGTCGACGGCGCCAAACGCCTCCTGAAACCTCTCGCGGCTGACCTCGAAATCGTGGAACAGCCACGGGAAGTAGGTCTCCCTGACGAAGCGCCCGAACAGCTCGTCCTTCTCCTCCTCCGGCACACCCGACCGCTGCATGTCGGAAAAGAAATTTCCGTATGCGGCCGCCAACTCCGGATAGTTCTCGGCGATCTCTGCATTATCCTCAGGAGACTCATAAGCTAAAGTGTGGAGTAGGATCAGGCGCTCGACGGCCTCCGGGTGGGCGGAAGCGTACTTCATCGCCACCTGGCCGCCGTTGGACCAGCCGAGAACGACCACCCTCTCCAGCCCCAGGTGGCGTCGCAGCGCATCGAGATCCTCCGCAACCGCCGCCATCGAACGATCGCTGTTTTCGCTGATCCCCTGCGACCTGCCGACGCCTCTCGGATCGAAGTAGACCAGCGTCAAGTGCTCCTCCAGCCCAGCAAGCATGTCGGCCAGACCCTCGTGGCTCATCCCCCAGGCCACCGGCGCGACCATGCAGACCGGTCCGTCGCCGCGCACCTCGTAGAAGATCTCGAAGCCGTTGAGCTCCGCGGTGAACGCCCCGTTCTGCAATTGCTGCCCACAGGCAACCGGGATCAGGAGCAGCAGCGAGGCCGTCGAAAACAGCAGAAACCTTCTCATGCGACTCCCCCATTCGCGAACGAGAGTTGAGTATACGATTGCCGAGGCATGTACGCCACCGCCGCCTTAGGTCATCACCGCTCGTGAACACGGCGGCCTGCGCGCCCCGGGAGCGATGGCCAGATCTCGCCGGGCGTGATAATATATGAAGTTCGGAAGCGGACGGGGTCTGGTGGCTCCCGCGGTCTTCAAAACCGTAGTTCCGCGGCCGGTGTCGCGGAGGGTGGGTTCGATTCCCACACGCTTCCGCCACCTCCTCCACAACATGGTCGCTAGATACAAGCTGCCTGCAGACGTCTATCTAATCCTGATCGGCCTTCCCACATCCGGGCTTGGCATCATCCGCGAAGGAAAAAGCCGCTGGGTTCATTGAAGCGCCGCTTCGCCTCGGATGCCAATTACCGCTGTCTTCTACAGGTACCCCTACACCCGGCGCGGAGTCCGCATATTATCCTTGACAACACCGCAGACCGTCCCTATACTATTATTAGACTGACTAGTCGGTTTAGTGAGGTTTGAAATGAGCGCCGGCAACAATAAGGCCACCGACACCAAGAAGAGGATCTTCGAGGCGGCACTGGCGATCTTCACCGAGAAGGGCTACGCGGGCACGACGATGGACGATGTAATCGCCGCAGCCGGCGTCAGCAAGGGCTCGATCTACTGGCACTTCAGCTCGAAGCAGGACCTGTTCTCCGAGCTCTTCGAATACTTCTTCGAAGGGATCAGGGAGAGCTACGCCGCCGCGCTGGGGGGCGGCGCCGCGCCGGCGGCGAAGATAAGGCTGATGATCCGCGAAACCCTCACCAAGGCCTACGCGCAGATCGAAGTCCTGAAAGCGTTCATGGAATTCTTCAACATCGGCATGAAGGACCCGGAATTCCGCTCCAAGTTCATTCGTTTCTACGTCGAGATGACCTCCGCCCTGGCCGAGGTGATCGAGGAGGGGATGCGCAGGGGCGACTTCGCCGCCGGCGACCCCTACAGGAACGCCCTGGCGGTCTTCTCCCTGCTCGACGGCTACTTTCTCCGCTTTCTGCTCGAGCCGGAGCTGAAGACCGGGGAATATTTGCGATTCATAGAGAGCTTTATCCAAAGGGCCCTGGGCGACGGAGACCGACAGGAGAATAAACGATGAAGAAGCGCTGGATTGTTCGAGTTATCATCGTTGTGTTCGTGCTCGCCGCCGCCGCCGAGGCCGTCTGGTTCCTTGCCCCCGACCTCTTCCAGGCCAGGCTGCCCGAGGGCTTCATCCGGGCCAGCGGCAGGATAGAGGGGCGGACAGTAGAGGTCAGCTCGCGCATCCCCGGCCGCGTTGTGGAGCTGCTGGCCGACGAGGGCCAGGAGCTGGCGGCCGGCGACGTGGTGGCGCGCATCTCGTCCGACGAGCTGACTGCCCACAGGCGGGGCGCCGAGGCGAACCTGGCCCTCTGGAGCAACCGCAGGCGCCAGGCGGAGCTGGACCTCAACCTGACGCGGCGGCGCATCGAGTCGTCCGTCAGCCAGGCCGAGGCGGTGCTGGCCGCGGCCGAGGCCAACCTCGGGTGGGCCGCCGCTGCCGCCGAGCAGGCCGAGTTGGACTACGCCCGCTACCGGGGCCTGGCGGCCGACGGCGTCGTCCCCCAGGTCCAGCTCGAGCGCGCCGAGCTCCTGCACGTCTCGGCCCGCAACGAGGCGGAGGCGGCCCGCCAGGCGGTGCGGCAGGCGCAGCTCAACCTCGTCCTGGCCGAAGAGCTGAGGCTGACGATCGACCTGAAGCGTGAGGCAGTCGCCGAGGCCGAGCGCATGATCGAGGCCGCGCAGGCCGAACTCGAGGCTGTCGAGGCGCGGCTGGCCGACACCGTCATCACCGCCCCCATAAGCGGCGTCGTGCTGGAGCGGGTAATCGAGCCGCAGGAAGTAGTCAGCCCCGGCACGCCGATCCTGACCATGGTCAGCCCCGACGACCTCTACCTCAAGATCTACGTCCCCAACGTCGAGATGGGGCGCCTGCGCATCGGCAACCCGGCGCGCATCACCCCCGACGCCTTCCCTGACGAGCGCTTCGAGGCCCAGGTCACCAGGATCAGCGAGCGCTCGGAGTTTACGCCCAAGAACGTCGAGACGCGCGAGCAGCGGATCAACCTGGTCTTCGAGGTCAAGCTCGGCCGCATCGACAACGCCGAGCGACGTCTCAGGCCCGGCATGACCGCCGAGGCGGTCGTCAAGTACGACGACTCGATCGCCTGGCACAGCGCGGGTTCGTGACGGCCTCCGCTGTGGACGCCGCAATCAAGATCGAGGGGCTGAGCAAGAGCTACCGCAAGCGCGCGGCCCTGCGCGACGTCTCGCTCGAGGTCAACCGGGGTGAGATATTCTGCCTCATCGGCCCCGACGGCGCCGGCAAGAGCAGCCTCCTGCACATCGCCGCGGGCATCCTGCGCGCCGACGGGGGCTGCGTCAATGTCCTCGGCATCGACGCGCTAGCCGAGCCCGAAAGGGTCAAGCCGCGCCTCGGCCTCATGGCCCAGGGCCTCGGCCACACGCTCTCGCCCGAGCTCAGCGTCGACGAGAACATCGAGTACTTCGCCGCCATCCGCCAGGTGCGGGGGCGCCGCAAGGACGAGCTCAAGCGCCGGCTGCTTGAGGCGACCAGGCTGGCGCCGTTCGCCGGCCGCGCGGCCAAGAACCTCAGCGGCGGCATGAAGCAGAAGCTGGCGCTGTGCTGCACCCTGATCCACTCGCCCGAGCTGCTGCTCCTGGACGAGCCGACCACCGGCGTCGACCCGGTCTCGCGACGCGACTTCTACGAGATCATCAACGAGTTCGTGCGCGAGGACGGCGTCACCGCGGTCATCGCCACGTCCTACATGGACGAGGCGGAACGGGGCCACCGGGTGGTGCTCCTGCACGAGGGCCGCGTGCTGGACTGCGGCACGCCCGAGCGCCTCAAGGCGGGCGTCGGCGGCACGCTGTTCGAGCTCGAGGTGGACGACCAGGAGGCGGCGGCGCGGCGGCTGGCGGGCGGCGACCCCTGCAGCGAGGTGATCCCCAGCGGCCGTAAGCTGATACTTCGCACCGACGGCGACGCGGGAGCGCGGATCGGGTCCGACCTGCGCAGCGCCGGCATCGGCGTTCTGCGGCTGGAGAAGACCGAGCCGACGATGGAGTACGTCTTCCGCAGCGCCGTGCGGGCGGCGGGGGCGGCCGGAGCCGCGGGTAAATCGCAGCCGGTCGGCGAGCTGTTCGACCGTTACGGCGCAGCCAGGAAGGCAGCAGCCGACGGCACCGAGGTGGTGCGCGCCCGCGGCCTAGTCAAGCGCTTCGGAGCCTTCACCGCCATCGACTCCGTCTCCTTCGAAGTCGAACGCGGTGAGGTCTTCGGCTTCCTTGGGCCTAACGGCGCCGGCAAGACGACGCTCATCAAGATGCTCTGCGGCCTGCTGCCGCATGGCGGCGGCGGGGGCTCGGTGCTCGGCATCCCGCTCGGCGGCGACGGCCGCCGCATCGCTGAGAAGATCGGCTACATGTCGCAGAAGTTCTCGCTCTACAACGACCTGCGGGCGATCGAGAACATCGAGCTGTTCGGCGGCGTCTACGGCATCGGGCGCAGCGAGCTGCGCAGCAAGATCGAGTTCGCCGTCGAGCTATCCGACCTGCGGGGCAGCGAGAGGCAACTCACCAAGTCGCTGCCCCTGGGGCTGAAGCAGCGCCTGGCGCTGGCCTGCGCCGTCCTGCACGGGCCGGAGCTGATCTTCCTGGACGAGCCGACCTCGGGCGTCGATCCCCTGGCCCGCGACCGCTTCTGGAACATCATCTTCGAGCTCTCGCGGCGGCTCGGAATCACCGTCATCGTCACCACCCACTACATGGAGGAGGCGGAGCGCTGCGACCGCCTGATCCTGATGGACGAGGGCGCCATACAGGCCACCGGGCCGCCCGCGGAGCTGCGCCGCAAGGTGGCCGGGCGCATCGGCAGGCCGCTGGGCGTAGCCGCCGCCGAGCCCGCGAGGGTGTTCGAGCTCCTGCGCCGCCGCTTCGAGCGGGTCACCTACTACGGCGCGACCACGCTGGTCTACTCGCGCCGGCCGCTCGAAGACCGCGAACGGATAGCCGCCCTGCTGGCCGAAGCGGGGATCGAGGCCGACTCCATCCGCGAGCGCGAGCTGCCGTTCGAAGACGTCTTCATCCACTACATCGAGAAAAGGGCAAGGGGGATGGAAAGTGAGAGCCCTGCACGCAGCGCTTAGCAACATCGGCGCCGTGGCCACGCGCGAGTTCCGCGAGTTCCGGCGGGAACCGATACTGATCCTGCTCTCGGTAGTCTCGCCGGTGCTGATCTTCCTCGTCTTCTCCTACGGCTTCTCGCTCGACGTCAAGGACATCCCCTTCTCCTACGTCGACCTCTGCCGCACCCCGACCAGCCGCGCCTACGTCGACAGCTTCAGCGCCAGCGGCTACTTCGACCCCGTCGCCGAGCGGCTCAACCTGGAGGAGCTGCGCGACGATCTGCTGCGCGACCGCACGCGCTTCGGCCTCCTCATCCCCGAGGACTTCTCGCGCAGGCTGGCCCGCGACTCCAACGCCGAGGTGCAGGTCCTGATCAACGGCACCGTGGCCAGCCGCGCCGTGGTGGTCAAGGGCTACGTCGAGGGCGCCAACGCCGACTTCAACCGCCGGCTGCTGGAGCGCTACCTCGCCGTGCGCCTCGCCGGCAGCGAGGCGGAGCTGGAGCCGGTAGCCCTGCTGGCCACCGTCTGGTTCAACCCCTCGCTGGACAGCATTTACTTCCTGGTCCCGGCCGTGGCGGCCTTTGCCCTCTTCATCTTCCCGGCGATGATGACCTCCATCGCGCTCTCCAGGGAGAAGGAGACGGGG
The DNA here is from genome assembly GCA_964408025.1 of uncultured Acidobacteriota bacterium. GTDB lineage: Bacteria > Acidobacteriota > DATKUA01 > DATKUA01 > DATKUA01 > CAYOXX01. The sequence continues at coordinate 1,709 of CAYOXX010000046.1, read as the reverse complement.
ATGATCTTCAACGTCTACACCTCGCCGCTGACCCGCCTCCAGTACATCTGCGGCAAGACGGTCCTCTACGTCGCCGTCTCGATGGTCAACTTCCTGATCCTCTTTATCCTCACGCTGAGGCTCTTCCGGGTACCGTTCCGCGGCGACTTCCTGATTATGGCGCTCCTGACACTGCTCTTCGTCACCGGCTCCGCCGGCATCGGACTCTTGGTGGCGGTGCTGGTGCGCACGCAGGTGGCGGCGCTGCTGATCACCGCCATCTCGACCTTCCTACCCGGCTTCCTATACTCCGGCTTCTTCATGCCGATCGAGAGCATGGGGCTGGACGCCCAGCTCACCTCGGCGGCCCTGCCGATCACCTACTACATCGCGGGCGCCCGCCAGTCGTTCCTCAAGGGCGTCGGCTGGGAGTACCTCTGGCCGCAAGCGCTCGGCATGTTGATCTTCATCGTCGCCGTCTACGGGCTGACGCTGGCGCTGTTCAAGAAGAGGATCGGGTGATGGCTGTCCGGCGCATGCTGAGCCTGATGAAGAAGGAGCTGTTTCAGTTCCTGCGCAACATCCCGCTGGTCGCCGTCGTCGTCTTCGCCATGACCCTCGACCCCTACATGGCGGGCGAGTTGACCCTCGACCTCAAGGACTACGCCGTCGCCGTGGCCGACCTGGACGGAACCGACTCGAGCGCCGAGTTCGCCGCCAAGCTCCGCACACCCTTCTTCCGCGTCAAGGAGAGGCTGTCCGACATCGCGCCGATGCGGCGCATGCTGACGGCGGGCGAGGTCTCGATGGTGATGGTCATCCCCGAGGGATTCGCTCGCCGGCTGACTCGGCGGCAGCAGGCCGAGGTGCAGCTCGTCTTCGACGGCACCAACGCCAACTCGGCCACAATCGCCTACTCCTACATCGCCGGCATCGCCGCGCAGTTCTCCGAGTCGATGCTCGTCGAGCGCTGGCGGCTGCCGGGCGCGGCGCTGCAGGAGGTTCCGTACGTGCGCGACCAGATCCGCGTCCTCTACAACCCCAACCTCAACGACTCCTGGTACATGGTGCTCTCGGAATTCCTCACCGCGCTGACGCTGATCTCGATAATGCTGCCCGCGGCGATGACGGTATACGAGAAGCAGTTCGGCACCATGGAGCAGCTGATGGTGACGCCGCTGCGGGTGCACGAGATCATGTTCGCCAAGATCGCCACCACCGCGCTCATCATCCTCGGCGGCGCCTACGTCGGCATCTACACCGTGATCACCTGGTGGCGCGCCATTCCGATGCGCGGCAGCATCGTCTACTTCACCGCCGTCACCATCGTCTTTCTTTTTACCACCACCGGCCTGGGGCTCCTGATAGCCACCGTCGCCAACAACCTCTCGGAGACGATGCTGCTCACCTTCATCGTCCTGGTGCCGATCGCCTTCCTCTCCGGAGCCTGGACGCCGCCGGAGGCGATGCCGCCCTGGATGCAGCACCTGGTGCGCTTCTCCCCCCTCACTTATTACCTCGAGATAAGCTTCGGCATCTTCTTCCGCGGCGTCGGCCCGGCCGAGACCTGGCTCTCGCTTTTGACACTATTCGGCCTCGGCGCACTGATCTTCACAGCCGGCGCCCTGCGCTTCCGCAAGAAGTTCGCATAAAAGAACGCCGGGATTTCAATCCGATGACAGACAGGAATGACGGGGCGGTAAAAAATCTAATTTGACGTTAAGTCGTTT
>CAYOXX010000045.1:0-23308 GCA_964408025.1 uncultured Acidobacteriota bacterium | reverse complement strand
GGGGAGGTTGGGCACAAGTTCGAGGTCGCTGTCGACGCCACCGCAAGCGATGACGAAGTTGGTGACCGCCGCGGCGTCCCTGATGCCGCCGGCAGCCTTGACGCCGACGGGATTTTTCTCGGGATGGTACTCGCCGACTGCGCGGCGGATGAGCAGGATGTCGTCGATGGTGGCGCCGGACGGAACGCCCTCGGGCGGCTTGGCGAATCCGGTCGAGGTTTTGACGAATACCGGTATCTTACGGCGCAGGCCGATCTCGGCAATTGAGCCCGCGGCGAACTCCTTCTCGTCATCGGTCAGATAGCAGGTTTCGATGATCACCTTGAGGCCGCGCGCGGCGCCGTTGGCGGCGTTGAAGTCGGCGACGGCGGCCGCGACGGCATCGATCTCGTCGCGGTAGCCATCGAAGTCGCCGTCTTTCAGGAGGCCGACGTTGGCGACCATGTCGACCTCGTCGGCGCCCAGTTCGAGGCAGTGCTCGGCCTCGGCTACCTTGCTCTCGGTTGTGCAGGCGCCGAGCGGGAAGGCGATGACGCTGACGACGCGTATTCCGCGCTCGCGGGCGCCCTTGTGTATCCCGAGCCGGGCGACGGCCCTCTCGATCCGCGACCCGTTGACGCAGATGTTTGCCCCCAGACCGACCGCCTCGTCGACCAGGGCGTCGATCTGCGCGCCGGTAGCCAGGGAGCTGAGCAGCGTTGAGTCGAGCAGCGGCCCGAGGCCGTGGCGGCGCAGGCGGCCGGCGACCCGCTGGATATCATCTTTTGATAGCTTGCGCGGATCGATCATCTGCCCATATCTCTCCCGCCCATTTGACCCGTCCTCCATTATACCGTTACTTTGCTGGGATCTGTTCATTGTCGTTTGCCTGGGATCCGCCCGGATGGCAGGCAGGAATCCGCCTTCGTTAAAACTTCGGCGGACTTATCCGCCATAACCTCGGAGGCGGCGGATTGTCTTACCTGAATAAATTGACAGACAGAAGAGCTTGTTCGCCGCGGCGAATCTGTCCTACCGATATATCGCATAGGTAGCTTCGGATGTGGCGTGGAATGCAGCGTCGGGCTGAATTCATCCACCTCAGGCGGAGCCCGACTGATCGCGCGGCAGCGCGATGGGCTGCTCCCGCCTGTGGCGGGAGTAGGCGAACAGTAGCGTCGGCCTTTAGGCCGACTAGGCCACCTAAAGGTGGCCGCTACAGTCGCCGCTACGGTCTTTCAGAAACCTCGCTGTGGCTGGTTTTCTGCTTTACGGGCGATGAGGATTATCGTCTCGAAGAGGTTCTTGCGCAGCGAGTGCAGCAGACCGTCCAATCTAAGGAGTGCGAAAGGCACGCGCATCGGCCTCCAGCTCAGAATCCAGCCGGCGAATGTCTGTGTCCAGCGCAGCGGTCCGACGGCCGGGCCGATGTTGCGCACCTTCCGCAGCGCTTCGAGGCCGGCATCAGAGGTGAGCTGCAGCATGCGGCGCTCCGTTGTCGGGTAGCCGTGCGTGTAATCGATCTCGAAGAAGAATTCGCGCTGGGTGAGGTAGTTGGGGGCGATCAGGCAGAGCAGGCCGCCGGGGGCGAGGACGCGTGCGCACTCGCGGACGAACTCGAGGGCCCTTGCATGGTTGGTGAAGTGCTCGAGCACCTGGTCGGCGTAGACCAGGTCGAAGCGGCCGTCCGGCTTGGGGATCGGCGGCGTCATGCCATCGACCACGTCCAGCCCCGCCTCGAGCAGCTCGCGGCGCAGCGGCTCGCTCGGCTCGATCCCCTCGTAGTCGAAGCCGGCTGCGCTGCACTCGGCGGCGAACCAGCCGGTTCCGGGGCCGATCTCCAGCACACGTGGTTTTTCCGTTAAGTGAGGCCGCAGGAGCCGCATCTTGAGGCGCTCGGCCCGCCGACGCCTTTTGGCGCCGAGGCCGGTTATGCGCCGCTCGGCGAACCACTGGTAGAAGCTCATTTGTCGTCACCCCCCGCATGGTATTTGGTGTAGAGCCGCTCGTAGAGCCCTTCGCAGTAGCGGACGAAGTTGCTGATGTCGTACTTGGAGCTCTCCCGCTGGGCGTTGGCACCCAGGCGGGCGCGAAGTTCGGGGTCGCCGAGCAGCGTGACGATGATCCCGGCCAGGCCGTCGGCGTCCGCCATGTCGCACATCAGCGCCGTCTCGCCCTCCTCCAGCACCTGCACGAGGCCGTCGCAGCGGGTGGAGGCCAGCGTCGTGCCCATGCCCATCGCCTCGAAGCAGGTCAGCGGCGTCCCCTCCCAGAGGCTGGGGTAGACCATTACGTCGAAGGTGCTGAGGACGGCCGGCACGTCGCTCTGGAAGCCCCAGAACTGCACCTTGTTGCTGACGCCCAGCTCCTCGGCCTGTGCTTCGAGATCGCCGCGCAGCGGGCCCTCGCCGACGATCGGGAAGATCACGTTGGGATATTTCTCAAGGATCATCTTTGCTGCCGCGACGAGGTACTTGTTCCCCTTGTTCTCGTGCAGCCGCGTAACGGTGCCGACCACGAAGTGGCCATCGGGCACTCCGAACTTCTCCCGGTTCGCCGCCGCCTCTTCCGACCCGCGGGGATAGAACTCCTCCATCGGCGCACCCAGGTAGACCAGCTCGGTCCTCTCCGGCGGCGTGTGGCGGTACTTCAGCGTGAATTCGAGGGTGCTGCGGCCGACGGCCATCGCCAGGTCTGTGCGTTTTGCCAGCAGCTTGTCGACCGGCGTCAGGTAGCCGGGGTAGCGGCCAGCGAGGTTGGCGTGCTCGTGCAGGATCGTCGCCCGGCGGTTGAAACGGCCGACCAGGCGGCCGAAGGTTGTGGCGCCGTAGCCGTGCATGTGCAGGATGTGCGCGTCCTCCCGCTTGACCACCCTCTTAAGGTCCCAGTAGGTGCGCGGGTCGAACTTGTGCCGGCCGAGGTAGTGGATGTTTATGCCGTAGTCCTCAAGACGCTCCTTGCTGAGATCGCGTTTGCGCAGGCTGACCAGGCTCAGATTGAAGCGCTCGCGGTTGTGCCGCGGGAATATGTAGGAGAAGAGCCGCTTGACGCCGTGCATCCGCGAGCCCTCCCAGCCGAGGTGGTCGCAGATGTGCATCACGTTGATCTTGTCGCCGGCCATCCAAGTGATCCTCTCTTCGAGCGCGGGCGGTGCCGCGGTAGAGCGGAATTGTAGCCGATGGCCGCACGTGTGCCAAGGGTAGGAGGGGAATGAAACAAAAGGAATTTGAACCACAGAGTAAGCAACCTTAGGGGAGTCCGGAACTTGTCCGCCTCGGGCGGAGGGCCCCCGTTTACACTTGTCAGCCATGGCGGTAGCCACCCTCTTCTACTGGCGGTCAAAATTCAGCGTAGGGGGGTCCTTTAGGGCCCCCGTTTTCACTCCCTTCTGCTTTCACGAGACGTGTAGTCCGCCGCGGCGGACTACTGCTGATTTAACCACAGAGGACACAGAGTAAGAAGACCTGTAGCAGCGACTGTAGCGGCGACTGTAGCGGCGACTTTTAAGTCGCCTACTCCCGCCTGCGGCGGGAGCAAAGCATCGCGCAGTGGCGCGATTAGTCGGCCTCCGCCTGAGGCGGATAAATTCAGGCCGACGCTACTGACCGCCTACTCCCGCCGCCGGCTATTAATATCCGGCGTAGAGAGGTAATCCACAGCTCCTATTTACACCACAGAGACCACAGAGGACACGGAGGAAGAAGCCGTAGGGGGAGCTTGAACTTGTCCGCCGCGGCGGATGCACCCCTCTTCTGCTTAATCCGCCTCGACCCCGGTATGTGCGCGGGCTATAATTGGCGGTCCGTGTAGGGAGAGTTATCGTGCTCGGAAGCAAGAAATTCGACGTCATCAACGCCCTGAAGAGGCTGCCCTCGATCCCGCGCGACTTCTTCGTCTCGTCCGTACTCTCCCGCTTCCGGCCGATCCACCCGACGGCGATGGTCTACAACGTAAGCTGGCGCTGCAATTCCCGCTGCACGATGTGCCACAACTGGCAGCGTCCGTACGACGACGACCTCACGGCCGCCGAGCTGCGCGAAGGTTTGCGTAGCCGCCTGTTCCGCAAGGTATCCAACCTAGGTCTCAGCGGCGGCGAGCCGTTCCTGCGCCCCGACCTGCCGGAGCTTGTGGCCGCCTGCGTCGAGGCGATGCCTCGGCTGCACAAGCTGACCATCAACACCAACGGCTTCGCCACCGAGCGGGTGGCGAAGCTGGCCGACGAGATCGTCGCCCACTGCAACGACAATAAGGTCCTGATCGGCATCCGCGTCAGCATCGATGGCTTCGCCGACCTGCACGACCGGCTCCGCGGCGTCCCTGGTGGCTACGAGAAGGCGATGGCCACCTTCGAGCGCCTGCGCGAGCTGCGCCGGCGCCGCTTCTTCAACCTCGGCATCGCCTACACCATCAACCCGGCCAACCTGGCGGCTACCGAGCGGATGTACGAGTGGTGCCGCGAGCGCGGCGTGAACATCATCTTCAACGTGCCGCGCTTCGCCGATTCGATCCTCGGCAACAAGGAAATCGAGGACGAGATGGGGCTGGACGATGAAGGATGGGCTTGGGTGGCTCGCTTCTTCCGCAAGCTTGTGCGCGAGGGGTCGATCTTCAACGGCGACCTCTTCGTCTACCACAACTACGTCAAGATGATCGAGAACGACGGCCTGCGCACGATGCCCTGCCCGATGCAGCGGCAGGGTCTGTTCCTCAACCCGGCGGGCGAGCTGTTCTACTGCGAGCTCAGCCGCCAGATCGGCAACATCCGCGAGCGCGATCCCGCCGAGATCTACTTCGACCAAGAGAACCTGCGCCACCGCGACGAGCTGCGCAGCGACGCCTGCCCCGCCTGCACCAGCCCCTGCATGGCCAGCGTCAACGCCGCCCAGCAGGTGTTCCCCTACCTGCGCTTCTTCTGGGAGATTATGTTCAACCGTCTCTTCCGCCGCGGCCGCTCGCGCTGATCCCGAGCCCCCTGTATAATCGGCCCATGCCGGAAGAGCCCCAGGTGGAGGCGGCCAGCGGTCAGCACCCCGGATCGCCGGCCAGGCGGCGGCTGATGCTTCTCCTGCGCGTCGCCGTATCGCTGGCGCTGCTGGCCTACCTGGTGCTCGTGACGGTGCCGCCCGCAGACCGCGCGAAGATCGTCGCCATCTACGCCCGCTGCGACCTCCTTTACCTGTTGGCGGCTATCTGCCTGACATTCCTCGACCGCTTGCTGAGCGGCTGGAAGTGGCTGATGCTCCTGCGCGCGCGCCAGCCGGGGATGGAGGCGGGTCCGGTGATGCAGGTGTTCTTCGTCAGCACCTTCCTCGGCTACTTCCTGCCCTCCTCCATCGGCGGCGACGCCATACGGATCTTCTCACTCAGCCGCCTCAACCGCGACCTGGCCGGAAGCACCTCCTCGGTAGTGCTCGACCGCGCCTTCGGCACACTCGGATTGCTCGGCATCGCCGCCGTGGCGCTCCTGCCGGCCGTCGGCTCAGCCGTCAGCCTCGCCGACGCATCCATCATCTGGACGCTGACAGTAGGGGCACTGGTGGGAGTGCTGGTTCTCTCCAGCCGCACCTGCAACGCCTGGGCGCTGCGCCTGATCGGCCCGGACAGGCAGGGGCCGATCGGCCGACGCCTGCTGAGGCTGGTCGAATCGTTCCGCGGTTTCGTCGAGCGCAAGTGGATCCTGGTGCGCGTGTTCCTCTTCTCGCTGGCGGTTCAGGTGATACGCGTGCTGATCGTCCTCTTTCTTGGCATCAGCCTGCGGTTCGAAGTCGACCCGGTGGTCTACTTCATCTACGTGCCGATCATCACCGTCATCACCTTCCTGCCGATCTCCGTCGCCGGCGTCGGCGTCCGCGAGGCCGCCTTCCTCTTCTTCTTCACGCAGGTCGGCCTGCCGGCCTACGCCTGCATCTCGCTCTCGCTCCTCTACTTCTCGATGGGAATCGTGGCCACGTTGCCCGGCGCCGCCGTCTACGCCCTCAGCGGCTTCGCACGGCGCAAGGCACAGGCTTGACCTGCGTTGAAAGTCCGCCCCGGCGGATGACAAACAGGAGATCTTGTTCGCCGCGGCGAATCTGTCCCTAGTGAAGACGGGGCGCGGTTTCGGGGCGGGAGCCGCGCTCCTTCGTTTTGTCACGCCGCCGCTCGAAAAACAATTCCGCTTTGATTGCCCTATGTTGTTAAGTAAGGTAATAGCGGCAAACTTCATCTATCGGTCGTGTGTGCTATAAAGGGATGTAGGTGTCCGGCTGGCGCTTCCATTCGTCCCTCGGAGGAAATTATGGGAATAATTAGTTCTGAAATTACAATTGCCGACTTCAAACAGACTCCTTGGCATAAGGCACTTGAAGAAGCCGAACATCGCGATTGCTTATATTACGTGTCTTCATTTAATACTTATTACAAGCGTGCACGTACTGACCGATCAAAGAATGTTTATATGCTATTATCTGCAATCTGTAGTATGATGTTACAACCAGATAAACCTGATCAACCATTAGGACCATCCCGGGTTATGGCTGGTAGTAGTACTCCTATTCCCGATAATCTTGGGAAAGAAGAGCTTGATGTGCTTTCCCAACTTGTTTCCATTATAAAAGATCCAGAGCTTCTTGCTAGGGTTTCAGATATTCTTTGGATAACCCGTAGCGATCATAAAATGGCGAGAATAGCAGTGGATGCCTATCTGGAATCTGCAAAACAACTTGAAGATAGTGATTCTCCAATGTTCTATGATTTTAAACTGGAAAGAGCTTTTAATCTTTCTGCCATGCTCGGAAAAGGTGAAGAACTTAACAGAAAAGTTGTATCTCACATAGAACAACTATTGCAGAAGCAAAATGACAATGAACCGCTCTCTCTCTCTCTTCCATTATTGGATTTACTTTTAGAGGTCAAAACTGAAAAGGAAATACATTTAGCTCAATTTGCAGAAAATGCTGCGAATGCATTCGAAACACAAAATAATCATAATATAGCTCGAGAATACTGGAATAGAGCTTCTCAATGGCATGCTCGTGCTAATGATGAGAAAAAGTTACGTGAATCAAAGTTGCATCTAGCCGAATGCTACGAAAAAGATATTCAATATAGTGAACAAGTGGGAGATAAATTATTTATTATTCATCATCTAATAATTAAGGCTATCGAAGCTTATCGTCGAATCGGTAATCAAAAAAAGAAAGTAGAAAAGCTTGAAGCTAAACTTGAAATAATTCAACCAAATTTATTAGATAGTTTTAGTGAAATTAAAATAGAATGCGACATTCCTAATTTAGGATTACAAGCAAGAAAAGCCGTTGAAGGGAAGTCCTTCATAGAATCACTCTTTCATCTTGCTTTCTCTTGTGATCCTTGTAAGAGTAAGAGCATTATTGAGGCTGCAAAGAAAAATATAGAAAAGTCTCCATTTCTGTCTTTAGCTTCAAAAACAACATATGATAAAAATGGTATGATTATAGCAAGAAGACCATCTCAAGATAACAAAGAATTATTTGAGGAAGGTATACTAAAAGAAATAATGATATTCCAAATGCAGATTAACAGAAATATTACGGTTAATGCATTCATAAATCCTGCAAGATTACAGATTACCGCTGATCACAATATAAGGATTAGAGATTTTTACCAGATCGTACAAAACAATCCTTTTATTCCAAGTGGTAGAGAACATATTTTTGCTCTTGGGCTATACTATGGATTAATAGGAGACTTTTTGCTTTCTTCTCACATTCTGATACCACAAGCAGAAAATTCTATCCGATATATGCTTCAACAAAAAAAGATAATAACAAGCAAACTTACTAACGATTTGATTCAAGAAAAATATACTATCACATCATTATTTCCAAGATGTGAGAAGGAATTAATAATAATTATTGGTGAAGATATGTATTTTGAACTTAGATGGTTGCAAATTGATAAGATGGACAGCAACATTCGAAATCTTCATTGTCATGGTCTCGTTGATAATGAAGAGTACTTTTCTGATTCATATATCTATTTTTGGTGGCTTATCCTAAGGTTATGTATGAGATTAAATTGATGGTGTGGGGGCGGGATCTGGCAAAAACACATCCTTAGGTAAGCAGGTGATAGCAAGGACAAACCGGATGTGGGAGGTGGCGGCGAAGTGTGGGTAGCCGGCGGTGCGGAGTCAGTCGAGGGCAGCGAAATAGCAGATGCGGGCGGTGCTGTGATGGATATAAGGAGGACCGTATATCTTTGATTTATGTCTGTCGGTGGTAGATGACGTAAGGGGTAAGGGAAAGGAACCTTACCAGCGATAGATAAATTCTTTCCGTTTTTGCTCCCCCAGACTGTTTAGTTAAGTGTAAGGAATGCTAATGTATATACATTCTAAGGAGGAAAGCCATGTCAAATAAAAATGAACTGGAGAAGCCATCTAATGAATTAGGGGAATTGAGGGGGAAATTAGATTCCATAGGAGATGAGGTCTCGAAGCTCAGCAGATTTAGAATAGCAGTAATAACAGCGGTAACGGTTATTACTGTTATTATAGGAGGAAGTCTCGTTTCACTGTTCATTTACTCTTATAATAATATACAAGATCTTATAGAGGATGTACATATGAAGAAAATTGAAGAAAATGCAGAAAGATCAAATGAGATTATCGATGAAATGAATGAAACGGTCACTAGAATGAATACAAAAGAACAAGAAGCAAATAGTATCACTGCTGGTATTGAACTGAGAGTTAATGATATTATAGAAAGCTATCCAAGACTTGTAGTAGATCATGGAATTAGTCCTTTTGATGGTCCTCAAAATGTATCATATCCAGGTCCGTGGGAAACAGCAGTAACCGTTGATTTCAACGAGACTTTTAGCAGGCCACCAATTGTATTTGTTTCTGTAACTAAACTACAGACTGAATTCCATCAGGGTGCAGGGATTATTGATAATTTTCGAGTTAGAGTTATAAATGTTACTCCCACTAGTTTTAGATGGGATATTTCGTTCACTGGAGCATTACATATAAATAATTTCAGAGTGAGCTGGATCGCCATAGGTCCACCAGCGGAATAAGCTCGTAACAAGATAGTTTCCAATTAATTGTCAGACAGTCTCTAATCCAGAGTGGAGAATCTATAAGCGGCTCAACATTACGGTAGCTATGCTAAGAATTAACCGTATATGGGAAGCGGCGGCAGAGGCGAAGGCGGGGTAGCCGGCGGTGCGGAGGCAGTCTAGGGCGGCGTCGTATATCTTAAAAAGGCCAAACTTTAGAGGGCCGATCTAGACTTTGTCTTCCAGCGATTTTGCCTTGGCGAGGAAGTGGCCCGGCGGGAAGTGCCGGGTGATGATCTCGTGCAGGGCCTCGTGGATGAGGCCGTTGCTGGCCAGGACGTTGCCGGTGCGGATGTGGCGGTCGCCCAGCTCGATGTCGGTCACGCGGCCGCCGGCCTCCTCGATCAGCAGCGCGCCGGCGGCTACGTCCCAGGGGCTGAGTCCGAACTCCCAGAAGCCGTCGGCCCGCCCGCAGGCGGTGTGGGCCAGGTCGAATGCGGCGCTGCCGCAGCGCCGCAGCCCCGATGTGGCGGGCAGCAGTTCGCGGAATACGGTGATGAAGTCCTCCAGGTATGCCTGGGCCTTGAAGGGGAAGCCGGTGAGCACCAGGCTGCGCGCCAGCTCCGCCGTTGAGGTCACCCGCATCGGCCGGCCGTTCAGCTCCGCCCCAGCGCCGCGGGCGGCGGTGAAGAGCTCGTCGCGGACCGGGTCGAGGACGGCGCCGGCGACGACGCTACCCTCCCGCTCGGCGGCTATCGATACGGCGAAGACGGGGAAACCGTGGATGTAGTTGGTGGTGCCGTCCAGCGGGTCGACGATCCAGCGGACAGCGCCGGCGGCCGCGTGCTCGCCGCTCTCCTCGGCCAGCACCGCGTGGTCCGGGTAGCGGCCGCGGATCAGCCCGATGATCGCCCGCTCGCTGGCCCGGTCGACCTCGGTGACGTAGTCGTTGAGCCCCTTGAGGTCGGCATCGCCCACCGACAGCTTTTCGAAGCTGCGCATCAGTATCGCGCCCGCCTTCCTGGCAGTGTCCACCGCGGTACTCAATAGCTCCATCGACATCTTCGCCTTCTCCCGAACCAAAGTTATTGGAAGAGCAGGCGGAAATCAACCGGCCTCTGCAACCGCTGCCTCACATGATCAGCATGCAGTTGCTATAGGAGTATAAGTGATAACGACTGCGGATAGCTCCCTCGCAGGCAGCGAGGGTCGTTAACCGGCCGCCACTGACCAGGGCGGGATGGGTGTCTGTGGTGGTTTTTCGAAAACTGTTTCGGTCGCGGCGGCGAAGCCGGCCGGCCCGATTAATCCCTTTCGATGCGAAGGTCGAATTCGCCGCTTGCGCTTTCGCCGTAGCCGCGCACGGAGACGTAGTAGGTTCCCGGCGAGAGGAAACGACCTATCAGGAAGTTAAGACCATCGCCCCCATCGTCGTCATCCGTAATGACCTGGCAGTAGCTGTCCAGCAACTGGCCGACGGTGTCGGCGTCGCCGGTGGTGTATATCCGGTAGGAGCCGGCATTGGTTACCTCGAAGCTGAAGTACTGCAGAATCCGCCCGCGGACGCTGCTGGTTGCCCTGGCGCCGGCCGGTATGGCGAGGGCGTCGGAGCAGTCTGCGCTGGCAACAGTCGTGCCGGAGGGTCCCAGGATGTGAATGCTGTAAGGACCGCTGGCCCGCTCATTGTAGCCCCATACGCCGAAGAGGTATGTGCCGGGGGTCAAGTCGCGCTCGATTCTAAAGTTGGTGCCTTCGCCGCTGTCGTCGTCCTCGGCAAGCGTGTCGCCGCCGGAGTTGATCAGGACCGCTCTCAGGTCCACGGAACCGGTGGAGTAGATCGTGTAGCGACCGGATGTGCGCGCCTCGAAGCTGAAGTGGTTTCTGCCTCCGGGCCTCAGGTTCGCCGAGTATGATCCGGGAACATCGAGCTCGACCATCTGCGAGGCGCTTACGTAGAGGGTGAACTGTCCCGTCGTGTTCTGGCCGTATCCCCTGACCATCACGTAGTAGGTGCCGGGTGCCAGCTCCTGATCGATCCTGAAATTGAGGTCACTGTCGGAGGCGTCGTCGTTCTCAAACAGCACGCGGCAATTGCTGTCCAGCACTGCCCCCACGGTGTCCGCCTCGCCGGTCGTGTAGATCCGTAAAACTCCGTGTTCGTGATTACTGAACCGAAAGTAGAGCGGCGAGTTGCCGCGAACGTGACCGGACGCCGAGCTGTCGACGGCGATGTAAGCCGCGCTCGTGCAGTCAGCTCCGGCACTGACCGCCCCGCTGGGCCCCAGAATATGTATGCTGTAGCTACCGCTTGCCAGCTGGTTGTAGCCGCTCACGAGAACAAGGTAGGTGCCGGGGCCCAGATCGCGCTCGATCCGGAAGTTGGTGCCCTCGCCGCTGTCGTCGTCATCGGCAAGTTCACTGCCGCCCAAGTCGAGAAGCACAGCCTTCAAATCCACGGAACCGGTAGAGTAGGCCGTGAAGCGGCCCGTGGTACTAGCCTCGAACTGGTAGAATATCGCCTCCCCGGGCAATAGGTTAGCCGTATAGGAGCTCGGAACGTTGAGCTGTATCATTAGAACGGAGTTTACATAGAGGCTGAACGAGCCACTGGTGCTCTGGCTGTAGCCCCTGACCATCACGTAGTAGGTTCCGGGTGATAGATTCTCGTTTATTCTGAAATTGCGATTCTCGCCCGATTCGTCGTCGTTCTCCGATATCACGCGGCAATTGCCGTCCAGCAGGGCGCCGACGGTGTCCAGTTGGCTCACGGTATATATCTGGAAGACGGCGCCTTCACTGACGGTGAATCGGAAGTAAAGTGGCGAAGTGCCCTGAACGTAGCCCGCGATCTCCCGATTGACCTGTATACTCTGGGCATTACGACAGTCGGCTTGTGTCGCGGGTGTATCGGGGCCAGCCAAGACAGGTCCGGCCAGTAATGATACGATCAAAACACTCGCAAGCGTGGCCAGCGCCCTGGACGCAATGTTGAGCCTTAAACCGCACATTTCTCCCCCCTATCGTGTTTACAGATTGACCCTATATGTGCATTCTACATGCGAATCGCGCTTGTGTATATCTCAAGATCGACTTCTACGCGTCTGCATCTCGTACATCAGCGTGCCAAACGGAGAATCGCCGTCTTCCCGTCCGCGGAAGCGGAAGGCGGTACGGAGAAGGTTAAGAAGAAACTTACAGTGCCGGCGAGTGCCAATCCCGGTTTCTACTACGTGATCGTCGAGGTGGTCGCCTCTGACGCCAAGCCGCGCAACAACGTCAGTGCCAGCAAATACACGATCCAGGTCTATTGACTCGGACGAAGTCAAGGCAGACTATTAAAGAGACGGGATGAAATGAGCGGCACCAAGCAAAGCAATTAAGAATGTCCTACGAGCCCGCGACCAAGGCCCGCTTCATTCAGGAAGCCCAAGTCGCATCTGCACTAGAGCACAGCAGCATATGCAATATCCACGAAATTAACGAGTTCTGTGAAGGAGGAAATGATGAGGGTAAAACTGTTTTTCGCAACCGTTATCCTTCTGGCGATGGCCGCGATGGCTATCTCCCAGGAAAAGCAGGAACGCGTACGCATTCCGCTCCAGCGGATGCAGCCGGGGCAGACCTCAGTCCCCTTGCAGCCCGGGGAAAAGGTGATCTGCGTGGGAGCAAGCGCCTTCCAACCGCTAATCAGCGGCTACAACCTTAACCGCCGGGGGTGGATCCTATCTTTGAGTGCGTTTACCCCCGATATGCTTTCTGTCGTGTTCACGGCGCCGGTGATCCTGCCCCACAATGCCAGAATCACGAGGTTGATATTGCTCTGCTACGATAACAGTTCCGACGAAAACAAGGAGGTCAGTTTACTCATGCGCTATGCCGAGAACACCGCCCCCCCCGCCAGCACCAACGCGAGGAACGTTTGCCGTGTTGACAGCTCTGGAGCAGCCGATCAGGTACGTCTAGTCCAGACCACCGACATGACTGAAGACCTCGTCGATAACGTAAACGCCTTCTATTGGCTGGAGCTGTACTTAATGGGGGTCCATCGGGAGTTCAGGTTCTATCACGCAAAGATCTATTACAGGGAAGACTAATCGGACTGTTCTCTTATAACATCGCTAATAATATCACAACTGTCTCAGCGTTGAGAGTGTCCCAAATCTAGTTGGAAGTAGAATGGCGGTTCATCCTAAGCCGATCCGTTGGGATAGGAGAGCTGACTCCACTTGTGTAGCATCCTTCTCTCCCCCGCTTCGCTGCCCCGTGACTGGAGCAGCTTCGCTCCCAGAGTTGTTAGCTGCAGAAGAGTCTGCGGGGGTGGATAACTGAGAAGGGGTGAGGTTTGCGGTGGGGCGAGTATATGATAGACTTGCGAAGGCAATCCATTAGCCTTTAACTTAGTAGCGTTGGTACACTCTTTTCGCCAGAGGTAAGATCAGGCGGAGTGATCCGTATGAACAGGGTAGATATCGATATCTTGATAAATAGCTTACTTGATAAATGCTGGAAAGTCCGTAAGGATGCTGTTTGGTCTATTGGTGAAATAGGCGATGTCACGGCTGTTGAGCCCTTGATAAAATACTTAAAAGACCAAAACAGGCGTGTGCGACAAAACACCATCTTGACTTTGGGACATCTTAGCGAAAATTACGAAAACAATAAATACAACAATCGGGGATTAATAAAATAGAAAATCTTGTCGGAGAAACTTGCTTCTTATACGTGGAGAATAAGGCATGCTTGGAGATGTATGCGGCAGATACACGTTTTTCGACAGGGACAGCAAAACGCTGGATCTTGGGAGGAAGTCCGCTCACGACCAGTATGGAAAGAAGCACGGTCCAGATTTTAGCGATCTTGCCTCAATAGTGATTATCTCCGCAGAGCGGAAGGACGATACAAAGCTGTGTGTGGAGAAGATTTTCAAGAACACCCCCGAGCCATTCGAGATAATCATGAGCGACGTTGGTTCCAGCCCGGAGACGCTGGAAATAATCAAGGCGCTGGAGGACGAGCATGAGAATCTGCACGTAATCTACAACAAGCAAGGTGCGGGGACGACCGGCCAGAGGAACCAGGGCATCTATTATTCGAGGGGGAAGTACACTGTCATTATGGACAACGATGTCCAAGTGCTGCCGGAGTGGTTGAAACACTTGAGTGAGACTGCCGCGAAAGACGATAAGATAGGGCTGGTAGGGGCGAAGCTTCTCACGGCTGAGATCGAGAAAGTCTATTACTGCGGCATCCATACCATCACCCTGGAAAAAGGGGGAAGGGTTTACGGGATCGGCTTGAACAAGTCGTCGCTGATGGCTGATCTGCAAAGATATGATCCCCAGGTCATGAAGGGTGGAGAAGTACCGTGGTATACCACTACTACTCTCCTGGCCCGACGGGACGCCCTGTTCGAGATCGGGGGTTTCGATGACATTGTGGACGGCAAAGGGATCCTCATCGCCAACGAGGACAAGGACCTTTCACTGAGCATGAGGCGGGCAGGGTACAAAATTGTTTACCGTCCGGAATCTGAGGCCATCCACAATCACGATTACTCAAAGGTTGACAGAAAAGATGAATATCACAGCAAATACCGCCTTAGAATGGGGCAGATAGCGAAAGATACAGAGTATTTTCTGAACAAATGGGACATCACCTATCTCATTGAGAGGCTCCCGCACGAGGACAATACAAGCAAGTGGGACGGGAAATCGATGGTTCGTGTGAAGCTCGATCTGGGTACCGAGGAGTTTAAGAGCGATATAGTCACAATAGAAACCCTTGCTGATTAGGAAAAGGGATTTCCCAATTTGGCTAAAGAGTGTTAACCATCCATCCACGCTCCACTGCTCCGTGACAGGAGCAGCTTCTCTCCCCGGTTGATAGCTGCAAAAGAATCTCTGAAGGTGGAATACCCTGAGAGGGGGAGATTTACGGTGGGGCACGTAATCAGTCGTATTCTCCTTGATATCATGTTGCCTAACTTGTTTAAATGGTCTAACCTCTACTAAGGAGAGGAGGTTGGAGAATGGGAAAACTCAGTGTCAAAGCATTGGCTATTAGCCTCGGCGCCACATGGGCATTGACCTTTATGTTTATCGGCTGGACTGCCATGTTTGGCTGGGGCAAAGAACTGGTTGCGGTAATGGCATCGCGTTTCATTGGTTTTGAACCTACCTTTATAGGTGGGATCTTCGGGGCGATCTGGGGATTTGTCAGTGGTGTCATTGCAGGAGCTATCATCGCCTTAATTTACAACCTATTTGTTGGGAAGAAGTAGTTGATGATACCCTGAAAGGCTGAATTGATCCCATCGATTCAATCCTGCGGTGTCAACCTGCATTACCTCGCTCCACTGCCCCATAACAGGGGCAGCTTCGCTCCCAGTTTGATAGCTGTAAAAAAGTCTCTGAGGGCGGATAACTGTGGATGGGTGGGTTTAGCGGTGGGTCACGCGTCGTGATATAATTGCTCGAACTGTCTATAGGAAACAATCGGTTAATGAGAAGCAAGACTAAACGAATACATTTCACGAAGGACGAAATCAACGGGATGTTTTACGGGGAGCGGCATTTTAATATTTTAGATGAGTTAGGCATAATGAGGAGTATATACGCTAAAATCATAGAAGATAATAGCCTTGTAAATAACAGAGAAATAATGACGTTAATCCCAATTCCCCACATAAACACGTTTGAAGTTAAATTTAAAATTACTAGAATTAAGGGAAATGTTGCAGTGGATGTGGCTCGTAGTGGAGCCAAGCTAATTCATGAAGCTTATATATATCACAGTATAAGACACACGGTATATCACGAGGCCGGTCACTCAGTATTGAGTTTTATATTCGGACGGAGAATTGATTACGTCGAGGTTGATGGCCCACCGTGGAGGGGCGAAATCAAACACGTCGTTCAGTTCGTAGCCGAGGGGGCAAGCCTTGACTCTATAAGGCAAGAAATATTGATCAAGTATGCTGGTATGATAGCTGAAAGAATCCAATTTGGAGTTCATGGCCAAGGAGGCCCACTGTTAGATTTGGAGGCAAAGAATCAACTGATAGGCCGATTATTGACTGAAACAGAAACTTATTGCTGGGATCCTCAAAAATGCATTCAGATGGAAGAAACATTAAAACGAGAGGTAGAGGAATTGCTTAAAACTGAGAAAACAATGACCGCGATAAAAGAAGTAGCAAGAGAGTTGTGGAACAGAGCGCAAACAGAAGACCTTCCATTGAGGATACCTGGCAACGAAGTGGAAAAAATCATATCAGCGTTCGTGAAGTAAGAAGATTCTATATCCAGCTCTGCATTCTCGCCCTTGACTTTTGATGGCAGGATAATACAAACGTCCACACCGCAACGCTTCTTTGCCCCGTGACAGGAGCATCTTCGCTCCCTGAGTTTATAGCTGCAATATTGTCTGTGAGGGCGGATAACTGTGGAGGGGTGAGATTTGCTGTGTGGCGCAGGTGTGGCTGCGGGACAGTCTTCAGGGTTGAGTTCGTGTTGAAGTCAAACCTCAGCTGCGTAGTATGATGAACGGATGAGCCGCGGCGAACCCTCAAAGAAAAATGAGACTCCCTCGGCAGTTGGCAGAAGGTCGTTTTGACTTGACAATTCGGCTTCTAATGCATTATTTTTGATACTCATCCGACATTCAGTGAAATCTGGGTGAATTTTATGGAGGTCTGATATGCTCTTATATCAGCGTAAATCTGATGGTGAATCTAACCCAAAACTAGTAATCTTTCTGCTTGCTTCCTGCGTTCTATTAGCTTTCGTTTCGCACGTGCAGGCCCAGCGCAGGATTGGAAGCAGGTAAGCTCTACGGGACCTTCAGCCCGCCAGTACCATGCCATGGCCTACGACAGCGTGCGCGGCGTCACGGTACTCTTCGGAGGATGGGACGGCCTCAGCATTTTTGGCGATACCTGGGAGTGGGACGGCAGCAGTTGGACCCAAGTCAGCTCCTCTGGACCATCGGCACGCTATGAGCATGCTATGGCCTATGACAGCGCGCGCGGCGTAACGGTACTCTTCGGAGGACGGGATGTCTCCAGCCGTTTTAGAGATACCTGGGAGTGGGACCGCAGCAGTTGGACTCAGGTAAGCACATCTGGACCTTCAGCCCGCGAACTCCTTGCCATGGCCTACGACAGTGCGCGCGGCGTGACAGTCCTATTCGGCGGAGGGGGCGGCTCAGGCTATTTAGGCGACACCTGGGAATATAGTAGGCCGGCTTTCGACCTGAAAGCGATTTTCAAGAGGGCTTCTCCGAGAGCCGTAATGATAAGCGGACGTCTGAAGCTGATCGCCAGGGCTAAGAACATAGGCGAGGATAGCTCCCTCCCCACAACGGTCTATTTCTATCTCTCAACCGATAGGACTCTCGACGATACAGACATTCTGCTGGGCGGAAAGGCCATACCTGCTTTAGCGCCCGGGAAAAATAAAAAAGTAAAGATGAAGTTCACAGTGCCTGCGATTATCAATCCCGGTTTCTACTACGTGATCGTCGAGGTGGTCGCCTCTGACGCCAAGCCGCGCAACAACGTCAGTGCCAGCAAATACACGATCCAGGTCTACTGACTCGGACACGCGCATCCGGGAGGCCGAGAATACCTCAATAGCTATCCATTCCGCGCAGGCGTATCACACTATCAGCATGCAGTCGCCGTAGGAGTAGAAGCGGTAGCGCCGCTCTATCGCTTCCGCGTAGGCGGCCAGGATTGCCTCCCGGCCGGCCAGAGCGCAGACGAGCATCAGCAGCGAGCTGCGCGGCAGGTGGAAGTTGGTAAGCAGCGCGTCTATAGAGCGGAAGCGGTAACCGGGCGAGATGAAGAGCTCCGTCCAGCCGGACGTTGGCCTGACGGCTCCGGCTTCGACGTTCCAGGCCGACTCGAGCGAGCGGACTACCGTGGTGCCGACGGCGACCAGGCGGCCGCCTGCCGAGCGCACCGCGTTGATCTTCTCCGCCGCCCCGGCACCGATCTCGAACCACTCGGCGTCCATGCGGTGCTCCTCGATGTTCTCGACCTCGACCGGCCGGAAGGTGCCCAGCCCGACGTGCAGCGTCAGCCGGGCGGTCTCCACGCCCCGCTCCCGCAGCTTGCCCAGGACTCCCGGCGTGAAGTGCAAACCCGCCGTCGGCGCCGCCACGGCCCCTGGGCTGGAGGCGAAGACGGTCTGGTAGCGCTCCCGGTCGGCAGGATCCGGTTCGGGACGTTTAATATAAGGGGGCAGCGGCGTCCGCCCGACCCGCTCGAGGGCCTCGAGGAACTCACCCCTCCCCTCGTGGCGGAAGCGGACGCTGCGCGTGCCGCCCCCCGTGCGCTCGACCACCTCGCCGCTCACTCCCTGGCCGAAGTCGATCTCGTCGCCGGGGCGGACCCTGCGACCGGGGCTGACGAGGCAGCGCCAGCAACCGCCGTCGAGGCGGTGCAGCAGCAGGATCTCGACTCGCGCGCCGGAGCTGCGTCGACCGATCAGGCGCGCCGGTATGACGCGCGTCTCGTTGACCACCAGCAGGTCGCCCGGCCGCAGCAGCGCCGGCAGCTCTCGGAAGCCGCGGTGCTCAATCCCGCCGCCTTCGCGGTCCAGGACCATCATCTGGGAGGAGTCCCTCGGCTCGGCCGGCCGCTGGGCGATAAGCTCCGGCGGCAGGCGGTAATCGAACAGCGACAGCTTCATACTCTACCTCTCGCCGCGGACGCGCTATTGGCTGAAAACGGCGTCTATGCTATGCTAGCGTAAGGAATCCGTGTTCGAAAGCTGCGGGCGCCGTCTCGTTTTTATCAGAGACACTTGACTCGAAGGCAGGCGCGCATGAAGGACCTCTCTCCCATCTTTTCGCCACGCTCGATCGCGGTAATCGGTGCCTCATCCCGCCCCGGCTCGGTCGGCTCGGAGATCATGAACAGCATCCTGCGCTTCGGCTTCACCGGCGCGGTCTACCCGGTGAATCCCAAGGCCCCGGCCATCAGCGGCATCCGCTGCCACCAGTCGGTGCACGATATTCAGGATCCGGTCGACCTGGCGATACTGGTAGTCAAGCGCGACCTGGCGCTGCCGGCGATGGAGCAGTGCGCCGAGGCGGGGGTCAGGAGCGTCATCGTTATCACCGCCGGCTTCAGGGAGGTTGGCGCGGAGGGCGCCGAACTGGAGCGGCGCTTGCTCGAGGCGGCATCCGCGGCCGGCATCGTGATGGTCGGTCCCAACTGCATGGGCGCCTTCAACACCGATCCGGAGGTGAAACTCAACGCCACCTTCGCTCGCAGCGCGCCGCGCAGGGGCCCGATCGGCTTCATCAGCCAGAGCGGCGCTATGGGCGCGGCGGTGCTGGACTACGCCGGCGAGCGCAGCATCGGCTTCTCGAAGTTCATCAGCATCGGCAACAAGAGCGACGTCGATGAGAACGACGCCCTCGCCGCTTTCGCCAACGACGACGAGGTCGGCGTCATCGCCCTCTACCTGGAAAACTTCGAGGACTCCGCCCGCTTCCGGGAGGTCTGCTCGCGGGCCACGCGCGCCAAGCCGGTGGTGGTGCTCAAGGCCGGACGTAGCGAGGCGGGTGCCAGGGCCGCCTCGTCGCACACCGGAGCCCTGGCCGGCTCCGACACCGCCGTCGACGCGCTGCTGCGTAGCTGCGGCGCCCTCAGGGTCGGCTCAATCGACGAGCTGCTAAACGTCGGCAAGTTCCTAAGCGTCCCGCGCCGTCCCGGGGGCCGACGCCTGGCGCTGGTTACCAACGCCGGCGGGCCTGGGGTCATCGCCACCGACGAGTTCGAGAGGAGCGGTTTCGTCTTCCCCAGCCTCGCCGAGGAAACCGTGGCCGGGCTCGAGAGCGGGCTCCCGCCGGAGGCGGCCTGCACCAACCCCTGCGACATCCTGCCCGGCAGCGGCGCCGAGGGCTACCGGGTCGCCGTAGAGTCGATAACAGGCGACCCGAACGTCGACGCCCTCGTGGTGCTCTTCCTGCCGCCGGTGATGGTCAAGACCAAGTGGGTTGTCGAGGCGATCAAGCCGGCCTGCGAGGGGAGCCCGATCCCCGTGATCGGCCTCTTCATGGGGTCCGGCGACGTGCCGGCCGACGCGGCAGAGCTCGAGGAGATCGGCGTCCCGGTCTTCAACTCCGCTCCCGAGATCGCGCAGGGTTTGGTTGCGGCCCGCCGCTATCGGCGCTGGCTGGAGCGCGAGCCGGTCGAGCCTTCCCGCTTCGAAGCGGACGCTGAGATAGCGCGCGCTGTCTTGAGCAAGGCTGACGGCTGGATCGAGGCGGCCGACGCCTATGCTCTCCTCAACGCTTACGGCGTCACGGCAGCACGCAGCGTCCAGATCGAGCCGGATGGTAACGTCGCCGCGGCCGCGCAAGGCCTGCGCTATCCGCTGGTGATGAAGATTGTCTCTCCCGACATCCTGCACAAGAGCGAAGTCGGCGGCGTCGAGCTCGGCATCGCCGATCGGGATGACCTTCTCCGGCGCCGGGAGAAGATGCTCGAGCGGGTCCGCGGCGCGCAGCCGGAGGCCGCCATCGAGGGTCTGCTGCTGCAGGAGATGGCCGCGGGCGGAGTCGAGATGATCGTCGGCATCAAGCGCGAACCCGGCTTCGGGCCCCTGGTGATGTGCGGCCTCGGCGGCGTCTACGTCGAGGTGCTCGAGGACGTGGCCTTCGCCCTCGCACCCCTGGCCAGCGACGAGCCGGGGAGAATGCTGGGCAGACTCCGTTCCGCGCCAATCCTTGAGGGCGTCCGCGGCGCCCGGGGTATCGACCGCAAGGCGGTGGCCGAGACGATAGCTCGCGTCGCACAGCTCGCCGTAGACTTCCCGGCCATCGGCCAGCTCGACATCAACCCCCTGATGGCCGGACCCGACGGCTGCCTCGCAGTGGATGTCCGGATTTCAGTTTCGACGGAGGGCGGCGAGTGAGGGCGGCGGCAGACGGCGTGCGGGCGTTGCTGGCGGCCGCCGGCGACGACGACGAGCGCCTCGGCATCCTGATCGGGGGCACCTTCGCGGCACTCTTCGGTCCCGCCGGCCGCCGGCTGAAGCCCGTTTCGTTCGCGGATGGCGAGCTGTTCATGGTCGCCGCCGACGAGCACTGGCTGGCCGAGGGCCGCAGGCGTAGCGGGACGATTCGACGCAGGATCAACGAGGCCTTCGGGCGGGACCTTGTGGCGAGAGTATCGCTGCGCCTCGACCCGAACTCGTTCGCGACGAATGAAACCCAGGCGCAGCGGGTTGGAAAGGTAGAGACTGCGCTGCCTCCGGATGTCGGCGAGGCGGCGGAGCGCATCGGTGACGCGCGCGCCAGGGCCGCATTTTTAAGCCTCGTGGCCAGCGTGAGCGCATTGCGGGGAAGCAAAGGGAGCTAAACGATGAGCCGATTCGGCGAGGTGATGCACGGTTTCTGGGAGGGCGTCGGCGGATTCTTCTACCTGGGAGCACGCGACGCCGCCAACCGGATCGCCATCCTGGCGCGCGGCCACAGGGTGCGCAGGGTCGACAAGAGCACGGCGGCGCAGATGGTGCTGCTCGGTCGCAAGGCGTGGGAGGAGCGCCTGCAGATATCCGAATCGATACCGGTGGTCGACAGGATCCGGGCGCTTGAGCAGACGGCCGAGCAGAAGCGGAACTCTGCGGATCAGCTAAAAGACCGCGTCGGCGAATTCCGTGAGCAGCGGCGCGAGCACGTGGCGCTCTACCAGAAGAAGATCAACGAGCAGCTGAAGCTCAAGCGGCCCATCGATCTGGAGCACACCGGCCTGCTGGTCGAGGGCAAGCGGCTGCGCAAGGAGATTGCCTCCAACCGGGGCGAGATTAAGACGCTGTCCAACAAGATTGAGCTGCAGGCGAAGCGACTCGCCGAGCTCGAGAAGGCGGGCGGCGAGCCGGGCGGAGAGTACCTGATTTCGGAGATCCGCGGTGAGGTCGAGTTCAACGAGCGCTCGCGCGCGCTCAAGATCGAAAAAGAGGGATTCCTGAAGAGCAAAAGCGAGGAGCTGTTGCGGCGCGCAGAGAAGATCGGCAAGGTCCTGCACGACTACGACGCGCAGATCGCCGACCTGACAAGGAGCCACAACGAAGGTGCCTCCCAGATCGACGCATCGGTGCGCAAGCTGCAGGACGAGCGCAGCCGGATAGAGCGGGACGTCAGGAGGATCACCGCGGAGATGCGCCCGCTGTTCGGGGAGCTGGGCATCGAGCTCTCCAAGCGGCAGTTCGACCACGAAAGCCTGCACCCGGTCTACGCCGAGCTGGCCCGCCTGGAGAAGAAGCGCGACAATCACCTGCGGGCGATCTCCAAGCGGCGCTCCGATTCGGCCGGCATTGGGTTCGGTATCAAGTTCGGGTTCTACGGCCTGATACTGATACTGCTTCTGTTGTCCGGCTGGCTAATGTTCGTCCTGCTCCGCTAATCCCTCCAGCACCTCGATTACCCGTCGCCAGCTCAGCGTCTCCTCGGAGCGGGCGCCCAGGCGGCGCAGGATGCGCCGCAGCGCCCAGCGGCCCGGGTGCTCGCTGTGGGGCGGCTTGGGCGAGTCGGAGCCGCCCAGGGCCCGCTCGAGCCGCTCCGCCGGGTGCAGACCGCTGCGGCGCAGCAACGCGCGCGAGCTAAACTGCTGCAGGGCTTCGAAAGCCGATGCGGGGCTACCGTGCCTCAGCTCCAGGCCGATGATCGTCGCGTAGAGTTCGCGACTGCCGCCCGAGAGGCTGCGCAGATGCGAGAGCGCGTAGAGCCCGGCGCGCTTCTTCTCGATCTCCCGCAGCAGCCCACGTCCGGTCGCCAGCGCCTCGGCGCCGCGCCCCAGGGAGAGCTCGCAGCGCATCCTGAGCAGGCCGGCGGCTACGCTGAACCGGTCCCACAGACCCGGAGACAAGCCGACACGAAGCCGCTCGAGCGTCAGCAGTGCCTCGTCGAAGCGGCCCTCTTCCAGGGCCAGCGAAACCCCCAGCAGCGTCGCTTCGCACCCGAGCCTGGCGACGCACTTCAGCCAGTCGCCCTCTTCCAGCGCCGACAGCGCTCGCCGGCAGGCATCGCCGTCGTCCTCCGCAGCAGCCGCCTCGGCATACGCAACGAGCCGCTCCGCCTCGGCCAGCGTGTCGGGAGTCCCGTAGTCGGAGGGACGTTTCGGTCTCTCGCCGCTCGCCAGGCGGCAGCGGAGGCGGATGGTGCCGGCGCGGATGCGCAGATCTCCCTTGAGTGTCTTCAGCGGTGGCAGCGTGCGGACCGCCGCTACCGTCTCCCCCAGAGCAAGCAACGAGTCCGCCATTTCGAGACGAGCAGCGGCGGCCGCCGC
>CAYOXX010000044.1:0-23563 GCA_964408025.1 uncultured Acidobacteriota bacterium | reverse complement strand
GGCGTGGTTAGCGCCACGTCAAGGGTCCAAAATCGGCTGCAATAAAGAGATTCGGGAAAGGGTCCGCCGGACGGCTGAATCTTGTGCAATATGCGGGCTAGGGACACCGTTCAGGAGCACCCGGCGTGAGCCGCGGCTTGCCGACCCACGTCGTAAGCGTTTAAACTCCGCGGAGATGGACGAGCTGAAAGAGCTAATCGAGGCGCTGGTTTTCGTCTCGGACGAGCCGCTGAGCCGCGATCGCATGCTCTCGTTCTTCGCCGACCGCGACGGTCTGGAGATCGAAGAGGCGCTTGAAGCGCTGCGGCGCGAATACGACCGCGGCGGCCGCGGCTTGGTGCTGCGGGAGGTCGGCGGCGGCTTCCAGCTTACCACGAGGCCCGAGTTCGACGAGATCATCCGCTCTTACCTTCGGGCCCGGAGGCGCGCGCACCTGAGCCCGCAGGCGCTGGAGGCCCTGGCGATTGTTGCCTACGAGCAGCCGCTAACGACGCCGGAGATCGCGGAGCTGCGGGGAACCGACTCGAGCGGCGTGCTGCGCACGCTGCTGGAGCGCAAGCTGCTGCGGATCGTGGGGCGCAAGGAGGTGGTCGGGCGCCCGTTCCTCTGGGCGACGACGAAACGATTCCTCGTCCACTTCGGCCTCAGCTCGCTGGACGACCTGCCGAAGCCGGAGGAGTTCGTAAACCTGATCGAGGAGACGCGGGCGGCGGTCGTAGATGTCTCGGGAGAAGACGAAGGCGAAGCGGAAGGATAATCGCGTCCGCCTCAACCGCTACATCGCCGGCGCCGGCGTCGCCTCGCGCCGCGGCGCTGACGGGCTGATCGAGGCCGGCAGGGTAACGGTAAACGGCCGGCCCGCTTCGGTCGGCATGTCGATCGATCCGCACCGCGACCACGTCAAGGTGAACGGCAAGCTGCTGCGCCCCCCCGGCGAGCGCGTCCACCTGCTGCTCAACAAGCCGGCCGGCTACCTGTGCAGCCTCAGCGACCCCTCCAAGCGCCCGCTGGTGACCGACCTGATCGGCGAGTTTCGCCACCGGCGCCTCTACCCCGTCGGCCGCCTCGACTTCAACAGCGAGGGCCTGCTGCTGCTGACCGACGACGGCGACTTCGCCGCCCGCGTCGGCCACCCGTCGACCGGCCCGGAGAAGACCTACCACGTCAGGGTGCGCGGCGTGCCCGACGAGCGGACCATCGAGCGCCTGCGCTCCGGCATCACTATAGGCGGCCGCAGGACGCGCCCGGCCGAGGCCCGGCTGCTGAGGTGCAAAAAGAATTCCTGGCTGGAGGTGACGCTCAAGGAGGGCCGCAACCGACAGCTCCGCAGGATGTTCCAGGCCCTCGGACACCCCGTGGTGCGGCTGCGTCGGGTGAAGATAGGCCCGCTCTCGGCGGGAACGCTGAAGCCGGGCAGCTACCGCTTGCTGAGACCCGACGAAGTTGTTAGATTGATGAGTCCGGATACCGAGACGAGGAGGCGATAAACATGTCCCCGATCATCCCGTCGCACCTGCAGAAGATCATTCCCTACGAGCCCGGAAAACCCGTCGAGGAGTTGCAGCGCGAGCTCGGCCTGGGCGACGTGGTCAAGCTGGCCTCAAACGAGAGCCCGCTGGGTCCGCCGGAGGCGAGCCTGGAGGCGCTGCGGCGAGCGCTGTCGGAGATCAACCGCTACCCCGACGACAACTACTTCTACCTGAAGCGCAAGATCAGCGAGAAGTTCGACATCCCGGTGGAGAACATCACCATCGGCGCGGGCAGCGCCGAGATCATTGTGAACTCGGCACGCTCGCTGCTGGGGCCCGACGACTACGCTGTCATCTCGGAGCAGACCTTCATCATGTACTGGCTGGCGGTGCAGTCGGTCAACGGCAACCTGATCCGCGTGCCGCTGAAGAACTACACCTACGACCTCGAGGCGATGGCCGCGGCCATCGACGAGCGGGTGCGCATCGTCTACATCGCCAATCCAAACAACCCGACCGGCACGATGGTCACCACCGACGAGCTTGACCGTTTCATCTCCGCGCTGCCGCCCAAAGTGGTGCTCGTATACGACGAGGCCTACCGCCACTACATCAGCCGGCCCGACTACCCTGATCCCATCAAGTATTACCGCCGCGGCGACAAGATCATCATCCTGCGTACCTTCTCCAAGATCTACGGTCTCGCCGGCCTGCGGGTCGGCTACGCGATCGCCAATGGCGGCCTCAGCGACGCCCTGGCGCGGGTGCGGTCGCCCTTCAATGTCAGCACTTTCGCCGCGGTGGCCTCCGAGGCGGCCCTCGACGAAGACGACCACGTCAAGCGCGCGGTAGAGCTCAACGACGAGGGCATGGCATACCTGGGGGAGGAGCTGGGCAAGCTGGGGCTGAACGTCATACCATCAGTGGCCAATTTCATCCTCGTCGACTTCGGCCACGACACCTCGGAGCTGAACGGCAAACTGATGGCTAAGGGGATAATCGTGCGACCGATGGCCGCCTTCGGCATGCCGACGGCGCTGCGCGTCAGCATCGGCTTGCCCGACGAGAACCGCAAGTTCGTCGGCGCCCTCAAGGCGGTACTCGGCTAAAGCCCGGGCGGCGCCGGCCGGATTTCAACGACATCGAGAAGGCTTGAACATGGCCGACCTTGTTGTGGCCATCGACGGCACCGCGGGATCGGGCAAGTCGACGCTCGCGCGCCGCCTGGCCCGACGCCTCGGCTACCGCTACGTCGACAGCGGCGCCATGTATCGCGCCGCCGGTTGGGCCGCCCTGGAGCGGATGGTCGACCTGGACGACGGGAAGGCGCTTTGCGGCCTCGTCTCCTCGCTAAAAATCGAGCTCGACGACGACACGAACGGGGAGTGCCGCGTCCGCGTCGACGGCCGCGACGTAACCGACCGCATTCGGTCCCCCGCAGTCGCCGCGGCTGCCTCGGCGGTGGCGCTGGTGCCGGGCGTACGCAAGGCCCTGGTGGCCCTGCAGCGCGGCATGGGCGAGCGGGGCGGGGTCGTCATGGAGGGGCGCGACATCGGCACCGTGGTCTTCCCAGACGCCGACGTAAAGTTCTACCTCGACGCCGACGCCAGCGTGCGCGCCGAGCGGCGGCGCAGCGAGCTGCTCGGCGGCGGCATCGGGCAGCCGCTCGAGGAGGTCCTTAAGGAGCTGCGACGCCGCGACGGCCGCGACTCGACACGAGACGACTCGCCCCTGCTGCCCGCACCCGATGCCGTCGTCATCGACACCACCGACCGCACGCTCGACGACCTGGAACGGCAGATGCTCGAGGCGATCGAAAAGAGAGCCGCTCACGACAGCGGAGCGGCGGGGAAGTAGCCTCACCGCGCGCGCAAAGGCAGCGACCTCTTCAGCCCTTCGCGCACCGGTGCGGAGCCTGAATCCCACTATAGAGCCACCAGGGGCCAGACAACGGGGATCAACAGACTTCCCAGAAAGAGGATAAGTACGTTTAACGGTATCCCGAGCTTCAAGTAATCGGCGAAGCGGTAGCCGCCAGGTCCATAGACAAAAAGGTTTGTTTGATAGCCTATCGGAGTGATATAGCAGGCGCTGGCGCCGAAGAGAACCGCCATCACAAAGGGCATCGGTTGATACCCCAGGCCAACCGCGGCGGCGATTGCCACGTGGGTCATGAGCACCGCGGTGGCGTTGTTGCTTATCAGTTCCGTCAGCAAGCTTGTCAGCAGCAGCAGGGCCGCGACGACCGCGACCGGGCCGAGCGGGGCCGCCACCGATACCATGAAATCTGCGTAGAGCTGAGCCGTCCCGGTGTTGTCCATGGCCGAGCCGATGGCAATAGTGCCGGCGACCAGGACGAGCACAGAGCCGTTGAGGCTCTTGTAGGCCTCCTTGAGCGGTAGGCAGTGCGTGATGATAATCAGCAGGGCTCCGAACAGCGCCAGCACCATGATCGGCATGAGGTTGAGCGTCGCCCCGATGATCACGCCGGCGATAATCGCCAGCGCTATAGGCGCCTTGCGGGGATTAACCACCGTCTCCCCGATCCCCTCCAGAAGCAGAATATTCTCCGCCCGGCGCATCTTGGCGATGCCGTCTTCGCCCCCCTGCACCAGCAGGGTGTCGCCTACGGCGAGCTCGACGCGGCGGATCTTCTCCTGGATGTGCATGTGGCGGCCCTTGCGCAGGATGGCGATGACGTTGACGTCGTAGCGGCGCTTGAACTGCACCTCTTCGATCGTCTTGCCGATGAACTGGCTGGTGGGCATGATCACCACCTCGGCCAGCGTGAAGGCGCGCTCGGTCATGCGCACGCCATCCAGGCCCAGCTCCGGCGCGATGACCGCCGTGCGGTCGCGCTGCACCCTGACGATATCGTTAACCGACCCTTTGGTCAGGAGGATATCTCCGGGGCGGAGCACTACCTCGTCGACGGGCGGATAGATAACCTTTTCCCCGCGGATCACCTCCAGTACGTGCAGACCCTCGTAGCACGACAGGAACGCCTCGCGCACCGTTTTGCCCACGCAAGGCCCCGACGGCTGAATCTCCAGCTCGGTCATGAACGACTTCTGCTCCGTATCGGCCAGTGTGGAGGTAACCGTCTTCCGGTCCGGCAGCAGACGGTGGGCGAGCAGCATTATCAGGATCAGTCCGCCCACGGCAAGCGGCAACCCCACGGGCGCCATCTCGAACATGCCCAGCTTATGCAGCCCCGGTATCTGTCGATGCGCGGCAACGGCGCTGGCGATGTCGCTCACCAGGATGTTGGTCGAGGTTCCTATCAGCGTGCAGGTGCCGCCGAGGATCGAGGCGTAGGATATAGGGATCAGGAACTTGCTCGGGCTGAGTCCGTGCTGGTAGCAGACTCTCAGGATGATCGGCACGAAGAGCACCACTACCGGCGTGTTGTTGATAAAGGCGCTGGAGAGGGCGACGGCGGTAATACTCAGCAACAGAATCCGATGCGGTCTGCCGCGCGAGAAGGCGATGATCTTGTCGGCGAGGAAGCCGACGGCGCCGGTGCGCATCAGCCCTGCGCTGATGATGAACATGGCGCCTACGGTTATCACCGCCTCGTTCGAGAATCCGGCGATCGCCTCCCGGGGCGACAGGAAGTGTAACCCGAGCCCGGCGCTGGACAGGAATAGCAAGACGAAGATGGCGAACAGCGCCGTCGCCTCCTTCGGGATCTTCTCCGTGATGAAGAGGGCCAGCATCACCACGAGTACGGTGGACAGGATCAGCGGCTCCATCTGTAATTCCCTGGGTGCTTAAAGTCCTTCGATATCGCGAATGTACAAAACATCCCGGCACAATCGCAAGATCATTGCTGGGCTGCGGGCGGGCGCCGGCTATCTGATCGGCACGAGCGGCCAGACCGCAGGAATCGCGAAGATCGCTACAATCATCAGTAAAACTATGAGCGGGATGCCCAGCTTCATGTAATCGGCAAAGCGGTAGCCGCCTGCGCCATAAACGAAAAGGTTGGTCTGGTAACCGATCGGCGTGGCGAAGCAGGCGCTGGCGCCGAAGAGAGTGGCCATCACGAACGGCATCGGCTGGAAGCCGAGGCCGATCCCGGCGGCTATCGCCACGGGCGTCATCAAGACCGCGGCGGCGTTCTTGTTAATGAAGTTGGCCAGAACACTGGTCAGCAGGAAAAAGGCGGCGATCACGAATTCCGTGCCGTAATCCTTCACTACTGATACCAGCAGATCAGCGTAGAGCCCCGCTGTGCCGGTGTTAGCCATCGCGGTGCCGAGCGCGATAGTCGATGCGATAAGGACCAGCACGGAGCCGTCGAGACTCTTGTATGCCTCCTTTAACGGCAAGCAGTGAGTAACAACCAGAATAATTGCTCCGAGCACTGCTAGCACCATGATCGGCAGCAGGTTGAACGTTGCGCCGAGGATAACACCGAACATCACGGCGAGTGCGATCGGCGCTTTGCCTGTGCGCACCACCGATTTGCCGATGCCCTCCAGCAGCAGTACGTTTTCGGCACGGCGCATCTTTGCGATGCCGTCCTCGCCACCCTGCACCAGCAGCGTGTCGCCGACGGTCAGCTCAACGTTGCGGATCTTCTCCTGGATGTGCATGTGGCGGCCCTTGCGCAGTATGGCGACGACGTTGACGTCATAGCGCCGATGGAACTGCACCTCGACGATCGTCTTGCCGATGAACTGGCTGGTGGGCATGATCACTACTTCTGCCAGCGTGAAGTCCCTCTCCGTCAGCCGCACGCCGCGCAGGCCGAGCT
Source organism: uncultured Acidobacteriota bacterium (assembly GCA_964408025.1). Lineage (GTDB taxonomy): Bacteria > Acidobacteriota > DATKUA01 > DATKUA01 > DATKUA01 > CAYOXX01. The sequence continues at coordinate 17,332 of CAYOXX010000044.1, read as the reverse complement.
CGGGAGCGATGATGGCTGAGCGTTCACGCTGAACCCTAAGGATGTCGCCTACCGCGCCCTTGGTAAGCAGGATGTCCCCCTCCTGCAGCCGCACCTTATCAACGGGAGGATAGATGACCTCCTCGCCGCGAATGACCTCCATAATCTGGAGCCCCGGGTTGCGCTGCAGGAAGGCCTCCCAGACGTTCTTGCCGATGCTCGGGCTGGCGGGTTGGATCTCCAGCTCGGTCATGAAGCGCTTCTGCTCGGTGGTGGCCAGCGTGGAGGTAACAGTCTTGCGGTCCGGCAGTAGTCGCCTTGCGAAAAGCGCGATGAAAACGAGTCCGAGCACGGCAATCGGCAGTCCAATCGGCGCCATCTCGAACATACTGAGCCGGTGAAGATCGAGGTTGGGCATGCGGGCGCCGTAGGCTGCGGCGACGTTGCTGACAACGATGTTGGCCGACGAGCCGATAAGCGTGCAGGTGCCGCCGAGTATCGAGGCGTAGGAGATCGGGATAAGGAACTTGCTGGGGCTGAGGTTGTACTGGAAGCAGACCCTGAGCATGATCGGCACGAACAGCACGACCACCGGTGTGTTGTTGATGAAGGCGCTCGAGACGGCGACGGCGATCATCGAGAGCATCAGGACGCGCTGGGGGCGGCCGCGCGAGAAGGCGATGATTTTATCGCCGAGAAAGCCGACAGCGCCGGTGCGCATGAGAGCGGCGGAGATGACGAACATGGCGCCGATGGTCACCACCGCCTCGTTGGCGAAGCCGGAGATCGCCTCGCCGGGCGTCAGGAAGTGGAGCCGGAGGCCGAGGAACCTGTCGAGGAGATCGGATACGGCTCCATCGGAGAGCAGCACCAGCACGAAGACGGCCAGCAGGGCTGTGGCGTCGTAGGGGATCTTCTCCAGCAGCAGCGCCACCAGAACGACTAGCAAAAGTGCAGAGAGGATCAGCGGCTCCATCGTTATCCCATCACCCTCCCGTGCTGCGACGATTATACCGCTTCACTTCGCGGTCTCGAGCAGGCGCCGAGCTACACCAGCCTACCCGCCCGGGCGATCCGCCGAACAATCGCCGGCTCCAATCCGTCTCCGAGGGGTGAGAGCGATGCCGGCCGTTGCTCCGCGCATGGCCCTCGTGTAGAATGACGCCTCGTTTTTCTGGGTTCGGCCCGCGAGATGATCGAGATCACAAATCTATCAAAGAGATACGCTCAGGACAAGCACTCGATAACGGTGCTCGAGGGCCTGAACCTCGAGGTTGGCGAGGGCGAGACCCTCTCCGTGATGGGCCCCTCGGGGATCGGCAAGACTACGCTGCTGAACATTATAGCCGGCCTCGACACCGACGTCGACGGCGATGTGGTGGTCGACGGCCGCCGCCTGCGTGAGCTGACGCTGCGGCAACTGTCGGCCTACCGCAACGGGACCATCGGTTTCATCTTCCAGGAGTTCATCCTGCTTCCTCACCTCAGCGCCCTCGAGAACGCGCTGCTGCCGCTGATGTTCTCAGACGTCCCGCACCGCGAGGCCCGGGAGCGAGCCCAGGCGGCGCTGGAGTCCGTCGACCTGGACGGGATGTCGGACCGCTACCCGTCCGAGCTCTCCGGCGGCCAGAAGCAGCGGGTGGCGATCGCCCGCGCGCTGATCAACAGGCCGAAGATCATCCTCGCCGACGAGCCGACGGCCAACCTGGACGCGGACACCGAGCGCGGCATTCTCGACCTGATACTGTTGCTGACCGAAGAGGAGAAGACGACGCTGATCATCGCCACCCACAAGCACGACCTGGCGGCCGCCGCGCGGCGCATCGTCACCCTCGAGGAGCTGCAGAAGCGATGAAGCTCGAGAAGATGTTCCTGATGAGCTGGCAGAACCTCAAGCGCAACAGGCGCCGCATCGTCTTCTCCAGCCTCGGCGTAATCTTCGGCCTGGCGACGCTGCTCTTCTTCTTCTCCCTCACCAACGGCATCCGAACCCTGATCTTCGACCACTTCCTCGAGCAGCTGCCCGCAAACCAGCTGAAGGTCTCGTCGGCCGGAGAGGATTTCGGCGACGAAGACATCGAGGCCATGGCGGGCATCGAAGGAGTCTCCTCGGCTAACGGTTTACAGCTACTCCATGCCGATTCGGTCGTCTACTTCTTCGGCCTCATGGGCCGCGCGGCCGGGGCCAGCTCCAACGTCATCTGCGCCGGGATCGAGGAGTTCATGGTGCGCGACGAGCTGCCGGAGGGCGTGGACTGGAGCGTCGACCCGGCCGACGAGGAGATCCCCGTGCTCGTCAACCCGCAACTTCTGGCGGCCTGGAACCAGGCGGTGAGCTCCAACCTCGGTTTCCGGCGCCTTGAGGCGGAGGACCTCGGCAACGTGCCGATGGAGATGGTGATCCGCTACGGCAGGGGCGAACGCATCGAGTACAGACTGAAAGCTGTCGGCCTCTCCACCCGCGCTCCCATTTTCGGCCCCCTGGTGCCACTGGAAATAATTCGGCACATCAACAACGTTCTCTATGCCGACTACACGAATACCTACTCCATTATCTACGTGACCTGCCGGAGCACCGAGCACGTGTTGGACATAGAGGGCTCGCTCCGCCGGATGGGCTACACGGACCTCGGCGACACCGAGCTGGCCGAGACGATCAACACCGGCATCAACATCCTCACACTCTTCCTCAGCGCCATCAGCCTGGTGATCGTCGTCATCTCGCTGGTCAACATCCTTAACATCTTCCTGATCAACATCATGGAGCGGAAGTACGAGATCGGCGTCCAGCGCGCCGTCGGCGCCTCCCAGGGCGACATCCGCGCCGTAATATTCACCGAGTCGGCGATCATCGGTCTGGCCAACGGCATCGTCGCCTCGCTGGTCGGCATCGGAGCGGTACTGATCGCCGAGCCCCTACTCAAGACGGTCCTCGAGGGGTTCATCATCGGCGACTTCAGCGTCTTCGTCGTCAGCCCCTGGCTGGTGCTGGCCATCGTCGTCGCCTCGCCGATCCTCAACCTGATCGCCGCCTTCCAGCCGGCAAACTACGCCGCCCGCCTCGACCCCGTTGAAGCCCTGCGCATCTGATCCGCACCGGAGACTTGGTACTGATCGCCGCAGTATGCCAAGCCAAGCATCCCTTCCGGCACGCCACGGCGCAACAGAGTTGGTATTTGACTCATTAAGCCCTTAAAATATAATGAGATATGAGCACCCTGCAACGAAAACGCAACGTCGATCACTCGGATTCACTGCTTTCTATCGCTTCATCCTGTAGATGTTTCCGAACCGCAGTTCTTGCACTTGGCAAAGCCGGGCCGGACAACGCCACCGCAGTGGGGGCATGTCCATTTCGCATGTGGTTGCAAAGTCAGTGTTATAGCCCAACCTAAAGGCCCAAACAAAACACCGATAATACCACCCAAAATACCCAGGCCGCGTGAATTACCTACGATAAGACCGCCTACCCCACCAACTAACGCCCAAATCGCCCAAAGATTTGTTGGTCCTAACATGATGTTCAAACTCTCCTTTCTTTACAAAAGTTCAATTCCTTGTCGCAAGTCTTCCAGTCTTAAATGGTCAAAGTAGCGTTGTGTCATGCTGAGGTTAGCATGCCCTAACAGCCTTTGCAGTCGATAGGGGTCACAACCTGCGCGGGCAAGTTGAGTTGCGAAGCTGTGTCGCAAGTCATGGAGTTCCGCCGGCGGTGGACCCCTCGTTCGTTTCAGCCAGAGCTTAGTAGCCCTCCGGCCTGAGGCGTTCAATCACCGATGCGCTGACCCACCAGATGTCGGAATTGCCGTTGCGCGGCTCGCCGTGCAACCTGCGCATCTCTCCGAAGGTGCGCGGTATGGCAGCGTCCTCGGCGTCGAAAACCGAGCGGCTAGACATGAAGAAGAAGTATCTGCCGTCGGGGCTTACATACGGCGACCACTCGCGGCCTACGGCGGAGTTAATACTCTCTCCCAGGTTGATTGGCTCGCTCCAGACGTCGTCGTCAGAACGGAAAACTACGTAGTAATCCGTTCCGCCCAAGCTGTCCTCGCGGCCGAAGACAGGCACGATGATGTAGCCCTCGTCGGGCGAGATAAAGGCGTTATACTGAGTGCTCCCGCAATTGACCTGATCCGGAAGCCTTTCCGGCTCCTGATACAAACCGTAGGCAAAGCGAGAGCGGTAGATCGCGTGAGCGCCATTTTCCCGGCGGGTGAAATAGATGGTGCCATCGCGCGTGACCGAGGGGAAAAACTCCGGCGCGTCGGAACAGACCGGCGGGCCGAGGTTGTAAGGCTCGCCCCAGTCGCCGCCTTCGCGCTCGACCGCCCATATGTCCTGGTCGCCTGCCTCCTCGTCGCCGGGCGCCGGGCGAGTTGAGAGAAAGAACATCTTTTGCCCGTCGTGCGACAGGCAGGGCTCGAAGTGAAGATTGTTGTCGGCGAAGGAAACAACCTCCGGCTCAGTCCAGCGCCCGCTGACCTGCCTCGTCACCAGAATCGTACCGGACGCCCCGAGATTTACGCAGAAGTAGATCTCATTACCGTCCGGCATGATCGCCACGTCGCGCTCGCTCATGCCGGTGGAGATTACCCCAGGGGCAAAGAGCTTTGGCGCATCGCCCGGCGGCTCCTGGCCCAGATATGGGCCGCTCAAGATAGGAAAGTCGGTTGCGCTTTCCGCGATCTGGACCTCGGGCTGGCAGGCAACCAATAAAATCGTGATGGCCAGCGCGCCGAGCAGTAAGAATAATCTGCTGACTTTTTTCGCCAAGACCTCCTCCTTCATTTACGCTTTGTTTAGCTTTTTTCTCCCAGGACGCGTAAGCTTCAGCAAGGCCGAATCTTGCCGCTTCGCATCCGGGATGTATCGATGCGGCTCTTTTTACAAGCAGGTCATGCAAAAATATGTAATCGGCCTTCCAGTGGGAAGCGAAGCTGCTCCTGTCGCAGAGTAGCATAGGGGGGGAATGGTGTCATTACTTCCGAATCGAAATATCTAGATGTTGGGGATTGCATGACTTAAGTTGCCTATCGGTCTCAAGTCTCGTCAAGCCCCTTGGAAAATCGTTCTTGATGGAACAATCATACAGCGGACTTCGTTTCACTGAGAGACGGGAAGTGAACGTTTCATATGTAATAACTACAATGGACTGATAACATGTGGACAATCATAAAGAAGGAAACGCTGGAAAATATCCTGACGCTCCGCTTCGCCATTTGTTTTGCAGCCTGTGTTGTGGTGTTCGGCCTGACAACCTATGTGCTGGTTCAGGACTACCTCCTGGAATGGAACCGTGTTGAGGCCGCACAATTTGAGAGCGAACAGGAATTAGCCGAGATCGAGGTTTACTCTTTCGTCAGGCCGGAGATTTACAAAGAGCCGTCGCTGTTGTCGGTCTTCGGATCGGGCCTGGGAAAGAACTGGGGACGGCGAGTATGGATCTCCCACACCAGGGTGCCGGTTTTTACAACCGATGAGACCTCAGGGGGATCTTCGGCAGACTTCCTTAGCTTCTTCTACAGTTTTGATTTTCCCGGCATCACACAAATCTTCGTCTCTCTGCTGGCACTACTTTTCAGCTTCGACTTGATCAGCGGTGAAAAGCAGAAAGCTACACTGAAGTTGGTGCTCTCCAATCCGATTCAAAGGACTAAGCTGTTAATTGGTAAGTACATAGGCGCCTTGTTGGTGTTGGCGCTGGTTATCGTTGCCAGTTTCTTGGTAGCCTACTCCATTTATCTAACCAGAGCTCCGGTACCCCTGGCCCCCGACACCTGGATCAGCCTGGCGTTGATCCTCCTGACAACAATCTTGTACGGTGCGGTCTTCATCGCCATCGGTTTATTGATCTCGGCTCTGACCCAGAAAGTCCCCAGTTCGCTCATCGTTTGTTTGATTGTCTGGGTGTTCCTGGTGCTGGTGCTCCCAAGCGCTATCGGTTTCATGTCTTCCGAGCTCGGCTTCAGCGAAGATGCTCGCGAATTTGAACGAAGTTTGAGTTCGCTTTACGAAGAATACAACGAGCGCATGGCGGGGCTGAGATACGTCGCCTTGGACCGCATGCTCACCATCAACGTCTCAGGCAGCAGCGAGGGACAGCAGATTTTCCGGATAATGGGCCGTAATGCCGTAGAATATTACATGGACCGCTTGGCGGAAACCATCGATTCGCAAAACGAGTTTGCCGCCAGACGGTTAGGCCTGGAAAGCGCCTATAAGGCCAAACGATCGGCGAAAACCGCTCTGACCAACAACCTGCTGCGCTTCTCCCCGTCTTCTCTGTATTCCAATATTGTTGACGCACTGGCGGGCACCGACGAGGCGAGTCATGAGTATTTCATGGGCAGGGCGCGGGTGTATCGCGAAGAAGTGATGGAGTACATCCGGAGCAACGGCGGTTATTCCAGCCAGCGCTGGTTCACTAACGATATTGAAGATTCCCCTTACAGAGACTTTGTCAATATCGCCGAAGGAGCGACCCTGGAGGAAATGGGAGCAGCTGCTCAGCAGAATCCGCAAGTGATCAATCAGATAATGGAGTGGATCAGGCAGGTAGAATCCGACCCTCAAAGGAAACTCAACCTCAGCGATATGCCTCGTTTCGAAAACGAGCCGCGGTCTCTTCCATCGGCGCTCAACACAGCCATGTTCGATTTCTTTCTGATGGTAATGTATTTGGCAGTAGCAATCGTAATTAGTTACATAAAATTCATGAATTACGATCCTAGGTAGAGAAGATGAATACCCTAACTTCCTTCTGGTTAAAAAGATACCTTAAGCAGGGTCGGATCGTAGTTTTGTATAGCGTATCTCTGATGCTGTTTCTGCTGAACGCATTTATCTATTCGGGTAGATACGCCGAGGACATCATAACCCAGAACCAGAGAACCAGGGAGCTAGAAGATGCTTACAATTCGGTTCAGAATCCTGACGCGTTGGCCGGCTCCGGTTTTACGGTTAATCCGCCCGCCTCACCGTTGAGATTCATCGTCGACAACAATCTTGAGGACGCTCCAACAGCCAGGTTCGTGAGCCATACTTACTCTTCCCTCCCTTTCAATCCCGGCTACCATAAGCAACAGATCAGCGGGTTATGGGATATCGATCTGGCGTTCCTGATTAGCTTCATCTTCAGCTTTATGGCTGTGGTTCTGACATATGATTCCGTCTGCGGCGAAAAAGAACAAGGAACATTAAAACTACTTATGAGTACCGGAACTTCCAGATCGACAATCGTTCTCAGCAAAATACTGGCCGCAATTATAACTTTATGCATCCCACTGGTAATTGGGCTGCTAATAAACTGTTTATATCTCAACTTTTCCGGAGTCATCACTCTGAATATGGAGTTTATTTTAGTCATTATCCTCTTTTTTCTGTTCTCTATTTTATTGCTTCTCTTCTTTACGTGCTTGGGGGTGCTGGTATCCTCATTGACGAGACAATCGATCACCAGCCTGGTGATGCTGCTGCTTTTCTGGGTGGCGTTTGTGATCATCATTCCTGGCGTTGCCAAACCCCTGGCCAAAGAGTTGAGTTATGTGAATACACCCGAGGAATATGCCAGGCTAAGGGATGCCGCGTTTCAGGAATTCTGGGAGGATTTCCAGCGAAGCGGCGCACTCGACAGGCCTCCTCAAATGGCGGCACAGGATAACTTCCACTTTGAGAAGATCTGGAATCAGGTCAGGCAAAGATACTTGCAGAACGTCCAGAATATTACCGATGCCCAGATCAGAGACCAGTATAACCAGGCATTCGCAGGCAGGACTGTTGCCCGCTTCTCGCCCACAATGGTTTTCAACCTTGCGGTCTCGATGCTAACCGCCACGGACTTCCACAACGTGAGGGAATTCCACACCCAGGCGGGCCGCTACAAGTACGTGCTCTTCGAATTTATTGATGTGCAGGACGCGCAGGACAACGAGAGCCCGCATATACTCTACTCCGAGGGCAGGGGTTACCTCTCAAGAAGGCCTTTTACCAGTGACATTCCGCGGTTCGCATTTTATAAGGCCACGCTCGGTGAAAGGGTCTCAGGGTCCCTACTGGACACGGTCATTCTCTTCGGCATGTCGATGCTGGTCCTGTTCGTTTCAGTAATAGCTTTCAACAGATACGACGTCAGGTAAGAGCTGTAAGCGGCGGGAAGGAATCCCCCTTCGCGCTCGTCACTTTGACCGGTGCGGTGAGTGGCGAAGTTCTGACTCGCTGGCTGTAGGTCACCGCTCCCGCGTCGGCAAATCCGAGTCAGGGCAACCTGGTCAAGGTATCGTCGCTATACTTTTTTAACAAACAGATTATAGATTAGAGCGATTATGATTCCAGCAACGGCGCCATCAAAAAATCCCCAGAGCGCCCCGATGAGTCCACCCAACCAGGTAGGAGCGTAACCGATGTAAAGCGTTGACATTGTCTCGACCACTCCGGTTCCCCAGCCGAAGGCGGCACACCAGCCGATGCACAGAACGAAGAATGCCCACGTGACACCAAGGCTAACAGCCAATCCCATGACACTTAGTTTACCCATCTTTCAACCCCTTTCCTCAGGCAGGATTATACCTCTTGAACCGGATCGGACACTATTCTACTAAAACTACCACTTGCTCCTGAAGTCAAGGATGGATCTTCATGTTTTATGCGTAACGTTATGATCGAATAGACATGTATGGGCCAAGGCAAGGTCCCGACGACGCCGGAGGAGCTGATGCGGCTTATGGACGATGTTGGGGCAGAGCGGGGCACCAAGGTTGCCCTGGAGACCGGCACGTAATGACAATCCTGAAGGCCGACATAACTGCGATAAATATACCTATTTAAAAAATGTGCGCTGCTGCAGGCGGTCAAGCATCTGCGTCCCTTGAGGTTCGGGATGCTGGACGTTAACATGAACGAAGTCAGTGTGAGGCAGCGATGGTTCGAAAAAGAACACGGCACAAGCGGCTGCGCGACTGGTTTATTTACCAGGTGGTGCGGGCCCTGATGCTGGCGGGACGTTACCTGCCTGCGGCCTTAGGCCGGGCGCTGGGCGGGTGCTTGGGTGCCCTGGCTTACCTCTGCGCTCGCGGCGAGCGGGAAAAGACGATGCGCAACCTGCGCCTGGCCCTCGGGAGCGAGCGGTCGGAGGAGGAGCTCGAGTCGATCGCCAGGGGGATGTTCGCGCACTTCGGCAGGATGGCCTTCGAGGTGATCCGCCTGCCGCGCCTGAGCCGCAGGCGGGTCGAGAAGACGGTGACCTTCGACGGCCTCGAGCCGGTGCGGCGGGCGATCGAGGCGGGGCGCGGGGTCGTCGTCGCCACCGGCCACATCGGTAACTGGGAGCTGATGGGGGCGGCAGTGGCCAGGCTGGGGATACCGCTCAACGTCATCGCCCGGCGCATCTACGACGGCCGCCTCAACGACCTCGCCCTCCGCCTGCGCGAGCGCATGGGCGTGAAGACGATTTTGCGCGAGTCGCCCGAAAGCGCCAAGCAGATACTGCGCTGCCTGCGCCGGGGCGAGATGCTGGCGCTGCTGATAGACCAGGACATCAGGGTCGAGGGGGAGTTCGTACCGTTCTTCGGCATGCCGGCCCACACGCCCACCGGCGCCGCCGCGCTGGCCCTGCGCACCGGTGCTTTACTCGTGGCTGCGTCGGCCCAGCGGCTTGACGACGGTCGCCACATGGTGCGCGCCATCCCTATCGAGCTGGACGCGGGCGGCGACAGGGATCGTGTTATCATTGAGGCCACGGCGCGGGCCACGGCGCAGCTGGAGCGCTGGATACGCGAGCGGCCGGAACAGTGGAGCTGGAATCACGACCGCTGGCGGACCCGCCCGGCGGCCACAAAGGGTGAGGGTGAGGGGGAGGACGCGCATGAGGGTGGTTAAGGTGCTCTTCTGGGTAGCGGTCGTAGCCTCGGCAACCCTGTTCTACGCGCTCAACATCGACAACGGCGTCGAGCTCGACTTCCACTTCTGGCGCTCGCCGCCGACAACGCCCGTCTCCATCGTGGTGACCGTGGCGCTGGTGATCGGCGTGGCCGTCTCGACGCTGGTCGGGCTGTTCGAGTTCCGCACATTGAAGAAGAAGAAGCGGCTGGCCGACGCGCGCCTCGTTGAACTGGAAAAGGAGGTCGATGCGCTCAAAGCCCGGCTGGCGGACAGTGCCGTTGAGGCCGGCTCGCCGGCGGAGGATACCGAGGTCTAGTCAATGTTTCTCGATTACGTCAGCCTCTTCTGGGTGATCGTCGCCGTGCTGGTCTCCGGTATACTGCTGGGGCGGGTCTGGTCGTACTTCGCAGCGCGCGAGGAGGGAGTCTACTCCAAGCGGATGGTGCGCGGCTCCTCCAGCTACGTGCTGGGGATGAACTACCTGATCTCCAACCAGCCGGACCTGGCGATCATGGAGCTGGAGAGGGCGGCGAAGCAGGACCCCGATGCCGTCGAGGTCCACATCGTGCTCGGCAACCTCTACCGTGAGAAGGGCCAGGTCGAGCGCGCGATCCAGATCCACAACGGCACCCTGCAGCGCCGCGCGCTCAGCAGGGCCGAGCGCAACTTGGCGAGGTTCTGCCTCGGGCTCGACTACAAGAGCGCCGGCTTCGTCGACAAGGCGGTTGAGATATTCGAGGAGCTGGTTGAGGCCGACCGCGCCGACGAGCGGGCCTTCGCCATCCTGGTGAAGCTTTACGAGGAGGTCGGCCAGCTCGACAAGGCCTACCGGCTGCAGCAGGAGCTGACGCGCATGCGGCGCAGCGACGACCGCAGCCTGATGGCCTTCCTCGAAGTGCAAATGGGTAAGAAGCTCCTGGACCGCGGCGAGCTTGAGGGCAGCGAGCGCCGCTTCAAAAGGGCCATTGACCTCGAGCCCGCCACCTACCCTGCTTACCTCTACTACGGCGATCTCCATATGAAGCGGGGCGAGCCGTTCGAGGCGGTCGGCATGTGGGAGCGGATGGTGCGCATCAACTACAAGCGCGCCCACCTGGCCTTCGAGCGGCTCGACGGCGCCTACCGCGAGCTGGGGCACGAGGGTAAGATCGAGGAGCTGCTGCGAGAGGTGATGGAGAACCAACCGTACGACTGGCGCAGCCGCACCTACCTGGCCGAGATCTACGCCAGGCGCGGCGAGCACGACCGCGGCTTCGAGCTCTTCAACGAGGCGATCAGGCTCAACCCCCACAGCCTGGCGATCCACCAGAAAATCTGGAAGCTGCTGGGCGGCGCGAAGCTGGACAAGGCGAAGGTCGACGACTACATCAAGCTGACCGAGGAGATAATCTTCTTCCTCGACCCGTTCGTCTGCATCGATTGCGGCTACAAGACCACCGAGTTCCTCTGGAAGTGTCCCCACTGCCACTCCTGGGACAGCTTCAGCGAGATCCGGATGTGATAGATCTCGGGATTGGGCTCCCGGGTGCCAATATTCTTGTGATGGGAGGGGTGCGGTTGTGACTGCGAAAGATCCCGAGGTTAAGGTCGAACTGCGCGACTTCGGCGCCGCCGAGGAGCGGCGCGAGGCGGTGATCGTTGGCCTGGAGAAAAACGCCCGCGAACTCGGCGACCGGCTAGCGGCCCTCGACCGGGCCGGCGGCGGCGCCGTGACGGCGGCGCTCGAAAGCGGCGACTTCAGCGGGCGGCTCAAGCAGACAATCACCCTGCGCCCCGCGACGGCGAGCGGACCGGAGCGTATCGTTATCGTCGGTCTCGGCGAGTCGAAACAGTACGGCGCCGAGCCGGCGCGCAAGGCCCTCACCGCGGCGCTAAGGGATGTGGCCGGGCTCGGTGTCGGCACAGCCGCCGTCGACCTCGCCTCGTTTGCCATCAGCGAGGTTAGCGGCGAGAAGGCCGCCGAGCTGGCCGCGGAGACGGTGCGGCTGGCCCTCTGGCGCAACCTGGCCTACCGCTCGGAGCTGAAAGAAGAGGAAGAACGCAAGCTATCCGCCGTGCACCTGTTGTGGTCGGAGCCCGAAGGTTTTGACGGCGCGGAAGCGGCAGCCAGGTGCGCGAACGTCGTAGCGCTTGCCACCTGCTACGCGCGCGAGCTCGTCGCTAGGCCGGCCAACGAGCTGTACCCTGAGGCGCTGGCGCAGGAGGCGATGGCGGTGGCGGGGCGCCGCGGCTACGCCTTCAGCCTGCTGGAAGCCGGCGAGCTGAAGCGGCTGGGGATGAACGCCCTGCTCGCCGTCGGCGCCGGCAGCTCGCGGCCACCGTGCCTGATCGTCGTCGACACCGCACCCGATTCCGGCCAGAAACCGATTGCCCTGGTCGGTAAGGGTTTGACTTTCGACAGCGGCGGCATCTCCATCAAGCCGGCCAAGCAGATGGAGGAGATGAAGGGCGACATGGCCGGCGCCGCGGCAGTGCTCGGCGCCCTGGATGCTCTCGGCGGCCTCGGCTTCGCGCGGCGGGTGGTGGCACTGATCCCGGCCGCAGAAAACATGCCGGGGCCGACGGCGCAGCGCCCCGGCGACATCTGGAAGACGCTGGCCGGGATCAACGTAGAGGTGATCGACACCGACGCCGAGGGGAGGCTTGTCCTGGCCGACGCCCTCGCCTACGCGGTCGAGAACTATTCGCCGGAGATGATTATCGACCTCGCAACGCTGACCGGCGCCTGCGTCGTCGCCCTCGGCTTTATCGCCTCGGGACTTTTTTGCACCGACGACTCGCTTTGCCGGGCGCTCGTCAGGGCGGGCGAGTCGACGCACGAGCGCCTCTGGCGGCTGCCGCTCTTCGAAGAGTACGGCGAGCTGCTGAAGAGCGAGATCGCCGACATCAAGAACATCGGCGGCCGCTGGGGCGGCGCCGTCATCGCAGCCATGTTCCTGAAGCGCTTCGTCGGCGATGTCCCCTGGGCCCACGTCGACATCGCCGGGCCGGCTTGGCTACCGAAGGCTCAGGATTACCTGCCCGCCGGCCCCACCGGCGTAGGCGTCCGCCTACTGGTCGAAACACTCACCAGGGAGCTGAAGCCAAACCCAATTCCAAGCCCGTCGTAACGGCCGCGCATCGGGGCCTCCGACCCTGAGCTTCCCTCCGCGCCGAAGACCGAAGGCGTAGTGAATGAGAAAAGGCAGGAGGGTTGAATCCCTCCCGCCCGTTTGTGTCACGCGGTCCGAGCGCCGGCTGCCGAAGGGCTCGACATCGGGGTAGACGTCGTCGCCGCAGTTGCGGTCCCAAACATACCCGGCGAGCGGATGGATGTAATCCTGCCGCATCGTCATGCAACCGCCTTGCGTGACCGTGTCCGGGTACCAGTCGGCGCACGACCGTATGGTTTCTCAATCGGTTCGAGTCATGATGTATGTTGACGGAGCCGCTCCAGCAGCCTGCGCGCCCTGGCCAGTTCGTCGGAAAAAGTGTTTTCGGGAGCCTCGTTGATGAAGCGCTCCAGGAGCGGGATCGCTTCTCGGAAGCGGTCCATTCTGGTGTAGAGGATGGCCAGTTGCAGCCGCGCGGCGTGGCGCTGCGGTTCGGATTCGAGGGCGTTTTGATAATTCGCCAGTGCCTCGTCCAGTCGTCCGAGTCGCTCGAAGATCAAACCCCGTCCATGCAAGGAAGCCGCGTGGCGCGCGTACTGCCCGAGCGCGACGTTGAACTGCTCGAGGGCCTCATTGTTGCGGCGCTGCTCGAGAAGCATCCAACCGAGGTTGCCTCGGGCCTCGATGAAGCTGTCGTCCCGCCGAAGCGCTTCACGAAACATCTCCTCGGCCACGGCTACCTCGCCCAGGTGGGCGAGACCCATCGCAAGGTAGTGAGTTGTATCCAGGTTGTCGGGAATGCGTCGATGCAACTCTTGCAGAATGGCTACGGAGCGTTCGGTATGGCCCGCTTCCTGCAAGCACAAGGCGAGCCGGCTAAGAATCTCATCTCCCCCGATTCCTCATTGAGCGGCCCGCTCGAGAATCTCGACAGCCTCTCGCGGTCTTCCTGCGTCTTGCAGCACAGAAGCAAGCTGCGAGTAGGCGACGGCCATGTCCGGATATTCGGTTGTCAGGGATTCTAGAATCGTTCGCGCTGTCATCAAGTCGCCGTTTGCGGCGGCCTCCGTAGCTTGGTCAAGCCGGTTGCTGAGCCCGATGAGCGCTTTCGGGTCGTCTCCGGGACCGTACTCTTCATCGGTGGGCTGAGACGTTCCGGACAGATACCCCAGCGCCTGCAGGCGCCTTCGTGTTTCCTCGTCCTCACTACGGCGCGCCGAGAGCGCATCCTGCTCACCTGCGGTCATCCCGGCCAGGATGTTCTTCAGTTGCCGCGCCGTGCTCCCTCTGCTTTCGACGAGATTTGTGGTCTCGTGCGGATCACTGTTCATGTCGTAGAGCTCGGGGATCGGCAGGTCGATGTACTTCCACTGCCCGCTGAAAAGGCCGCGCAAGGGAGCCCACCCTCGATTCAACGAGGCGCTAAGTGCTTCAAAATAACAATCCGGGGGCGGGGAAGGGGCGGAGGCCGAGAACAGTTCGAGCAGCGATTCCCCCTCCGACGAGTCCGGGACAGGTAAGCCAACGCTTTCCAGGATGGTCGGCATCAAATCGATGTGGTGAACTCGGCGGTCGATCAACGCTCCTGCCGGGATCAGCCACTGCGCACGAATAATCAGGGGAACTTGCAGTGTGCTGTTGTAGGCGAAGATACCGTGGGTCTGCTCGCTGTGGTCCCCCAGTCCCTCTCCGTGATCGGAGGTTATGACGACGACCGTGCTGTCGAGCTGCCCCGTTTCGCGCAGGTGATCGAACAGCTCCGCGAAAGCATAGTCGACATAGCTCACCTCGCCCGCGTAGAGATTGTCCCGATAAGTCTCGTCGAACGGTGGAGGCACCACGTGGGGCGCGTGGGGGTCGAACACGTGCACCCAGGCGAACCAGGGGCCGCCGCTTCGCTCAGCGATCCAGCGCAGGGCCGGCTGCACCACCTCTTCGGCCGGGCGCTCTGTTATAAGGGGGTTCCCTTCGCGATTGATTCCGTAGTAGTCGTCGTATAGATCGAAGCCCTGGTCGAGACCGAAGCGGTTATCCAGGACGAATGCGCCGACGAAGGCGGCTGTCTCGTAACCGGCCTCTCGCAGCGCCTCTGCCAGGGTTATCGCTTCGGGCTGCAGGCGGAAACCGGAATTGTCGTGGATACCATGGGTTCGCGCGTCGCTGCCCGTGAGGATGTTGGCGTGGCTGGGCAGTGTCAGAGGATTGTGGGCAACGCAGAATGAGAAGAGGGCGCCTTCCGCTGCCAGCCGGTCGATCTCCGGAGTGTTTACCGCCTCCTGGCCATAGCAGCCGAGGTAGTCGCTGCGCAGGGTGTCGATTGTTATCAGGAGGATATTGATCCGTTCGGGAGCGGGACCGAGAAACAACTCTGTTTGCTGAGCCTGTTGCGCTTGCTGTGGTAATTACTCTTAGCCGCATCCGGGAGCCAGCAGCGCGAGCACAAGGGCCGCCAGCAGCGCCGGGTATCTGGATCTCATGATTTTCAACCTGTTTTGCCTGTTGAGCTCTAACCGGTCCGGGTTGGAGCCGGACGAGCGTTTGTTGCCTTCTTCCCAGCCTTATTCGGACGGATTACGTAGAGCCCGGTTCAGGAGTCGCCTGAGCTGACGCCGAGGCTACGGGCCACCGCGGCCATTTCGGCTTTTGGGTTGACGAGCCTGTTTACCTTATTGGCCTCCTCGGGCCGGCCGGCTGCGAACGGCTCCTCCACCGCCTCGGTTTCGGCAGCATGGGTGGCAGATAGGAATGTTTCCCATACTGCTAAAAATTTGGTGGGGCAGGCATTCCTGCCTGCCCCACCTGCACCAGGTACAATTCTGACAGGCATTCCTGCCTGTCTCCACTGCATCAGGCAGGAGACTGATAGGCATTCCCGCCTGCCGCCTCTGTTTCCACACCATGTCAGGGGCACCAGGGGTGCGAAAAGGGCGGGGAGATTCGATCCTCCCCGCCCTGTCTGCGCTTGAAACAGCGCGCTCGCTTTGGAGCTGAGTGCTAGAACAGGAACCGCATGCCGAAGCGGAAGACCCTGGGATTGATAATCTCCGTGACCCGGTTGTAGGAACCCGAGTAGAGTTCGCGGTTTCTGCCCAGCACGGTGCTGACGTTGAAGAGGTTGAAGGCGTCCATCATGATCCCGAGGCGGCCGACTTCGCCGATATCCCACACCTTCTCTACGCGCAGGTCGACCAGCGTAAGTGTCGGCAGTCTCTCCGATCCGAACGGCACCGCCAACTGGTAAGCGCGCGAGCCCACGCCGGGGCGCGGGTCCGAGCGGGCTTCGATCGGGAAGGCGTAGCCCTGCCTCACGTTGAAGAAGCCGCTGACGTTGACGCCGAAGGGGAACTGGTAGAGCGCGGTCGCCTTGAGCATCCAGTTCGAGCCGATCCAGATGTCCGACTTGCCGCTGCCACCGGTCTCCGGCGCGTAGTCGTAACCGTCCTGCATGTCGATGCCGGTCGGGTCGGTATAGGCGGCTGCGCTGCCGTAGTGTTGGGTCGTGCGGTTGTAGGTGAACGAGGCGTTGGCCATCCAGCGGTTGCTCAGCCTCTTGACCAGGCTGAGCTCGATTGCCCAGTACCGGCGGTAGTAGTCGGGACGGTTCCGCGTCGTGTAGGTGTAGGTGTGGGCCTTGTTGGAGTCGTAGTAGGTCATCGTGTAGCCGCCCTGGGTGTAGGTGCCGGCGTTGAAGTAGTCGGCCGATGACCAGCCGTCCTCCGGGACCATATCATAGTACTTGTCCCAGATGAAGTTTGTGAAGCGCCGGTAGATGAAGTTGCCCATGAACGAGGTGTCGGGCATCACCTCGCGCTCCAGGCCGACGATCAGCTCGGTGGTCCTCTGCGCCGTCATGCCCGGATCGTAGCGGTAGCCGTTGTCCAGAGGATCGGAAGTGCCGCTGGGATCGACGTTGTACCACCAGTAGAGCGAGCCGAGCTCGTTGGTCTGCACGGCGTCGTCGTTGTTGAGGTCGGTCCACCCGTAGTCGAGTTCGCGCCAGCCGAGCGGGTTGACGTCATCGTAATCGGTGACGGTGAGCGTTTCGGCGTACATCGAGAAGTTGGCCCGGATGATCGTCTTGCCGTCGCCGAACAGGTCGTAGGTCATGCCCAGGCGCGGCACGATGTCGTTCCAGGTGAAGACGGGTCCGCCCTGGCCCGGGTAGTCGAGCGCGGGAATGAGGTCCGGGCGTACGTCGTTGCCGCTGCCCGTCGAAGCCTTGTTCCAGCCCCACTGGCGGTCGTAACGGAGGCCGAGGTTGAAGGTCCAGCGGTCGCGGCTGAAGATATCCATCAGGTAGAAGCTGGTCCGCTTGTGGACGTACTTCACCTCGACCCCGCCGATGAGCCAGGTCGAGTAGGGGACGCCGAAGACGTAACACTGGT
>CAYOXX010000043.1:0-23833 GCA_964408025.1 uncultured Acidobacteriota bacterium | reverse complement strand
GCCGGCCTCCGGCTTCCTCCGGGGCCGGACACCCATACTCTACCGTTTCTCCATCGCCGTCAGCGGCCACTACGCGATCTACACCGAAAGCAACACCGACACCCGCGGAGCGCTCCTGGATTCCGACCGCCGGCCGCTCGACGACGACGACGACGGCGGCGAGCGGCTGAACTTCAGGATCGAGAGGACGCTGCTCCCGGGCACCTACTACGTCAACGTCTGGGGCTTCAGCGAGGGCACCTCCGGACCGTTCAGCCTCGTCGTCGAAGAGGTGGCTGTAGATAGCGGGGGCGGCGGGAGCGGCGGCTGCTCCGGCGCCGGCCGGGTCGAGGTGGGATCGTCCACAATCCACTCGCTCGGCGGAACCAACCGCGAGATCTTCAGGTTCGAAGTAGCCGAGCCGGATGCATACACGATCACCACCAGTGGGCTGCTCGACACCGTCGGCGAGCTCCTCGATTCGAACTGCTCGACGATAGCCATCAACGACGACGGCGGGCAGCGCACCAACTTCCTCATCAGCCGCCGGCTAAACCCCGACACCTACTACGTCTCCGTGCGGGGCTACAGCCCCAGCCAGCGCGGCCAATACGTGCTGCTGATCTTCCGTGGCGAGGGCGAAGGGAGCGCAGGAGTCGGCGGCTGCGCCGGCGCACTGGCGGTCGAGATCGGACGCCCGGTCGAGGGAATCCTGAACGGCACCGGGCAGCTATTCTACCGCTTCGAGGTCAGCTATGGGGGCCGCTACCAGATCTACACCACCGGCGACATCGACCTCGTCGGCACACTCTACGACGAGCGCTGCCAAGCCATCGCCACCGACGACGACAGCGGCCAGGACTACAACTTCAGGATCACCACCCGCGACCTCGAGCCCGGAACCTACTACGTCTCCGTGCGCCCCTACAACCGCGACGCCTTCGGGCCCTTCACGCTCCACATCGAGGCCGAGGGCACGGTCATCGCCCAGCTCTGATAATAGGGATGTTTGGCCTTGTGGATGTAAAAAGGGGGGGAGAACGAAGCATCGTTAATTGCCCTAGCCCGCATATTGCACAAGATTCAGCCGTCCGGCGGCTTATTGTCCCGAATCTCTTTGTTGCGGCCGATTTTGGACCCTTGACGTGGCGCTAACCACGCCTGCGGGTCCAAAACCGCCCCCGCCGCGACCTTCGATAGAATCGGCTCGCCGGTGACAATATGTAACCTCACAGTCCCGTTGAGAGAGCGCTGGAAAGATCAACATATCAATCACTTAATACCAGAGCCGGCCAAACCATGTGCAATATGCGGGCTAGCCCACTGATATTAAGCGTGATATCTCCAAGTCAGTATTCCGGGTCTTACCTTCTTTTCGATGCCGTATTAAGCAACATATGGAGTTTACTGCCTAGCCACTCCTGTCGGCGATCTTCACTCAAACCAGGAGCGTGGACATTCCTGTCCACGGTTAACAAACGGCCGACAAGAATGTCGGCCCTCCTGGAATAGAAATTTAATGCGGGCTTAGGCAATACCTAGCCTCTCATCATTACATCAGTACCGAATCGAGATCACAAGTAGTCTACTCGTGTTTGCATGATAGGTACTATTCTTCTACGTGGAACCGGGTGGCGGGTGCGGTGTCTAAGGGGATCGGAGGATCGGTCCCAGCCGGTTGCGCCGGCCCTCTGCAGGCCCTAAACTTGACCCCGCGCACAGCGGGAGCAGGTTAATGGCCGAGGGCGACGACAAGCGGGCGCGGCTGGAGGCAGAGCGGGCGCTGGTGCGGCGCTGCCTGGTGGGCGAGGAGGACGCCTTCGGGGAGCTTGTGCTGCGCTACCAGCAGCTGGTCTTCAACTTGGCCTTCCGCTTCATGGGCAACCGCCAGGAGGCCGAGGACCTGTCGCAGGAGGTCTTCATGAAGGTCTTCGGCTCGCTGCGAACCTTCAGGCGCGCCTCGACGCTGAAGACCTGGATCTACCGGATAACGATCAACATGGCGCTCAACCGCCTGAAGTGGCTGCAGCGCCGGCAGCGCAGCCGCCAGGTCAGCATCGACCGCGGCGCCGACGCCGAGCTTCCGCCGATGTCGGAATCGCTCCCCGACGGCTCGCCGGGCCCCGAGTCGGTGCTGCGGGGTGCCGAGATCGGGCGGCGGCTGCAGGAGGCGCTCGACGAGCTGTCGCGCCACCAGAAGGCGGTGCTGATACTGCGCGACGTCGAGGGCCTCAGCTACGACGAGATCGCCGCGACGCTGAAGATCAACATCGGCACCGTCAAGAGCCGCCTGGCGCGGGGGCGCGCCAACGTGCAGGAGAGGTTGAAAGATCTGCTGTGAGAAAACGAGGCGCAGAGCTGATGAAACTGCTTTCCGCTTACCTCGACGGCGAGGTGACGCCGCGCGAGCTGGCCGAGGTCGAGGAGCTGCTCCGCAGCGACGGCGAAGCCCGCGAGCTTTTCCGCCGCCTCAAGCGGACCAGCGGACTCCTGGGTGAGATGGAAAGGCTGCCCGCGCCGGTACAGCTGCAACGGCGCGTCCTGGGCGCCGTATCGCAGCGGAAAAGCATTCCCCTACTCGAACGCCTGCGGAGCAGCCTCCTAAGCCCCTGGTCGCCGGCTCCCGTAATCGCGGCCGCCTTCTCCGTCGTTCTCATCGCCACCGTCGTCTACTTCGCCTACGTCGGCGGGCCGATGCAACCTCCTGCGCCGGACGGGGAAGCTGCTACCGAAATTGCTGATGTCCGCACGCCACCCACCGATAGAGATGAAGAGCAGGAAAAGGATTTCGTTTTCGCTGACGAGGTCGATGAAGAAGGCCTCGGCGAGCAGCCGTCGCCGACCGCTGCGCCCGGGGCGGAGGCGGAAGGCGGGGGCACTGCTGTAGCCGCCGAACCACGCGCAGAGCGTGA
This sequence comes from uncultured Acidobacteriota bacterium, assembly GCA_964408025.1. Lineage (GTDB taxonomy): Bacteria > Acidobacteriota > DATKUA01 > DATKUA01 > DATKUA01 > CAYOXX01. Next base: position 20,942 of record CAYOXX010000043.1, on the reverse strand, counting down.
ACGAGAAGCGGCCTCCACGGCCTCGGGGCGAGCCCGAGCCCAAGAAGAAGCACCCGCAGCCACCCGACAGCCCGAGAGGTATGTCGTCGCACCCGAGCGGGAGGCGAGCGACGACCTCGTCGCCGCGGAGCCCAGCGAGCGCATGGATGCCCGCCTGCAGGCCGAGACTGCCACCCTCGACTCCGATACCGGTTTCGAGGCGGGCCTCAAGAGGCCCGGCATCTTCAGTGCCCGCGAGCGCACTTACGGCTACTACGCAGAGGGAGCCGACTACGAGACGTCGAACAGGTTCTACGTCTCCGAGGCCAGGACGCACATCACCGAGCGCGGCCAGCCGCGCCAACTCGACGCCTCCGCTCCGCTCGGCGACGATTGCAATCCGCTTTTCGACCCGGGCACGTTCGACCCGCCCCGCCTCACAGCATTCGACTTCTTCGGGCGCGGCGAGCGCGCCGGGGTGCAGGAACTTCAGGTCTTCGGCGAGGCCCACGTCGCCCGCAACGGCGCCATCCTCTACCTCCGCCTGGTCGGCGACAGCGGCTACAGGAACCTCATAGACGCCTTCGCCGACCACCTGCTCGCCGCCCGCCTTATCCCGGCCCGACGGGAACAAAATCCGGTCTCCGTTTTCTATAACTTCGTAGTCGTGATTCGCGCGACGGAGTGACGGAGCGATGGGCGCTCCCGCCTAAGCGCCAAGGAGACCGGAAATGAAACGAATTATCATAGTAACAACCCTATTGTTCACCCTCTGCGCCGGCACCGCCCTGGCGCAGGGAATAATCATTCCCGACGACCGGGATCCGCGCCTTCCGCGCCCGATACCGCTGCCGATAGTCAGAAGCCAGAACGTAACGGTCGAGATCAGGGACGGCGCCGCCGTCACCACCGTCGACCAGGTCTTCTACAACGAGTACGGCCGCGCCATCGAGGGCACCTACATATTCCCGGTGCCAGCCGGGGCCACCGTCAGCGAGTTCGCCATGTGGATCGGCGGCGAGAGGGTCGCCGGCGAGCTGCTGGACCGCGACGAGGCGGCGCGCATCTACCGCGAAATCGTGCGCCGCATGATCGACCCCGGCCTGCTCGAGCTGGCCGACTTCAATCTCTTCCGGGCCAGCGTCTTCCCGATTCCAGCCCACGGCGAGAAGCGAATCCAGCTCCGCTACAGCGAGGCACTGAGCGCCTCGAGCGGCCTGGTCAGCTACATCTACCCCCTCAAGGGCCGCGGCAGGACCTACCTGACGCCGATCCAGAGCTTCAGCCTCGCCGTCAGCATCAACTCCAGCATCCCGATCACCAGCGTCTACTCGCCGACCCACCAGGTCGACGTGGCGCGCGGCGGCGACGGCTCGGCCACGGCGGGCATGGAGGCCACGCAGTTCGTGCCCGAGGCCGACTTCCAGCTCTATTACACACTCAGCGAGAGCGAGTTCGGCCTCAGCTTCGCCGGCTACCGCGAGGCGGGCGAGGACGAGGGCTACTTCATGATGCTGGTGGCGCCGCGGGCCGGGCTCGAGAGCACTCACGTGGCGCCCAAGGACGTCGTCTTCGTGCTCGACACCAGCGGCAGCATGCAGGACGACAACAAGATCCGCCAGGCCGTCAGAGCCCTGCAGTTCGGCATCCGCAGCCTGGGCGAGGGCGACCGCTTCGGCCTCATCCTCTTCGCCACCAACGTGAGGCAGTTCCGCGAGCGGCTTCTGCCCGCGACGCCCGAAAACATCGAGGCGGCGCTGGAATTCCTCGAGGGCGTCAGCGGCACCGGGGCCACCAACATCCACGACGCTATGCACACCTCGCTTGAGATGATCGGCGAGGGCGAGCGCCCGCGCTACGTGGTCTTCCTCACCGACGGCCTGCCGACCCACGTGGAGACCGACCCCGGCGTAATCATCCGCAGGACCGGCGAGTGGGCGCCCGAGGGTGTGCGGATCTTCACCTTCGGCGTCGGCTACGACGTCGACACCCGCCTGCTCGACACCCTCAGCGGCAACCACGGCGGCGTCAGCGAGTACGTGCGGCCGCGCGAGGAGATGGAGCTTAAGCTGGGCCAGTTCTTCGAGAAGATCACCTTCCCGGTGCTCACTGACCTCGAGCTGCGCCTCGAGGGCATACGCATATCCGACGTCTACCCGCACCAACTGCCCGACATCTTCAAAGGCACCCAGCTCGTCCTCTTCGGCCGCTTCACAGGCTCGGGCGAGGCCACAGCGGTACTCAGCGGCCACGTCGGCGACCGGAGCCGGAGCTTCGAGTACGGCATCGACGCCGACAACGAGGCCGGCGGCGAGTTCATCGCCCATATCTGGGCCACGCGCAAGGTCGGCTACCTGCTCAACGAGATCCGCCTCCACGGCGAGAACGACGAGCTGCGCGACGAGGTGGTCCGCCTCGCCAGGCGCTTCGGCCTGGTGACTCCATACACCTCCTACCTGGTCACCGAGCCGGGTATGGACAACATGCCGGTGACGCGCCGGCGCCAAATGGACGACGCCGACTTTGAAGAAGCCCAGGAGATGGCAGCCGCGCCACAGGCCACATCCGGTAGGGCGGCCGTGCGCTACAGCCAACGCCTCAGCGAGATGCGCGACGAGGGTATCGCCGGAGGCGGCGGAGCTATCACAGTTCAGCGGATAGCCGGCAAGACCTTCAACTGGGACGACGGCTTCTGGGTCGATAGCGAATTCGACGACGAGATGCGGATCACCGAGATCGAGTTCGGAAGCGACGCCTACTTCGACCTGCTGGCCGTCGACAGCAACGCGGCCCGCTGGTTGGCCATCGGCGACAAGGTGATCATCGTGGTCAACAGCAGGGCCTACCGCATCGCACCAGCCGAATAGAATCACCTCGGCAACGGCAACAACTCACGCGGCGTCCGCCAAGCGCGGGCGCCGCGTTTTTTAAGGGCTCTTTGTGAAGGCTCGGCTATAATGGCGCAGGGAGTAAAAATTGGCAGACGAGATTTTCCAGACGCTGAAAATCGGCCTGCGGGGCCATGAGCTGGCGCTGGAGGAGGAGCGCCTGCTCTCGCAGTATAGTCCGGGGGGCGTAATCCTCTTCCGCCGTAACGTGGCCGACGTGGAACAGGTGGCCGGGCTCTGCGCCGCGGTCCACCGGTTGTGCCAGCGGACGCCGCTGATCTCCATCGACCAGGAAGGCGGCACGGTAGACCGGTTGAAAAGGCTGCTGTCGGCCACGTTCTCGCCCGCCGAGCTGGCGGCGCGCGGGGATCCGGGTATCATCCGCCGTTTCGGACGCATCACCGGTGAGATGCTGGCGGCGCTGGGCGTCAACCTTAACCTGGCCCCGGTGGTCGACCTGCGCCCTGTCGACGCCGACAACGCCCTTCGAGGGCGCTGCTGGGGCTCAAGTGCCGAGGAGGTTGCAGAGCGGGCCGGCGCCTTTCTCGGCGGACTCGACGAGGCCGGCGTGCGCGGCTGCTTAAAGCACTTCCCCGGACTCGGCCGCGCGGCTGTCGATTCCCACCACGAGCTGCCGGTAGTCTCCGCACCCCTGGAAGAACTACTCAACAGCGATCTTCAACCCTACTTCAGTCTCGCTGCGCGGGCGGCGGCGGTGATGGTCGCCCACTGCCGCTATTCCGATATCGACGGCGACAACGGCCCGCCGGCTTCTCTCTCGCCGCACATATACAGGCTGCTGCGCGAGAGGATCGGCTTCGCCGGCGTGGCGATCACCGACGACCTCGGGATGGGCGCACTGGATAGCTACGAGACCATGGCCGAGCGCATGATCCTGGCACTGGACGCCGGCGCCGACATTCTGCCGATCTGCTCGGACCCGCAGCAGATAGCCGAGGCCTTCGAATCGCTGGAGCGGATCGCGCGAGAGCGCCTCGTGCCAGAACATCGCCTGCGGGAAGCGGCCGACCGCGTGCTGGCGGCGAAGAAGGGTCTGGCAGGCGGTTTCGAGCCCGATGCGCGGCTCGCATCGCGTTTCGCGCAACTGGACGAAAAACTGGTTCGTCTGCGCCAAGAACTGGATGCGGATTTAGACAAGAGATAGACTCTGACGTAGCGGGCGGTAATCGAATGAGTTCTACAAGGACAGAGGGCGAGAAACAATCTCCCCCTCCATCCCGGCTTGCCGTGGGGTTGATGAGCGGCACTTCGCTCGACGGCATCGATGCCGTGCTGGTCGAGATCGCCGACGAGCCGTTTTCCGTTCGCACGCTGGCCGAGCGCTGCGAGCGGTTCGAGCCGGCGGCTAAAGAGGAGCTGCTGGCTATCGCCCGCGGGAAAGCGGGCGCCAGCAAACTGGCGCGGGCGCATGTGGCCCTGGGCCACCTCTACGCCGAGGCGGTCGAGGGGCTTCTGCAGCAGGCCGGCGTGGGACGCGAAGAGGTCGGAGTCATCGGCTGCCACGGCCAGACCGTGCGCCACCTGCCGCGAGCGGCGAAGTCGCTCGGCTTAGAGGCGCGCGCCACGCTTCAGATCGGCGACGCGGCGACGCTGGCGGAGCGGACGGGGATCACCGTCGTCAACAACTTCCGGCCGCGAGACATGGCGGCCGGCGGCGAGGGGGCGCCGCTGGTGCCGCTGCTGGACTACCTACTGTTCACCGACGCCACAGTCGGCCGGGTGGCCCTCAACATCGGCGGCATCGCCAACGCCACCTTCCTGCCCCCCGGCGCCGGGCTCGACCAGATCGTAGCCTTCGACACCGGCCCGGGAAACTTACTCCTCGACCTGCTCGCCGGATCGGCCGACTGCGGAGGTTGCGAATACGACCGCGACGGCGAGATCGCTAAGTCGGGGAACGTAATTGAATCGGTGCTCGAAAAGCTCCTCTATCATCCCTTCCTGCGCCGCGAGCCGCCGAAGTCGACCGGCCCCGAGGAGTTCGGCGCTACCCTGCTGAAGAACTTTACATCTCAGGCTCACGACGCCGCCGACCTGATGGCCACACTCGTGCTCTTCACCGCCCGCTCGGTAGCCGAGGCTGTGAAGTCGTTCTGGCCCGACGAGCGGCCGCCCTCCGAGCTCATCGGCAGCGGCGGCGGCGTGCACAACGCCGCGCTGATGGACGCCCTGCGCATCGAGCTGGGAGGAGTCGCGGTCCGCACCAGCGCCGAGTTCGGCATCTCGCCCGACTACAAGGAGGCCGTCGCCTTCGCCGTCCTGGCCGACCGGACACTCCACGGCCTACCGGGAAACCTGCCTTCGGCCACCGGCGCCCGCCGCCCGGTTATCCTGGGCCAGATCACGCCGGCCGGCTAGGATACATTCCCGCGGAGCTAAGGGGTGAGGAGTCAAGAGGACGAAAAGGATCGGCTTCCAAAACAATCGGACCGCAGAGCCGCCCCCCTTGGCTACTCTTCCTGCTCGCGGTACTGGAGCTGGTAGAGTCTGTAGTAGACGCCGCGCTGCTCCAGCAACTCCGAATGGGTCCCCTCCTCGACCAGGCGGCCCTGGTGCATCACCAGTATCTTGTCGACGCGCTTGATGGTGGAGAGGCGGTGGGCGATGACGATCGAGGTGCGGCCGGCGATCAGGCGCTGCAAGCCGCTCTGGATCAGGATTTCGGTGTCGGTGTCGATGTTGGCGGTCGCCTCGTCGAGGACGAGTATACCGGGGGCGTAGGCGAGCGCGCGAGCGAAGCTAAGTAGCTGCTTCTGGCCGACGCTGAAGATGCTGCCCCGCTCCTTGGCCAGGGTCTGGTACTGCTCGGGGTACTTATCGATGAAAGGCGCGGCGTTGACGACGCGCGCCGCCTCTCGCAGGCGCTCGTCGCCGATCTCCGGATCGCCCAGCGTTATGTTGTCGGCGATCGTGCCGCCGAAGATGAAGGGGTCCTGCTGCACCACGCCGATCTCGCGCCGCAGCCGGCAGAGCGGCAGGCGGTCGATGTCGGCGCCGTCGAGCAGTATGCGGCCGCGCTGGATCGGGTAGAAGCGTGTGAGGACGTTGATGATGCTGCTTTTGCCGGCGCCCGTGGCGCCGACGATCGCCACCTTCTGGCCGGGCTCGACCGAGAAGCTGAGGTTCTTGAGCACCCACTCCCCCTCGTTGTAGGCGAACCAGACGTCGCGGAACTCCACAGCGCCGCTCACCTGCTCGAGCGGCGTCGCCTCCGCCAGCGGTGTCTCCGGCTCGGGCGGGGCGTCGAGGAGCGTGAAGATCCGCTCGGAGCTGGCCATCGCCTGCTGCAGGATGTTGTACTTCTCGCTTAGGTCGGCAAGCGGGCGGAAGAAGCGCTCGGCGTACTGGATGAAGGCCACCAGCACGCCGAAGGTGAGGGCGCCGCCGACGATGGCGGCGCCGCCGTACCAGAGAATGAGAGCGGTGGCGACGGCCATCACGATGCTGGTGGCGGGCCAGAAGATCGAGTAGTAGAGCACCGCCTGGAGGTTGGCCTCCATGTGCGAGCGGTTGGCCCTCTCGAGCTTGTCGTAGCTGCGCTTCTCCTGGGTGAAGGCCTGGACGACGCTCATGCCGCTGACCTGCTCCTGCAGAAAGGCGTTTATACGCGCGATGCGCACCCGGATCTTGCGGAACGCCTGGCGGGCCTTGAGCCTGAAGAGCATCATGCCGGCGAAGATGACGGGCAGGACGATGAAGGTGATCAGTGCCAGCTTCCAGTTCAGCAGCAGCAGCACGACGATGATGCCCAGCAGCGTCAGCACGTCGCCGACTATCGTCACCACCCCGGCCGAGAACATCTGGTTGAGCACGTCGACGTCGTGCACCACGCGCGTCACCAAGCGGCCGACGGGGTTGCGGTCGAAGTACTGCACCGGCAGCGTCTGCAGGTGGCTGAAGATTTCCCGGCGCAGGTCGAACATCGCGCCCTGCGCCACCTGCTGCATCGTGTAGGCCTGCCGGTACTGAACGACGAAGTGGACCACCAGCACGACGGCGTAGAGCAGCGCCACCGCCCAGAGACCGTCGTGGCGCCCGCGGGCGATGTAGTCGTCAATGCCGACCATGATCAGGAACGGCCCGACGAGGCTGAGCAGGGAGGTGATGACCAGCAGCACCAGGGCGAGAGCGACCTTGCGCGCGTAGGGCCGCAGGTAGGCCAGCAGCCGGCGCATCAGCGCGGCGTCGTAGACCTTGCCGAGCTCCTGCTCCTCGTGAAACCCGCTTGCGGTTACCGTTACCATCCCATTCCCTATCCGACCGCCTCGAGCTCCTCGCTGAGCTGCTGCTTGCGCCAGAGCTCGGCGTAGAGGCCGCCGTTGGCCATCAGCTCCTCGTGGCTGCCGCGCTCGGAGATGCGGCCCTCCTCGAGCACCACGATAAGATCGGCGTCGGCGATGCTGCTCATGCGATGGCTGACGATGATCGCCGTCCGCTCCCGCAGCTCGCGGCGCAGCGAGTCGAGAATCTTGCGCTCAGTGCTGGCGTCGACGGCGCTCAAGCAGTCGTCCAGCAGCACGATCTTCGGGTCGCCGACCAGCGCGCGGGCGATGGCCGCGCGCTGCTTCTGGCCACCACTGAGAGTGATGCCCCGCTCGCCGAGTATCGTCTCGTAGCGCTGGGGAAAATCCTCGATATCCGCTGCCAAGCGGCCGGCATCGGCGGCCCCTACGATCTCCTCGTCGCTCACCTCGCGGCCGTGGGCGCCGAAGGCGATGTTATCGGCAATCGACTCGCTGAAGAGGAAGGTCTCCTGCGGCACGTAGCCGATCGCCCCGCGCAGCGCAGCGAGGCTCAGTCCCCGGACGTCTACGCCGTTGACCAGCACGCGCCCGACCTTCGTCTCGTAGAGCCGCGGCACCAGCTTCAGCAGCGTGCTCTTGCCGCAGCCGGTGGGGCCGACCACGGCCACCGTGCTTCCGGGGGCGATCTCGAGGTCGATGTCGCGCAGCACCGGCTCGCCGTCGTAGGCGAACGAGACGCCGCGGAAGCTGATCGATCCCTCAACCGCCGCGGGCAAGATAGGGGCGGGGGGGACGGGGGCGTCGGCGATCTCCGGTTCGGTGTCCATCAGCTCGTTGATGCGCGCCATCGCCGCACCGCCGCGCTGCAGGAGGCTGATCACCCAGCCCAGGGCCATCATCGGCCAGATCAGGAGGCCGAGGTAGGCGAAGAAGGCCACCAGGTCGCCGAGGCTGATGACGCCGTCGATCACCATGCCGCCGCCGAAGTAGAGGATGAAAACGGAGCTGAGGCCGGCCACGGTGACCATCAGCGGCCAGAAGGCGCTGAATATCCTGGCCGCCGCCAGGTTGCTACGGCGCAGCGCGTCGCTCTTGCGCAGGAACGACTCGATCACGCCGTCCTCGCGGCAGTGCCCCTTGACAACGCGGATGCCGGAGACGTTCTCCTGTACCTCGGTCGTCAGCTCCGCCAGGTTCTCCTGCACGGAGGTGAAGCGCCGGTGCAGCAGGCGGGCGGCGAGCATTATCAGTATCGACAGCGCCGGCAGCGGAATCAGCGCCAGCAGCGTCAGCACCGCGTCGATGCCGACCATCATCGTCAGGACGAAGATGAGCGTGGTGACGGTGCTGAAGGTGTACATGATGCCCGGCCCGAGCACCATCCGCACCTGGGCGATGTCGTTGGTGGCGCGCGACATGATCTCGCCTGTGCGCACGCGGTCGAAGTAGGACGCCGAGAGCGTCTGCACGTGGGCGAAGAGGCTGTTGAGCAGGTCGTACTCGAGGCGGCGCGAGATGCCGATCAGGGTGCGCCGCATCAGGAAGCGCAGCGAGCCCTCGACGAGCACAAAGAGCATAAAGAAGCCGACCAGCGGCAGGACGTAGTCCATACCGACCGCCCAGCCGATGACGTCGACGATGCGGCCCAGGAGCCAGGGCAGGAAGGCGGCGACGGCGTTGGCGGCCGCCACGTAGAAAAGCCCGACCGCGATGCCGACGCGGTAGGGCTTCATGTAGGAGACCAGCCTGTAGAGATGTTGCATGACTTGTGATCAGATCCGCCGCCGTATCTCTCCCACAAAGGTGGGTGGCGGCAAGCCTTCTATGAGTCGTCCTTTTCCACCTCGCGGCGATCCTTGAGCACCATGGCCGGCACGCCGCCGGCGACGGCGAAGGCCGGCACGTCGCGGTTGACCACCGCCCCGGCGCCGACTATCGCGTCCTCGCCGATCTTCACGCCGTCGTCGACGATGACGCCGGCTCCCAGCCAGCAGCCGTCGCCGACCTCGATCCCCTTCGCCTCGCGCTCCTGGTCCATGATCGGGATGTCGGTGCGGCCGAAGCGGTGGGTGCCGCCGACCAGGTAGCAGTAAGCGGCCAGGAAAATTTTCTTCCCGAGCATTACGCGTCCGGCGGAGAAGATCTCGCAGTTGAAGCCGATGTTGGTGCCTTCGCCGATCTCGATGTCGCCGTCCTTGCAGCTCAGGATCGAGTTGCGGCCGACGAATACGCCGTCGGCTATTGTGATGCCGCGGTTGCCGCTCCCCTTGGCGTCGAGCAGGACGTTGTCGTCGATCACCACGCCGTCGCCGATGCGGATCTTGTGCGGGTGGCGCAGCACCACGTCGCGGCCGAAGACGACGCCGCGGCCGCACGATCCCAGCAGCCTGGGGTAGAGCTTCTTGCGCTTCCAGAGGCCCCAGGCACCGGTCGAGCGCTGGCAGAACCAGTTGATCAGCTCGTACTTGAGCAGCCTGCCGAAACCCCTCTGCCCGACAACCAGCTCGACGTACTTGGCCGCCGCCGACTTGCCCCGGTCGCCCAGCTGCTCCTGGATCTTCTCGTGCTTACGCTCTTCCATCTTCCTCCCCAGTTAAGTGGCAACATCAAATGAATAGTAGGACAGACATTCCTGCCTGTCACCTCTCTTCAACAACCGGTAGGACAGATTCGCCGCAGGCGAACAAGCTCAACTGTTCGTTAAACCTCACGGGAGCCCTCAGCCAGAGGCTGACAAGTTCAGGACTCCCCTACACTCGTATTTCACAGCGATGCGTGTGTAAAGGGAGGTACTGAACCTGTCCGCCCTTGGCGAAGCGCCTCCATGTGTGAGGGGGGCTTTAACGCCCCCGGAGAGTTCACAAGACCTCGACGCCGCAGAAAGCAGCTAACTCGCGCGCCGCCTCGCGCAGCCTCTCGATGTCGCCCGACTCGCCCGCCTCGCCGGTGTAGAGCGTCATGACTTCCTCACCAAGCCGGCAGGTCAGCGCCGTGCCGTCGGCGTCGACGTCGAAGCCGCCTATCGTCTTCAGCGGAATGCTCTCCTGCCGACCGCGCTGCAGCACGCCCCGCTCGCGGTCGACCAAGAACAGGATGCGCGAGCCCTCGCCGAAGCGCACACCCGGCCGCTCGACCGAGAAGGTTAGAAGATCATCGTCTTTACGCAGACTGAACATCTGAACCCACGCCGAAAAGGTCCGCAAGAATAGCACAAGCGCGTCGGACCGAACAACTATGCGAATAATGCCGGAGATTGATGGCTCTCCCTAAGAATCTGTTAAAAGCTTGGTGAGCATGACGAGCGCTTATGGAAACACGTCAAACGGCCACGATTTTCTCACCATGTGGCGGGAGAAGCCCGCCCTGGGAGTTACGCGGCAGGAACACCGAAAGGAAGGATACGGCGGGATCAGGCCGGTTCCAGAACAGCTCAGCCAAAAGATTGTTGTTGCATTTCCTGGGTGATTGTTTATAATTACCGAGGAAATGACACAAGAGAGGTTCATGGATCGGAAAGAAAAAATCCTCGAACTTGCCAAGCAGATGGGGCTCATACGGCCTCGCGACGTGGAGGCGGCGGGAATTCACCGTGAGTACCTTCTAAGGCTTTATCGAAATGGGGACCTGACGCGTGCGGGTCGAGGGCTCTATGCCCTACCAGGAACCCAGACAAGCGAGTCCCTTTCGCTGGCGGAAGTAACTAAGAGGGTACCGAACGCGGTGATCTGCCTGATTTCCGCCCTCCTGTTTCACAACCTTACGACGCAGATTGCCCACCGGGTATGGATAGCCATCGAGAACAAGAAATGGGAACCGACGTTCGACTATCCCCCCCTTGAGATAGTGCGCCTGAGCGGCCGTGCTTTCAGCTTCGGCGTCGGAGAACACGAGGTTGACCGCATCACGGTCAAGGTCTACAGCCCGGCCAAAACCGTCGCCGATTGCTTCAAGTTCCGTAACAAAATCGGACTGGATGTCGCTATTGAAGCTCTGCGGGAAACGTGGAGAAGCCGGAAGGCCACGATGGACGAGCTGTGGGAAGCCGCGAAGGTGTGTCGCGTGGCGAATGTGATGCGCCCTTATCTGGAGGCGGTTTCATGACCCCGGCCAAGAAGCAAAACACTGGTCATTCCGTCTTTCAGCGGCTTTTGAACCACGCGAAGACCCACGGGGAAGACTTCAATCTTCTGCTACTCCGCTATGGCGTAGAGCGCCTTCTGTACCGGCTCAGCATCTCTCCCCACGCCGACAGGTTTGTCCTGAAGGGCGCGAGCTTGTTTCTCGCCTGGAAAGTACAGCACTACAGAGTGACCAAGGACGCAGACCTGCTGGGCCTAGGTTCCGCAGATGCTGAGCACCTCGTCGGTATTTTCAAGGAGCTATGCCAAGCCGTTTCCGATGATGTAGATGGTATCGAATTCATGCCCGACACAGTTAGAGCAGTACCGATCCGCGAAGAGCAAGAGTACGGCGGCATCAGGGTGACGCTCGTGGGCCTGCTTCATCAAGCCCGCATCCCCCTACAGGTCGACATCGGTTTCGGTGATGTCGTTACACCGGGACCGGAACGAATCGAATTTCCTACACTACTGGGCGCGCCCGCACCCCTGCTTCTGGCCTATCCCCGGTATACGATGGTGGCCGAGAAGCTTGAAGCGATGGTGCGTTTAGGCATAGCGAACAGCCGGATGAAGGACTTCTATGATGTGTGGCTGTTGAGCCGGTTGTTCGAATTCGACGGCCAGACACTTTGCGAAGCCATCCGTAACACCCTCAGACAGCGCTCAACGCCTCTGCCTGGTGGGTTGCCGATGGCATTCACGGACGAATTCCGGAAAGACGCGCAGAAGCAAACTCAATGGCGGGCATTTGTTTGGAAGTCCAAAACGGAGAATGTGTCCGGGAACATCGATGCCGTCATCGACGACTTGTCAGCTTTCTTGATGCCGGTCATTGAGGCGGCACGAGGGGACGAGCATTTTGAGCTGTTGTGGCCGCAGGGAGGACCGTGGGGTTTAAGCCGAGAGATGATCGTAGGAAACTGACTTGACAAACCAGCGAGACGGTAGCAAGAAATCTAACCTTACCTCGCCTTATTGTCAAAATGCGGGCTGTGAACCAGCAGGACTACTCGGTCGAAGAGGACGACTTAACGTTGAGACGAGAAATCCACAAGAAGACCTGGGTGTCTCGCATTACTGTCAAGTGGTTGGCGTCCTCGAGGGTATTCGGGCATCTCTTGAAGGATCAGATAAACACCGGCTCCATCACTAAAGGCGTCAGGGAAACGGTTTCCTCTTCATCCCGAAGCGGATCATCTGTCGCCTCCCGGCAGGGCGGAAGATCAGAGCATTCCGTTTTCGCGGTACCACTCGGCGGTCGAGCGCATCCCCTGCTCAAGTCCGATTTTCGGCTCGAAGCCGAGGACGCGCCGGGCCTTGGAGGTGTCGAACCAGCGGTCGTGGGTGAAGAAGTGGACGCTGCGTCGGTGGATCGGCGGCTCCTTGCCGAGCGGCTTGAAGGTGGCCTCGCAGAGGGCGCCGGCGGCGAGGAAGGGCCAGACCGGCAGGCGCATCCTGGACGGCTTGACGCCGAGTACGCGGGCTACAACGTCGTACCACTCGCGCAGCGTCGGCGCCTCGGGCCCGCCGAGGATGAAGGTTTCGCCCACGGCGTCGGGGTGGGTGCCGCAGAGGAGGATCCCCTCGACGAGGTCGTCGATGTGCGTGAGGTGGTAGTGGGGGTTGCCGCTGCCGATCAGTGGGCGGCGCTTGCTGACTAGGCGGAAGAATTTTAACAGGCGGGTGTCGCCGGGCCCGTAGATGCCTGTGGGCCGGAAGATCGATACCGGCAGGCCGCGGTCGGCGGCGAACTCCAGCGCCGCCAGCTCGCCCTCGAGCTTCGAGCGCTGGTAGACGTCGCCGGGGCGGATCGGGGCCGTCTCGTCGCCGGGCACGCGCTCGAGGTGGCCGTGGACGCCTACTGTCGAGCAGTGCACGGCCCGCTCGATCCCACCCTCCGCCTCGCAGGCCTCCAAGACGTTGCGGGTGCCGCCGGCGTTTACGTCGAAGAACCTCTTTGCCGGCACCCCCTCGGCGCGGTAGAGGGCGGCGATGTGGTAGACCACCTTGCAGCCCCGCACCGCCTCGCGGCAGGCAGCCGGATCGGTCAGATCGCCGTCGAACCGCTCGACACTGCCCGCCAGGTCGCCGGGCAGGGCGCTGGCCGGCCGCACCAGTGCGCGCACAGCGTGGCCGGCGCCGAGCAGGGCACGCGCCAGGTGAGAGCCGGTGAATCCGGATGCTCCGGTTACCAGGATTTTCATTGGGCGGCGGCGTCAGCTATATCTGCAGGATTTCCTGCTTCTTCTTCTCAGCCAGCTCGTCGATCTTCTCGATGAACTCGTCGGTCAGATTCTGCGCCTCCTTGAGGAAGCGGTGCTCGTCGTCCTCGCTGATCTCCTTGTCCTTCTCCGCTTCCCTGATCTTCTCGTTGGCGGCGCGACGGTGGTTGCGCACCACGGTCTTGGCATCCTCCGCCATCTTGCTCACCAGCTTCGCCAGCTCGACGCGGCGCTCCTCGGTCAGCGGCGGCACCGGCAGCCTCACCACGCGGCCGTCGCTGGTCGGCGAGAGGCCGAGCCCGCTGCGGTGGATCGCCTTCTCGATGTCCGCTATCGAGGTCGGGTCGAAGGGGGCGATCATCAGCAGCGTGGGATCGGGCGTCGAGATCGAGGCCAGCTGGTTGAGCGGCACCTCGCTGCCGTAATAGCTGACACGTATATTGTCGAGCAGGTGCACCGAAGCGCGGCCCGTGCGCAACCCGGCGTACTCCATCGCCAGGTGTTCCACCGAGGCCTCCATCTCCAGGCGGGCCTCTTCCAGTACCTCCTCCATGGCTCCCTCCTGCTGGCTACGCCGTGACCGTGGTTCCCACCGGCTCGCCGAAGACGGCGCGCCTGATGTTGCCCGGCTCGCGAATACTGAAGATCACTATCGGCATCCCGTTCTCCATGCTCATGGAGAACGCGGTGGCGTCCATGACCCGCAGGCCCTGCCGCAACGCCTCGTCGTAGGTGAGGTGGTCGTAGCGCCGGGCATCAGGATTGACGGCGGGGTCGCTGTCGTAGACGCCGTCGACCTTGGTGCCCTTGAGTATCACCTCGGCGTGGACCTCGATGGCCCGCAGCGCCGCCGCGGTGTCGGTGGTGAAGTAGGGGTTGCCGGTGCCGGCGGCAAAGATGACGACGCGGCCTTTCTCGAGGTGGCGGATGGCGCGCCGGCGTATGAACGGCTCGGCGATGTTGCGCATCGGGATAGCCGTCAGCGTCCGCACCTCGAGGCCGAGCTTCTCCAGCGCGTCCTGGAAGGCGAGGCAGTTGATGACGGTGGCCAGCATCCCCATGTGGTCGGCGGTCACACGGTCCATGCCGGCGGCGCTGGCGGCGAGGCCGCGGAAGATGTTGCCGCCGCCGATTACCATCGACACTTGCACTCCCAGCTCGCCGAGCCCCAGCACCTCGCGGGCCACCGAGCCCACGGTATCCCGGTCGAGGTCGCCGTCGCCCCCGCCCCTCCCCATCAGCGCCTCGCCGCTGAGCTTGAGCAGGATCCTCTTGTATTTCGGTTTGCCGGAAGACATGACGGCCCACCCGTGCCCAAATCGGCCGCATTATAGGAACGGCGCTCGCGAAACGCAAGGCACCGATCGGCGCGCCAGGAACAGCGAGGGCGCCGTAAACGACTGAGTTGACTCCGCTTTCCCCCTGTGGTACGATTAATCCAATTAATAAAGGGGATTTACCCGTTGGAGGAGACGATGAGCATTAAACTCCTTCTCGCCGACAACAGCGTCTCCGTTCAGAAGGTTGTGGAGCTGGCGCTCACCGATCGAGACGTGGAGCTGGCGATGGTCGGAGACGGCAGCACAGCCCTCGAAAGGGCGAAGGAGATGGCGCCGGACGTGCTGCTGGCGGACATCGAGCTGCCGGAGCTGGACGGATACAGCCTCTGCCGGCGGGTGAAGGAAGAGCCGGCCACGCGCGGGGTGAAGGTGGTGCTGCTGAAGCGGGCCTTCGCCGACTACGACCAAGGGCGCGCCGACGCGGTCGGGGCCGACGGCATGCTGGAGAAGCCGTTCAAGGCCGCGGCGCTGCTGCGAGCCCTCGGCATCGAAGGCGGCGCCGAAGAGGAGCCCGAAGCGGCGGAGGCGGCCGAAGCCGAGGGCGGCCCGCCGGCCGCGGGCGACGATTCGGTTTTCGAGCTGATGGAGGACGCCCTGGCGATCGATTCCTCCGAAGTGCCGGCCGAGAAATCCCCCTTCGACATGATGGAGAAGGCTCTCGTCGAGGAATCGGCCATCGAGGCGACCGCCGAGGCGCCGGAAACGCCAGCCGCCGAGGAAGAAGCGGTCGCCGCAGAGGCGGAGGAGGATGTCAGCGACGAGGTGAGCTTCAGCGACCTCGGAATCCTGGACGAGGAAGGGAGCGAAGAGCTGATCGAGATCGCCGAGCCCGCGCCGCAAGAGAGCGAAATCGGAATCGATATCGCGGCGCCGGGCGGCGGGCGGGCGGACGAAGAGCTGATCGAGACCGCCGAGCCCGCGCCGCAAGAGGTCGCCGACGTGGAGGTCGAGGAGGAAATGGTGCTCGACTCCAAGCTCAAGGAGGTGCCGGCCCCGCCGCCGGAAGCCGACGACTCGGCGGCCGCCCTCGAGGGCCGGGAGCTGATCGAGGAGATCGTCAAGCACCTCAGCGACGACGTGATCAGGGAAGTCGCCTGGGAGGTGGTCCCCGACCTGGCCGAGCGCATGATCCAAGAGGCGATCGAAAAAATCACCGCCGAAAATTCCGACTAAGCGAACGGCTGAGACCGCCGGCCGCGCCGGTTGCAGGCTGCCCAACCCCTCGCAGCCGAAATACCAGACTAATCCTGATCGACTCAGGTGCTCGCGGCATCCTGTCGCCAGCTCCGGGAATCACTCGGCCTAGCCCGCATTGACTTTGATATCCGCGTCGTGTAAGATGGGCGAGCAGCGGGAGGGGCCTGCGGGGCTGGTAAGTGTATATATTGCAATGAGATATGGGAATCCCGCGGCGCGCTCGCGCACTTTCTCTTCGGACGAAATAGTTATCAATCAGCTTTCTTAAGATGCCCGGCGAACTCCCCAAGCACTACGACCACGCGGCGACCGAGGAGCGGATCCAGCGGCGCTGGCTGGAGGCGCGCGCATTCGCCGCCGTCCCTGACGAGCGGGAAAAGCGCTACGTGATCATGATGCCCCTACCCAACGTCACGGGCGCACTGCACATGGGCCACGCGATGGACAACGTGATGCAGGACCTGCTGATCCGCTGGCACCGGATGCTGGGCGACAACACGCTCTGGATGCCGGGCACCGACCACGCCGGCATCGCCACCCAGGCGGTGGTCGAGAAGCGTCTCTTCGAGCTGGAGGGCAAGACGCGCCGCGACCTCGGCCGCGAGGCTCTTATTGCCCGCATCTGGGCCTGGAAGGACGAGTACCAGCAGCGGATCGTCGAGCAGCAGCAGATCATGGGCTGTTCGTGCGACTGGGAGCTGCAGCGCTTCACCATGGACCCCGTCTGCGCCGCTGCCGTGCGGGAGGCATTCTTCCGGCTCTTCCGCGACGGGCTGATCTACCGCGGCGACCGTCTCGTCAACTGGGACTGCAGCCTGCAGACCGCCGTCAGCGACGACGAGATCGTCTACGAGGCGGTGCGGGGGCACTTCTGGCACATCCGCTACCCGGTGACCGATCCCAAGTCCGGCGAGCCGGAGCATGTAGTGGTGGCCACCACGCGGCCGGAGACGATGCTGGGCGACACAGCCGTCGCTTGCCACCCCGACCCGGCCGGGGCCCTGCAGGCACACATCGAGTCGCTCGGAGGCCGGATCGCGGGCGCGCCGAAGCGGGAGAGGCCGCAACTCGAGGCGGAGCTCGAGCGGGCCGAGGAGCGGGTGCGCACCCACCTGCCGAACCTGCTGAGGCTTGCCGAGATGGCCCGCCAGGGGCGCGCGGTGACGCTGCCGCTGCTGGAGCGCGAGCTGCCCCTGATCCTCGACGCCTGGGCCAAGCCGGAGCTCGGCTCCGGCTGCGTCAAGATCACGCCGGGCCACGACCCGAACGACTACGAGGTCTGGGAGCGACACCGCGACCAGATCGACATCGTCAATATCCTCAACCCCAATGGTACGCTCAACAACAATGCGGGCCCCTACGCCGGCCTCGATCGCCTCGAGGCGCGCGAGCGGGTGGTGGCCGACCTGGAGGCCGCCGAGCTGCTCGAGGCGGTCGAGGACCGCGAAATCGAGATTGGCCACTCCGACAGGTCGAAGACGCCGATCGAGCCCTACCTATCCGAGCAGTGGTTCATCCGCATGAGCGACGTCGAAGGCGGCCTCGTCTGCGGCTGCGGCACCGACAAGGAGTTTCGCGCCAGCGGCCTGGCGCAGGCGGCCATCGACGCCGTCGGCGACGAGTGGCGCTCGCCGTCCGGCCTGAAGCTCACCTTCCACCCAGACCCGGACCGCTACCGCTCGACCTACCGCAACTGGCTGGCGGAGAAGCGCGACTGGTGCATCAGCCGCCAGCTCTGGTGGGGGCACCAGATCCCGATCTGGCACGGCGAGTTCGAGGCGGAGCGGCTGCCCGGGATCGTAAGATCGCTGCCCGGCAGCCGAGGCGACGATTACTGGGCCTGGATCGCCGGCGACAACGGGGCGCTGTTTGACCTCGACAGCCTCGACGAGCTCGAAGCCGGCGGCCGCTTCGCGCTCCTCATCTGCCTGCGCAGCGCCGAGGCGGAAGAGCAGCACGCCGCCGCGCTCGAGACCGCAGGCCTGGCGCAGGATCCCGACGTGCTGGACACCTGGTTCAGCAGCTCACTCTGGCCGTTCAGCACACTCGGCTGGCCTGATCCCCGGGGGGCGGCGGTGAACGAGGGGCAGCCGACCCTTAGCGCCGACGGTGGCCGCCCGGACTACCTCTCCTACTACTACCCCGGCTCCTGCCTGGTCACCGGCCGCGACATCATCACCCTCTGGGTCGCCCGCATGCTGGTGATGGGACTCTACGCCCTGGGCGACGTGCCGTTCACCGACTGCTTCATCCACGCAAACATTCAGGACGGCAAGGGCGAGCGGATGAGCAAGAGCAAGGGGAACGGCATCGACCCGGTGGACATCGTCGAGCGCTACGGCGCCGACGCGATGCGCTACGTGCTGTGCGACATGCAGACCGGCACCCAGGACATACGGCTGCCGGTGCAGGCGATCTCCCCCTTCACCGGCGAGCTCATCGAGCTGGCGACCGCCGAGCACGGCCGCAGCATATTCGCCTACATCTGCCCCGAGAGCGGCAAGGAGTTCGACGTGCTCGGCACCATGCCCGACCTGCCGCGGGCGACGCTGATCAGCGAGCGCTTCGAGACCGGCCGCGCCTTCTGCACCAAGCTTTGGAACGCCGCACGCTTCGCCCTCATGAACCTGGGCGGGCTGGAGCTGAAGCCGGTTTCCGCCGTGGAACTGGCAGAGGAGGACCTCTGGATACTCTCAAGGCTCTCGCGGGCCGCGGCCGAGGTGACGCGGCACCTGCGCGCTTACAACTCTTCGGCCGCCATCGGTGTGGCCAGGGAGTTCTTCTGGTCGGAGCTCTGCGACTGGTACCTGGAGCTGATCAAGCCGCGCCTCAGGAACGAGAGCGAGGCCCCGGTCGCCGGCGCGGTCCTGGCTGTAGCCATCGACCGGGTGCTGAGGCTCTTCCACCCCTTTGTTCCCTTCATCACCGAAGCGCTCTGGGAACACCTCAACGGCCTGGCCCCCGTCCGCGGCCTCGAGCAGCCGCTGGCCGCTCCCGAGCTGCTGATCCTTGCTCCCTGGCCTGAACCTGTGCCGGATTGGGAGGACGAGGCCGTCGAGTCCGACTTCAAGCTCCTGCGCGAGGCGATCCGCGCCATCAGGGATTTGCGCTCGCGCTACAACATTCCGATGTCCACCAGGATCGACGCCCTGGTCAAGGCCCGGGGCGATTCCGCCGACCGCCTCCGCCGGCTGGGCAACCTCGTCGTCCAGATGGCGGGGCTGGAGAAGCTGGAGGTCTCGGAGGATGCCGAGCGGCCGGCGCTGACCGCCGCCCAGGTGGTGGGCGATATCGAGATATTCCTGGAGGGAGTGCTCGACCCGGAGGAGGAGAAGAATCGCCTGCAGAAGCAGCTCGATAAACTGAACCACGATCTAGCCCGCTCGGAGCGGAAGCTGGCCAACGAGAACTTCATCGGACGCGCTCCCGCCGATGTGGTCGAGGCCGAGCGGAAGAAGCTGGCCGAGCTCGAGTCGCGGATCGGCCTGCTGGAGAAGCACCTCGAGGCGCTCGCCGACGGCGGCTAGGCCCCAGTACTTACGTCGGCCGTAGACACAACAACATTGCGCGGCAAGCGCTTGCCAGGCGGCGCGCGATTGCGTATACTCGCCGCCTTGCGGCGAACAAGCGCAAGAGGAAAGCGGAACAATGAAGCCCGATACACACCCCGAATACGTGGAGGCGACGGTAACCTGCGCCTGCGGTAACAGCTTTGTGACCCGCTCCACGAAGCCGGAGATCCGGCTGGAGATATGCTCCGCCTGCCACCCCTTCTTCACCGGCAAGCAGAAGCTGATCGACAGCGCCGGGCGCGTCGACCGCTACGAGCGACGCTTCGCCAAGACCAAGGAAATCCGGGAGGCGAAGGAGAAGGGCAAGAAGGGCCGCAGGCGGGCTTAGCGAGCTAATTCGCGGCGCGAAACGGCGGACCAGGAGCCGCCTCCCCCGCTGCCCCGGATGCGGCGGCCCGATCTCTGCGCGCCCCCCGCGCGCTCTCTTCCGACAGCGATGACGAAAAGCAGTAACGGCGAAGGCGATTTCCTCCTCGGCGGCCAGGCTGTGATCGAGGGGGTGCTGATGCGCTCGCCCAACTACTGGGCCGTGGCGGTGCGCAAGGAGAGCGGCGAGGTGGTGGTGCGGCGGCGCCACCAGCCCCGCATAACCGACCGGCACCCGGTGCTCGGCTGGCCGGTGATACGCGGTGTCGTGCTGCTGGGGCAGGCGCTGGCCATCGGCGTGCGGGCGCTGAACTTCTCCGCCGCGGTGCTCAGCGAGGAGGAGGACAAGCGCAGGGGCCGGACGAAGAAGAAGTCGAAATTCGCCGGCCTGTCGGCCGCCGCGGCCGTCGCCCTGGCCGTGGCGCTGGCATTCGCCCTCATCGTCTTCCTGCCGCTCTGGCTCACCGACATGGCGGCGGTATGGCTGCCGGCGCTCGAGCAGCCGCTGGCCTACAACCTCGTCGACGGCGTCCTGCGCATCCTCATATTCATCGGCTACATACTGCTGATCTCGCTGCTGCCCGACATCCGGCGCGTCTTCCAGTACCACGGCGCCGAGCACATGAGCGTGCACGCCCACGATCAGGGGTGCAAAGCGGACAAGGAGGACAAGGAGGGCGTGGAGGGCAAGGGGGGCGTCGAGCCGTCGGTCGAGAGGGCGCGCGGGCACAGCCCCTACCACCCCCGCTGCGGCACCAGCTTCCTGCTGCTGGTGATGGTGGCGGCGATCCTTATCTTCTCGCTGACGCCGACGCGGGGGCCGTTCTGGATCAGGCTGCTGATCCGCACGCCGCTGATCCCGCTCATCGCCGGCGTCGGCTACGAGCTGCTGAAGCTGACATCGAGACTCAAGAACCGCCGGCTCTTCGCCATCCTGACAGCCCCGGGACTCTGGCTGCAGCGGCTAACCGCTAGGCGGCCCGACGACCGCC
>CAYOXX010000042.1:0-24071 GCA_964408025.1 uncultured Acidobacteriota bacterium | reverse complement strand
GCCAGCGAGAGGATTCGAACCCCCGACCCGCTGATTACAAATCAGCTGCTCTACCGACTGAGCTACGCCAGCCCGACCGCAGGATACACAACACCCTTCTACTCTACTGCAAGAAATATACCCAGTAGCCGTCGCCATGTCAAACCGAAACCCGTTCGCTCCCGGAGCGGGGCGAACGGGTCGCTTGGCCGAATAACGCGGTGCCAACGCGCCCGCCCCGCCTGTCCCTTCGCCCGCTCGCATAAACCAGCTTCCTCGCCGGCTTTCCGCGGGCATCGTGTGGCCGCGGCGGCGCTCCCGCTGCTCAGGAACGCGAGAGCATACTAAAGCACCCCGTAGCTGTCAAGGGAGCGAGCGGTTTTTTTTCGAGCGGTTTTCTACGCGCTCCCGCGGGCTCTACCGACCAATCCGCGCCGGCCGCGAGGCGCGGCCCGCGGCCCTGCTTGACTAGCCTGGAGGTGGCGCTATACTGAGCCCTGTTTCCGATTTCTAGGCGAACCGCATCGGGGGCACGAGATGTACAGCCCATACGGCCACGGCCGGACGCGGATCCGCTTCGGCGGCCCGCTGACGTCGGCGGTGAAGGCACTGCTGATCGCCAACGTCGCCGTTTTCGCACTCATGTTCCTACCCCGGCTGTTCGGCGCCGAGGGCGGCGCGCAGATCGTCTACAGCCTGCAGGTCGTCCTCGGGATGACGCCGCAGCTGTTCTGGGGCAGCCTGACGCTCTGGATGCCGTTCACCTACATGTTCCTGCACGGCGGCTTCTACCACGTGCTGTTCAACATGTTCGCCCTCTGGATGTTCGGCGGCGACGTGGAGAAGGCGATGGGCACCCGGCTGTTCCTAGTCTACTACCTCTTCTGCGGCGTCGGCGCCGGCCTGCTGGTGGCGGTCCTGCAGCCGCTGTTGGCGCCGGGGACGGAGGCGATACCGACAGTAGGCGCTTCGGGTGCCATATACGGCGTGATACTGGCCTTCGGCCTCTTTTTCCCGGAGCGCGTAATCTACTTCAACCTGCTGATTCCGATCAAGGCGAAGTGGTTCGTGCTCATCGTCGGCGTCATGGTGTTCGTCTCCTCGATGGCCGGCGCGGGCGGGGGCATTTCGCACATCGCCCACCTGGGCGGACTCGTCTTCGGATACATCTTCATCAAGAGGAACAGGCTGTGGGCGATGCTGGGCGGCCGTGGGCGCAGCCGACGGAGCCGCGATCCGCGCGTCATCGACCTGGACAAAATCCGCAACCTTTTTGAAGACGACGACGATTACCGCGTCCACTGAGGGCCCCCACGGCACCACAAGCCGGCGGAGAGCAGCTAACGGACAGATGCGGCCGGAAACCAGCCTCCTGAACAAAGCGGCTTTACTTTTGGGCTGATTGGCCTAATAATTAGGCCGTTCGGAGCTAAACCATGCACGCATCGGCCATCAACAACCTATTCGCGAACAAGATCTTTACTGAACTCCTAGGTTTTTTCCTTTCTCATCCAGACGAAGAATTCGACCAGGGTCAACTCGCTTCTGCTCTAAAGCATTCTCGTTATCCCATCCAACGCAACCTCGAGAAGCTGCAAAACCTGAATCTTATAACAAAAAAAGCATTCGGTAATAGGATATCTTATAAGGCTAACAAGTCTTCACCAATTTTCGGTGACTTGAGGAATGTTTTTTTAAAAACAGTTAATTTTGGAGACTTACTTCGCGAGGGCTTAAAAGGACTGGAGGGGGGCGTTGAAGTGGCTTTAATCTATGGCTCATTAGCCCAGAACAAAGATGAATTCGATAGCGACATAGACCTATTAATCATTGGAGATTTGACACTGAAGGACGCGGCGATTGCGCTCTCAGGGGTGAAGAGTACTTTACAACGCGAGATAAATTTGAATACATACACTGCTTCTGAATTCAAAAAAAAATATAAGCAGGGAAATCACTTTGTAAACAGCATTGTCCGCAGCAAGAAAATATTCTTAATTGGTGGTGAGGATGAGCTTGGAGCTATTTGTTCGTAAGCGATATCTGAAGAAGGAGCAGACTTCTGCTGATGAGATTAGCAGCATACTAGAAGTTGTTGAACGCGATCTAGAGTTGTGTAAATCCGAAAGTTTAAACCTGGACTGGAGATTCAACATCGCCTACAACGCTGCCCTGCAACTGTGTAAGTCGGCACTGCGAGCAGCCGGTTACAGAACATCATCCGGATCTCCCTCCCACTTCGTTACGATACAGTGCTTGCCGCTCATCATCGGGCCGGCCCAAGCACAAAGGGCGGATTTTCTCGATAGCTGCCGCTCGCTCAGGAATCAGGCAGAGTACGATGCGGCCGGCGTGGCAACTGAATCGGATGTTCAAGGCTTGATCGAGGAGACGGAATTGCTCCACGGGGAAGTCCTAGCCTGGCTGCGGCAGCACCATCCAGACCTCCTCGCCGAATGATTCGACCTACATGAAGTAATTGCCCATCGTTGTGCGACTCAACTCACTCTGCGTGTGACTGGCCGCCTCTGTAGCTTCTTCCTGTTCGCCTTGAGCTGGGCTTTGAAGACTGCGGCGAGGGCCTGGATGTCCTGGACGCGCATGGTGGTGTCGTGCTCGGGATTGTCGTCGTTCTCCCAGGACTCGTTCCACCAAGTGAAGCCAAAAACCGCCGGCCAGCGGCGGGCGAATATGTCGTCCAGCGCGGCCTCGGCCCAGCGGTCAGCACGCAAGCTTTCGTCAGTGTCGGAGGCGACGCTGAACTCGTGGCAGCCGAACTCGGCGATGTAGATCGGCTTGTCCGGCGCCAGCTCGCGCAGGCGGTCGTAGCAGGGATCTATCTGCTCGCGGAAGCTCTCGCCCCAGTCCTCTAATGGCTCCTGCGGGCCGTAGGCGCTGACGGCGATCCAGTCGACGTAGTCGTCGCCGGGGTAGTAGTTCTCCATCCGGTTCCACTTGTTCTGCGGCCAGTCGGTGGCGTTGGGGTGCCAGACCCAGGTGATGTTGTCGGCACCCTCGGTGCGCATCAGGTCGACGATGCGGCGGAAGGCGGCGACGAAACGCTCGGGGCCGTCGGCGACTTCGGGGTCGCCATACCCCTTGGTCTTCCCTTTGCCGTTCCACCAGCCGTTCCAAGCGAACCAGCGGCCGTTGCACTCGGTGCCGTACTCGACGATCAGGGGCGTGCCGAAGTCGCGCGCGGCCCCGGCCCAAGCCCTGAGGTTGTTGTCGAAGCGGCCGGCGATGATCTTGCTCAGCTTATACTTCCTGTCGGCCCGGTCCTGCCGGGCGGTCGAGCGTAGCATGAGGCGGATGAAGGGTACTGCATTGCGCTGGCGAATCCACTCGGCGGTCTCGAGCGGAAACTGGCGGCTGCGGTACCAGTTGTGGGAGAAGTAGACGATCACCGCCCGCCTGCCGACCGCCTGCTCGTACTCGTCGAGGATTTCGGGGAGGACTACCTCGTCGCCGTAGTCGGGATCGGGCGGGAAGGCGCCGTGGTAGAGACGATTCTTGCGCGGCTCGACGATCCTGTAGAGGGTGCCCTCATCCGCCCGCGCGCCTGCGGCGGCGAGCAGCACGAGAGTCAAGAGACAAGCCGAAGCGAACCTGAAAGAAAAGCTCATCGATTCCCCCCGTATGTCAGCCCCAAATATAGCAGCTTTCCTGCCGCGTGCGGCTCTCCACGAGAGATATGCCGCTCGAGATCGCGTAGTCTCCATTATGTTCCCTTCTCCGCCGATGCTGTTATCATTCGAGAGCCATGAGAAAGTACACGGCACTTTTCACCGCGCTGGCGGCGGTCGCCTTCCTCGGGCTCGGTTCGAAGGAGCTCGGCCTTCAGGTGCGCTGCCGCGGCGTGCGGCAGGGGGAGCCGCTGCTGCTGGTGCTGGCCTCGCCGACGCCGGTTGTCTGGGCCGAGGGGCAGTGGTGCGGTCGGCCGGTGCGCTTCGGCGCCGACGGCGAGCGCCTGGTAGCTGTCGCCGCGGTCGACCGTAACTGCACGCCGGGCGAGCACGAACTCAGGGTGAGGGTCCGCTTCGAGGACGGCACTGAGGCGCTGGCAAGCCGCCTGCTGACTGTCGGGGCCGTCGACTTCCCGCGGCAGGAGCTGAGCGTCGACCCCCGCTTCGTGCGGCTCAGCCCTGAGGACCTGGAGAGGGTGCGGCTCGACAACGAGGCGCTGCGGGCCGCCTACGCCGCCGGTGCGCAGCGGCGCCTCTGGAGCGGGCCGTTCGTCGCCCCGGCCGACGGGCGCTGGAGCGCGCCGTTCGGGGTCAGCCGCGTGTTCAACGGCGAGGAGCGCTCCTACCACCGCGGCGCCGACCTGGCGGTGCCGACCGGCACGCCGATCTCGAGCTCCAATTCCGGCAGTGTGGCGCTGACGCGAGACCTGTTCTTCGGCGGCAACACGGTTATCGTTGACCACGGCCTCGGCGTATTCAGCGGCTACCTGCACCTCTCCGAGATCACGGTCGGCGTCGGGCAAGAGGTTGGCACAGGCGAGATCGTGGGCCTCTCGGGCGCCACGGGGCGGGTTACCGGGCCGCACCTGCACTGGATGCTGCGCGTCGAGGGCGTCGTCTGCGACCCGCGCGGCCTGCTGGAAATCGACGTGCGCTAACAGCACCCCCAACCTTAATTTGCACCACCAGACAGACGGCATGGCAGAGAATCGGCGGAGATTGCGGGATCGGACGGCCGAGATCGCGCGCGTTCTCGAGCGCGAGCAGGGCGTGCCGCGCCGACGCGCTAGCGGCGACCCCCTGGACGTGCTGATCAAGACGGTGCTGAGCCAGAGCACCAGCGACGGCAACCGCGACCTCGCTTACGGCCGCCTAAGGCGGCGCTTCTTGACCTGGCGCGAAGCTATGGAAGCCCTACGCGAAGAGGTTGCCGACGCTATCCACCCCGCCGGGCTCCACCGCCAGAAGAGCGAGCGCATCCAGGAGATATTGCGATGGGTGAACTCGACCTACAGCGAGCTCTCGCTGCGATCCCTCTGCGGGATGCCGGCGGGGGAGGCGTTCGAGACACTAACCAAGCTTAAAGGGATCGGCGTCAAGACGGCCGCCGTGGTGCTGATGATCGCCTGCGGGCGCGACCTCTTCCCGGTCGACACTCACGTACACCGCATCGCCCGCCGCCTCGGCCTGGTGCCGGAGAGCGCCAACGCGGTCAAGACGTTCCGGCTGATGGCGCCGCTGGTGCCGGAGGGCAAGGCATACAGCCTGCACATGAACCTGCTCGAGCTCGGCCGCACCGTCTGCACCGCCCGCAGGCCGCGCTGCGCCGAGTGCTGTCTATACGACCTCTGCCGCTGGCCGGAGAAGTTGCCGAAGGAGTGACATTATCCCTATCGCGTCTTACCTACTGCCCATGGCTCAGTGACTACCAATTCAATGACTTATAGTTTTATCCGCCTACTCGGACCAATCGGGACAGACAGGAATCCGCCGCGGCGGACTGTCCCACCATGATGTAATTGGATTGCGTCAAACCCTGAAACACTCTGGTATTAATGGCCCTCCTTGACACCCGTCGGAAGCCGTACCTAGAATGCCTCGAGATTCGGGGCGTGGCGCAGCCTGGCAGCGCGCCTGCTTTGGGAGCAGGAGGTCGGAGGTTCAAATCCTCTCGCCCCGACCAGCGCGCCCGTAGCTCAGGCGGATAGAGCATCTGCCTTCTAAGCAGAATGTCGCAGGTTCGAGTCCTGCCGGGCGCGCCATCGACACTCCTTCGCTCCGCCAGCACAAGGAAACCGGCTCGTCGCCGCGTTTGACCTGTCGGTTTTCTGAAATCATCGCGCGGCTCCCCCGGTGGGCAAGGGCGTTACCTGCAACGACTCCCCTCGTGTCAACATGCTGGATGCATGTGTCGCGTTTGCCACGCCCGGCACGTTTGCAGGCACCTGGATTCCCCGCGAAAAGCCTCGTCATCTCAAGCCGACCGCAACGATAGACAACTGGGGCAATCGCAGGAACGGATCTTGCTCAGCTCATGTCAAAGGGACGGGGTGGACCTTTTAATATATGCCTGTCGAGACCCCGAATCGTCTTACCTGCGGGTAGACAATCCGCGACTACGGAGGAACGGTTTCATGAAGAGCAAAGCGATTCTCACTTACCTTCTATCAGTGTGCGTAGCGCTGACGGCAACCGCCCAGGCGGGACCTTCTCTGGAAGAGCTTCTCTGCTGGTTTCCTGCCGACGCATACGGGGAGATAGTCCATTTCGACAAGGAAGCTTTTTTGCGCACCTGCCCGAGGGAGATCTACAGAAGTTACATCGTGGAGGGAAGGGACCTGATGCCGTCGGGAGAGCAATACCTCCCGCCCTCGCTGGCGGGGCAGTACGATTCGGAAACCAGGGCAGCCATCATCAAGCTAAGTCTTAAGGACGCCGGCATCGTGACGGCGGACGGCGAAAGGCGATGGATAAACAGGAAGTGCGCCTACAGGTTCGAGGCCAACGGGAGGCTATATGGAAGCTGGTCGCCTAGCAGGTGGCTGCGCGTTTACCGCTTCGCCGACCTCGATGCCCTCATCGAGCGCGCCTCCGAAGGGGGCGAGTTGGAGGCCCAGAACGGCAGGATCGGCAGGCGGCCGATCTATCTCTTCCGCCCCGCGGGAGCGGAAGACCAGCTCTATGGATTCGCGACGCCGACGCAGGAGTTCCTGGTCGCTGAAGAGCTGCGAGACCTCATGAGAATGATTCGCGCAGGCCAGTGGAACGACGTGCCGATATTGGATAGCGTCGACCCGGCCGAGCTGCTGGAAGTGAGCTCTGGCCAGGGATATCTCTGGAGCTACCATTCTAACCTATCTCTATTGAACCTGACGCTCGAATACGTGTGCCGAGAAGACCCCAGTTCCCCCTCGATCGAAACGCTGTCGGATCTCGCTGAAGACAGCATTCACTGCACCATCAGTGAACTCAACTGGGACGGCGAAGGGAATCGGGTGCAGATAATATTATCCCGCTTCGGCAATGAAGAAGCAGCCGCCGGGCACTACGCGCGCCTGAGGCAATCCCTGACCGAAGAAAACAGCTTTATCGGACCCGACACCTACGTGCTCGGCAGGACAATCTCCTTCAGGCCGCTGCTGTCCGAAATCCAACGGACAAGAGCACGAAGCGGCACCGGCGTCGAAATAGAGCTTGATCACGAGCGGGTCGTCGAAACGTGGACCGACGATGAGGAAACGCTGACGAGAATCCTGGAGGTGTTGACACCCGAGGAGGAAGACTCGGGAGGGAATGAAACCGACACGGAATGAGGAGAAGTAAGGACTCAGCACCGGCTCGCTCGCCGATTACAGAAACAACCAAGCCTCTGCCCCTGAGCCCAGGTCGGATTCAGGGATTCCTTATCGGGCCGGATGGAACATTCCCCTTATAGGTGTGTCAATAGCATCAACCCGGCGCCGTTGCCGAAGGCCTCGGGAAAGAAAACATCGGTTGTCACACTTGGAGAAACTCGAGGCTTGCCTTACGGGCTTCGGCGGACAGCATCTTAGAGGAGGCATAAGTGGGCGCGGGCAGACCCCATTTTCCTGTTTCAGCGGCAGTAATTTTCCCGGCTCTCCTGGCAAGCGTGAGTCTGTTCATCCTCGCTGCAGAACATGATCAGGACGAAGGTGCCGTCGGCGCCAAGTTGATCAGGAGTCCTATCAGCGGGCAAACATACGAACCATACCCGCAGACTTATGATCGGCGGCCCGAAATGCCGTCGCCGTATGTTACGGAGGAAGGCTTCGAGTACATCGTTGTTTTTACCAGTGACCAAGAGTACGCAGTTGTTCCCGTCACCGTCGAGAACCGCGGTATCAATCCGGATCAACGGCATCCCTTCTGCAAAGGGAATCAACTGGCGGTAGATGGTGCCGACTTTCCCACGCTCGCCGAGACGGGGCTACACAACGAGCGGGAACTGGAAGCAACCCGGAGCATCACCGGGAGACCGATCGAACAGATCACTGAGATCGGGCGTCCAGGACGAATCTCGGCAGCAGGATTTTTAGCGGAAGACGAGGAGATCATTCCCGTCCTGGTGGGCGATAACCGTCTGGTCGGCAGGCTGGGGCTGACTCATCCCGAGATGGCCAGACCGCTGTACCACGTATGGAACATGCTCCTTATGGAATACGATTTGGGCCGTGCTTCCCAATATTGGGAACCTTTTGAATATTTCTTGTACAACGGGAAACAGGTGCACTTAGCGGCGCAGGGATCGAAGGGTTTTCAGGAATCGATCTTTGACGACGAAATACTAGGCAACTCGCAAATCTACCTGCACCGGGAGCTGGATGAGAATGAGCTGGAGTTACTCAGAGAGAATTATTCTCGTCTCAGTGCCGAAGAGATGAATACAATGATTGAAGCTCTGACCCGTATCCACACCGGCGAGATGGTGCCCTACTACATCATGCGATACGGTTTTTACGAGGGGCACACGTCGTACCGCGCGGATCCCATCGCCATCGCGTTCATATTCGGCTTGAGGAGCCTGGAAGAGATCGAGGCGGCCGTCGAGGGCAGACTCTATGAGGCGCTGACGGGACACTACCGATAAATGATAACCCAAGTCTGAAATCACAACTTTCTAAACTCGTTTTGGCCCCTCGAGCTGAGCGTCGCAGTTTCAAGCCCTGCCGGGCGCGCCACTTCACCTCGAACCCTCCTTGGACTCAGCCGCTTTTCGTTTTTCCGTTCGCGCGCGGCCCGCGAGGCCATAAATCGCGATGCAAGCCACCGGATTGGGCGATCCAACGCCGTCAACCGGCGGGTATGTCTCCATTAATGACCATATCTGTCACGCCGGCATTGACCACCAGCGAGCGTCGATTCATAACTAAAGAGAAACGCTAAAGATGCAGCACCGTGAGGCATCCTCGGTACGCTGTGGAGCGAGGTGTCAAGAGCGACACGGTCGCCCGCGGCAACGCGAGGTGGATAACCGGTGTTTGAGCACTCTCCTCTGCGGTCGCGACGAGATTCTGTATGAAGGGATTGCGCATCCTCCACATCGACGACAACGAAGACGACCTTGAGCTGACGAGGTTGAATCTGCTGCGCCAGAACGGCAATCTGAAAATCGACCTGGCGAGATCTGCCGAGGAGGCGCTGGCCAGGCTGCACGAGGAGGACTACGACTGCGTCCTCTGCGACTACATGATGCCAAAGACTGACGGTATGCAATTCCTTCTGGCCCTCCGGAAGAAGGGTAACTCCATCCCCTTCATTTTCTACACCTGTTTCTACAGCGAGGACATCGCCGCGCGGGCACTGCGTAACGGTGCGGATGCCGTCATATTCAAGGAAGTGACGGCGTCGCATTTCGAGAAACTCTACCGCAGTATTGTAGAGGTCGCGACGAGCCACGAACCCCGCAAGGCGGGCGAAGCCGATCACGACGCCTGAAGCCGGCGGGCTGCAGCCGCCTCGAGCGCCTCAGCCGAGCCCGTCTACTCCCTTCCGTTTTCCTCTCTCTCGAAGATGACGCGGCCGTCGACTATCGTCATCACGACGTTCATATCGAGTATCTCGGAGGGATCGCAGCGCAGCAGGTTGAGGTCGCAGACGGCGATGTCGGCCAGCTTGCCCGGCTCGAGCGAGCCGCGGACGTCGTCCTCGAAGGCGGCGTAGGCGTTGCTGATCGTGTAGGCGCGCAACGCCTCTTCGATCGTGATCCGCTGCTCCGGAAACCAGCCGCCCTCCGGCGTGCCGTCCAGCGTGGTGCGGTTGACGGCGGCGTGGATCAGGTAGCGGGGGTGCACCAGGTACTCGGCCGCCGAGGTGCCGGGCCAGTCGGAGCCGATGCAGAGGGTGGCGCCGTTGTCGATCAGCGAGCGGAAGGCGTAGGCGCCGCGGCAGCGCTCGTGGCCGATCCGCTCCTCCATCCAGCGCATGTCGTCAGAGAGGTGGTATGGGTTGACCTCGGCGATGACGTTGAGGTCGCGGAAGCGTGGGAAGTCCTGCGGGCGGACCACCTGGGCATGGATGACGCGGAAGCCGCGCAGGTCCTCGCCGGTCTCGTCGCGCAGGCGCTCGATGGTGTCCAGCAGCAGGGCGACGCCGCGGGTGCCGATGGCGTGGACGTTGGCGACGAAGCCGGCCTCGTAGCCGGTCCGCAGCAGGCCGTAGAGCTTCTCCATGTTGCCGTTGCGGTAGTCGGGGTCGTCGCTGGTGTGGCGGCGGAAGTGGCCGTAGTTGTCCGGCTGGTCGTCGTAGGGCTCGAAGAAGAGGGCGCCGTGGGTGCCCATGATCCCGTCGACGTAGCCCTTGAGGGCGCCGTAGCGCAGCCAGGCGTCGGGCTCGCCGGAGGCCGGGTGGAGCCCCATCGTCATGCCGCGGTCGCGCAGCTCCTCGCCGCGCGAGAGGTCGGGCCGCAGCCAGACCCTGCAGGTTAGCTCGCCGCCGGCCTGCAGTTCGACGAAGCGGGCGGTCTGGTCTGGCACCGCGATGTCGTGAACCTCGACGATCCCCGACTCTGCCAGCCGCCGCAGGGCGGCGCGGTTCTCGTCCAGCAGGCGCGCGTGCGACTTTTCCGCCACAGCGGCGCGGAGCCTCTCCAGCGCCGGCGAGCCGCGCTCGATCAGCCCCGTCGGGCGCCCCTCGGCATCCAGCACCATACCCGGCAGAGGCTCGGCCTCGAGGCCGGCGGCGCGCAGGGCGGCTGTGTTGGCGAGGTAGAGCTCGTAATCGTAGCTGCAGAGGAGGCAGGGATTGTCAGCCGCGATGTCGTCGATGGTGCGGCGCTGCGGCCGCCAGCGATCAGCCACCCCCTCGCCCGCTTCGGCCGCGCCCAGGGCCCACTGCTCGTAGGCGCCCCAGAGGCCGCCGGTGATCCACTCGCCGTCGTCGAGGATGGCGACAACCCGCTCCATCTCGGCGCGCAGGCCCGCGTCGTCGGCCACGGTCATCAGGTTGGCGTCGTTGATCAGGGCGCCGGCGCGGTTGAAGTGCACGTGGCCGTCGATGAAGCCGGGCAGGACGAAGGCCCCCTCGAGGTCGACAACCCTCGTCTGCGGCCCGACGTATGCGCGCGCCTCCTCGGCGCTGTCGGTGACCGCGGTGATCGTGTTGCCGGTTATGACGACGCTGTTAGCCCACGGGTGGCCGGGGTCCATTGTGTAGACCTCGCCGCCCAGCAGCACCAGGTCCGCAGGGGCGGGCCGGCCCGGGCACGCCGAGAGCAACGCAAAACCGATGAGCGAAACTGCTATGAATGCTATGCAACGCACGGCAAACCTCCCATATCTTCGGCTTTAGCCGAGAATAGCAAATGCCAAGCCTCTCAGTCGATGATTTCCCAGCCGGGCTGGTACTCGTCCAGCCCGGCGGCGGTGCGCTCGTCCATCGGGTGGTCGCGCGCGGGCACGTCGAGCTCTTTTTCTTCGCCGCAGAGGGCGGTGGAGCAGTAGCGGCTGCCGAAGTCGTTGATCATGGTTACGATGCAGCCGATACCGGGGTGGCGACGTACGAGCTTGAGGGCGGCGGCGACGTTGGCGCCGGATGAGATGCCGCAGAAGATGCCCTCAAGCCGCGCCAACCGCTGAGCCGAGGCCACCGCCTCCGCGGTCGAGGTGCTGATGACGCCGTCGAGCAGCGAGAGGTCGAGGTTGCGCGGTACGAAGCCGTCGCCGATCCCCTCGATGCCGTGCGTGCCCCAGGTGCGGCGCGAGAGCAGGGGGCACTCGGCCGGCTCGACGGCCCAGAGGCGCACGCCCGGTTTGCGCTCTCGCAGGTAGCGGCCGACGCCGGTGATCGTGCCGCCGGTGCCCTGTGTGGCGACGAAGGCGTCGATCACCGCGCCGGCCTGCTCCCAGATCTCGGGGCCGGTGGTGCGGTAGTGGGCCTCGACGTTGTCGGCGTTGTCGAACTGGGCCGGCACCCAGTACCTCTCCGGATCGGCGGCGCGCATCTCTTCGGTCTTGCGCAGCGCCAGGTCGACATCCGACTCGCCGCCGGGCGTCAGCACCAGCTCGGCGCCGTAGGCCCGGTCGAGCTTGCGCCGCTCGGCGCTCATACCCTCCGGCATGACGACGAGGCAGCGGTAGCCCTTGACCGCGGCGACGAAGGCGCAGGAGACGCCGGCGTTCCCCGTGGAACACTCGAGCACAGTCATGCCCGGCCGCAGCTCGCCGCGCGCCTCGGCCTCGTCGAACATGTGCAGGTAGATGCGGTCCTTGAGGCTGCCCGAAGGGTTGTAATAGTCGAGCTTGCCCAGGATGCGCGTCGAGATCCCCTCCGCCTCCCGCAGCCGATGCAGCCCGACCATCGGGCTGAGGCCGACGGCGGCGAAGATGCCGGGCAGTATCTTCTTGTTGCGATCCCAGTCCAATTTACCCCTCCGCTAGCAGAAATCTTTTAGTCGCTACCGCCTTCGATCTGATCGGCGACCCAGGCGGCGCCGCGGACGAGGGCCGCTGCGATGGACGGCTCGTAGTCGGAGTGGCCGGCGTCCTGGGGCAGCTCGAGGACGACGTTCTCCAGCCGCCGGGCCAGCGCGTAGGCGGTCCTGGGCGGGCAGACGGCGTCGAAGCGGCCGTTGACGATGAAGGTCGGAATATGGGCGATACGGCTGGCGTCGCGCAGCAGTTGCCCCTCCTCGAGGAAGCAGCTGTTCATCATGTAGTAGTTCTCCAGCACAGAGAACGTAGTCATGTCGTTGTCGTTGATTATCTGCTCGGCTATCTCGTCGGTCATGCCCACCGAGACCATACGGATCTCGTAGCGGGCCCAGCCGTCGATGGCTCGCCGGCGGGTCTCGGGGTCGTCGCTCTGGATCATCTCGAAGAGCTGGCGCGGGTAGTCAAGGCTCTCGGGGTCGGGGACGAGGGCGCGCAGGCGCTCCCAGTTTTCCGGATAGAAGAGGGCTGCGCCGCCGTGGTAGAAGTAGTCGATCTCGAGGCGCCTGGCTGTGAAGACTCCCCTGAGGACGATCCCGGCGACCCGCTCGGGGTGGGCCTCGGCGTATGCCAGGGCCAGCGTCGAGCCCCAGGAGCCGCCGAAGAGTATGGCGGGACGGTCGACGCCGAGGTGCTCGCGCAGGCGGTTGATGTCGGCGACGAGGTCCTGCGTTGTGTTCCGGCGAAACTCCGCTGTGGGGCGGCTGCGGCCGGCGCCGCGCTGGTCGTGGAGGATGATGCAGAAGCGCTCCGGGTCGAAGAAGCGGCGCATGCGCGGGCCGGCGCTGCCGCCGGGGCCGCCGTGGAGGACGATCACCGGGATGCCGTCGGGGTTGCCGCAGACCTCCCAGTAGATCTCGTGCAGCTCGGAGACCTGCAGGTAGCCGCTGCGCAGCGGCTTGATCTCGGGGTAGAGGGCCGAACCATCAGTTTGGGCGATGGCGCCCGCCGCGAATAGTATTAATACTATCGGTGCAAGGACAAGATTCTTTCTCATGTATCTCCCCCCGTATTGAAGTTGACAAGCTTATCGCACCACCGACACGCGCGACGGTGGCCCGATCGGTTCCGAGGCCGACGAGGCTACGGTTCCGGATCGGCGGCCCGCGGGCTCCCGAAGATGATGATTTCTAGTCCAAGCCCGCCGAAATAGCTGTAGCCTTCCTGACGCCAACCGCTGTTTGCTTTCAGGACGGCGATCGGCGCGAGCTGCCAGGCGTTGTGGGCCTGGTAATCCTCGCTGCCGTAGTAGGGGCTGGCCGGCAGCAACTTGATTGCCACGATCCGGTCGGGGTGCTCGCAGCCTACCCACTCGTCCAGACACTGCCGCACCTCCGCGGGCGGCGCCTCCGGTTCGATTCGGGGGAGCGGGGCCACGAAGACGAGGCCGCCCGATGCCGGCCTCTCGAGCAGCGCCCAGCGGACGAGATCGATGCTCAGCTCGTTGAAAGCGCCGACGACAGCCACGCGCCCATCGCCGGCCACGCTCTCCTCCAGGTAGCCCAGGCAATCCCCCAGGGCGGGGTCGCCGGAGTAAAGGGTGTACTCGCGCCGCAGCCGCTCGTATGGCTGCGAAAGGAAGAAGACGAGCAGGACACCCAGGACGGCAACGGCGCACAGGGCAGCGCCGATTATTTTTCTCGCGCCGATGTCATAAACCCAGTGGGCGAAGGCGAGCGCCGCCAGGAGCATCAGCAGGGGCGCCGCGGTGGCGAAGAAGCGTGGCAGCTTGTAGGCGTGAAGGGTCATCAGCAGAACGCTGAGGCCGGTGGCGAGGATCAGTATCCGGTAACTCCCTTTCCGCCAGAGGGCCAGTCCCGATAACGCCAGCGCCAGTAGCGCCAGCCCCAGCAGGGGTTCTGCCACGTAGTCGTTTATGAACGAGCTGAAGTAGAAGAGCAGGCTTTGGGGGGAGAGGAGCGGCAGGTCGCCGGGGCGGTTCATCAGGAAGCCGAACACGCCCCTGAGGTGTATCGGGTTCGGGCTCAGGCCCCATACCCATACAGGGAAGACGAAGGTCTCCAGCGCGGCCCGGCCGCGCACGCTCAGCCCCCGCCACCATCGTAAAAGGTCCTCGCGGCGCCTCCAATAGATGAGCGCAAGAAGCGCGGCTCCGATCACCAGGCCAGCGTATACCGAGTCGCCGATGTTGATCCCCAGGACGAAGAGCACTGCGAGCAGGTGGAGGTAGGCGGCGAGGACGATTCTCCCGACGCGCGGGCGCCTGAGTGGCCAGAGCACTCCGGCGGCGCGCCGCAGGCCCGCGCGCCTCCGATCAGCAGGGAGACTCCAGAACTCGTTGGCGGCCACCGCGAGCAGCCAGATGAGCCCGTAGTTGTACTTGGTGAAGAAGAGTACGAGGGCGGCGAGGCCCGCGAGACGATAGGCGTTCAGGGAGCCGATCCGCCGGGCGCGCAAGTATAGGCAGAGCGCCAGCAGGGAGAAGAATACGGCCGGCATCTCGATCATGATCAGGATGGCCAGCAGCCTGAGCAGCGGACTCGCCAGGAACAGTATGCCGGCTGCCGCCCCCGCCCAGACTCCTGCAGATCCTTTTCCCCCGTCGATCTCGTAGCCGGCCCAGAGCAGGAGCAACGGTGTGAGTGCAAACAGGGTGGTGCTGAGCATCGTGGCCGCGGCGAAGCTCATGCCGCCGACGAGGAAGTAGGGAACAAGCAGAAGGGAGTAGACAAACGGCCAGGTGTAGTGCCGGTTGAGGTGCCAGGCGAATCCGGGGAGGTCGAACGACCTGACGTCGCGGGCGAGCTGCAGGCCCTCCCAACCGTGGGCCGCCATGTCCCACAACGGTAAGCGGTCCTGCGCCAGATAGAACGAGTAGAGGTTGAATTCCTGGAATACGGAAAATGCGAGCAGTGCGACGGCCGCGAGCAGCACCAGCGGTCTTATGAAATCCGGGCCCGCTTTTGACCCTTCCCGTGATTCCGCCGCTACCGGTTCGGCCACTCCCGTTTACCCTTCCTTATAAAGCCGAACGGAATTATAGGGTCCGGGAGGACAATAGGCCATGAGGAGTCGATAATCCTAATCCCCTTCAGGCAGCGACTGCTTGCCGCTGATCTTGTCGACGTCGATGCGGCCTATCGTGATCTCCCTGATCCTGCGGGGCTCGAGCAGCTCGGCCTTGACGCGCTCCGGATCGCTCTCCCGCTGGCCAATCATCAGCTCCAGTGCCCTGCGCTTCTCTTCCTCATCCTCGACGAAGCCGACGAGGCCGCCGAACATGGCGGTGCGGTATGCGTGGTCGCAGGCGCCGTCGAGGTAGCCGAGGTCCTCGATGGCGATGCCCCAAACCCGCGGGTTCGCCTTCATGAAGTCGATCTTCTTCCCATCAGCGGCGCAGTGGAAGTATAGACGGCGTTGTCCGGCGTCGTAGCCGTGCGTAAGAACCACTAAGTACGGCTCGCCGTCGCGGCAGGCGGCGACGGTGACGTATGGCCTGGTCGTCAGTATGCGGTCGATCTCGTCGCCGTTGGTCAGCTCCCTGTCGTCCCTCCTCAGGTGGTGCTTTTCCATCGATCCTCTCCTTCGCTCTCCGCATCCGCTCAGAGTAGTGATATAGTAACGCAGTCTGCCAGAATCAACTTAAAAACGACCGATGCGCAGTTGCGAACTTTTCGGCGCGAGAATCGTCATTTATCACAGGATGGTAAGGGGGGAGTTTACCTTTGGAGTGGATTTCGGGCGGCTTGCCGCCTGGCGTCTGGTTGCTCTACCCTCCCGCCTTTACAGAAAAACTCTTTCGTGACCCAATTTATCTGTTCTCACAGGAGGATAAACAGATGAGGAAAGCGCTTCTCGCAGCACTACTTGTCCTGCTCCTCGTCGCCCCCTCCGGGGCTGACGAGGCGCGCCTGATGCGCTACCCCGACATCCACGGCGACCAGGTGGTCTTCGTCTACGCCGGCGACCTGTGGACCGTCTCGAGCGAGGGCGGCGTGGCGCGGCGGCTGACGTCGCACGTCGGCATGGAGCAGTTCCCGAAGTTCTCGCCCGACGGCACGCGCATCGCATTCTCGGCTCAGTACGACGGCAACCTGGACGTCTACGTTATGCCGGCGATGGGCGGCGCGCCGACACGCCTCACCTTCCACCCGCAAGGCGACGGGGCGCTGGAGTGGTTCCCCGACGGCGAGTCGATCCTGTTCCGCTCGCGGCGCGAGAGCTACAGCTACCGCGTCGAACGCCTGTTCAGGGTTCCCGCCGACGGCGGCTTCCCCGAGGCGCTGGTGCTGCCGGCGGGGGGGCTCACTTCGTTCAATGAAGACGGCAGCCGCATCGCCTACAACCGCATGAGCCGCGAGTTCCGCACCTGGAAGCGCTACCGGGGCGGCATGGCGCAGGACATCTGGATCTACGACTTCGAGGCCAACTCGATCGAGCGGGTTACCGACTTCGACGGCACCGACGCCTTCCCGATGTGGCACGGCGAGCGCATCTACTTCATCTCCGACCGCGAGCACACGATGAACATCTTCTGCTACGAGATCGCGAGCGGCGAGATCCGCAAGGTGACCGACTTCGATGAGTACGACGTCAAGTGGCCGAGCCTCGGCCCCGAGGCGATCGTCTTCGAGAACGGCGGCTACCTCTACGTGCTCGACCTGGCCACCGAGGAGACGCGGCGGCTGTCGGTCGAGGTCTACGACGACCTGACGCTGACCCGCCCGGGCATCCGCAACGTCAGCCGCTTCATCCACAGCGGCGGCATATCTCCCTCCGGCGTACGGGCGGTGTTCGAGGCGCGCGGCGACATCTTCACCGTGCCGGCCGAGAACGGCGACACCCGCAACCTGACGCAGACGCCGGGCATCCGCGAGATCTCGCCCGCCTGGTCGCCCAACGGCCGCTGGATCGCCTACTTCTCCGACCGCACCGGCGAGTATGAGCTCTACATCCGCGACCGCCGTGGCGAGGGCGAGGAGACCCAGCTGACCGACGGCCTCGAGCGCTACTCGTCCTTCCCGGTCTGGTCTCCCGACAGCGAGAAGATTATGTTCTCCGACGCCGGCGTCAACCTCTACTACATCGACGTCGAAACGCGGGAGATCACGCAGATCGACCACTCAGACTACGCCGGCAGCTCGAACTTCTTCACCGGCGTCTGGTCGCCCGACAGCAACTGGGTGGCCTACTCTATGAACTCGGCAAACTACTTTACGTCGATTTACCTCTACTCGCTCGAAGAGGGCCGCTCCCACCAGATCACCAGCGACATGACCAACGACAACAATCCCGCCTGGGATCCCGACGGCCGCTACCTCTACTTCGCCGCCGACCGCGAGTTCAACCCGCAGTTTAGCCAGTTCGAATTCGAGATCACGCACCAGAATCCCTCGACACTGGCCGTGGTGACGCTGCAGGCGGACGCCCCCTCGCCGCTGCCGCCCGAGAGCGACGACGAGGAGATCGAGGAAGAGGAAGGTGAGAACGGCGAAAACGGTAACGGAGAAGACGAGGGTGAAGAAGACGAGGGTGAAGAAGAAGAGGGCGAAGAGGACGAGGGCCTGCGCATCGACATCGAGGGGATCGAGGGCCGTATCCTCAACCTGCCGGTGCCCGACGGCAACTATGGCTCTCTGACCGCGACAAGCGACAAGCTCTTCTTCATTTCGCTCCCGGCCATTCCTCGATTTGACGGCAGCCCGCAACTCGTGCTGCAGTTCTTCGACCTCGGCGAACGCGAAGTGGAGACGGTGATCGCCGGCATCAGCGCCTACTCCCTCTCGGCCGACGGCAAGAAGGTCATCTACGCTTCCCGCGATACCTACGGCATCATCGACGCCGCCCCCGGCAAGAACGTCGGCGACGGCCGGCTGGATCTCTCCGGCCTGCAGACGACCGTCGACCCGCGGGCCGAGTGGCGCCAGATGTTTTACGAGGCCTGGCGCCTGGAGCGCGACTTCTTCTACGACCCCAATATGCATGGCGTCGACTGGCAGGCGATGCGCGAGCGCTACGAGGTGCTGCTGCCCTACCTGGCCCACCGCGACGATCTGAACTACCTGATCGGCGAGCTGATCGCCGAGCTCTGCGCATCGCATACATACCGCGGCGGCGGCGACTACCCCGAAGTCCAGAGGGTCAACGTCGGGCTCCTGGCCTGCGACTTCGAGCCGGACAGCGAGAGCGGCTTCTACCGCATCGCCAAGATCTACACCGGCGAGAATTGGGATCCGGAGCGACGCGCGCCGCTGACCGAACCGGGAGTCGACGTTAACGAGGGCGATTACCTGATCGCCGTCGACGGCCGCGAGCTGCGCTACCCTACCAGCCCCTGGAGCTTCTTCCAGAACACGGTCGGCAGGGTGGTAACACTGACAGTCAACTCCGAGCCGAGCGCCGAGGGCGCCCGCGAGGTCGAGGTACGGCCGATCGCCAACGACCTCATCCACCGCTACATCGACTGGGTGGCCAACAACCGCCGCTATGTCGAAGAGGCGACCGAAGGGCGGGTCGGCTACATCCACGTTCCCGACACGGCATTCGACGGCCTGTTCGAGTTCAGCCGCACATTCTTCCCGCAGGTCCACAAGCAGGCGTTGATCATCGACGAGCGCTTCAACTCCGGCGGCTTCATCCCGAACATCATGATCGATCGCCTCGGCCGGCCCGTATACAACTACATCGCGACACGCTACACCGAGAGCATACGCACTCCGGTCACCGGCTTCCTGGGGCCGATGGTCTGCATCATCAACCACTACGCCGGCTCCGGCGGCGATGCCTTACCCTACTTCTTCCGCAGGCGTGGCCTGGGCCCACTGATCGGCACCCGCACCTGGGGCGGCCTGATCGGCATCAGCGGCACGCCGCCGCTGATGGACAACGGCGGTCTCACCGTCCCCGATATCGGACTCTTCAGCCTCGAGAGCGAGTGGATAGCCGAGAACCGGGGCGTCGAGCCGGACATCGAGGTCGACAACCGGCCCGACCTGGTGGTCGCCGGCCGCGACCCCCAGCTCGAGGCGGCCATCGAGGAGATCCTACGCCTGCTGGAGGAGAATCCTCCGCAGATCCCCGAGGATCCACCCTACCCCGAAAGGCACTAACGCCGGCAACCAGCGAGGGCGGCCCGGGTAACCGGGCCGCCCTTTTTTTCCCCCATCCATCGCATCGTTGACAAGCCGGCGTCCGGACCTTAAAAAGGACCGTACTCTATCGCTATTAGAATCCGGAGGATAAAGAAATGCCCAAACGGTTGAGAATCATTTTCCTGCTTGGACTCGTAGCCCTTGTCGCGAGCCCGATTCTAACGGCCCAGGAGGAACAAGCCGGTCCGCCGGAAACGCGGCGCGGCGACGTGGTGGAGACGATCCACGGCGTCGAGTTGGCCGATCCCTACCGCTGGCTTGAGGAGCAGCAGAGCCCCGAGACGCGCGCCTGG
This sequence comes from uncultured Acidobacteriota bacterium, assembly GCA_964408025.1. GTDB lineage: Bacteria > Acidobacteriota > DATKUA01 > DATKUA01 > DATKUA01 > CAYOXX01. The sequence goes on along the minus strand of CAYOXX010000042.1, from coordinate 4,275 downwards.
ATCGAGGCCCAGAACGCCTACACCGAGTCGCTCCTGGGAGGACTTCCTTACCTCGACGGCCTGCGTGAGCGCCTCACGGAGCTGATCCGCATCGACGCCGTCGGCGTGCCGTTCGCCCGCGGCGAGCGCTACTTCCTCTCTAAGCGCGACGCCGACCAGGATCTCTTCGTCATCTACATGCGTGAGGGCCTGGACGGCGAGGACCAGGTGCTGATCGATCCGCACCCGATGAGCGAGGACCACTCCACCAGCGTCAACATGCTCGACGTCTCTGAGGACGGATCACTGATGCTCTACGGCGTGCGCGAGGGCGGTATGGACGAGATCAGCATCCGCGCCTTCGACGTCGACGGCCGCGCCGACCTGCCCGACGCGCTGCCCGGGTCGCGCTACTTCGGCTTCTCCATCCTGCCCGACAACAGCGGCTTCATCTACACGCGCTTCAGCATCATCGGCCCGCGAGTCTTCCTGCACAGGATGGGGACGGAGTGGACCGAGGACCAGATGCTCTTCGGCGACGGCTACGGGCCGGACAAGATAGTGTTCTCGGTGCTGTCCGAGGAGGGCGATTGGCTGATAGTCCACGTTCTTTACGGCTCCGCGGCGCAGAAGACCGAAATCTACATCAAGAACCTAGCCGAGGACGGCGAGTTCATCACGGTGGTAAACGACATCGACGGCAGGTTCTTCGGCGGCATCGTCGAGGGCCACCTGATAATCCAGACCAACTGGGAGGCGCCCAACGGCCGCGTCCTGACCACCGAGGTCGAGAACCCGACCAGCGAGCACTGGCGCGAGCTGATCCCCGAGCGCGACGACGCCGTGCTGCAGTCGATCACCGGCGCCGGCGGCAGGATTTTCGTCAACTACCTGCGCGACGTGCGCTCCAGCATCGTCTGCTTCGACCGGGATGGCAACAGCCTCGGCGAGATCTCCTTCGAGACCATCGGCACCGTCAGCAACATCATCGGCGACTGGGACCGCAACGAGGCGTTCTTCATCTTCACCTCCTTCCACGTCCCGACCACCATCTACCGCTACGATGTCGAGAGCGGCGAGCAGGAAGTGTGGTACCAGCTCGACGTGCCGTTCAACCCCGAGATCTTCGAGATCAGCCAGGTCTGGTACGAGTCGGCCGACGGCACTCGGGTTCCGATGTTCCTCGTCCACCGCCGCGACATCGAGCTGGACGGCGAGAATCCGACATACCTAACTGCCTACGGCGGTTTCGGCGCCAGCTCCACCCCCGGCTACTCATCCACGGCGGCCCTTTGGGTCGAGAACGGCGGCGTATTCGCCATCCCGAACCTGCGCGGCGGCGGCGAGTTCGGCGAGGAGTGGCACCGCGCCGGGATGCTGGAGAACAAGCAGAACGTATTCGACGACTTCATCGCCGCGGCCGAGTGGCTGATCGCCAACGGCTACACACGGCCCGGGAAGCTGGCCATCAGGGGTGGCAGCAACGGCGGCCTCCTCGTCGGCGCGGCCGTAACCCAGCGTCCGGACCTGTTCGGTGCGGTGGTCTGCACCTACCCGCTGCTCGACATGATCCGCTACCACCAGTTCATGGTCGCCCCCTTCTGGGTGCCGGAATACGGCTCCTCCGAGGACCCCGACCAGTTCCCGTACCTGCTCGAGTACTCCCCATTCCACAACGTCGAGCGGGGAACCGAGTACCCGGCGGTGTTGTTCATCACCGGCGACGGCGACACCCGCGTGGCGCCTCTGCACGCCCGCAAGATGGCGGCCATGATGCAGTGGGCGACCGGGTCGGAGCGGCCGATACTGCTGCGCTACGACACCCAGGCCGGCCACTCCGGCGGGCTCCCGGTCACCAGGCAGATCGAGGAGTCGGCTCTGGGCTTCAGCTTCATCTTCTGGCAGCTCGGCGTAACGCCCGAGTAGCCTCCGCCTCCAGCACTCCAAGGGCGGCCCGGCTATGCAGGCCGGGCCGCCCTTTTCACTTCCACATCCGTATCCGCTGATGTAATCTTTTCTTCTGATTTGTCAGCGCAAACCCCCGCACCAAATTGGGAGGGAATAAGATGTCGATGCAACCGAAAGCAATACGGGTCCTGCTGGCTGCCCTGGCCGCGTTACTGCTCTCCATCGCACTGCCGGCGCAGGAGCTGGAAACCCCGCAGGCACCCGATACGCGGCGCGGCGATGTGGTGGATTCTGTCCACGGCGTCGATATAGCCGATCCCTACCGCTGGCTCGAGGACCAGTGGAGCCCCGAGACGCGCGCCTGGATCGAGGCGCAGAACGAGTACACCGCGTCGCTGCTGGGCGATCTGCCGTGGCGCGAGGCGCTAGCCGCCCGCTTCGCCGAGATGATGCGGATCGACCACGTCGGCGTCCCTACCGTCCGCGGCGACCGCTACTTCCTGACCAAGCGTGCCGCCGACCAGGATCTGCCCATCATCTACATGCGCGAGGGGCTGGACGGCGAGGACCAGGTGCTCATCGACCCGCACACGATGAGTGCGGACCACTCGGTAAGCGTCGGCATGCGCGAGGTCTCACGGGACGGCTCGCTGCTGATCTACGGCGTCCGGGAAGGGGGCGAGGACGAGGTCACACTCAGGATACTAGACGTCGAGACCCGTACAGACCTCCCCGACCGGATGCCGAAGGGCCGCTACGGCAGTATCTCCCTGCTGCCTGACAACAGCGGCTTCTACTTCTCGCGGCGCGAGCCGGAGGGAGTGAGGATCTTCTTTCACGCCATCGGCTCTGACCCCGCCGACAACCCGATGATCTTCGGCGAGGGGGTCACGCCCGAGAAGTTCGTCGGCTGCGATCTCTCAGACGACGGGCGCTGGCTGCTGCTGGACATATCCATCGGCTGGGCGCGCGACCAGCTTTACCTCAAGGACCTCGCCTCCGACGGGCCGGTAGTAACGCTAGTCGACGACGTCGATGCCCCCTTCTATGGCGAGATCGTCGGCGGCACTCTCTTCTTGGAGACCAGTTGGGAGGCCCCTAACGGCCGTGTGCTGGCCATCGACCCGGCTGACCCGGCGAGAGAAAACTGGCGCGAAATCATCGCCGAGCGCGAGGATTCCGTTATCCGCTCGATGGAGTTCGCCGGCGGAAGGTTGTTCATCAGCTACATGAGGAACGTGCAGTCCGAGGTCGTATCGTTCGACAGAGAGGGCAATCGACTGAGCGAGATTTCGGTCGACACCATCGGCAGCGTCAGCAACATCATCGGCGAATGGGACTGCAACGAGGCGTTCTTCACTTTCTCCTCCTTCCACATCCCGACCACCATCTACCGCTACGATGTCGAGAGCGGCGAGCGGGAAGTTTGGCACCGCCTCGAGGCGCCGATCGAGAGCGACCGCTTCGAGGTTCGCCAAGCCTGGTACGAATCGGCCGACGGTACCAGGGTGCCGATGTTCCTCGTCCACCGCCGCGACATCGAGCTGGACGGCGATAATCCGACCTTCCTGACCGGCTACGGTGGATTCAACGCCAGCCTCAGGCCCTACTTCTCGCCCGCTGCGGCCGTATGGGTCGAGAGCGGCGGCGTCTACGCGATCGCCGGCCTGCGCGGCGGCGGCGAGTTCGGCGAGGATTGGCACCACGCCGGCTGGCGCGAGAACAAGCAGAACGTCTTCGACGACTTCATCGCCGCGGCCGAGTGGCTGATCGCCAACGGCTACACCAATCCCGACCGTCTGGCAATCCGTGGAGGCAGTAACGGTGGTCTCCTTGTCGGCGCCTGCCTGACACAGCGACCCGAACTCTACCGCGCGGTGGTTTGCACCTACCCGCTGCTCGACATGGTCCGCTACCACATGTTCATGGTCGGCAGCACCTGGGTATCGGAGTACGGCTCCGCCGACGACCCCGAGCAGTTCCGCTACATCCACGCCTACTCTCCTTACCACAACGTCGAGCGGGGAACCGAGTACCCAGCGGTGTTGTTCATCACCGGCGACGGCGACACCCGCGTCGACCCGCTGCACGCCCGTAAGATGACGGCGCTGCTGCAGTGGGCAACCGGGTCGGAGAGGCCGGTGATGCTGCGCTACGACACCCGGGCAGGCCACTCCGGAGGGCTCCCGGTGACCAGGCAGATCGAGGAGGCCGCACTTTCTTACAGCTTCCTCTTCTGGCAGCTCGGCGTGGACCCGGAGCGTTAGGGACGCAGCCGCCGACGATCCGAGCAGCTTCGCTTCAACAGGCCGGGTCGGCGAGAGGGCGAGGGCCGAGCTAGATGTCGTAAAGCGGCCCGTCTTGCCAACTTTGGCGAGATAGGCGAAG
>CAYOXX010000041.1:8568-24228 GCA_964408025.1 uncultured Acidobacteriota bacterium | reverse complement strand
TCCCCCACGCCGTCAACGCGCAGTTCAAGACCAACATTGCTGACGGCGCGGGCGGGCGCGTGCCGGCCGACTGGGAGCGCATCATGAAGATGTTCGCCAAGGCGAACTACAAAGGCTATCTGGCGCTCGAATACGAAGGGAAAGACGACGCCCCGGCGGCGGTGCCGCGCCTGCTTGGGAAGCTGAACGCGCTGGCGGCGGAGTATTCCGGGGGCGCGGCCTGATTGCGGCGGAGCGGGCCGCGCCCGGTCCGCCGCGGCCCGCTCCGCCCCCGCCCCTGCGGCTTTGGCCTTCGCCGCTTCGCGCCGCCCGGTGCGCTTTTCCAGCTCGATGCCCGGATACTTGAGGCGCTCGTGATACAGGCTGCTCAACACCTTCAGGAAGGCGTCGGAGATCTTGGTCAGGTCCTTCAGCGTCAGGTCGCACTCATCGAGCTGCCCGTCGAGGAAGGTGCTTTCGATTACCGTCGTGATGGTGCTCTTGAGGTGGGCGGGATTGGGATCGTCGAGGCTGCGCGCGGCCGCCTCGGCCCCGTCGGCGATCATGATGATCCCCGCCTCCCGCGTCTGGGGTTTGGGGCCGGAGTAGCGGAACTCGTCCTCGGCCACCGGACCCAGATCCGGCTTCTGCCGTCGCTTCGCCTTCTCGTAGAAATAGCGGATCAGCTTGGTGCCGTGGTGCTGGGGGATGATGTCGATGATGCTCTCCGGCAGGCGGTAGCGGTGCCCGAGCTCGATGCCGTCCTTCACGTGGCTGGTGATGATCAGGGCGCTCATGTTCGGCTTCAGGTTCTTGTGCTTGTTGCCCAGGTCGAGCGTGTTCTCGACGTAGTAGTCGGGCTTCAGCATCTTGCCGATGTCGTGGTAGAGGCTGGCGACGCGGCAGAAGAGCGCGTTGGCCCCGATCGCTGCGGCCGCCGACTCGGCCAGGTAGCCGATGGTTATCGAGTGCTGGAAGGTGCCGGGCGCGCGCATGAACATCTCGCGCAGCAGCGGGTGCTCGTGGTTGCTCAGCTCCAGCAGCTTGACGTCGGTGGTGACCTGGAAGAGCGATTCCATCACCGGCAGAACAAACGAGGCGACGAACGCCGCCAGCAGCCCCCCTAAAAACCCGGCCGCCAGGCCGAGCGTAAGTCCGCCCGGCTCGCCTATCTGCTCGCCGAAGAGGCCGATGGTGAGGATGGCGATGACGTTCATCAGCCCCAGGGCGATGCCGCTCTTGATAACCGCGGTGCGCTCCCTGTAGTGGCGCAGGCCGTAGATTACCGTGAAGCAGCCGACCAGCGCGTAGAGCAGGATGCTGAAGTTGCCGTTGAACAAGAAGGCGCTCAGCACCACGAGCGCAATCGAGTAGATGGCCGCGATCTGCGAGCCGATCAGCAGCGCCACCACCATCGTGCCGGCGGCGAAGGGGGCCGCCCAGTAGTATAAGCCGGCGTTCTGGAAGATCGGCGCGGTGAAGTAGGAGCTGAACGAGTCGGCGATCATCATCACCAGCCGCACCGTCGTCAGGTTGATGGCCAGCGTCATCACCAGCAGCAGGAAGAGGTGCGGCGCCGCCTTGCGCCGCCTGCGCCAGTAGTGGCCGAACTTCGACATCGAGTAGAGCATGAAGGCGGTGAAGGCGCTGAGCCCGATCGCCCGCAGCAGGTAGTCGAGGCCGCCGGTGCGGCTCCTGACGATGTAGTTGATCTTGGCCAACGTGTCGGGGTCGGAGATACGGTCGCCGGGCCTGGCGATCACCTCGCTCCGCCGCACCCTGAAGTAGAGCATCTCGACGGCGCGCGCCTCGGCCAGGTCGCGGTTCAGCCTCTCGACGTCCAGCGCCGCCGTCGGCCCGACCAGCGTCTGCAGCCAGACGGCGAACTGCGACCTGTCGTCCCGGCTCATCCACTCCGGACTCGCCAGGGCCAGCGTGCTCAGCCGCTGGCGGGCCTGCTGGAGGCTCAGCAGGTTCGCCGGGTCGAGGGGGCTGCCGCTCGCCGTGAAGAGTTCCGGCTCGTCGGAACCGACGTCGGCGATCGGCTGCTGCAGGATCGGCTTCAGGATCTCGTCGATTACGACGTAGCGAAGGTCGTCGCCGAAACCCTGGCGCGCCAGGAGGCCCAGCACCGCAATCGGCACCGAGAGGTTGACCTCCTCGTCGACGACGGCCTGCAGCCGCAGCAGGAATTCCTCCTCCTCCGCCAGCGCTTGCAGGAGTTCGTTGTAGCGCGCCAGCGCCTCCTCCGAGTCGGGATCGTCGGGGAACCGCTCCAGCCGCTTGGCGTTGATCTCGTTCCAGCCGATCTCGAACAGCCGCTCGAGCTGGAAGACGGCGCGCTCTCCGACCGCGGGATCGAATATGTAGGCGCCGCGCACCGCGGCGACCCGCTCCTGCTTCCTCCGCTCGGTAGTCTCGAGGTCTGGGATCAGCATGTCCTGGGGCGCGATTATTATCTCCGGGACTATCGAGTCGAGGGCGTACTCCTCCTCCCGGATCGGCTGCAGGGGCAGCAGTATGAGGACAATCAGCGCGGTGAATACGGCCCCCCAGAGCAGGTCGCTGAAGAGCACGGCGCGCAGGCGCGGGTAGACCTCGAGGATGCTCTTTACCCTCGCCCGCAGGCCCGGGCGTTGGCCCCACGGTCGCTTGTCAGGACTGCCCATTCTCAGCCCCGTCCGCTGTCTCGGCGGCCTTCGATTTCTCGTAGGCCACGATGATCCTCTCGACCAGCGGGTGGCGCACGACGTCGCCCTTGTCGAAGTAGACGAACGCCAACCCCTCGACGCCGGCCAGCAGCTCGGTCGCCTCGACCAGCCCGCTGCGCTGCTCAGTGGGCAGGTCGATCTGCGTGATGTCGCCGTTGACCACCGCCCTGGAGTTGTTGCCCATGCGGGTCAGGAACATCTTCATCTGGGGCGTGGTGGTGTTCTGGGCCTCGTCGAGGATGATGAAGGAGTCGTTGAGGCTGCGCCCGCGCATGAAGGCCAGCGGCGCGATCTCGATCACACCCTTTTCGATTAGGCCCTGCACCTTGTCCATGTTCATCAGGTCGTAGAGGGCGTCGTAGAGGGGGCGCAGGTAGGGGTCGACCTTGGCGGTCATGTCGCCGGGCAAAAAGCCCAGCTTCTCGCCGGCCTCGATGGCCGGCCGCGCCAGGATGATCCGCTTGACGTCGTTGTTGCGCAGGGCGGCAACCGCGGCCGCCGCGGCCAGATAGGTCTTGCCGGTGCCCGCCGGCCCGATGCCCAGCACCAGGTCGTGGCTCTGGATGGCGCGGATATAGGCGCGCTGGTTGAAGCTCTTGGGATAGACGGTGCGCTTTGCCGACGTCTGCAGGCGGCACTTGAGGAAGAAGTCCACGAGATCGATTTCCGGCTCCCTCTCGAGCAGCCGCGCCGCCAGCTTCAAATCCCCCTCCTGTGGGGAGTAGCCCTGCTTCAGCAGCCGCGCCATCTCCTTCATCAACCGCTTGACGGCAGCTACCGCTTCCGGCGGGCCGTCCAGCCGCACCTCGTTGCCCCGGCTGACGATGCGCACGCCACGCGAGCGCTCCAGGTAGCGCAGGTGCTCGTTGTTGATGCCGAACAGGTGCAGCAGGCCCTCTTCGGGTAGTATCAGCTTCTCCATCGCCCCCATCGCAACCATAGCCCGCATATTACACAAGATTTAGCCGCCCGCGGACGTTTTTCCCGAATCTCTTTGTCGCAGCCGATTGTGAGCCGTCGACGTGGCGCTAACAACGCTTGCGAGTTAAACCGCCCTCGCCGCGACCTTCGGGAAAAGCGACTCGCCGGCGACAGACAGTACCCTCACAATCCTTGCAAGGGCGCTGTAAACATCACCATATCAATCTCTTAAGCCCAGTGCAGGCCGGACCTCGCGCATTATGCGGGCAAAAAGCCAAAAGAAAACCCCTATCCGCCGCGGCGGATAAGGGTTCTAACGATTTCAGAGCTTAGGCTTATCGTCCATCCGTGAGGAAGTTCGGGATGTCGCGCCAGTCGGTGGTGCCGTAGCGGTTCCTGGCGTAGTGCTCGGCGCGCCGCATCTCGTCCGGGTCGTCCAGGCGGTTGATCGTCAGAACCTGGCCCGGGAAGATCAGGTCGGGGTCCCTGATCAGGTTGAAGCGCTCCTCGCGGGTCAGCGTCTGCGCTGCCTCCTCGGTCCACTGGTTGGCCCACCAGATGCGCGGCCACTGGAACGGGCAGCCGTAGATCATCTCCATCTCGGCGATCCGCCAGAGGCAATCTCCCCGCTGCACTACGTACTCGGGCGGGAATCTCTCCAGGATGCATCTCTCCAGCTCCGCCTGCCTCTCGGCAAGTGTCTGCTCGATCCACCCATTGATCTCATTGAGGCGCTCCGCCTCGGCCGAAATCGTGCCGCTCGCCTGCTGGACAATGGCGGGTATTCCGTTCAGCTCCGCGATTACATCCAGTAAGTTGCACTCGCCCTCTACCATCATCTGCCGGGTGTGGTTGAGCTGCGCCCTAGCCTCGGCGATCCTGTCGGGAGGCGTCGAGTCGACGGTAACCTCAGGCCAGTCCGTGGCGATTTCGCAGTCCTCGTACTCCTCCAGCCTGGCGGCCTGCTCGTCGATGGCACTGGCGCGGTTGGCCTCAACCTCGGTTTCGAGCCGCTCGAGCTCGGCCCACGCCGCCTCGGCGTCCTGGATCGCGCTCTCGATTCCGGCGATCAGGCGCGCAGCCTCAGCCTCGAGCTCCGCCATGCGCTCGTTGGCGCGCGCCTCGGCGTTGGCGGCCAGCTCGATCGCTTCCAGGGCGGCGGCCCTGGCGTTGCGGCAGTGGCGGTCCTCTGCCCAGTACCTCTCGGCTGCGTTGTAGGCCTCGAGCGCGCTCTGGTACTCCTCGGGAGCGTACTGCTCGGCGCATTCCTCCCTCGCCTGCGCCAGCGCAGCCTCGGCCTGGCCGACTTCATCGGGAGGCCTACGGCAGCATCCGGCGGTGGCTATCAGGGCTACCGCCGCCGCGGCGACAAGTATCGTAACGGACAGTCTGGGTTTCATACTCCCTACCTCCTCCCTGCTAAAAGACTCACCCCGCGATGTTAGCGTGAATTGGAATGTAGCATAGCGCCGAAAGCAGTGTCAACCACAATCGGTTGCGTAGCGGCGTTTTTTTAGTCGTGTTAGATTATTGAGGCACAAAGCCCAACGGCCGTTCGAATGCGTGATGATTCACCCGAGACGCCGCCCCAGCGCAAGCGTCTGGGGCAGGTGTTCCTGCGCAACCCGAGGGCAGTTTCCGCGGTGGTCGCTTCGCTGCAGCCCGGCCCCGACGACGTCGTCCTGGAGATCGGCGGCGGCGACGGCGCCCTCAGCGCGGCCATAGCGCCGCTGGCCGGTCGGTTGATCGTAGTCGAGCTCGACGAGCGGTTCGCCAATCTGCTGCGGCGCCGCTTTGCCGGCGCCGGCAACGTGGTCGTCATCCAGGGGGATATCCTTGACGAGGCGACGTTCGCGCAGGCAAGGGCCTCGGAGCCGCAGCGCCGACTCGTAGTCTACGGCTCGCTGCCCTACTACATCGCCTCCCCGATACTGCGTTGGACGGTGGGTCGCGGCGGCGACCTGGAGAGGGCTTCGTTCCTGATCCAGCGCGAGGTGGCTTTACGCGCCGTGGCGCCGCACGGCTCGAGGCGCTACGGCTTCCTCTCCGTCTTGCTGCAGCGGCGCGCCGGGCTCTCGCTCGGTCCGGTCGTCGGACGCCGCGCTTTCAGACCGGTGCCCAAGGTTGACTCGCAGGTGCTCCACCTGCTGCCACGCCCCATCGCAGATCCGGCCCGCGAGAAACGTTTCGAGGAGTTCGCATCGGCGCTCTTCCAGCGGCGCCGCAAGCAGCTCGGCACCTCGCTGCGCGCCATGCTGGGCGCCGAGCTGCCCCAGAGGCTCGCCGAGAGCGCCGCCCGCGCCGGCTTCTCTCTGCGCGACCGGCCCGAGCGTCTCTCCCCAGACCAGCTGGAAGCCCTTTTCAAGGCGTTTGAAGAATAGGTACAGAAACCATTTCTAATCGCATTTATTTGATTACAAAAGACTTACGGCTCGAAAAATGGTACCGGTACCTATCTCTCGATGACGTAGCGCCGCACGGCGCGGTTGTGCTCGCGCAGGGTGCGCGAGAAGTGGGATTCCGTGGGGCTCATGGCGACGAAATAGAGGTAGTCGGTGTCCGCGGGCCGCGCCGCCGCACGCAGCGCCTCCGCTCCGGGGTTGCCGATCGGCCCCGGCGGCAGGCCGCCGTGGAGGTAGGTGTTGTAAGGGGAGTCCAGCTCTTTGTCCGCCCAGCGGATGTCGCCGTCCCAGCGGTACTCCAGCTTGAGGGCGTAGATGATCGTCGGGTCGCAGTCCAGCTTCATCCCCAGCCGCAGGCGGTTGTGAAACACGGATGAGATGAGAGGCATCTCTTCGAAATTTCCCGCCTCCCTGGCGATCAGCGAGGCCAGGATCACGCCCTCGTGCGGCGAGAGGCCGCTCGCCTCCAGGTCCGCCAGCAGTTCGTCGTCAAGCATGCCGCGGAACCGCCGGACCATCATCGCGGCCAACTCTTCCGCCCCCGCTCCCGCGTCGGTGGGGACGTGGTAGGTGTCGGGAAAGAGGTAGCCCTCCAGCGAGGCCGCCTGCGGCGCCAGGTCGCTTATTTGGCCCGGATCGGCCACCGCCCGCCGGAACTCGTCGGCCGTGGCAATCCCCGCCTCCTCAACCCGCCGGGCGATCTCGAACGAGTCCCACCCCTCGGGTAAAACCAGCCGCGTGAACTCGGCCTGCGGGCTGGCCTGCAGGGCCCGCATCAGGTTCCAGGCGTTCATGTCGCTGCGAAGGCGGTGGACGCCGGCCTTGATGCCGGAGCCGCCTCCGCTGAGGAAGGAGGCCAGCTTCAGCGCCAGCGGGTTCCTGATCAGGCCGGCCTCGTGCAGGCGCGCGGCTATCGAATCCAGGAGCTCGCCTCGCTCTATCTCGAAGGCCACCTCGCGGGGCTCCCTACCACTCCCGAACTCGGGCGGCAGGAACAGCAGGGTGGCGACGAAGAAGCCGGCGCCGAGGACCGCCAGCGCGAGCAGGGTGAGGCAGGCCGCCAGGATCCGTCGCCTGCGCCGCTTCAACGCTTCTCCCTTTCCGCTTCCGCGGCGCCCGAGCGGTGGGCGTCGAGGTACGACTGCAGGATCATCGCGGCCGCCACCTTGTCAATCACCTGGCGCCGCCTCCGGCGCGAAAGGTCGGCCGTTACGAGCAGCCGCTCCGCCTCGACGGTGGTCAGACGCTCGTCCCAGCCATCTACCGGCAGATCCAGTTCCTTCTCGAGGCGGACGCGGAAACCCTCCGCCTCCTCCCAAAGCGCGCCCGGCGAGCCGTCCAGGTTAGTCGGCAGGCCGATCACGGCCTTCGTCACCTCCCGTTCCGTCGCGATCCTCGACAGTCTGGCAAGATCTTCCCCGAGCGATGCGCGCTCGAGCGTGGCCAGCGGCTGCGCGGTGATGCCCAGGGGGTCGCTCAAGGCCAGGCCCAGGCGGCGGCTGCCGTAATCGATGCCCAGGATTCGCACCTGTTTATCGTATCAACGGAGGGGGTTGCAGACAAGCGGGCTACTGGCGCTCTTGTAACTTCTTCTCCATCAGATAGCCGTCCTCCCGGCCCCCGTAGTAGCCGCGCATCGTGCGCGCCTTGCGGAAGCCGAGCTGGTGGTAGAGCCTGATCGCGGCGGTGTTGGAGACTGCTACCTGGAGTGTGCACGTCGCCACCCCCTTCTCCTCCATCTCCTTCTCCGCCAGGCGGAACAGGCGCGTGGCCAGGCCGCGGCGGCGGCAGTCGGGGTGGACGTCGATGGTCGAGACGTTGCACTTCTGGTGCTGCGAGGTGAGCAGGATGAAGGCGACAATCGGAGGGGCGCTCGCCGGGCCTTGCCTCCCCCCGCCGGCCCGCTCCAGGATCCAGCCGAACGCCCGGTGGTAGAGGAAGAGCAGCATGAAGTAGCCCTCGGTGAACGCTCTGCCGCTGGGAAAGCACAACATGTCGAGCTGGTGCAGTTGCTCGGCATCCTCTGCGCCGGCGCGGCGCAGGAGGTACTCCTCTCCGCCGATCGTGACGGACTTCGCCGCTCCGGCGGCCCGGCTTCTCCCGTCCTCTCCGTCCTCCCTCTCCTCTCTGTGCGCCCGCGCGCTCATGGGGCAAATCTACCATAACGGTTTCGGCGTGTGGAGACGAAAACGAGACGGCCCCGAGATTTCCCGGGGCCGTGGTTGGGTCGACATGTCTGCGGCGGGGATCACTCGTACTTGATCACCTCCACAGGGCAGGACTCGGCAGCCTCGACGATCAGGTCCTCGTTGGCCTCCAGGTCGGCGTCGGCGTCGACCAGGCAGGAGTCGTCGGTAACGGTGAAGACGTCGGGGCAGATATCCTCGCAGGCGTTGCAGACGATGCAGCCTTCATCGATCCACACTTTGGTGATAGCCATCGCAATCTCCTCGCCCGTTGCTGGGCTGGATTCAAGAATGAACAAAAGAGCGAATCTTCGCTAACTTGTTTATTCCAAGCAATTTAAGGGGCACCACCACGATGCCCCGCCCGAATCCCCTCGATGATAGGGTCGCCTCCTGGCGAAGTCAAGATAATCGGGCGGATGAATTGCCGGGGGTGGGTGGAGGGGTGGAGGGGAAGGAGGCAATCGTGTTGTTCCGCGGGGCTGCTGGTGCTACGATGCGCTGGCCCGCTGCGATCCGCAGCGCGGGAGCGAGTAACGGCGGTTACGGAACGGCGCCTCTGCGGGCTGCCAAACTTGCTCTGGCCTTGTACGCCGGGTGATAAAAAACCGGAGGGGATTAGACATGAGGCATATTACTGTTGCCGCCGTAGTCGGGCTGCTGCTCTTCGGCGCGCTGCCGGCGCTCGCGCAGGAGGACGATGAGTACTCCCGTTCGCCATTTTCCTTCCAGGGCCGCGTGGGGGCGCTCCTGGTCAGCGAGGAGACGTTCCAGAACGGGGCCTCGTTCGAGATAGGCATGATGGTCAGGCTGATGTCGGGCATCCACCTCAGTGTTGGCGGCGGCACGGCCAATTTCAATGGCGGCACCGAGCCGATACCGATCACCGAGGAGTTCGCGCTCTTCTGGGAGGATTTCCTGACGCTCTACGAGGTGGTCGACCCGCAGGAGCCCCGCTACCGCATCAACTTCGGCACCGCGGGCCTGGCGCTCAAGTTCGGCGGCGGCGCTTTCGAACCGTACGTCATCGGCGGCGTCGGCATCTACCAGGTGCGCTTCACCTATACCTTCGACTACGCCCCGATAGGATTTCCCGCCCTCTACGACATAACCAGCCTGCAGGACCAGAAGTACATCTCCGGCTGGCACGCCGGGGGCGGCGTCAACGTGGCCATCAACCAGATCATCGGGTTCGCCGGGCAGGTGAGTTACCACGCGCTCAACACCGAGGCGATCGACAACCCGATCATGGTCACCTTCGGCCTCAACGTCACGATCCCCTGATCGGCAAGACCTCTCGTCTCGAGGAGTGCCTGTAGGGGCGTCCTTGTGCAGGGCGCCCTTATTGCTTCTCCTGCCCTGAGCTCACTGCTGCTAATCCTCTTCCCGCCTCTCGCCCGCCCGCTCGATCATCCCGCGCAGCCGCCGCGCCGCCTCTGCCGACTTGGTAATCGTCGCCAGCTCGCTGTCGTCGTCCTTGGTCTCGATCACCAGCGCGCCGTCGTAGCCGGTCGCCGCGAGGGCGGCGGTGAGGGCCGGCCAGTCTATCTCGCCGGCGAACGGCATCAGGTGGTTGTCCAGGCCGTCGGTGGTGTCGTGGATGTGGGTGCTGAGCAGGCGCGGCGCCATCTCCTCGAGCTCCTCTACGGTGCGCCCGTAGATGGCCGCATGGCCGCAATCGTAGCAGCAGCCGAGGCCTTCGAGTCCGCTCTCCGCCAGGAAATCCGCAATCCGGTGGCCACGGCTGAAGTCGTTGGTGATGTTCTCCAGGGCCACCGGCACGCCCAGCTCGCGGGCCGCAGGCAGCAGCTCCTCGAGGCTGTAGTGGAGTCGCTCGAAGGTGCCGGCGTCCTCCGCCTCGCCCGTCGCTCCCAGATGCACCACCGAGCAGCCCACCGGCGCGTACTCTGCGATGGCCATGCTCTCGATGATCCTGCTTACGCTCTCGCGCCGCGTGGCGGGGTCGCGGCCGCTCAGCGAGAGCCAGCGCCCGGCCCGCGCCTCGTCCAGGCTGCGAAAGAAGGGCGAGTGCACCGAGTTGATCGGCAGATCGATGTCGAGGCAGATCTGCGCGATTTCCCGACGGCTGGCGGCGCGGTCGTAGTCCGGCCAGTGCGGTGGGTTTGCGTAGAGCTCCACTGTCTCGAAGCCGGCATCCTTCAGCCGCCGCAGCAGGCGCTCGTCGAGGGGGCTGCGCACGTGGATGTGTGTAGAAACTCCTATGAGCATGATCGCCCTCCCGCAGGGAGCAAGTATAGCACCGGCGCATCCCTCGGCAAGCGCGGGCCGCACGGGCAACATTCTGTCAACAATTTGCTACAACGGCCAATAGAGGGGACACCGAAGTGGTTTAGTAATCCCTTTATTTAGAGGGCTTTACTGCGTAAGCGATCTTTGGCAGCGGTTTTGCTCCGATTCCGGTTGGAGAACTAACCGATCTCGTGCGGGAGGCTGCGATGACGCTCGCCCTGATAACGCTGCTCGTGCTGGCTATGCTGGCCGACCGCATTCCGAGGCGGAGTGTCTAATCCGGGGTCTGCTCCCCCCTCCCCCCCCTCGCGCAAGATGGCGGCGGCCGTCGGGCCCCATGATCCGGCCACCTCTCGAGGCGGACGGATTCCCATCCACGCGGGCTAGCCCGCATATTGCACAAGGTTTGGCCGGCTCTGGTGTTAAGTGATTGAGATGTTGATCTTTCCGGCGCTCTCTCCACAGGATAAAGAGGTTACATATTGTCACCGGCGAGCCGATTTTCTCGAAGGTCGAGGCGGGGGCGGTTTTGGACCCGCAGGCGTGGTTAGCGCCACGTCAAGGGTCCAAAATCGGCCGCAACAAAGAAATTCGGGGAAAAGTGTCCGCCGGACGGCTGAATCTTGTGCAATGTGCGGGCTAGGATTGAGGCTGCGGATCGGCAAGCCACGAGCGGACCTCGTCTGCCTTCGGGATCCGCCCCTGGCAACGCATCACGCCGTCGACCATCACGGCCGGCGTCATCATCACCCCACGGTTGGAGATCATCGCCGGGTCGGTGATCTTGTTGACGCCGACATCGTCGCGGCTCGTCTCGCGGATAGCGTCCTGCACTAACTTGAGCGTCTGCTCGCAGCGGGCGCAACCGGGCCCGAATACTTCCACCATCATTTTCTCTTCTCCTGTCAGCTTCCCGCCAGGGCGCCGAAGAGCAGACCCGCGGCGGCGGAAAGGACCACGATGTAAACGATGTACACGGCCGTACGGCGTGTGCCGAGCACGGAGCGGATCACCAGCATGTTCGGCAGGCTCAGCGCCGGCCCGGCCAGCAACAGCGCCAGCGCCGGCCCCGAACCCATGCCGCTGCCGATCAGGCCCTGCAGGATAGGCACCTCCGTCAGCGTGGCGAAGTACATCAGCGCCCCGGCGACAGCCGCCGTGATGTTGGCCGGCGCCGAGTTGCCTCCCACAAGGTCGGCGATCCAGCTCGGGGGGATCAAACCCCCGCCGCCTTCGGGCCGGCCGAGCAGGAAGCCGGCCACCAGCACTCCGGCCGCCAGCAGCGGCAGGATTTGCTTCGTCAGGTTCCAGCTCTCGCCCCACCAGCCGCTCAGCAGGTCAGGACTCAGCCAGCGAGCTGCCAGTGCGGCTACAGCCACCCAGCTCAGCGCCGACAGCGGCCACTTATATGCATGGATCGTCCCCGCCAGGCCGCCGTCAGCAGGCTGCCAGGTGAGGAGGATCAGCCCCACGACCATCATCCCGATCAGCAGGGCGGCGCGGCGCAGCGACACGGTCTCGACATCGAGTCCTTGCGCCAGCTCGGCGCCGCTGGTCCCCGCCGATTCTTTCCCGCGGAAGGTAAGGGCCATCAGCGCACCGATGATTATTGCGAGGGCCACCGCGCCGACGGCCCTGGCGATTCCCAGCTCAGGTCCCAGCACCCGCGCCGTGAGCGTGATCGCCAGGATGTTGATCGCTGGCCCCGAGTAGAGGAACGCCGTCGCCGGGCCGATGCCGGCGCCGCGCTTGTAGATGCCGGCAAAGAGCGGCAGCACCGTGCAGGAGCAGACGGCCAGTATCGAGCCCGAGGCCGCGGCTACGCCGTAGGCCAGCAACAGCGGGGCGTCGGCGCCGAATGTGCGCACCACCGCCCCCTTCGACAGCAGCGCGGCGATGGCCCCGGCGATCGCCAGGGCGGGGATGAGGCAGGTCAGCACGTGCTCCCGCGCGTACTCCTGCAGCAAGGCGAATCCCCCGTGGACAGGTCCCAACCCGGAGGCCACCTCCATCGGCAACACCACGGCGGCCACGTAGCCGGAGGCCAGCGCCAGCCCGATCAGGAACTCGCCGCGGTTGCGCGAGAAAACCGCCGCCATTCCCGTCACGATCCCTCCTTGCGGTGACCCAGTATCTTGATCCGGTCGGCCAGGTCGGCAGCCGCGCGGTCTTCCACTACCCGCCGGTCGTCCTCCAGGTTCTCCGCCAGCAGCCGCAGCAACGCTTCCCCGAGCGGATTGTCGCCCTCGTCCGCAAGTCGGTAGTCGATCCAGACGCCTTTTTTCTCGTCGCTCACCAGGCCCGCGTCCCGCAGCACCCGCAGGTGGCGCGAGACGCTCGGCTGCGATATCCCCAGCACCGCCGTCAGCTCGCAGACGCACATCGCCTTGTGCTGCAGCAGCTTGACGATACGCACGCGGTTGCGGTCCGCCAACGCCTTCAAAACCTGAACCGAAAGTCTCATAGCTATATAGCTATATAGTATGAATCCTCGGAAGTCAAGACCGGGAGCAATCGGCAGAACTTTTTCGGTCGGGGAAATATGGGGTAATTTCCCTGGCAAGACTGATGCGCCTTGGCGCTAAGCTATCCGAGCAAAGGGGCGGATCCTACTCGATTGCCTTGAAGGAGATTACTTGTCGGTTGGAAAGAATGAGGAAAGGTCGGTTTTCATTTTTCGGGAGCGTCCCGTGTCGCTTCCATTATACGAAAATCCCCAGACCTATCTTTTCACCTGAGGTTGTTGCTTGACTGGGAATTTGCCGTGGAGTTACTTTTTAACATGGAAGTGCATGTAAAACTGACAACCTACACAAACCATCGCCTATCGCTAACTTGCGGTGGCATTTACCATCCCGTCAGCGATCTGGATGGAGCGAAAGGAAGACATTATGAAATTCAACGTATTCAGTCTCTTCATCACCATTCTTGTTCTATCGACTCTAACAAGCCTTTCGTGCTCACCGGCAGTCGATATCGAAGCAGAAACGGCCGAGATTCAGCGAGTCGTGCACGGTTCTATCGGCTGGGCCGAGAACAAAGACCAGGACCTGCTCTACAGCCTGCTGGCTCATGATCCCGAATTCTTCATTTTCCATCCGGATGCAAGCAGCACCATTATCGGCTGGGAAGCGTTCGAGACGCTAACTGAGCAGTTTTTCATGAACGAGGATTTCAGAGCTACAGGCTTTGAAGTGAGAGACTTGAGGATCAATATTTCCAACTCCGGCGACGTGGCTTGGTTTTCTGCGATACTCGACGACTTCGGCGAGTGGCAAGGCGTGCCGACCGCCTGGATCGACACCAGGTGGACGGGAGTCCTGGAGAAGAGGGAAGGCAACTGGGTGATCGTGCAGATGCACTTCTCGTTCGCCGCCGACGCCGCAGAGGAGGATGATGCCGAAGCCGACACGACCGACGGATAGGAGAACCGTTTCCGCAAAGGAGTAAGTCCAGATCTTTAGAATCGTTTAGCCTCTGCTCGGACGATAACTGTGTCGATTCAAAAAATAGGACTGTTTCCTCCACACCTCCACACAGCCCTCAACGATCCCGCCATTTGTCATTTGTGGCTTCTGCAGACTCGTCTTGTTCTTTGTTCACCCCCCCCTCCTTTCGCGCAGGTATCTCTTGATGTAGAACCGCCCGGCCACGTACATCGCCAGGCCGACCAGGAAAACTATAACACCCAGGATTCCGGGATTGTCTTCCCTGATCGAACCGTAGCGAATCACTATCCAGCAGACTACTACCAACAGTGCACCACCGATCAACATCAGGCTCGCACCGAGCACCTGCACGTAATACATCAGGCGCGCCAAAGGCTTGTCGTCCTGCATTGGTAAGATCTCGATCTATCCGGGATGATAAGTCGCGACCTTCGTTCATTATATCATTGGAAGAAATTAGTTTACAGTATTGTATTGCGCCTAGAGGCAAATGGGTCAGAGTTATATTTTCAGGATATTTAGTGCATAATATCTTTAATTTAATTAATTTTCTTTAATATAATGGGTTTGTTTTTTTTGGTTATTTCATATCTCTGTAAATAATTTATTTGGCTATTGTTCGTTATCTATTTTTTTTATAAGTTCTCTAAGAAATCTAATAGATTCGTTCAATAACTTTCGATGAGCAGTTAAGAATTCTTCTTTAGTTCTGGGTCTATGTGTAAATCCCATCCAATCTAATGCCCATCTAAGTGTTTTTCGAGATTTTTGAATATCTTTATTTGAACCGTGCTCAGGATCATGTCTGAGCCATTTGTTCCTCAGGGTTTTTATACACCAAATTAAATTACATTTATCTTTACCAATATTAATTATGTTGTCGTTTAAAAATCGAAGATTATCCGAACCTGCACCTTCATAGAATAAGGAGAAAAGCCCATCGATGAACTCGGCAAATGTTCTTTTATTAATGGGTACGAGTCTATGTAATTCGTTTGTCACTTCGAGAGTTGTAGTTGTTGTCGCGAATATCTTTTCTTTTTCTGCATCAATTATGGCGTTGTTGCAATCTGCAATCAGATGAAGCATTTCGTAAGTTAAGTTTGCATTTTGAGTTAAAGGTGTTATACCGTATAATATATCTCCATCTTCCAGTTCTTCATCATCAGGCAAGTGATCAAGTTTATACAGTTCGCTTTGTTGGAGTGTGTAAAGATTTTGCGTTTTTTGTGGAGTAAGTACTTGATTGTCGGAAGGTAACTCTAGTGAGTAGAAGAGAATCTCGCTTGCTTCTAAAAACTGATCATTAGTCAGCAATATGCCTATTTTAATAGCTCGCTTAGATTTTTCATCTTTTATACTTTTTAGATTCTTAGTAATATAACAGGTATAATCAGTAAAAGTACTTGATGAATGAAGGAGTCTTTGATATATATCAGGTCGTTTTTTTGGGAATTCTAATTCAACCATTTGTTTATGCAATTCTGAAATGCTGTATTCCCATCTAGGATAGATTTTAGGAAATAACTCAGAAAGTCCAGGAAAATCTTTTTTTAGACGTTCTGCTACGTCTAGACTATTAGTTAAATTCAAGTATTGTTCTCTAATTGATTTTTCAGTTTCAATAAAATATTCAATTGAGGGCTTTAGTTTATTTAAAAAATTGTGTTGATCCGTTAAAATTTTATTTAAAGCATTCCCAAATACTTTTGTATGTAATGTTTCAGAATTGATAATTGTATGAAGTGACTTATTAATATGT
>CAYOXX010000041.1:0-8558 GCA_964408025.1 uncultured Acidobacteriota bacterium | reverse complement strand
CCATATCGGAAGGCGTATTCGGAGGTACTTCTAAAAATCTCAGCTTCTCTCGCTAGTTCTGCAAGTCCACGCGTATCGATTCTCATTGACATATTTCTTAAGAATTCCGCTTCACTATAAATAATTGCCTCGATCGATTTTCTCAAAGTAGCGTCCTTAAGAATTCTTTGGATATCTATAAGCCTTTGCCTCATATCCACATCGGCCACCTCTTATCAGAAAGCAAAGGTATTGTACCTCCCTTCAAGCTTTTTGACAACTTTTTTCTAACAAAGATGTTGAATTTGTGATAATATTATAATATCAAAAAAGAATTAATGAATTAAACTTATGTAGATATTATTGATTATACTTTATAATATAACTGAAAAAATATTATAGTAAAAAAGATAGAATGATGTTGCAAGTTTTATAAGCGATATTGCCATTTTGGAGTCCCGGTGCTAGATTACGCCACGACTTAGCAGGGAAGGGGAGTGTGATGGCCGAGGCTGAGATTGGCGTAATCGGGGGGAGCGGACTATACGAGATGGAGCAGCTTACGGAGGTGGAGGAGGTGCGGCTGGATACGCCGTTCGGCGAGCCGTCCGACGCCTTCGTGCTCGGCACGCTGGGCGGCCGGCGGGTCGCCTTCCTGCCGCGCCACGGCCGCGGCCACATGTTTTCGCCCTCTGAGATCAACTTCCGCGCCAACATCTACGCCTTCAAGAAACTCGGCGTCGACTGGATAATCGCTTCCAGCGCCTGCGGCAGCTTCAAGGAGGAGCTCGATCCGGGGACGATCGTGGTGATCGACCAGTTCTACGACCGCACGATGGCCCGCGGCGACCGCAAGACGTTCTTCGAGGACGGCATCGTGGCCCACGTGCAGTTCGCCGACCCGATCTGCCCGACGCTGGCCGGGATACTCTACGACGCCGGCCGCGAAGTGGGGGCGAAGATCGTCCGGGGCGGGACCTACCTGAACATGGAGGGCCCGGCGTTCTCGACGCGCGCCGAGAGCACGGTGCACAAGGGCTGGGGAATCGACGTGATAGGCATGACCAACCTCTTCGAGGCACGCCTGGCGCGCGAGGCGGAGATCCACATGGCGACGCTGGCGCTGGTGACCGACTACGACTGCTGGCACGAGGGTCACGAGGACGTCGACATCGAGATGGTCCTGCGCACCGTGGCGCAGAACGTCGAAACCTTCCGAAAGATCGTGATCAAGGCGGTCGGGAAGATCCCGGCAGAGCCGGTCGAGGACATCTGCAGCAGCGCGCTCGGGTTCGCCATCATCACCGACCGTGATAAGATATCCCCCGAAACCCGTAAGCGTCTCGAGGCGATTGTCGGCAAGTACCTTTCGTAGGAGTCCGTAATGACGATACTGGTGGTCGGTTCCGTAGCTTACGACGACGTGGCGACGCCTACCGTGCAGCGCGAGCGCTTACTGGGCGGCTCGGCCACCTACTTCTCCTGCGCGGCCGGCTTCTTCGCGCCCGCGCGGCTGGTGGCGGTTGTGGGGGAGGATTTCGAAGAGGAGCACTTCGAGCTGCTGCGGCGTCGGAACGTCGATCTGGAGGGCCTGGAGGTAGCCGAGGGGAAGACCTTCACCTACTCCTGCCGCTACGAGGCCGACATGAACGTTCGCACTACGCTCTCGACCGAGCTGAACGTCTTCGCCGACTTCCACCCGCGGCTGCCCGAATCGTACCGCGACAGCGATCTGGTATTCCTGGCCAACATCCACCCCGAACTCCAGCTCGAGGTCCTCGAGCAGACGCGCGAGCCGCGGCTGGTTGCCTGCGACACGATGAACCTCTGGATCGAGACCGCCTTCGACTCGCTGCGCCGCCTGCTGCGTGACGTCGATGTGCTGATGGTCAACGACGATGAGGCGAAGATGATGACCGGCGAGCGGCACCTGCCGCGCGCCGCCCGCCGCGTCCTGGAGTGGGGCCCCTCGCGGCTGGTCGTCAAGCGGGGCGAGTACGGAGTGGTGATGTTCAGCAGCGACGGCGTCTTCGCCGCCCCGGCCTACCCGCTCGAGGAGATCCATGATCCCACCGGCGCCGGCGACGCATTCGCCGGCGGCTTCATAGGGAGCCTGGCGCGGCAGGGGAGCCTCGACGACGCCGCCTTCCGCCTCTCCGTGGTCTACGGCTCGGCCATGGCCAGCTTCGCCGTCGAAGACTTCAGCCTCAACCGCCTCAGCCGCCTCGCCCCCGAGGAGATCAGGGAGCGCGTGTGCGGCTTCCGCGATATAAGCACCTTCCACGATCCCGACCAGGAATAGAAACCTGACGATAAGGAATCGACTATCCTTAAACTTGTCAGCGCCAAAGGTCCTGGCTGTCATCGATAAACGGGAGGGAAAACAATGCACAGGATGTTGAGTAAACGCAGCGCAGCGGCTATTGCTTTAGTTGCGCTTGTCTTGTCGGTCTTCTCCGTCGCCGCCTCGGCGCAGGAGAGAGTGCGCAGGGAGATCGGAATCCCCGACATCCCCGGCTACGTAACTCTCAAGTGCGACTTCCACATGCACACAGTGTTCTCGGACGGCCTTGTCTGGCCGACGGTACGCGCCGCGGAGGCCTGGAGTGAGGGGCTCGACGCCTTCGCCATCACTGAACACATTGAGAGTCGGTACCGGCCTCCTGAGGATGTCGTGGCGACGGATCACAACAGGGCTTACGAGCTGGCGCGGCCGGGAGCTGAGGCGCTGAACTTGATGATCGTCAGGGGGGCCGAGATCACCAGGCCGATGCCCCCGGGCCACCTCAACGCCATATTCCTCGAGGACGCGGCCGCCCTGGACACCGAAGAATGGATGGACGCCATCGGTGCGGCCGTCGAGCAGGGCGCATTCGTCTTCTGGAACCACCCCGGCTGGCGGCAGCCCGACGAGGTGCCGATCTGGTACGACGAGCACACGGAGATATTTGGCCGGGGCTGGATGCACGGCATCGAGGTTGTAAACCAGCATTCGTACTACCCGCTGGCACACCGCTGGGCGCTGCAGAAGGGGCTGACGATGCTCGGCAACTCCGACGTCCACCTGCCTATCAACATGACCTTCGATCTCGCCGGCGGTGGGCATAGGCCCGTCACTCTAGTCTTCGCCGAGGAGGCGACGCTCGCTTCGCTGAAGGAGGCCCTCTTCGAGCGCCGCACGGTGGTCTGGTACCGGGACAAGCTCATCGGCGAGGAGCGATTCCTGCGGCCGGTCTTCGCCAACTCCGTAGAGATAATAAATCCGCACGGGGCGATAGCGGGCCGGGG
Source organism: uncultured Acidobacteriota bacterium (assembly GCA_964408025.1). Classification (GTDB taxonomy): domain Bacteria; phylum Acidobacteriota; class DATKUA01; order DATKUA01; family DATKUA01; genus CAYOXX01. Next base: position 5,291 of record CAYOXX010000041.1, on the reverse strand, counting down.
CAGGGTTTACGCGCAGGTGCGGAACGTGTCTGACGTGCCGTTCGAGCTGACGCTGATCGCGGAGCCGGAGGGCGTTTCGGTGCCTGCTACTTTAACTCTTCCCGCCAAAGGGACGGTCCTGTTCGCGATCAGGGGCAGCGGCGAGGGCTCGCCCGGCCGCAGGGTGGTAGTCGTGAGCTACGAGGTCGAGAATCTCCTCATCGCTCCCGAAGAGGGGCTGCCGGTGGAGCTGCGCTTCGAGGTCGAGTTCGCCCCCGCCGAAGACTAGGCGGAGGGCAGAGGAGTATCAGCAAGCGGCAAGGGGAATCTTCCGTTTTCTCGTCGTTCTGAAGGGATTCTTACAAACAATGTTGGCTTATAAAAACCGCTCAGAAAAAACATCAACCGGGACTTCGCCCACCCAACAGACAAGAGAGTTTGTTTGCCTACGGCGTATCTGTCCTACCGATCTGTTTACTCGACGCTTAAAGAACGCCAAAACTATAGAGAACCGATCTAGTCGTCGACGATGAACTTCGGCGAGGACGCAACGTCGACGTACCTCCTCGTATCTTTGCAGAAGATGGTGTATTCGTACTCCTCTCTCGGGTTCACGTTCTTGCGAACCTTAAGATGCCATTCGGCTCTTGTTCCGCGGGCCTTCAGCTTCTTGTGCGGCAGTTTCCAGCCGAACAGCTTGGTTTCCGGGAAGGTGATCAGGACGTCTGTGTCGATCGCATCCAGCACGACCCTGTCCCCTCTCCTCACGTGCTGCACCCCGGGATCGGCTTGACAGACGCCGTCTTTGATGAAAATTTTTACCTTATGTACGTTTGGCATTTATCCACCTCCAGTTAATTAATCGGCTCCCCCAGCCCCTCAGGGCCGGACATCGATGCTTCGCAGCAGTTCCAGGTATCCCTCGTCCTGCCGCAGGTCGTCGAAATACGGAATCCGCTCAACCCGGGCCTGTGGCAGGCCGCCCTCGAGCGCCGCCTCGAGCCACCGCAGCGCCTCCTGCCGCTGGCCCAGGCGCTCGCAGTTCTCCGCGGCGCTGAGCATCACCTCGATGTCGGCAATCTCGGCGGACATCTGGCGCAGCAGCCGCGTGAGCTGGATCGCGGCGTTTTGCTCCTCGCGCGCTTGGGCGTGCTCACCCAGCTCGTCCAGCAGCTCCCGGATGTCGACGCGGTATCCGGCCAGTAGGGCGAGCACCTCCGGATCGTTGGGATTGAGTTCCCTCTCTTCCTCGGCCAGCTCGGCGGCGCGCCGGTAGAAGGCCAATGTCCGCTCGCGCTCTTCTGGAACGAGCATGTAGACGGATGCCAGGTTGCCCCAGGCGCGGAAGTCGCTGTGGTCCTCCCACTCCATCGCCCGCTCCATCATCCGCGCCGCGTCGGCATAGCGGCCCTCGTAGTAATAAATGGTCCCCAGGCTGTTGAAGGCGATGCGGTTCGGCCGGATCTCGATCGAGCGCTCCAGTATCTCAATGGCCTCGGCGGCGCGACCGAGGTTGTAGTAGGCCATCCCGAGGTTGTTGCAGGCCTTGGTGTTACCCGGCGTCAGCTCCATCACCTCGAGGAATTGCTCAGCCGCCTCGGCGTAGCGGCCGCTCCGCAGGTAGAAGGCGCCCAGGTCGTGATAGCCGGCCCAGTAGTCGGGCCGCAGCTCGATCGAGCGGCGGTATGTAGTCTCCGCCTCGCCGAGGTCTCCTAGAAATCTGTAAGCCCTCGCCAGGCCCCGGTAAGCGTCGGCGTTTACCGGATCGCTCTCCAGCGCCCGCTGGAACTCCTGCGCCGCCTCTTCATATCGCCCGGTGGCGGTGTAGGCGAGGCCGAGCGTATTGCGCACCGCCGCCAGGCTGTCGTCCAGTTCGGCCGCCCGGCCGCTGTGCTCGACCGCTCTGTCCGCCCAGGCAACGTCCCTGCTGGCGCGGAATTTCCGGTAGCAGGCCTCCGCCAGGCCCGCGTGTGCCAGCGCGAAGCCGGGATCTTCTTCTATAGCGCGCTCGAACGAGAGTATCGCCCGGTCGACGTTCTCCTCGTCCTGGTAGTGCAGCAGGTAGCCTCGGCCCTCCAGGTAGTGGCCGTAGGCGTCCGGGTGCTCGCTTCCTCCTGCCACCAGCACGCTGCGCACCTGTGGTGGCAGCTCCACCTCGAGCATCCGCGCCAGCCTGACAGCCGTCTCGTCATGCAGGGCGGCAACGTCGCGGAGGCGCTCGCTGATCACCTGCGACCGAAGCTGCCGCATCGAGTCGGCGTCGACGAGGTTCAGCGTCAGGCGAGCCCTGGCGTCCGAAAGCTGCACGCTGCCGGTGACCACCAGCGAGACGCCCAAAGCCCTGCGGGCTTCGCCGGGGCTGGTTATGCCCAGCTCGACAACCTCCCGCGCCGGCACCACCCAGAGGGAGTCCTGGAACTGCTCCATTGCCGAGAGCTGGCTGCAGAGGGTCTCCATCAGGCCGTCGCAGAGGGCCTGGTTGGCCGGGTCGCCGCCGATGTTGGTGAACGGCAGCACGGCCAGGTGCTTCTCCTCCGGGATCGCGGCGCCGCCCAGCCAACGCTGCAGCGCCTGCCAGGCCGCGGGCGCGAACAGGATTGCCAGCAGCAGCACGACCAGGCCGGCGAAGGGAAGCGCAAGACGGCGCAGCCGCGTCGGGCGGAACTTCTCCCGCGCTGCGCGGATCTCGGCCGTGACTTCCTCTCCCGATTCGAGTCTGCGCTTTTCGCGTTCCAACTCGGCCCGCAGCTCGGCGGCCTTCCCGTAGCGCTTGCCGGGGTCCTTCTCGAGGCAGGTGTGGACAATCCTCTCCAGCTCCGGCGAGACTTCGCCGCGCAGCTCGGAAGCCGGTTGGGGATCATCGTTGAGGACAGAGTGGATCACAGCCGCCCCGTATTCCCCCCTGAACGGCAGCCGCCCGGCAATCATCTCGTAGAGCACCACGCCCAGCGACCAGACGTCGGTGCGGTGGTCGACGTCCCTGCTACGCGACTGCTCGGGCGACATGTAGGCGGCGGTGCCCACGGTGCTGCCCGATTCGGTGATCCTCGCCGTGCCGGCCAGCCTGGCGAGGCCGAAGTCGACGATCCTGACGCCGCCCTCTTCGGTAAGCATCACGTTTGCCGGCTTGATGTCGCGGTGGACCACTCCCTGCTCGTGCGCCTTGCCGAGTCCCTCGGCGACCTGCGTACCTATCACGAGAGCCTCGTCCAGCGGCAGCGGCCCGCGCTTGAGCCTCTCCTTCAGCGTCTCGCCCTCGATGAAAGCCATGACGATGAAGACGTGTCCCTCTTCGGTCTCGTCGATCTCGTGGATGGTGCAGATGCTAGGGTGGTCGAGCGCCGAGGCCGAGCGCGCCTCCTGCAGGAAGCGCTTCTTGGAACTCTCATCCTCGGTCAGCTCCGGCTGCAGGAATTTCAGGGCCACGAACCGCCTGAGCTTCGTGTCCTCGGCCTTGTAGACGACGCCCATGCCGCCGCCGCCGAGCCTCTCGAGGATCTTGTAATGGGAAATCGTCTTACCGATCACGGGCAGACTTACCTCTGGATATTTCTCACCCCTTTACAAACCGATATTTGCGTTCGACTTTCGACAGGCTAGCCAATCCGCGAAGTAAAGGCAACAATGAGATTCGCGGAGAGCGAGTTGCTGTGGGGTAGGGTGAGCTAATCAGGTGTCTCGGATTGCGGCGGTCGCCTTAGAGCCTCATACCCAGCAGTATCAGGTCGTGCTCGCGGCCCTTGGTGTCGACGACGAAGTTGGCCAGGACGCCCTCTCGCACGAAGCCGAATGGTTCCAGGACGAGCATGGTGCCCACCTGCGTCTCCATGCAGGCGATCTCCAGCTTCACGAGTTTCTTTTTCACAGCCAGGGCGAATATCTCCCTGGCGAGGAGCGTTCCGAGGCCCTGGCCTCGGAACTCTGTATCGACAGTCAGCCGTATCTCGCCCGTCTTGCGGAACCAGCCGCGGTCTATGACGAAGAGTATAGCGTCGCCGACTATCCTGCCCCCGTCGAGGGCCACGATCACGGTGGCCAGGCCCGCCTCGATCTCCCCGATCCGCTCTTCGATTACCTCCCTCTTGGTCACGTCCCTGCGCAGGTAGACTCGTTCCTCTTCCGGCTGCCTGCGGTAGAATTCGAGCGACAGCTCGAAGTCCTCCCTGCCGAGGTACCGCAGGCTGACCTTGCGACCATCCCTCAAGATGGCTTGTTTCGAGTAAGCGGTCATCGCGATCCGTACCCTAGTGCTCCGAACGCGGTGGCATCGATCTTCTGATCTCGTCTTCTATGTCGCGCCACATCTTACTCAAGCTGAATGTCAGCAGGTGGACATCGTGCTTGTCGCCGTGCATGTCGACTGCGTGGTCCTTCTGGGTGGCGTCGTGCTTGAAGTGGAGGCCCTTGAGGATCTCCATCATCTCGGTCTCGCCGTCCAGGACCCGCGCGATCAGGTTGTTGAGGCCGCGGCGGGCGGCGAGCAGGAACACCTCCTGAGCCAGGGTCTGAGCCAGCTCCAGACCGCGGTACCGCGGTGTGATGAGGATGCGGATCTCGCCCGTCTTGCGCAGCCAGCCGTAGCGCATGTGCTCCAGGATCGCCTCGCCGACTATCTTGCCTTCGCTCTCGGCGACCAGCCGCGCGGCATGGCCTCGCTCCACCTCCTCGAATCGCCTGGCGACGACCTCCCTGTCGGTGATGTCCACTCTCATCAGCTCTCTCTCTTCTTCCGGCATCGACAGATAGAACTCCATCGTCTTGTCCAGGTCGTCCTTAGTTCTCGCACGCACTGTGACTACGCAGCCGTCCTCGAGCGTCACGGTCTCCGAGTGATCAAACATCTTTTCCTACACCGTACTTCCTGCTAGCAAGCACTCTTTTTCTCATCCATCTCGAGGTACCTCAGCGTTAAGCCTCCTCCTCCCGCCCCGGTGCGCGCCGATGGGGAGCAGGCGGGATGCGCGGCACTCGTCCGAACCGCCGGGATATTATCATAGATGTTGCTGAAGTGGGGATGGCGAACGTAGGCGCATGCTCGTTCGATTCAATCGAGCGGTAGATCACAATCCGCGGGAACGGCCGTAAGCGGGGGTGGGATCGGGGCCTTCCTTCGCGGCGGTCGACACGACGCCGCGGGCTACGCCCTGGTCCGGGCGGGAGATGCGGGGAAAGGGTTGTCGCGCTGCGCGGGGCGGGCTAGCGGGCGGACCTCAGCCTACTGGCTTGCCGTAGCCAGGTGTCTACCGCGCTCTATCTGGTATTCCGGCACGAGCTCTTTCACATCTCTGGGATGGAACGTGTGCAGGTCCAGC
>CAYOXX010000040.1:0-24980 GCA_964408025.1 uncultured Acidobacteriota bacterium | reverse complement strand
ATCAATTCGACAAGGTCGAGCTGTACAAGTTCACGACGCCGGAATCGTCCTGGCCGGTTCCCTGGTAGCGATCGGCGACGTCGAGGGCGGCCTCGCCGTCTACCGCGAGCTCTACCGCGCCGCCACATCCGCCGGGAGCAGGAGGCTGATCCTCTGGCGTGCCGGCATCGCCGCCCTGCGCGCCGGGCAGAACCAGCGTGCCGCCACCAACCTGCGCGCGCTGGTGGCCCTCAACCCCTCGGGCGAGATGGAGCCGGCGGCCCGTTACTGGCTCGGCGTCGCCGAGGAGAGCGTGGGCCGGCGCCGCGAAGCCCTGACCGCACTTCTCTGGCTCGACGAGCGCTACCCGTTCCACTACTACGGCCTGCGGGCGAAGCTGATGCTGGCCCGCCTCGCGGACGGCGTCGATGCCGCGCTAGTGGAGAGACTCCGCCGGAGCGTCCGGCCGCGCGATCTGGCCTTCCCGGAGATGTCGATCTCCGACTCAGCCCGCCGCCATCAGCTCTTTGCGGCCGCGTCGCTGCTGGCCCGCTCCGGGCTGACCTCGGAGGCCGCCTCTCACCTGCGGCAGCTGCTACGCTCGGTGCCGCGCGACCCGGCCCTGGCCCTGTGCGCCGCCCGCGCCTGCGCCGACGCCGGAGACCATCGCCGCGCGGTCGCCCTCCTGGCCACCTACTTCGCCAACCAATTGCGGCGGCCCGCCGCAGCCACGCCCGCTGACTTCTGGGACCTCGCCTACCCGCGCCCCTTTGCCGGCGAGGTCAACGCCGCCGCCGAGGAGCACGGCGTCGACCCGCACCTGCTGCTGGCTCTCATGCGCCAGGAGTCCCGTTTCGACCCGGCCGCGCGCTCGGCCGCCGGGGCGATTGGCCTCTTCCAGATCATGCCCTACACAGCCGCCGAGGTCGGGCCGCGCCTGGGGATCGGGACTCCCGGCGAGGCGGAGCTGCTGACGCCCGCGATCAACTCCGCAATCGGCGCCGGGCTGGTCGCCGACCTGCTGAGGCGCTTCGAGGGATACATCGTGCCCGCCGTCGCCGCCTACAACGCCGGCGAGGAACGTGTCGCCACCTGGTGGGGCGCGGGGCGCGCGCTGCCTGACGACCTCTTCGTTGACTCGATACCCTACGCCGAGACCCGTCGCTTCGTGCGCGAGGTCCTTAGCAACTACTTCGCCTACAACCGCCTCTATGCCGTCGAGGGCGAACTACCTTCCTCGAGCTCGACTAACTCGGGGCACTGAAGCGGCGACGGGCGCAGTAGAGGTCGCGAAAACTCACCAACTGTTGGGACCCGCGCTATTCGATTACTACTACTCCTCCCAAGGCGGCTTCTCGCTCCTGCTGAAGCCGTAGTGGGCGCCGGCGATGCGCGAGGTCGCGTGGTAGTGCCGCGGGCCGGTGGCGTAGACGAGCGGCGCGAAGCGGTCGTCGTCGACACGGCTCCCGCCGACCACGATCTCCTCGTCGGCCACAACGGCCAGCACCTCGGCGAGGAAGGCATCGTGGACGCCGAGGCGCAGCACCTGGCGGGTGCGGCACTCGAGGTTGACGAGGCACTCGGCGATCAGGGGCGCGTCTACCGCCGCCGCCGGCTCGGCGGTGAAGCCGCAGAGGGCGAACTTGTCCTCGTCGCGGCCGCTGACGGTGCCGCAGAGGTCGACCTCCCGCGCCTGCCCGGCCGAGGGCAGGTTGACGACGAAGTCGCCGTTGGCCTCCAGAAGGCCGTGGCTGTGGCGCTGCGGCCGGATCGACGCGTAGACCATCGGCGGCTCGCTGCAGATGACGCCGCTCCAGGCCAGGGTGATGATGTTAGGCTTTCGCTCCGCGCCCCAGCAGCTCAGCAGCACCACCGGAGCCGTGATCAGGAAGCGGTCGGGACGGATATCTACCTTGCTCATTTCGGCCTCCCCTTCGTCGCGTCCTACGTGGCAGCGAACTAACCCTGCTTCGGCGGTGCCTGCTCCTCCTGAGAGTCCTCCAGGCCAGCGTGCATCCGCAGGGCCGCGCGCGCAACCGGCACCGTCTTGTCGCCACTCTCGCCCAGGAAGCGCTCGACCTCCTCGGGAGTGTCGTCGATCGGGAACAGCGACTCGTGCTCGCCGCCCCGGGCGAGGAGTTCGTGGGCCTCGCGGCGCAGGCGGACGGCGAAGAGCTGCTCCGGCTGCCGCGAGGCGGCGTCTCGGATGACGCCGAGGCAGACTATCTCCTCGAGCTCGTCCGCCGTCACGTTCAGCTCTTCGGTAACCTCGTCTGTGACGGCGCGGAAGGTGTCGACAACGCGGCCGTCGGCGTGCAGGTCCGGATCGATGTGGCCGCCGATGCAGTGGTACCAGCCCGGGTGGCCGAATACCGCCTCGCTGCGGCGCCCGACGATGATCTTGCCGTCCGCCGTAACGACCACGGCGCTGTTGCCCAGCGGGTCGGCGCGCAGGTGGTCGGGCAGCGAGGTGTCGCGCAGGTTTGTACCCACGAACGCCTTGTAGCTCGTCCGCTGCAGCCGCAGTTGCAGGACTCCTTCGCGCAGCTCGCAGTCGACCAGACGCGCCAGCTCTCCGTCGAAGAACTCGGCGCCGCGGGCCTCCGCCTCGCGCAGCCTCAGATCCCACTCCAGGTCGATCTCCCACGCCAGATCAGGGCCGGGGTAGAAGGGGCGACCGATCAGCTCCGCCGCCACCTGCCCGGGCGCGAAGCTGCCCGCAACCAGCGTCTCGGTTCCCCTGTCGAGTAAGCCAGCCATGGCCCGCCTCCGCTCTGCGCTGTAAGTTGGTCCCTACAGATTATTCGAATCGGCCGACGCCCGCAACCGCCGGTCGGCGAATGGCCCGTTACCATCAGCTGAATACGAGTCGATCAAACGCTTACGCCGCTCCGGTGGCGCGAGACATCCTTACATTCGGCCACTCCGCGGCCGCCCGGCCAGGTAGACGGTCTTGCCAGGGCATTCGAAAATGATTATCTTTTTCGGAGTCGCAATAATGGAGCTTCTACCGGCGATGCAGGCATTGCATTCTGGAGGTCGACATGATGTTTAAGCCCGGCCTGGTATTTGGACTGTGGCTCCTGGCGATGCTCTTCGCCGTCGCAAACGGCACCATCGGCAGGCTCATAGTTGAACCTGCTTTTGGCGAGTATCCAAACCATGTTTACAAGTCGGCACTCGGTGTCGCCTTCGTGCTGTTCATCAGTTGGCTATACGCTCGCACTACGCGCGGCCGCGTCGCCCTGCGCTCCGCTTGGGCGGCGGGCCTGATCTGGCTGGCGCTGACGATCGCCTTCGAATTCCTGGCCGGGCATTACCTTTTCGGGAACCCCTGGGAAAGGCTCTTCGCCGACTACCTGTTCTGGGAAGGCCGCCTGTGGTCGCTCATGCTGCTGGCTATCCTTTTCGGCCCCGCGCTGATGGCCTGGCTGCTGCGGCGCCGGTAGAAGGCGACATGGCCCCCTGTTGCCTCTTGCACTACCTGATCTATACTGGTTCCGCCCGGTGATTTGTTTACGGTGACTGCATGAGTGCGGAGAAGATGGCTATTTCAGATATCGCCGCGGCGGAGCTGCGGGGGATCTTCGGACCCGATCTGGTCGACTCGCCCGAGGAGCTGACGGTCCACGGCTACGACGCCGCCAACGTCATCTTCCGGCCCGACCTGGTGGCCTACCCGCGCGAGCGCGGGCAGGTGGTCGAGACGCTGAAGCTGGCCAACCGCGAGCTCTTTCCCGTCGTCCCGCGCGGAGCCGGCGTCGGCTTCAGCGGCGGGTCGCTGGCCACCTGCGGGGGCCTGGTGCTCAACTTCGCGCGTATGAACCGCATCATCGAGATCGACGGCGAGAACCTCACGGCAGACGTCGAGCCGGGCGTGGTCACCGGAGATCTGCAAGCAGCGGTCGAGGAGCTGGGGCTCTTCTACCCGCCCGACCCGGCCTCGTCGGACTACTGCACCATCGGCGGCAACATCGCCGAAAACGCCGGCGGACCTCGGGCCTTCAAGTACGGCGTCACCGAGCACTACGTTCTCGGCCTCGAGGCGGTCACGCCGACCGGCGAGCTGATCAACGCCGGCGGCCGCACGATCAAGAACGTCACCGGCTACAACCTCTTGAAACTTCTGATCGGGAGCGAGGGCACCCTCGGCGTCGTCACCAAGGCGATACTGCGCCTGGTCCCCAAGCCGAAGACCGAGCGCACGGCACGCGTATTCTTCCCCGACGTCGACTCGGCCGCCCGCTGCGTCTCGGCGATCATCGCCGCCCGCGTCGTGCCGGCGGCCATCGAGTTCATGGACGACGACAGCCTTGGTGCGGTGCGCGACCACCTCGGCGTCGAGATCGACCCCGCGCACGGGGCGATGCTGCTGGTCAAGGTGGACGGCCACCCGGCTGCCGTCGAGGACGAGCTGCGCGAGGTGGAAGAGATCGCCCGCGACCACGGCTTCGGCGAGATCGCTGCATCGAGCGGCGCGGAGGAGGAAGACGAGGTCTGGAGCTTACGCAAGAACCTCTCGCCCGCCGTCGGCAAGCTGGCCAACACCAAGCTCAACGAGGACGTTGTCGTCCCCCGCGCGCGCATCCCCGACCTGCTGCGCGCCACCGCCGCCATCGCCCGCGAGCGCGGCCTCCTGATAGTCAGCTTCGGCCACGGCGGCGACGGCAACATCCACATCAATTTCATGTACGACCGCTTCGACCCCGACGAGCGCGGGCAGGTTGCCGCCGGAGTGCGCGAGCTGATGGAAGAGGTGATCGCCATGGGCGGCTCGATCAGCGGCGAGCACGGCATCGGCATCATGAAAAGCGAATTCCTCGGCCTCCAGTACGACCGCCCCACGCTCGACGTCATGCGCACACTGAAGCGTACGCTCGACCCCAACAACATCCTCAACCCCGGCAAGATCTTCCCCGAGGACGTGGTCACGAGCGGGGCGGGCGGGGCGGTAGACTAATGTTGCTGCCGCCGCTGCGCCGGCCGGATCTCGCCGACGAAACCGATGCCGAGCTCTACCGCAAGCTGACCCAGTGCGTGCGCTGCGGCATCTGCCTCGCCACCTGCCCCACCTACCGCGAGCTTATCGACGAGGCCGACTCGCCGCGCGGCCGCCTTTCGCTTTTACGCGCCTTCCACGAGGGCGAGGGGGGCCTGACGCACGAGCTCCACCGCTTCCTCTACGGCTGCCTCGAGTGCCGCGCCTGCGAGACCGCCTGCCCCAACAACGTAGTCTTCCACGAGGTCATGGAGTGGGGCCGCCACCGCCTGACCGAGGCCGACCTGCTGCCGCGCAGCGGGCGCTTCTTCAAGAACCTGTTCCTGCGCCGCGTATTCCGCCGCGCACGCTCGCTCGACCGACTGATGGCATTCCTGCGCTTCTACCAGAAGAGCGGACTGCGCGCACTCGTACGCTTCACCCGATTTCTAAAACTTCTCCCGTGGCACCTGGCCGAGCTCGAGGACCTGATGCCGCGCCGCCTGGGTCGCCACAATCCCGTTCGAAAGAAGACAACCTACACGCTCGAGCCGGAGGGCGAAACCCGCGGCCGCGTGATGTTCTTCACCGGCTGCATCGCCGACCACTGGCTGCAGGGCACCAACCACGCCACAGTCCACCTGCTGCTTAAGGCCGGATTCGCAGTCACCGTCCCGGCGGCGCAGCAGTGCTGCGGCGCGCTGCACGTCCACCTCGGTGAGCCCGAGATCGGCCGTGAGCTGGCGCGGGAGAACATAGAGGTCTTCGACTCCGAAGGGAATGACCTGATCGTCTCCAACTCCGCCGGCTGCGGAGCAATAATGAAAGAATACGGCCGCCTGCTCGAGGGCGACGCCGAATACGCCGAGCGCGCCACCGCATTCTCCGCCCGCGTGCGCGACATCTCCGAGCTGTTGGCTTCCCTGGATGGCGCGCTGCCGACCCCCGCGCCGTTCCATAAGCGCGTCGTCTACGACGACCCCTGCCACCTCATCCACGGCCAGGGGATCAGCAAGCAGCCGCGCCAGCTCCTGCGCCGCATACCCGGAATCGAGCTCGTCGAGCTGCCCGAGGCCGACTGGTGCTGCGGCTCCGCCGGCGTCTACAACCTCATAAACTACGAGATGAGTATGAAGCTCCTCGAACGCAAGCTCGAAAACATACGCTGCACCGGCGCCCAAGTCGTCGTCACAGCTAACCCCGGATGCCTCCTGCAGCTACGGGCGGGCGTACGTAAGACTAAGCTCAATATGGAGGTCCTGCATTTGGCAGAGTTGCTCAACCGTTTCTAATAATTGGTGGTGCGTCCGGCTATGTTCCTTGTAATTCGATCCTAAACGTCTTGGTCACGGAATAAGCTAAAACATGAAACGCTAAAATTAAAGACCTAATCTCTTTCGACAAACGTATGGAAATAGTGTACTGTGAATGCGCCAGTTCGTTATTCATTATAACTTGGTCAAGAGTTTAGAGATGTAATCGTGTCCCGGAGGAAGCAACTCAATTTCCCCAGATTCCTTGTTAAACTCGACAAGTCTCTGGCTGTGCAACTGACGAATGAGTTTGTTGAAATAACCGCGTTTGTCGTATTCAGTCCATGAGAAGAGCTGATCAACGTGTACTTTAGTAGAACATGATCCCAAAAGAATAATGATATGGCTTTTTAAAGACAGGTCGGGTTTTAACACTCGTCTGATTTCACCTGAGCGCCACACGAGGGAGTGTCTTCGCTCAACGATATTTTCTACAAGCTGCTGGGCTTCCCCCGTGGATACTCCATGAAAAACCCTAATCAGCTCGGCAACAATCCAACTTGACATAGAGACAACAGCAGTAGAGTCCATGAAGTCGGGATCAACATCACCACCAACGTGTCCTACATTCCTGTTATTCCTTATTTCATACAACGCAAGTAAAAGACGTGGAATGAGTATCTGAAAACTACGCGGCGCATTAGTATTTGACTCAAGACGCCGGCATGCATCCACAAAGTTGGATGGCTTTCGGGGAGTTGACGGATATGAACTACATGCATAACCTTCGAGAATTGTGTAGGCGATCTCGCAAAATCGTCCACCTGACAACTCAGACGGGCGCCACTGACGCTCCATAAAGTTGCGGATTATATTGCTGAACTCCTCAAGAAGCGGACGGCGAAGACCATCAGGTAGTACACTCAGCGCTTCATCTGGTGTGATCATAAATTATATAGAGCTCTTGCCATCCTCAGTAATGAAGAACTCGTTTCCGTCTTTCTCAGCAAATCCTTTTGTTACATTCCGGTTAAGACAATCTGATGCATTCCCTAAGCGGCTTTGCTGTGCTTCCTTAATCGCTGCATTAACGTCGCTTGTTTTAAGGCGGCTCTTCCCTTTGGCATGTAACCAAACAGCCGTTGCAAGGAACTTCTTCACTTGTACTTTGTTTACACCTTTCTCTCTTAGGAATGTTGCAAGGGTCTTATCGGCTGCTGATGTGTCGGTGAGGCCTGTAACCTGTGGCGACTCAGTTCCAGAAGACAAAGGTACGTGCTTCTGAGGTGTAAGTTTAATCAAATCAGGCGCCTTTTCAATAATCTTGTCTAACTGTGCTGTGACCCATTCTTGTTCCCCCTCGCCCTCAAACGAAACGTCGCCTATGGCGAATTTAATTTTGGCGTCAGTCATTTTGTTTTTCCTCCTTTAGTAGTGCACCGAGTAACTGATTTTATTATTATAGCACAAGATCCTCGCGGTTGTCAGGCAACAACATGCAAAAGGAATCAGTCCTAGGATTCGGGCATGGCGAGTAGTATTCGATTAACCCCTTACCTTCAGGACAAGTCAGCACGCTTCCTTAAATGCCTACTTCAAGCAGGGTAGAAAACTATATTAGTAGTCATCATCGGCGAAGGTATGCTCCTCTAGTTTGCCACTTGTCATCAGGGGATAAATAGTTCTGGGGAATTCGATCCTGGGCTTCCTCACTATATGCGATAGGTACTTGCAAAACGTAATTCTGTCGATGCCTGAATTCCTGGGCTGCTCCATTATAATTTATACATTTACGTCTCAAAGTTGTACATTTGTTAAGATACTTTCCAGCCTAGAAATAAGGCAAGGAGAGCGATTAGACTAGTGATGAATACAAGTAACCAAAATCCCACTATGATAAAGGGTAGATTTTTCTCTGTTATAGTAGATCTAGATGATGCTTTAGGGGATATAATAAAAGTGTCATCAATATCTATGAACGAAACTGGTTTAAGCTTGTAGAAACCCTCGAATATATTTGTATACGTTGTGACGTTAGGTAAGCGAGCTTCAATTGATCGCAACTGGTATCTTTGAAAGCGAACATATTCAGCATTTCTGGCTAAGATTGAGTTCCATATGAAACAAATCAACAACCCAAATACAGATAAGAATATAGATATAATTACTATACTATATAACGAATCCATAAAATTTAGAAATGCGCCAAGCGCAACTAATAAGATTGTGTTAACGGTTAAGAGATTGCTAATTCTGTGTTGACGAAGCATATCGTTATGCTTCCACATCTCAACATTTGCGCGATATTCTTCTAGCAATCTTCTTTCTTCAAGTTCTTCCATAAGTTTAACCTCATAAACTCAATTAAGAATTTCTACATACACCGCGATTCTCTTTAGCCTTGCATTCATCACAGAGTTCACCAGAACTAGGTCTTGTTCCACGAGAGATGTATCGTGTCGGTCTTTTTGGCCAGTTATTGCAATTGGTGCAGAAATGCCATGTGTCGTATCGATTACCTTCTCTTTTACGATATTGACGAGCCATGATTTCACCCAATAGAGTCGAAACAGACGTTTACCTCCGTATCACTAAACACCGACAGCTAGTAAAAACGGAAAGAATTTTACATACTTTCGCGGTCAGGTCTTGAATCCTTCGCGTCTAACTACGTTGCTGTATATGGGATCACGGTCTGGCCAAGGCCCCAGGAGAGAGAGGCTGCGATGGCCTCTAGCGTATCTTCGGCGGGTGTTGTTTCAACGTCTGTGATGTCGGCAAAGAATACGACGGAGCGGGTGTCATCGGTAATACGTGTCGCGTGGCAATCCCGGTAGTTCCAGTAGCGGCAAGCGACTTTCTCTTCGTCCGCGTAAATCACCTCCCCGCTCTTGGTCTTCTCCGTCTGCTTCGGGCTGCCGAGCGGAATGAAAGGCTCTCCCTTGCGCGCAAATCGAAGGCTCAGTGCACCGGCAATGTGAGCAAAGTCGTAGGCCGCCATGGGAGTCAAGTGAGCGGGAGAGATCCAGTTGTAGAGATCGACTACCGCGTTGATGACGTACAACTGCTTGGTTTTTAAGTAGTAACTCAGAAGATTCTCTATGGCAGAACGGTACTTGGGAGAGGCCCCCATGGCCCTGAAGATGTCCCGCCAGTGGCGGATCAACGGCATTTCAGCCAGGCTAATCCCCTCATAGGCGCTCCGGCAGTGACTTCGCAGGGAGTCGATCTCTGCTTCAGCCTTGGTGGTGATATCAGAGATCTCGAGCGGACCGAACCACGCTGTAACCTGCGCTGGAAAGCGCTGCCGAATGCTCGCGTCCACATTCACAGAAAACATGTTTCCGCCTCTTTGATTCTAGGGCTGAACTATTAAATCTTGCACGGGATTGAACGGATAGGCAACAACCGTTCAACCACAATGGGCTCTTATGATCAGGTCAATAATTTAGAGTTTTGCTGACGATCCGGGCGATTTCATCTGGCGTGGATAAGTGTTCCATGTACACTTCTGATGGGGAACAACTCCTTTTGGTTTTGTTTCCGCGGGCTACCTTATCAAACAACTCCACATAGAAAGGACCGTTTAACGTCTTAGCGCGGATAGAATGCTCCTTCTAATTCGATCATCAGCGTTCTGGGTCCGGCGAATATAGCCGGACCCAGAACACTAAGGCTCAATCCACGATCCCGCCGCTTCAGCGGACGGATATCAGCTTACCGGCAGCTCGGTAGTTGTTATCCGAATCCACGTCACCGCTCGTGCCGTCGGGGTCGGCGACGGCAATGATGTAGTAGTCACCTGGAGAAGTATTCTTACGGATCTTCACCGTTCTCGTGAGCTCGATAGACTCTCCGGGGTTGAGGGCGGCCATGTTGAGACTTCCGAGATTGGCCACCAACTCCTCCGAATCGGCCACGTAGGAACCCGTTGAAAAGAGGAAGAAGGTGACGTTAGTGGCATTGCTGGCCGAGAAACGAATGTTGCGCACTATAGCTGTGGCTTGAATTTTCCTCTTGGAGCCCGTTTTTTTGATCTTGCACTGCGCGACGCGCAGATCGCAGCGGCCGCTCAGGTAGTCGATGATGTTCAAGCCGAAGTTCGAGTTGTCTTCCAGATCAAGATGGTAATTATGGAAACACATATCGGTTCCTATAACCACCATTCTGCCGGTTCCCAGATTGGGACTGGTCGAATACGCAACTAGAATCTCGTCCAAGGCAGTCTTCACGGCCGCTACTGCATTTTCAGGATTAATGTTGATGTCCTTTCTACAATCCACGTAAGGTACCGAACCAGTCGCTAGAGTTTTGCAGGGGCGGGTATATGCCAGGTGGCATCCGTCTTCGATATAGCCAAGCCTTCCAGCAATTCGGCTGGGGCCGAACCACATTCCGTAATCTCTGATGAAACTATCGATGTTGGAGAAATCGGCCCACCCAAACATAGAATAGGCGCAAATCAAGATACCGCCTCCGCGCCGCAGGAACCGTCTCAAGGCCTCCTTGTCATCATCGACTAACACGGGTGTGCCATAGCCGCCTACATTGGGTAGAACTAAAATATCGACGCCGGCAAGGTCTTCGTCCGTGTAACCTGTCATACGACGTTGATCGACTCTATAGCCGGCAGCCCTTACCCTGTTGTAGAACATGCTGTGGCCACCATTTACTGCTTGCCAACTGGGATCACCGCAGTTTGTGTTCACCAGCACAAGCGGCTGATATGAAGATTCGCCATCCTGCTCGCCAGCGGCAGCCCAGGCGGTCACTAGGCCGGCGAGCAAGAAGATTAGAGTAATGGTACAACACTTGCGCCCAACATTTTTTCTCATGGCTAAGTCTCCCTTTTCCTTTTCCTGGAACTAAGTTGTTACTTTCAGTGTTTCGGCACGCCTCAAATCAAGGTGGCACTGCTTAAGTTGCGCCCCTTGCGGTAAATATCCCGGCTACCGCCGGCGCGGAGGACAAAGGTTGTGTGGCTTTACATAGGCCAATCTCTAAGGTTGTCCGCACGGTATTAAACGCGAAGATTCACCGCCCCTTGCAAGATTTTGCCGAAGGCCTCACCTCCGTTTAGAGGTTAATTAGGGGAAACCAGTCTAAAACTCGAATAAGACGTACGTCAACTATAAAGGCGGTATCGGTGTCAGGCCTTGAACTTTAACGATCTGCCGACAATCCGATCAACTGTTGGATCATGCGCCATTTGACGCCGACTCTCTCCTCATGATTTCTCGTATAGGTTCGAGATCCGCGAATATTTGCCACTCGCTGATCTGCTCGATAGAGACGACGGCTCGCCATGCCGCCGGTGTCTCCCAAGAGTTTTCGGGCTTGATAACGCCGTCGACCGTGTATGTCCCCGATGCCTTGCCGAGTAGCACGACCGTGTTCTCCGACACAAATACCTCAGAGACGCTAATCAGGTAATCGGGGACCATTTTGAAGTAATTTATCCAAGCTTCCTTCATCTCCTCACGACCTTCGACGATTCCTCCCCCTGAATCGATGATATGGTGATCCTCCGTCATCAATTCGTAAATCGCCTCGGCGTCGTGTTGATTGATTGCTGCGACAAATCGACTTGCCACATCCTCTGCGCTCATTCAGGCCCTCCCGCTCGCTCAGGGGCAGTTCTTGCAATTAGCGTATTTATTGATAATCTCCGATACCCAAAAGATAGAATAAGGGTGTTACACTGCAATCAGATAGTCAACAGCTCAGCGTCAAGCTGGACCATGCGTATCAGGCAGCAGCTACAGGCAGGAGGTTTTGTGATGGAACTCGTTGTTTACGCGATCACGGCTGTGCTGCTACTCGTGGCCGGCTACGTGGTTTTTCGTTTCTTCGTCCACCGCGACTACCGAGATAGGGGGCGGCTATCGCCGTTCTCCAGCTTTCTCCAACTCCTCCTGTTCTTCCTCCATGGCACGAGCGCATACGTCTACATGGATGTCACGTTCAGGCGCATTCGCACGGATAGTCCGCTATTCATCCCGGCGATGGTGTGCATAGTTGTCGGCCTGGTGCTTATGTTGATCGCCATGAGCAGACTCGGGGCGGGCCAGGTATTCGGCGTCAAGGTCACCGGCCTCAGGCAGTCGGGCCTCTATCGCTACACGAGGAATCCGCAGATCGTCTTCGGTTTGCCCATTTATATTGGGTTTGCGATGCTCTGGCCTGCGTGGACCGGCCTGGTCTGGCTGGGTCTGCTTTGGGTACTCCTGCACATGATGGTTCTTACGGAGGAGGAGCACCTGCGGCGGGCGTTCGGGGAGGAGTACGATCGCTACCGCGCGAAGACACCCAGATATCTCGGATTCCGGAGGAGGTGAAAATCCTCTAGTCACACGCCCAATCTTTTGCAGATGAATCCGAGCGTGACGCCGTAGGCCAGGAACCCGCCGAGCGTGTATATGTGCCAGAAGAGCTGGTTGTGGATGTCGATGGAGCCGTAGACGAGCGGGTGTGAGATTCCCCAGAGGGAGATGACGAGCCAGAGTGTGACGGCGTAGAGCAGTCCCCGCAGGGCGCCGCAGCGTTCCGAGGTGTAGAGTTTTGCGTAGATGAGCGCGAAGAGGATGCCGAAGAGGACGCCGATGACCAGCTTTGTCCAGAAGAAGTACCAGGCGTCCATTTGCCATTCGGCGAACTTGCCGGCCGACGCCATTTCGGAGCCGAAGACGAAGAAAGCGGCGATGACGCCGGTCAGAAACAGCGCCACGCCCATCACCAGCCCGGCGATCAGCCCCGCGACGATGATCTTGATGATTCTCATATCATACCTCCTAATATGTAAATTCCGGTGAACAGCTATAAGGGAGGCATCCGCCTCTGCCTCCAACTATGCTGAAGCTTCTTCGGATAGGCAGGCTTCGGCGGACAGGTTCAGGCCTCCCTTACAATCTAGAGGCAAGGCGGGAGGTACAATCCGCCGTCCGCTAAGGTGGAAACCTCCTCTACAATTTAGAGTGAATTTCTCGGCAACGCAATTGGGAAAAGGGGGCCGGTGTTTACGGCCGTGAATAATTCCGAGTCTCAGACCAAGGACGGGCCGAACATATCTTCATTTATAGGCAGCCTATTCGCTCTCAGACGCTACCTCGCCTGCAGGGCGTAGACAATACCGGTACTATGTGTTCTGCAACAGTTATAATCCTCCCTACTGATTGGCCGGCCTCATCTGGGATAAATTGCCGGGTGAACAAAAAAGCCGCGAGGAGGGATCAGATGAGCAAGAGATTGGTTTTTATTGTCTGCGTAGTCATTGGCTTGATTCTTCCCCACATAGCCGTTGCTCAGATTGCCACAGGGATCACCGATGAAGACCGGGCCGAGTTTGCCCGCCATCGCGCTGCCCTGCTGGAGCGGCTGGGAGAAGAGCTAGCGGTTCTCTTCGGCGCCGCCGTGCGCGAAGACCACCTCCGCTTCCGGCAGGACAACACTTTCTATTATTTCACCGGTGTGGAGACCGCGTTCGCCACCCTCATTCTCGACGGCCGCACGGGGAGCGAAATCCTGTTTCTGCCGCGCACTTCCGCAACTGGGGAACGCTGGCACGGAAAGGAGATCGGGCCGGGTCCGGAAGCGGTTGCCGAGTATGGAATAGCCGATGTGCGGGAGATAGTGGAAATGCCGGCCGCGCTGGCGCAACTGGTATCGGCAGGAGGGAGGATCGGCACCTTGTTACTGCGCGAAGAGCCCGTGTCCGGGGGCCGGGACGCCGCCTGGAGAGACTGGGGGGCTGGTTACTACCCTCCGTGGGATATGCACGAGACTCGCACAGAGAGGATAGCGGCCTGGCTCCAGGAGACGTTCCCCGGGGTTACAGTTTTCGACATCAGCGAGCACGCTGATGCCCTTCGCAGAATCAAGTCGAGCTGGGAAATCGATCTCATCAAGGAGGCCTGCCGGATTGCGGGCGAAGGCCACCTTGCGGCGATGAGAATCACGAGGCCGGGTATGCGCGAATGGGAGCTCGAAGCGGCGGCGCAAGGATCGTTCATCTCTGAAGGAGCATTCTACCCTTCCTACAGTGCCATCGTGGCTTCGGGGAGAAACACGGCCATCATTCATTACAGCAGGTCCTCCGATATCGTTGCGGCAAAAGATCTGGTGATGATGGACTTCGGGCCGGACTATCGCTACTACAGTGCCGACATCACCCGCACGTGGCCGGCCTCGGGCAGGTTCAAGAAGAAGCACCGCAGGTACTACCTCGATCTCCTCGATATACATGAGGCTATGATCGAATTCGTCAGGCCGGGAATAACTCTGGACGATATCAAGGAGCGCTTCAGAGAGCTCCTGATCGAGAAGGGCTACTACGAGCGCTGCTATTTTTTCACCCCCTGCCACTACATCGGCATGTCGGTTCATGACGTCGGGTCGCGTGACGCCCCGCTGGAGCCGGGCGTTGTGCTCTGCATCGAGCCGGGGCTCTACTTCAACAACATGAAACTGGGCATCCGCGTGGAGGATGTAGTGCTGGTGACGCCTGACGGCAGGAGGGTCCTTTCGAAGATGATTCCCATACGCCCTGAGGATATCGAAGCGATTATGGCCGGGGCCGACTAGCCCGCCTGCAGGCCGATTGCGCCTGCGGATCTCTCCGCATGGTAGGAGCTGCGGACCAGGGGCGCGCTTTCGACTGCAGAGAAGCCGAGTCCGCGCGCGAAGCGGCCGAGTTCCTCAAACTCCTCGGGCGTGTAGTAGCGCTCTACCGGAAGGTGTTTTCGGGTCGGCTGCAGGTACTGGCCGATGGTGAGGATGCTGACACCGGCCTCGCGCACGGCGGCGAGGGCGTTGCGGACCTCGTCGATGGTCTCGCCGAGTCCGACCATGATGCCGCTCTTGGTCGCCGCCCCCAGCTCGTGGGCTCTGCGCAGCAGTTCGAGCGACCTGTCGAAATCGGCCCCGGGGCGGACCAGCTCGTATAGCCGCGGCACGGTCTCGACGTTGTGGTTGACCACGTCCGGTGCAGCCTCGAGCAACGTGCGCAGTGCGGCGTCACTGCCGCTGAAGTCGGGTACCAGGACCTCGACGAGGCATCCGGGTACGGCGCCGCGGATGGCGCGCACCGCGGCCGCGAAGTGGTCGGCGCCGCCGTCGGGCAGGTCGTCGCGGGTAACCGAGGTGACGACGGCGTAGCGCAGGCCCATGGCGGCGACCGCTCCGGCCACGCGGCGGGGCTCGTCCGGATCTACCGGCTCGGGTATGCCGCCAACGATGTTGCAGAAGCGGCAGGCTCTCGAGCAGGTGTTGCCCAGGATGAGGAAGGTGGCGGTGCCGCTGTCGAAGCACTCGCCGATGTTGGGGCAGGCGGCGCTCTGGCAGACGGTGTGCAGCCGGGCCCGGCGCAGCAGGCGGCGCACCTCCATCGCCCCCTCGTGCCCGAGGCGGACCTTCAGCCACTCCGGGTGCCGGCGCCTGTCTGCCTCGCCCAAGCTGCCTCTCCGCTTACCGAGTCACGCCGGCAAGTATACCCGGTCGGGGCTGTAAGCATAAGCACGGAAAAGGTGGCCGCTCCACCTGTACTCGTTTACCGCAGGCGACGGCCGGTCGCGCAGATTGATCAAATCGGCCGCTGCCCTGCTATACTCGGTATGTGCAATTGATTTGCTCGTAAACAAGGAGTCGGACGATGACATCCAAGGCACTCCACCGCGCGTCGCTCGGCCTGCTGGTCGTCTCGTGCATCCTCTTCGGGTTCCTGCTGGCCAGCATGTTCCAGTTCGGCGGCCCGCGGGGCGCCTCGAGCGCGGTTACCTACCCGCTGGCCGGGCCGACGCTGACGGACGCGGACGGCACGCTGCCGCCGCAGGACTTCATGGGCATAGCCGACCGGGCGAGCGCGGTCGTAGTGAACATAGTCTCCCTGAGCACCGGCGAGGGCGATTCGGGGTCCGGTGGGATGCCCACGCTGCAGCCGACCCCGCCGCCCAGGGGCGGCAGCGGCATCATCATCGACGCCGACGGCTACATCCTGACCAACTGGCACGTGGTCGAGGACTCCGACAAGGTGATCGTGACGCTGATCGACGGCGCCACCTACAGCGCCCAGATCGTGGGCGCCGACCCGAACACCGACCTGGCGCTGCTGCGGGTGACGCCGCGCGAGAGCCTGCCCAGTGCGGTGCTCGGCGACAGCGACGCCGTCAGGCCGGGCGAGTGGGTGGTGGCGATCGGCCACCCGTCGGGGCTGAGCCACACGGTCACGGTGGGCGTGGTCAGCGCCATCAACCGCGACTTCACCGGCAACGCCGCCTTCTCCCACTACATCCAGACCGACGCCGCCATCAACCAGGGCAACAGCGGCGGGCCGCTGCTGAACATCCGCGGCGAGGTGATCGGCATCAACACGCTGATCATCGCCAACCGCCAGAACCTCGCCTTCTCGATCCCGATCAACCTCGCTCGGCGCGTCATCCACCAGCTACGCCAGCGCGGGCACGTGCGGCGCGGCTACCTGGGCCTGACGCCCGACCAGATCACGCACGAGCTCCAGCAGGCCCTCGGCCTCCCCGACACCAGCGGCGCCATCGTCAGCTCAGTGGCCCGCACGATCGAGGGCAGCAACAGGACCACCCCCGCCTTCCAGGCCGGGCTGCGGATCGGCGACATCATCACCTCCTTCGACGGCGAGCGCATCGACAGCGTAGACGACCTCTACATACTGGCTGCCTACACGCCGCCCGGGCAGGAGGTGGAGATCGAGGTCCTGCGCGACGGGCGCCCGATGACCTTCGAGCTGACGCTGGCCTCGCGGCCGGGCGAGCGGACGGTCGAGCTTCCCTCGGCGCCGCGCGCCAGCGGGCGCTACCCCCTCGGCATCAGCGTCGCCCCGATCGACGGCGGCACCCGGCGGCGCCTGCGCGAGCTCTCAGCCGGCCAGGTGGAGTACGGCGTGCGGGTAGCGAACGTCGAGGTCGGCTCCAACGCCTTCGACCGGCAGATCAGGCCCGGCGACATCATCGTCCGCGTCAACGGCCGCGAGATCGGCAGCCCCGACGAGTTCCGCTCCGCCGTCCGCAGCGGCGACGACGCCGTCTACGCGGTGCTCTACATCGTCCGCATCGGCAACCAGGGGTACCAGGGCCGCTTCTTCGCCGTGCGCAACTAGACGTCCGCGCGGGCTCTGTTTGCCGCGGCGGACTAAATGTGGACGCTACAGCTGACGCTCAGTGCCATCTTTGAACCGCAGAGACCACAGAAGAAGAGAAAGAGAGGATAAGAATATCTGTTTCTCTCTGCGTAGGCCTCGGCGCTCCCGCGGTTGCTACTTGTTCCTCCATAAAGCAGAGGTGAAGAAGCGCAGCCCTCAGTTGAAGAGGGGAGCGTCCGCCTAAGGCAGACAAGTTCAGCCCCCCCTAAAATTTTTCATTTGTGGTCTCAGTGGTATTCCTCTCCATCCCATTGGCCGCACTACACCGCTCCCGACGAGGCCGGCCGGAAAGTGGGTCCTCGACCGCGAGTCCGCCGCGGCGGAACGGGCCCTGCCGGAGGCAGGCAATCTTAGGTCCTTGCGTCGGCAGTAGCGGCGACCTGAACTTGTCAGCCTTTGGCTGAGGCCGCCTAGTCGGGCTAAAGCCCGACGCTACCGAATCCTGCTACGCGGATTGTGTCAAGGCTGTATCTTGCGCTCATACGTTTGATTAACGACGGCAATTGACCGCGAGTCCGCCGCGGCGGAACGGGCCGGAGGCCCGAGTGGTTGAAGAATACGGGAATGGTGGCTACGCGGATTGGTTCAAGGCCCTGCCTTGTGGGAGGGAGGGCGGTTTGCTATCCTGCGCCTGACCCACGGGAGATTGCGTTATGGCCAAGGGAAGCGTGCTAGTTATCGACGATGAGGAGAGTATCCTCGAATCGTTCCGCATGATCTTCGAGTTCGAGGGCTACCATCTGCTGGTTGCCAGCTCCGGCGAGGAGGGCCTGGCGCTGGCGGAAAACGAGGAGGCCGACATAGTCTTCCTCGATGTCAAGATGCCCGGCATCGACGGCCTCGAGGTTCTGCGCAGACTGCGGGAGCGGGACCCCGAGGCGATCGTGGTGATGATCTCCGGCCACGGCACAATCGACACCGCCGTGCAGGCGACGCAGATGGGTGCGTTTAACTTCCTGGAAAAGCCGCTGGAGCGCGAGCGGCTGCTGCTGCTGGCCCGCAACGCCCTGGAGACCCGGCGGCTGCAGCGCGAGAACATCGACCTGCGGCTGCGCTTCGCGCGCAACTACAAGATGGTCGGCGGCAGCGAGCCGATGCGCCACCTGCAGGAAGTGATGGCCAAGGCGGCGCCGACCAACGCCACGGTGCTCATCGCCGGCGAGAGCGGCACCGGCAAGGAGCTGATCGCCCGGGCCCTGCACCGCAACTCCCGCCGCTCCGATGCTCGCTTTGTGCAGGTGAACTGCGCCGCCATCCCCGAGGAGCTGATCGAGAGCGAGCTGTTCGGCCACGAGAAGGGCTCCTTCACTGGGGCCACCGAGAAGAAGACCGGCAAGTTCCAGCAGGCGGACGGCGGCACCATCTTCCTCGACGAGGTGGCCGACATGAGCCCCAAGACGCAGGCGAAGGTTCTGCGGGTGCTCGAGGAGGGCGAGGTCGAGCGTATCGGCGGCACCAAGACGATCAAGGTCGACGTGCGTGTGATCGCCGCCACCAACCGCGAGCTGCCGAGGATGATCGAGAAGGGCGAGTTCCGCGAGGACCTGTTCTTCCGCCTCAACGTGGTGCCGATCCAGGCCCCGCCGCTGCGCGAGCACATCGAGGACATCCCAGAGCTTGTCGAGCACTTCGTGACCCTGTTCTGCGACGAGAACAACTTCAAACCGAGGAGCTTCAGCCCCGAGGCTCTCGAGGCCCTGAGTCGGCGCCCCTGGAAGGGTAACGTGCGCGAGCTGCGCAACCTGGTCGAGCGGGCCCTGATCATGAGCGAGAGCAAGGTGATCGGCGCCGCCGACCTGCCCGAGGCCGGCCCCCTCGGCGCCGCCGGCGGTGGCCTGGCGGTCTCTGCGGCCACGCTGCGCGAGTTCAAGGAGCGGGTCGAGCGGCTCTTCATCGTCGAGAAGCTGACGGAGCACAACTGGAACGTGCTGCAGACGGCCAAGGCGATCGGCACGCCCAGGTCGAACCTCTACAAGAAGATCGAACAGTACGACATCAAGCAGGAAAGGGACGGCTGAGGTCGCATGCTGCTCTGGCTCGCGTTAGTCCTCGCGGCGGTAGTTGCTCTCTGGCTCCTCTGGCGCCTCTTGGGGGTGGTATTCTTCGCCATCTACTCCCGCCCCGCTCGCATAACGATCAACGAGACCCCGGCCGACTTCGGCTTAGAGTACCGCGATGTCGAGTTCGAGAGCGAGGACGGATTGAAGCTGCGCGGCTGGCTGATCCTGCCGCCCGGCTACAAGCCCGGCGAGCGGCGTGCGGCGGTGATCACCACGCACGGCTACAGCACCAACCGCAGCGACATCATCAAGCGCACAGCCGCAGTGGCGCATGGCGGCTTCGTGGTCTTCACCTTCGACTGGCGGCGCTGCGGCGAGAGCGAGGGCCAAGTCTGCACCGGCGGCCTCACCGAGCAGCGCGACCTGCGCGCCGCTATCGACACGCTGGCCGGCCTGCCGGAGGCCGATCCGGAGCGCATCGGAATCTACGGCTTCTCGATGGGTGGCGTGATCGCCATCATCGTCGCCGCCGCGGACGAGCGCATCAAGGCGGTGGTCGCCGACAGCCCTTTCGTCAACATGCGCGAGATGACGCGCCACATCATCAAGAGCATGTTCCTGCCCCCACTACTCTTTCTGGCGAGCATGGACAGGGAGTTCAAGAGGCGCTTCGGCGGCGGAATGATGGACGTCGACACCGCCGCCGCTGTAGGAAGGCTCTCGCCGCGGCCGTTTATGATGCTGGCCGGCGAGCTCGACAGAGTGGTCCCCTTCTGGCACCACGAAAAGGTATTCGCAGCCGCCCGCGAACCGAAGCGCTTCGAGATCAACCCCATCGGCGGCCATTTCGACAACGCCAAGCCCGAGACGCAAAGCAACGTCATCATCCCGTTCCTAAAACGGGAGCTGGACTTCGGAGACTGAGCACCGCCCTCCTCGTAACCTCAATTGACACCCCGTACGAGCCTTGGCTACACTGCCCTGTCGATAGCGATATCGCTCCTCGCCGGAAAGCAGATGCTTGATATAAACCTCATCCGCGACAGAACCGACCTAGTTCGCAACTCGCTCGAGAACCGGGGCTACGAGTTCGACCTCGAGGATCTGCTGGCTCTGGACGAGCGCCGCCGCGCGTTAATCGGCGAGAGCGAGTCGATTCAGGCCAGGCGCAAGGCACTATCCGGGGATGTCGGCCGCCTGATGAAGGAGGGCAAGGCCGCCGAGGCGGAGGCTGTCAAGGCCGACACCGCTGCTTTGGGCGAGGAGCTGAAGGGCCTGGAGGACAAGCTGCGCTCGGCCAGGGAGTCGTTCGAGCGGCTGATGCTGGAGGTCCCGAACGTCCCGCACGAGAGCGTGCCGGTCGGCCCGGACCCGGAGCACAACCGCGTCGAGCGCGAGTGGGGCGAGAAGCGGGAGTTCGGCTTCGAGATTCGCGACCACGTAGAGCTGGGCGAGAGGCTGGGGATAATCGACCTGGAGCGGGCGGCCAAGGTGGCCGGGGCGCGCTTCGCCTTCATGACCGGCGCTGGCGCGCGGCTGGAGCGCGCGCTGATCAACTTCATGCTCGACCTGCACACCAGGGAGTTCGGCTACGTCGAGATTCTGCCGCCCTTCATCAACAACGCCGCGGCGCTGACCGGCACAGGCCAGCTCCCGAAGTTCGAGCTTGACCTCTTCAAGCTGGACGACGAGCGCGGCCTCTACCTCTGCCCGACTGCCGAGGTGCCGGTGACGAATTACTTCGCCGGCGAGATCATAGACGGCGCCGAGCTGCCGGCCGCCTTCGCCGCCTATACCCCCTGCTTCCGCTCCGAGGCGGGCAGCTACGGCAAGGACACGCGGGGCCTGATCCGCCAGCACCAGTTCAACAAGGTCGAGCTGGTCCGCTTCTGCCGCGCCGCGGAGAGCTACGAGCAGCTCGAGCTGCTGACGGCGCACGCCGAGGAGGTGCTCAAGCGCTTGGGACTGCCCTACCGCGTCGTCACCCTCTGCACCGGCGACCTCGGCTTCGGCGCCAGCAAGACTTACGACCTCGAGGTGTGGGTTCCCAGCCAGGGGCGCCACCGCGAGATTTCGAGCTGCAGCAACTACGAGGATTTCCAGGCGCGCCGCGCCGGCATCCGCTACCGCCCGGCCCCCGGGGAGAAGCCGCGATTCGCCCACACGCTCAACGGCTCCGGCCTGGCGATCGGGCGCACCGTGGTGGCGCTGTTGGAGAACGGCCAGCGCGAGGACGGCTCCGTGGCGCTGCCGGCGGCGCTGGCGCCTTACATGAACGGCATCGAAACGCTCGAGCCGAGAGGCTAGAGATGGCAGGTTTTATTGACCTACTAATAACGCTATTCAACGCATAGGGAGGGATTAAGATGAGAGCTAGCAAGTCGCTGTTCGCCGTCGCCCTGCTGGCGCTGCTTGCGGCGCCGCTGGTTGCGCAGGACCGCCAGGACGAGGAGGCGACGCGGATGATCCGCGAGTACACCACCGACCCGCAGTTCCTGACGCCGCTGGTAGACTACCTGCCGGCGTCCGACACGGTGCCCTCGCCGCTGGAGGTGCTCGGCTACATCCCGGGCACGCCGGGCCGCATGACCTACTACGACGACATCCAGCGCTACTACCGCGCCCTGTCCGATGCCAGCGATCGGGTGTCGATATTCGAGCTTGGCCGTAGCCACCGGGGCAACATGATGGTCGTGGTGGCCGTCGCCGACGCCGAGGCGATCGCCGACCTGGACCGCTACCGAGCCTACACGCGCGAGCTGGCCGACCCGCGCTCCTGCGACGAGGAGCGGATGCGCGAGATCGTCGCCGCGGCCAAGCCTTTCTACCTGATCACCGGCGGCCTGCACTCGCCCGAGACCGGTAGCCCCGAGATGCTGATGGAGCTGGCCTACCGGCTGGCCGTCTCCGACACCGAGATGATCCAGCGCATCCGCGACAGCGTCATCACGCTTATCATCCCGGTGCTCGAGATGGATGGCTGGAACCGCCAGGTCGACTGGTACTACCGCCACACCCAGCACATCGAGGAGTGGGAAGACCTGGTCATGAGATCGCCGCCGTTCTGGGGCGACTACACCCAACACGACAACAACCGCGACGGCATCACGGTCAGCCAGCCGCTGACCGAGAACATCTACACCGCCTTCTTCATGTTCCACCCGCAGGTAACCCACGACCTGCACGAGAGCGTGCCACTGCTCTACATCAGCACCGGCACCGGCCCATACTACACCTCGCTGGACCCGATCACGATCGACGAGTGGCAGTGGTTCGCTTTCAACGAGGTCACGCAGATGACCCGCTACGGCGTGCCGGGCGTCTGGACCTACGGTTTCTACACCGGCTGGTATCCGGGCTACCTTCTCTGGCTGGGGAACAACCACAACTCGATAGGCCGCTTTTACGAGACCTTCGGCAACGCGGGCGCCAACACCTATCAGCGTACGGTCACCTCCCGCTTCGGCCGCGGGGGAATCACGTCGAGGCAGTGGTACCGGCCGTCGCCGCCGCCGCGCGAGGTCCTCTGGAGCCTGCGCAACAACACCAACCTGATGGAGAGCGGCTGCCTGATCGCACTCGACTTCACCGCGCGCCACCGCGACACGATCCTCGAGAACTTCTGGATCAAGGGCCGCAACGCCGTCGAGGCCGGGCGCAGCGAGGCGCCCTACGCCTGGGTGATCCCGCCCGCGCAGGGCGACCCGCTGGCGGCGCGCCGCCTGCTGACGATGCTGCGCAAGCACCGGGTCGAAATGCACCGCCTGACCGCCGACCTCGAGATCGGCGAGGAGAGTTATCCAGCCGGCTCCGTAGTCGTGCGGCTGGACCAGCCGTACCGCACTCTGGCCAAGACGCTGTTCGAGATCCAGAGCTGGCCCGAGGGTAACGAAACCAACCCCTACGACGCCACCGCCTGGACGCTCGGCCTCATGCTCGGCGTCGAGACGGCGCGTGTGGACGACGCGGCGGTGCTCGAGGCGGCGATGGAGCCGCTGGGCGACGACAACTCCGTCTTCGACCGCCGCATAGAGGGTTACCGCCAGTCGGTCCACCTGCTCGTGCCGCCGCAGGGCACCACGATGATGGCCGCCTTCCTCGAGCTGGCCCGCGCCGGCGTCGAGGTGCAGGTAGCCGACGCTGAGTTCGCCGCCGGTGACGAAACGCTGCCGTCCGGCACCTGGGTCCTGCCCGGCTTCAGGGTCAGTGACGAGACGAGTCAGGGCGGTGAGGCGGTAAGGATCGTCCAGGAGCTGGGCCTGCGCGCCTACGCCCTGACCGATGTCGAGCTGCCCGAGCTGCGGCCGCTGCGCATGCCGCGCCTGGCGATGTACCACTCCTGGTTCAACACCCAGGAGAGCGGCTGGGTGCGCTACGCCCTCGACGAGGCCGGCATCCCATACGACCTGATAAGCAAGGACCGCGTGCGCGAGGGCGCCCTGCTGGCCGACTACGACGTGATCGTGGTGCCGCACCAGGGCGGCTGGGGCGGCGGACTGGCGATGCTGCGCGGCATCAACCCGCGCACCGGCCCTCTGGCCTACGATTCAACCGATGAGTTCCGCTACCTCGGCTACCCCGACAGCTCGCCCGACATCACCGGCGGCCTCGGACTCGAGGGTGTCATGGAGCTCGAGCGCTTCGTCGACGGCGGCGGCACGCTGATCACCTTCGGTACCGGCTGCAGTCTGGTGACCGATTTCGGCCTCGTGCGCGGAATCCAGAGCAGGACGGACCGCAGCGTCGCCTGCCCGGGCACAATCCTGGCCAGCACCATCCGCCAGCCGACCAACCCGATTGCATACGGCTACTGCAAGCATCCTTCGCTCTATCGCAGCAGTTTGCCGTTGATGACGGTCGAGGATCGTCTGCGCAAGTACGTGGTCGTCCAGTTCGGCACCAGGGACCCCGATGAGGACGGCGAGGGAGGCCGTGAAGGTGCCCGCTCCGAGCGCCCCAGCGTGCCGCTGCTGCGCAGCGGCCTGCTCAGGAACGGCCAGGCTATCGACGGCACAGCGGCCATCATAGACGTGCCGCGTGGCGAGGGCCGCGTCGTGCTCTTCGCCTTCAACCCGATGTACCGCTGGATGAACCACGCCAGCTTCAGCTTCGTACACAACGCCATCCTCAACTGGGACGCTCCCGCGGGGCTGCGCGAGCAACCGGAGGAGGAAGAGGAAACGGAGGAAACGACGACGCAGTAAATCTGTAACGCGATCCGCCGTAGCGGAGAGGATGGGCTGTAGCGGCGATCTGAATTTATGCGCCTATGGCGTAGATCGCCTAGTCGGCCTAAAGGCCGACGCTACCGAGGAGCCTAGTCGGAATGTGGCGGCAACCTGAATTTATCCGCATTCGGCGGAGGTTGCCTAGCGGGCTCGGCCTTCGCTGTGCTTCGGCGGATAAATTCAGCCCGACGCTACGTCCAACGCCACACCCGAAGCTACGATTGCGCCGTTACGGCGGGGCAAATCCATCCGCCTCGGGCCGGTAGGACAGACATTCTTGACGGCCCGGCAAAAACTTCATTCGGGATTTTACCCATTTCAAATTGGGGAAAGATTTATTCTTCCGCAAGTGCCGGTACGGGCAAATAGTATTGG
>CAYOXX010000039.1:0-25880 GCA_964408025.1 uncultured Acidobacteriota bacterium | reverse complement strand
TGCGGTGTCAACCGAAAAATCGCGTAACTTACTGCCTCTAAACAACTTGACGTCAAATTAGATTTTTTACCGCCCCGTCATTCTTGTCTGTCAGCTCCCGCGCAGCGGGAGGCATAACTGTTTCGTTTAGCAGCGGATTGCAAGCCATGCCCGCCTGCGGCGGGTGACAGGCAAGAATGCCTGTCCCACCGATTCTCAGGTATATAGGCCGGAGGGCTTGCCCGCCTGCGGCGGGTCTGTCCCACCAGTTTGATCTTATAACTATATTTAAATCCAAATACCTGTAGAACGCTGAATAGCGTTATCGTGGCGCTATGTAGAAGTGGGATCAAGAATTTATCCGACCGAGGCAGAGGTCCCAGACTCGTGCCCTCCCGACTACAGCCTCTCGACTACCGCCTCAGTCAGTTGATCCGTGGAAGCCGCCCCCTTCTCGAGCGCGTCCGGGCCGCCTTTGAGCTTCAGCATGTCGTAGGTGAAGTTTTTGCCCTCGGCTATCACTTCGCCGATGGCGCTTCTGATTTTCTCGGCCTTATCGCTCTCGCCCAGGTGGTCGAGCATCATGCAGGCGCTCAGGAACATGGCGATGGGATTGACTATCGACGGCTCGAGGTTCTCGTATTTGGGCGCGGAGCCGTGGGTGGGCTCGAACACGGCAACCTCCCGGCCGATGTTAGCGCTGCACGCGAAGCCCAGGCCGCCTACCAGGCCGGCGAAGCCGTCGGAGACGATGTCGCCGAACATGTTGCCGGCGACGATCACGCCGTAGTCCTCGGGATTCTTGGTCAACCACATCATCTGGGCGTCGATGTTTGTGTTCCAGAGGGCGATGTCGGGGTAGTCCCTTTGCACGCGCTTGCCGGTCTCCAGCATCATCCCGGAGGTCTCGCGGATGACGTTGGGCTTCTCGCATATGGTGACCGACCCGTATCCGAATTTCCGGGCGTAGCGGAAGGCTTCCTCCACGATGCGGTTGCACGCCCCCTGTGTGAATATGCGGCAGGAGACGGCAAGCTCTTCTCCCGGGACGTCGGCGTAGGCGAGGAACTTCGGGTGCGTAGCGAGTGCTTTGCGCACCTGCTCGGGTGGGTTGGTCCACTCGACTCCCGAATATAGGCCCTCGGTGTTTTGCCTGAAGATGACCACGTCGACCTTGGGCTCCTCGACTGTCCCCCCGGGTCCCCTGCGGATGAAGTTCAGGGGGTTGCCCGGGAAGGAGCGGCAGGGGCGGATGCAGAGGTCGAGCCTGAAGATCTGGCGCATGCCCACGATGGGGCTGTAGTAGGTGTAGCCTTTCCCCCGGAGTTCCGGATTCAGTTCCTTGGCGGCCTCGCTTTTCGGTTTCGATGTGATGGCGCCGAAGAGGCCCACCTTGTGCCGCTTCAGCAGCTCGATGGTCCGCTCGGGAAGGGGGTTCCCCTCCTGCATCCAGAATTCCCAGCCGATGTCGGCGTGCACGTAGTCGGCCTCGAATCCGACCTTGTCTAGAACCTCGAGGGCCGCGGGGATGACGCGCTTGCCTATGCCGTCCCCCGGCATGGTAACGATTGTCGGCTTGCCCATTCTCTCCTCCATTCCGTTCGTGTTCGGGTGAACCGTTTTATTTGTCTGCCAGTTCGACGCCCGCCTCGATGGCCCTCAGGTTGGTTTCCGCGATCTTGGGTTTCTGGAACATCGAGATCGCAGTGCCGAAAGCCTCCAAGGGAAAGAGGCCGGAGTCGCGCAGCGCGGCCGACAGCGCCACGGTCGCCACGGCCAGCCTGCCTATCCGCTTGCCGGCCTGGGCGAAGGGGAGCTTTATTACCTTGGCCCTGGTTTCCGGCAGTTCGAGGGACTCCTCCGCGTACAGGGTACAGGTTTCCGGGAGCCGTTCGATCTTGGCGCGGGCCCTTCGCAGGCCGTCCTCGGAAATTAATATGAAGTAATCGACCGAATCAATGCCGGTGTAGTCGATCCGCTCGGGGCTCACGATGATCTCCGCCAGCGAGTGGCCCGTCATCACGGTTATCGGGTAGTCGTCCTTCTGCGTGGCCTCGAGGCCACTGAGCATGGCCGCCTGGGCGAACAGCGTCGAGGTCGACTTGATCTTCTGCCCCGCGCTGCCCGCGACGACGATGCCGGTCTGCCTGCCGACGGAGTTGTCGAATTTCCGTTCGATTGCCGGTTTGCGTTTGATGACTCGTTTGCCGGCCTCGTAGGCCTGGCGGTACTGGATACTGTACTCCAGGCGCGGCTTGTCGGCCAGCAGCCCCAGCTCGAAGCCGTAGCTTTCGAGCAGGTCGAAGAGCCCCTGCTTCTTGAGCTTGTTGCGCGGCGAGTAGTAGGCGACGCACAGCTCCCAGATGTCGAGCATTGCAAAGCCCGGCTGTTCTATGGCCCGGGCGATGACGTCGGGGAGGTCTTTGTCGAAGGCGGTCGCCCTATAGACCCAGGCTGCGCCAGCCGCGGCGGCGGTCCCGCATAGGTCCATGGGGCACTCGATGTTGCCCCAAGGCGTGGTGGAGGTCAGGCCCCCGCTGGGGGTGGTGACCGAGTGCTGCCCGCCCGTCATGCCGTAGTTGAAGTTGTTGCCCACTACGAGCGTGATGCCGATGTTGCGCCGGGCGACGTTCAGCAGGTGGGTGCCGCCGATGCCGCAGCCGCCGTCCCCCATCAGGGCGATGACCGTCAGCTCGGGTTTGGCCAGCTTCAGCCCGCAGGCGTAGGTGACGGCGCGGCCGTGCAGGCCGTGGAAGGCGTTTGTGATGAAGTACCTGTCCGCCAGGCCGATGCAGCCGATGTCGGTGGCGATCACCACCTCCTTGGGGTCGGGCTGCAGCTTCACGAGGGCCTTGTCGAGGGACTTTATCAGAATGTCGTGGCCGCAGCCGGGGCAGAACGGCAGTGGCCCGATCTTGTCTGTCATGTATGTCGTGTATTTGGCCGCGCTCACGTCAAGCCCCCTTGCCGCAGGATTTCCCCCGGGGATACCAGCGTGGTGTTCATCTTGTTTACGCCGACCACCCGCACCCCCGGCGGCGCCAGCCTTTCTATCTCCGGCAGGTACTGGCCCATGTTCATTTCGGGCACAATCACCTTTTCCACACCTGCCATCGCCGAGGCGATGGCCTTCTTCGGGACCGGCCAGAGGGTCTGGAGGACAAGCGAGGAGACTTTGGTTCCGCGCGAGCGGGCCTCCCTGACGGCCACCGCAGCGGAGCGCGAAGTGATTCCGTAGCTGATGATCAGCCTCTCGGCGCCCTCTTCGATGTCTTTCTTGGTCAGCGCCATCTCGTCCGCGGCCTCGTCGATCTTGGCCGCGTAGTGGTCGATCATCTCCTGGATCACGGCGGGGTCGGTCGTCAGGTAGGCGGCCTTGTCGTGTGTGGAGGTGGTGAAGCGGGCGATCTGTTCCCCTCCGAATTCCGACATGGCGGGCACGTCGGTGAGCGCGTTGAAGCGGTGCGGGAGGTACTCCTCGCCCGGAGCCGGCTCGGCGCGCTCCACCAGCGGTGGGAGCTCGATGGCTTCGAGGTTCACCGACTCCTTGGTGACGCCGATATCTTTGCTGGCTAAAACGAATACCGGGGCCCGGTAACGCTCGGCGAGGTTGAAGGCCCGGTAGGTCAGCTCGAACGCTTCGCCGACCGTCGCCGGGCTGAGAGCG
Source organism: uncultured Acidobacteriota bacterium (assembly GCA_964408025.1). Lineage (GTDB taxonomy): Bacteria > Acidobacteriota > DATKUA01 > DATKUA01 > DATKUA01 > CAYOXX01. The sequence goes on along the minus strand of CAYOXX010000039.1, from coordinate 22,234 downwards.
ATGATCGGGAGCCCCCCGGACGTCACCCAGCGGGTGAACTGGATGTCCCCTTCCGCGCCCTTAGTTGCCGAGCCGGTAGCCGGCCCCAGGCGCTGGATGTTCACTATCACCATCGGGGTCTCGCCCATGATGGCCAGCCCCACGTTCTCGCTGTAGAGGCTGATGCCCGGCCCGCTGGTGGCCGTCATCACCCTGCGGCCGGTCATGGCCGCCGCGATGCAGAAGCCCATCGAGGCGATCTCGTCCTCCGCCTGGATGGCGGTGCCGCCGGCCTGGGGCACCAGCTCCAGCATGTAGTGCAGGATTGACGAGGCCGGCGTGATCGGGTAGCCGGCGAAGAAGTCGCAGCGCGCCCTCATCGCCCCGCGGGCAATCGCTTCGTTCCCCTCGAGAAATTCTCGGCCCACCTCATGTACCTCCAACAGGCCAGACCTTGAATTGAGAATTGTTCTCCAAGCAAGGCCTGCCGATTACGTGGCCTGCAGATTCACAATTCAAGACCTGACCTGGCCTACTTTAACTTAAATCAATGCATTTTTCACCCTCTTCACCCGCGCCTGGGAAAAGAAAAGAACAGGCACAGGCACCTATTTCTTTCGCCATAAGTTCTTTGTTTTGAAAGGATTACGACATTAAGAAGCGTGCCCGTTCACATTTTCTACCGCCGCCTGCGGAGCATGGCCAGGGCCGAGGGCGTCGCCGCCAGGCCGCCTCGGGCTGTGCAGCGGAGCTCCGGCGGCAGCGATCGCCCTACCTCGATCGAGGCGTCGATGGTCTCGTCCAGAGGGATGGGATTAACGTAGCCGCCAAGTATTAGATCGGCGCAGACGAAAGCCGAGGAAGCGGCGACGGCGTTGCGCGTGTGGCAGGGTATTTCGACCACTCCTTGCACCAGGTCGCAGACTGATCCCATGGTGTTCTGCAGGGAGACGGCCGCGGCATCGGCCGCCTGCAAGGCGTTGCCTCCGGCCGCCTCTACCACGGCGGCGGCGGCCATGGCCCCGGCGGCGCCGATCTCGACCTGGCAACCAGCCTCCTCCGCGGCGAATGTACCCCTCCCGAGGAAGACCAGGCCCACTGCCGAGGCCGCGAAGAGGGCGAGGACAGCCTTGTCGCTGCTGAGTCCCGTCTCCTCGGCCAGTGTCACCACCACTCCCGGTATGGCCCCGGCCGAGCCCCCGGTGGGGGCGGCGCAGACCAGGCCCATGCCGCCGTTGACGTGCATCACCGCCATGGCTCGGGCGGCGGCCCGCGTGTGCAGTCCCCCGATCGCCAGGCGTCCTTCCGCATCGGCTCGGTAAACATCGTGAGCGGTGGGGATCAGCAGCTGCATGGGTGGAAGAGAGTCTTCTTCGAGGCCCTTGCGGACAGCGGCCTTCATCACGTCGAATCGCCGTCCCATCTCGGCCGCGACCTCCTTTTCAGGCAAGCCCAAGAGTTCGGCTTCGTAGGCAAGGGTCAGTTGCCCCAGTGAACAGCGGCGCTCTTCGGCGAGGGCGACCATCTCTTCGCCGCTCGAAAACAGCGCTTCCCCTTTCCGCATAAAGAGAACCGGGGAGGCGCTCCGCACCTGGAGTACTCCCGCGACCGACTCCAGCTCCCGTCGCGTTTCCCCGTCCAGCGCCGAGCGGCTCCTGGCGTGGAGCAGAACCTGTTTTCCTTTTTCCGCCCTTTCCGGTTCGCCCACGGCCTCGCCGTCCCGGGCGAGGAGATTGCGCACCGCCAGCTCCGCGCCTCGGTTCATCGTCACCAGTACTTCGTGCGCCTCGCCGGTAATCAGAACCGGCCAATCGTCCACGCTGACGATCTCCACCGAGCCGCCGCCCACGGACCTGGCCGTTGCCCGCAACCGGTGGCCGTTCCGGGAGGCCATATCTATCTCGACGGCGTTGGGATGCTCCTCGCCGGGGATCTCTCCAACGGTGAAGGAGATGTCGATCCCATGTTGCTGGGCGATGCCCAGGGCGTCGAGGAACCTGTCGTCGGTCAGCGGCCAGCCCATCACCCCTGAGGCGAATGCCAGGTCGCTGCCCTGAAAACGAAAAACCCGGCCGAAGGATCCGTTTCGGTCGAAGATGAATGTCGCGGAAGCTGGCTCGCCCCCCAGTAGTTCCCTGGCCAGGAGCCCGATCCTCTGAGATGCCGCGGTGTGGGAGCTGGAAGGCCCGTGCATCACAGGGCCGAGCACGTCGTTGAAAACGCTATACATTTTCATGAATCCCCCTGCCAAAATATTTCTCTCAACTGGCAGCCTTCCCGCCGGGCGGAGGCGGATGGTGCAAATCGATTCCGGTGAACAGCAACAAGAGACAGAGTATAACCCTATCCGACCTTATCAATCGTAATAAGGTCACAGCAAAGGTAAAAGGGGTCAAAGGTCCTGTTGAGCTGCAGCTTCCCCAGTTCGATTCCGTGTTATATTATTAGCAATGTTATAAGAGAACTGTGCGGTCATTCTTCCCTGTAATAGATCTTCGCTTGCCCGAACTTGAACTCCCTGGTGCCCCCCATCAAGGATAGTTCCAGCCAGTAGACGGCGTTTACGTTATCGACGAGATCTTCAGTCATGTCGGTGGTCTGGAATAGACGTACCCGGTCGGCTGCTTCGGAGCTGGCAACACGGCAAACGTTCCTTGCGCCGAGGCTGGTGTTCTCGGCATAGCGCAGGAGTAAACTGACCTCCTTGTTTTCGTCGGAACTGTTATCGTAGCAGAGCAATATCAACCTCGTGATTCTGGCATTGTGGGGCAGGATCAGCGTCGCCGTGAACGAGACATAAGGCATACCGGCAGGATACGTATCCATAGATAGGGCCCACCCGGAACATCTATAGTTGTAGCCGCTGAATACCGGTTGGAAGGCGCTCGGCCCCAGGCAGATCACCTTTTCGCCGGGCTGCAAGGCGACTGAGGTCTGCTCCAGCCGGACCCGCTGGAGCTGAATGCGCTCGCGTTCTTGCCTTTCCTGGGAGACAGCCATCGCGGCCATCGCCAGGAGGATGACGGTTGCAAAGTACAGTCTGGCTTTCATCGTTGCCTCCTCGCCAAAGATCATGTGGGCTCTAAATATATTGGCCTGATTCCTTTCAGGATTTGTTCTTGACGATTCCCTTGCTGAGGGCGTAGTCCCAGAGTTCCTTTTGCAGCAGTCTGCGGCCGCGGAAGAGGCGGCTCATAACGGTGCCCATGGGGGCGTCGATGATCTCGGCGATCTCCTTGTAGGAGAAGCCCTCGATGTCGGCCAGGAGCACGACGAGGCGGTAGCGGTCCGGCAGGCGCTCGACGGCTGCCTTGACGTCGTCGTCGAGGAACTTGTGCATGAACTCCTCGACCGACTCTCCGGGCTTCTTCTCCGGGTAGGTAGCGGTAATCCGATCATAGAGTGCGAATTCGCCGACTTCTTCGATGTCCACCTGCTTAGGCGACTTCGCCTGCTTGCGGTAGCGGTCGCGGTAGGAGTTCGTCAGTATCTTGAACAGCCAGGCGCGGCCGTTGAGGCGCTCGTCGAACAGGTGGGCGCTGCGCACCGCCTTCAGGTAGGTCTCCTGCACCAGGTCCTCGGCGTCCGCGGGGTTGCGGGTCATGCGCAGGGCGGCGCTGTAGAGCGAGTTTAGATTGTCGAGGCACAGCTTGCGTAAAGATTCGCTCAGGTGCGAATTCGGCTCGTCCATATTAGTCCTTGCTGGTTAACGCTAATGATAGCCGCACGCAGTAAGCATGGCAAGCTCTGCCGGTTTTCCGCGCGAATCGATGGCGGGCATCGCGCTGGCGGCCGCTCTGTTCTATAATCGGGCAACGGAAGTGAGCGATGTAGCGCATCGGCTTCCTCGGCTCGTCGGGGACACTTCGGGAGCCGAGCGGCCGGCGTTGAGAAGAGAATCGGGAGGAGAGCATGAAGGGCGTGATCCTGGCGGGGGGGACCGGTTCGCGGCTGCACCCGCTGACCAAGGTGACCAACAAGCACCTGCTGCCGGTCTACGACAAGCCGATGATCTACTACCCGCTCGGGGCGCTGGCCACAGCCGGCATCCGCGAGGTGCTGGTTGTCACCGGCGGCAACAGCGCCGGTGACTTCATGCGCCTGCTGGGCAACGGCGCCGAGTTCGGACTCAGCGGCCTCTACTTCGCCTACCAGGAGGGCGAGGGCGGCATCGCCGACGCCCTGCGGCTGGCCGAGGACTTCTGCGCCAAGAGCCCCTTCTGCGTTGTCCTCGGCGACAACATCCTCGAGCGCAGCATCAGGTCCTACGCCGAGGAGTTCGAAGAGCGCCGCGGAGGGGAAGGAGCGATGCTGCTGTTCAACAGGGTGCCCGATCCACAGCGCTTCGGAGTCCCCGTCTTCGAGGGCGACAAGTTGATCGGTATCGAGGAGAAGCCTGCCGAGCCGAAGAGCCCCTACGCCGTCACCGGCGTCTACTTCTACGATCAGCAGGTGTTCGAGTTCATCGGCGGCCTGAAGCCGAGCGAACGGGGCGAGTACGAGATCACCGACGTCAACAACGCCTACCTCGAGGCGGGGCGGCTGCACTGGACCGAGCTCGCGGGCTGGTGGACCGACGCCGGCACCTTCGAGAGCCTGCGCCGCGCCGCCAACCTGGTTGCCGAGCACGGGGCCAACAATCCGTAAAGAATAAAGAACAGGGACAGACACCTGTTCCTCGGCCGTAAGTTTTTTATTTTGAGTTAGATTCGCAGTACGAATATGTACTTGTCCCCATTTCTCCATCCGGCATTCTTGCGCGCCGGGCGGGCGTGAGGTAGTCTGGCGCGCAATTTCCGCTTACGGTCCGGCGATGATGGCGACGCTGCTATACGAGCTCCTGAAGCGCAAGTGGCTGTTCGTTGCCCTCGCCGTCGGCGCCCTGATCGCCCTGCTGCCAACGCCCGAGGGATTAACCAGGCAGGGCCAGCTCGTGCTGGCCATCACGGTCGGCTCCGTCTTCATCTATGTCACCGAGCCGGTGCCGCTGCCCACGGTGGCGCTGCTGATCGCGGTGCTGCAGGTGCTGCTGGGCATCGCGGAGCCGGGCGAGGTGGCGCACTCGTTCATGAGCGACAGCGTCTTCTTCATCATGGGCTCGCTGATGATCGCCGTCGCCTTCGTCAAGCAGAAGCTCGACCGGCGCATCGCCTACCTGCTGCTGCGGGTCACCGGCGGCAGCCCCTACCGCTTCGCCTTCGGCGTCATGCTGGCCGCCGGGCTGATAGCCTCGGTGATCGGCGAGCACACGGTGGCGGCGATCTTGCTGCCGGTCTGCATCGTCGTCATCCGGGCCGTCTACGACCGCGAGGGGGAGGACAAGACGCTGGCGGCGATGATCCTCTTCTCCCTGGCCTACGGCGCGACGATCGCCTCGATCGGCACGCCCTCGGGCGCGGCGCGCAACGCGATCATGATCCAGTACTGGCGCGACCTGAACGATATCGCCGTCAGCTACACCGACTGGGCCGTCGCCTGCTACCCGGCGCTCCTGCTGCTCCTGCCGGCGGCGGCGCTTATCCTGCGCTTCACCTTCAAGCCGCGCGTGAAGTCGCTCTCCAGGGTCATGGTCCGCCTGCGCTCCGAGGTGCAAGAGGCCGGCGGGCTGGCCAGCAGGGACTGGCTGACCATCGCCATCTTCCTCTTCATCCTGATCCTCTGGCTGACCGGAAGCGGGATTTGGGGCCTGGGCACCGTGGCCCTGATCGGAGCGGTTCTCTACCTGGTCACCGGGCTTGTTGATTGGAGCGACCTCAACAGCGGCGTTAACTGGGGCGTGGTGCTGCTCTACGCGGCGGCCATGAGCATCGGCGTGGCGATGGTCCGCTGGGGTGCGGCGGCCTGGGTGGCTCACGCCTTCCTCGGCGGCCTCAGGGTGGTCGGCCTGGGCCAAGGCGTCGCGCTCTTGCTCGCCGTGGCGGTGATGGTCACGCTGGTTACCAACACCATGAGCGGCGGCGCGGCGGTGGCCGTGCTGGCGCCGATCACGCTCGAGATCGCCGGCCTGGCGCAGATGAATCCACTGGCGATGGGCTTCCTGACAGCGGTGGCCAGCTCCTTCGGCTTCCTCAGCGTCGCCAGCCACCCGGGAATCACAATCGTCTACTCCGCCGGCTACCTGACGGCGGCCGACTTCCTGCGCCAAGGATGGAGGGTCGCCCTGGCCTCTGTTATCATTTTGGTACTCTACACCAGCACCTACCTGCAGTGGGTGTGCGGCTGAACGGCCGCCGAGAGGGGGATCGACTGTGAGGTTTCTCATTTGCCTGCGCGGCGAGAAGCTCTCGCGCGAGACGCTGCACTTCGGCGCCACATGGGCCAGCCGTCTGGGCACCGACATCACGGTGCTCTCCGTCTCGCCGGGGGTTCGCCGTTCGTTCGCGACGGAGGCCACCATCGTGCGCCAGAAGATGGACGAGTGGCACATGAAGTCGCCGGGCAACGAGGTGCTGCGAGCCGCGCGCGACCACCTGGTCGGCATGGGCCTGATTCAGGAGGATGACGAGAGTTCGGAGCAGACCCAGATCATGGTCCGCGGCGCCGACGATTCGTTCGAGCTCAAGCGGGTCGGCAGGGGGGGCGAGCGCGTCGTCTTCCGCTTCCGCGAGGGGGACGTCGTCGAAGAGATCCTGGCCGAGATGCGCGCCAGGCGCCACGAGCTACTGGTGATCGGCGCCGGCCCCGGGCGCGGCGGCCCGATGCCGCAGCTGCTGAAGTTCTCCCCCTCATCGCTGCTGATCGTCAAGAATCCCAGAGACATCCGTTACCGCGTCATGGTCACCACCGACGGCACTCCGCCCGCCCACCGCGCCGAGCTCCTGGGGATCAAGGCCGCCAGCATGTTCGGCATGGAGCTGACGTTCCTGACGGTGATCACCAAGAAGACGGATCCGGAGTTCATCAAGAAGCACCTGGACAGGATGACCGGCCTCTGCGAGCTCAAGAAGGTTCCGCACCGGGTGGACATGGTCGCCGGGAACATCGTCAAGGAGACGGCGGCGGCCGCCGGCGACGACCACATCCTATTCCTTGGCCGCTCGCGCCGGGGGACGCTGAGAAAGGTCTTGCTGGGCAGCACGGCGATCAGGATCGCCGTCGCCGCCAACTGCCCAATGCTCGTCGTGAAGTAGGGTAAGTAATGAATACTGTCACTCTGTCATATCGGTTCTAGGTCGTAAATACAGAGTGCTTTGAAGAGAAAGTTTTTCAACATACCTTACTAAAATATCTTCAATTTTTATCATTAGATAATTTAATCAAAAATAATAGCATTGATTGTGTACGTGTTATCATTATATCAAGATTCTCTTCAGTAATTTCTGGATTTTTATCATGTAATTTGTTGTAAGCTTGAAATAATCTATTGTACGCGGTTGCGTTTTTCTGAACAAATTCTGAAAGAGGATAATAATCTACTTCTCGAAAGATATATTGAAAACGAGCCTTGCGCTTTATTTTACCCTGATCTGTGCAGTATTCTGAGTAATCTTCATTTTGGAAATGAGCCTTAACAGCTTTGTCTGTTGCTAATTTACGAATAACGTGACCACTTAACTCACGTAATGATGAAAGAACATGCCTTATGTAATCTGTAGGTTTATTTTTATATGCTTCAAGAGCACCATTATAAGACTGTAAAAATGATTTATCAATTTTGGCAAGCAATTTGGGAAATTCCTCTTTTAGAATCTCCTTTTCTTCGTCAATGTCTACATCAACATCGAAGGTAAGTTCTGCATCTTTAGTGAAATATAGTGTGTATAACACAATGCCTGTGATCATTACTTCACGAGTTGCGTTGGGAAGAAGATCAGGTGGGAGAGCAAGGAGATCAGCAACTGTTTCAACAGGTTTCCCAAGTTCCTCAAAACTTGAAAACAATCTTTCAAAGGCTGATCTGAATAATGATTCTGCTCTGGTTGAAGTAGAATACAGGCCAGCCAAGCGTGCGAGATCAATTTTTGATAATATATCCTGAGTTATAATGATATTATGAGAAACCCATGTTAGAGTAGCGCTAGCTAATCCCTGAAAGGTCTCTGTTGCCGTTAACATATATTCTTTACTTTGTCTTGCAAGGTCATACAAATGCAAATATTGGCTATTAATTTTCTTGGATATTAATCTAGCTTCTGGTATATAGTCAAATAATTGTATATATCCACTATTTGCTTCAATTAAGCTTTTAAGAACTGAAGAACCTGTTCTGATTGCAATATCTTGGATCGCAGCCTGGTGTTCTCTAATATTACTCATAATCGGAAGGAAATCTTGATGTAGATTAGCTAATCGCAAAACATTATCAATGAAATTGGGCGTTAGCAAAGCCATTTTCATTTGATTATGGGCGTTCTGTAAATGTCGCAATGTATCATATAACTGTACATTATTATAGAAGTAGGAACGATGTTTTCGCAGTAATTCAAATGCTTTTAAGGCTTCATGTAAATACCAGTGTTTGAACATACAAAACTCCGATTGTTATTTCATAGCAATATACTCTTTGCCTTTGGGAATGATTACTTCCTTTATAATCAGAAAAGAGATTCGAGAAAGAGCAAGTATTAGTATTAGAACATCGCTAGTGATATTCAATTGAATCCATACATCCTTGCCTATTGTGCTTTTAGGATCACTTAGCCTGTTTTCTTGCAGTACTTCCCCCAAGCAGAGAAGGAATATGTGTCTGTTGTAATAGTTTGCGCAGATATCCACCCAGAGCTTGCCCCGGTTCGTCGTTTTACAAAGAGCTCCGAGGTATTCGATCCTTAGTATCCGCACAATTTATAATTACTACCACTAATAGGACTTATTGTCAATACCTGAATCCCATTTAGGGAGCATTCCTTAGATTTTAGTGCGAATCTTAATGAGGTGGTATCTTTTTATTGTTTTAGGAATAAATATTTTCTGTCTGCCACAATTACACTTAAATCGAGGGACTAACCTTTCAAACGAACTTAAGTCTCGATTTTTTCTACGCGGCGGGCGTGGCGGCCGCCCTCGAAAGATGTGTCTAAGAAGAGGTCGAGTATCTCCTCGGCCAGCCCCTCGCCGATGACCCTGGCGCCGAGGACCAGGACGTTGGCGTCGTTGTGGGCGCGGGCCATGCGGGCGCTGTAGAGGTTTCCGCAGAGAGCGGCGCGGACGGACCTGACCTTGTTGGCCACCATGCTCATGCCGATGCCGGCGCCGCAGACGAGCACCGCGCGCTCGACCGCGCCCCGGGCCACCGCCTCGGCTGCGGGGCGGCCGTGGTCGGGGTAGTCGGTCGACTTCTCGTCGTGGGCGCCGAAGTCCTCGACCTGGTGCCCGCGCTCGAGCAGTTTGGCCTTTACGAACTCCTTCAGCTTGTAGCCGGCGTGGTCGCTGGCGACGGCGATCTTCATGAACTCCTCCTGGCGCAAATCAGCCGTGGAACGGCATTATCCGCCTCTCGTACTCCCTGAGGGCGTAAGTGTTGCTCATCCCGGCGACGTAGTCGCAGAGCAGGCGCAGGAACTGCGGCCGGCCCTGGTAGTTCTTCTCGACCTCCTGCCCGATCTCCTCGTCCGGCAGGCGCCGCGAGAGGCGGCGCAGGTGGTCGATCTTTCCGATCGCGGCGTAGCGGCCGAGCAGGTATTCGGGGAGCAGCAGTGGGTCGGCGTAGTAGATCTTGAAGAGCTCGCGGATGAAATACTCTCCCGATTCGTCGTTGAGGCGCACGGTTTTGGAGCCGATGACGCGGTCGAGCACGAATCTCTTCAGCTCCGCGAAGAGCGGCTTGGCCTCTTTGCTGAAGCCGATGCAGAGGCCGATGGCGTCCTGCTTTCTGCGGAAGCTCTCGTGGTCGGATACCCCGTGCCTGCGGCGCCACCTGTCGAGCTTGGCCGCGGATGTGGTGATCACGTCGGCGACGAGGATGTGTATGAGGCCGCGGATGACGATGTTCTGCCGGGCGAATGTTGGGAGTCCTTTTTCGCGCAGCGCGATGTTGACGCGCAGGAGCCTGCGGGTGATCTCCAGCTTCTCGATATCGGCTAGTGTGATGAGCCCCGAGCGCAGGCCGTCCTCGAGGTCGTGGGTCTGCTGGGCGATCTCGTCGGCGACGGCGACGGACTGTCCCTCGAAGTGCGGTAGCTTCCTGTCCAGGTTTACTCCTTCGGAGACGATGTCCGGGTAGCCGGTCCACCTCTGCCAGCCCGTGTGCTTGAGGATTCCCTCTCGCGTCTGGTCGGTGAGGTTGAGGCCGGGGTGCTCGTAGCGCTCCTCGAGCTGGTCGACGACGCGCAGGCTCTGCACGTTGTGCTTGAAACCGCCGGCCTTCGAGGCCAGCTCGAGCGGAATGTTCTCGACCCGCGCCTTGCCGCGCATGATCTTGTCCAGCGTGCGCTCGCCGATGTGGCCGAACGGCGTGTGCCCGAGGTCGTGCCCGAGGGCGACCGCCTCGGTTAGGTCCTCGTTCAGCGCCAGGCTGCGGGCGATGGTGCGGCTGATCTGCATCACCTCGACCGTGTGGGTGAGGCGGGTGCGGAGGTGGTCGTTGCGGTAGGGGATGAAGACCTGGGTCTTGTGCTTGAGGCGGCGGAAGGCGCGCGAGTGGACGATGCGGTCGCGGTCGTGCTGGAAGGGTGTGCGCAGCTCGTACTGCCTGCCCTCGCTCTCCATTCCGAGGCGGCGGGCAGCCCAGGCGGAGAGCTGGGCGCCGGGTCGAGTGGTGGCCTCCTCGAGGCCGAGGAGCTCCTTCTCGCCGCGCGGGAAGCTGTCGGAACCCGGTTTCCTAGCCATGGTTGGGTGTAGTTTATCCCAGAGCGGTCGGTGCCGCAATTGAGTCGCTCGCGACGGCATCCGCGCTCGCTTCAGGCTCCGCGTTGACCGCCTCGAGATCCTGCGGGTAGGATGATGTCACGGCGTCGCGGCATGGGCTACCGCGGCGCGGGAACGTCTATTTGGAGCGAGCGATTGGTGAGGATAGTTACAAGGTCGGTATTTATCGCGGTCCTTGGCGCCTGCCTGTTCGTGTTCGGCTGCGGCGTCGAGAGGCACGAGCGCGCGGCGCTCGTGATGGGTACCATCCTCGAGGTGACAATCGAGGGGCTGCCCAGCTCGGAAGCCGAAGCAGCCGCCGACGCGGTCTTCGCCGAGGCCGAGCGGCTCAACGCCCTGATGAACAGTTGGGATCCCGAGAGCGCGCTCTCGAGGCTCAACCGCGAGGCGGTGCGCGGCTGGGCCGTTGCCGACCCGGAAATTCTCGTTCTGCTCCAAATCTCTCTCGGCTACTCCCGCCTGACCGGCGGCGCCTTCGACGTCACCGCCGGCCCGCTGGTCCGCCTCTGGGGCTTCATCGCCCGCGAGGTGCGCGTGCCGCCGCCGCAGGGGGAGATCGAGGCGGCGATGGCGCAGACCGGCTTCGAGCGAGTCGAGTTGGATCTGGAGCTGAGATCGGTTCGCTTGCAGGTCGAGGGGATGGAGATCGACTTCGGCGGCGTCGCCAAGGGGTACGCGGTAGACAGGGCGATAGCGGTCCTGCGCGAGCGAGGCGTCGAGAGGGCGTTGGTCAATCTGGGCGGCAACGTCCGCGGCCTCGGCTCGCCGGCCGCGAGAGAACGCTGGACGGTAGCCGTCCGCGATCCCCGCATCTCCGGGGAGCGACCGCGACTCTTAGGCTACATCGGGCTCGGGGAAGGCGGCATCGCCAGCTCGGGCCAGTACGAGAGGTTCTTCGAGCACGAGGGCCGCCGCTACGGCCACATCATCGACCCGCGCACGGGCTGGCCGGCCGAGGACGTCCTCGGCACCACAATCGTCGCACCCGACGCACTCACGGCCGACATACTATCCACCGCAGTCTTCGTCCTCGGGCCGGAGAGGGGACCGGAGTTCATCGACGCCCAGGAAGGCATCGAGGGGATAGTCGTCCTGCCGCGCGGCGACGGCGGCGTGATCATCAGGATCTCCGAGGGCCTGCGCCCGCATTTCAGGCTAGAAGCATCTGTCACGGACGCGGACGTTGAATATTTCTAGCTTCGCCGGGAGCGCACCGCCAGGTGTGTAACGTCGGGAGGAATTTATTCGCCGAAGTCCACCGCGCGGACGAAGGTAGCGGCGAAGAAACCGTCCTTGGCCCCTCTTCGGCCAGCTATGAATCCTTTCCCATTTTGTTTTCCAGCGGGATCTTGAGCACTGGGGTGTCAAGGGAAGATCTATTGAACCACAGAGACCGCAGAGACCACAGAGGTGGGATAGTAATTGTTGACCTCAGGTTCTACCCAGTAACTTCCGCGGTGAAGGAAAGGTACTGCGCTTTACTAAAAACTGTGCTTCTTCATCTCAGCATTATAGAGGAACAAGGACCAACCGAAGAAGCGCCGAGGCTCACGCTGAGAGAAACAAATATTCTTATCTTCTTTTTCTTCTCCTCTGTGGTCTCTGTGGTGAAAACGGAGCCGTGAATTACTCCGCTGCGCCTGCTTTTAGCGTACGCAGAAGAGGGGGGCATCCGCCACGGCGGACAAGTTCCGCCCCCCCCTACTATTGGTTTCTCCTCTGTGGTCTCTGTGCTCTCTGTGGTGAAAAATATCTTTTCTTTAAGCAGGGAACTACCCACCTGAGCAGGTCTTCCCAACCGGATTACAGCGCCAGCTCGAAGTACTGTGCGTCGTCCCTGGGGCTTGCCCTGTACTTCTCGATCTGTTTGAATCCAAGCGACTTATATAACTCGATAGCCTCGTTCATCTGCGGCAGGGTGTCGAGCCGCATGAGCCGGTAGCCGATCCTGCGCGCCTCTTCGATTACCTCCTCGGCGAGCTTGCGACCGATCCCCATACCCCTGAAGCGCGGCCGCACGTAGAGCCGCTTCATCTCACAGACGTCGCCTTTCCACCCGCACAGCGCCGCGCAGCCTGCCGTTTCGCCATCGACGTGTGCAAGGAGCAGATTACCCCCCGGCGGTCCGTAGTCGCCCGGCAGCTCCGCGATCTCCTCGACGATATTCCTGTAGCACATCACCAGATCGAGCCAGTCGGCGTACTCGCGGAACAGCTCTATTATTTCGTTGAGATGATCTTTACTGAAAGCCGAAAAGATCTCGATCAAGCAAGCACACTGGGTAAATAAATAGTGTTATATTGTTGCAATATATAATTCATTTATTTTTTCCCTTAATGTTAATTTCAGTAAGTGGTTTCAAATGACCTACCCACTCTATTATTTTTTCTTTTCTCATTTCCTGCAATTCTTTTATTATGGCGTTTGATGTAACAGTTGGATAATCTTGAATTATTGTGTTAACTATATCAAGGGCTATAATATTATCGCGCTTTATGTCCATTAAGGCCTGTATTATAAATTCCCTAATTGTGTTTTCTTTCGCGTCTATTTCAGCTTTTCTTGTTTTGACTAATAAATCACTCATTAATGATTCTATCTCAGATTTTAATTCATTCGTCTTTATATTGTCCTTTATTTGCTTTTGCAGTATTGAGGATAACTTCTCGTCCATTTCTGTTTTTAGATGATCTACTACAATCTCAACTTTAGATTCAATTTGCCCTTCTAATTGTTCGTTATCTTTACCTCTTACCTGCCAGGCGTGTTTCCTGATGTCCGAATAAGTTTCTTTCATCATTGAAAAGGTATCGCTATAAAAGGTACCAAATAGTTTTTCGATTCCACTGATATAATGTTTCATTTCAAATAAGACTTCTCTGGTTTCAGTATTTGTTCGAACTGAAGCGAAATAAAAACGCGTAGATAACCATATAGCTAATACACCGAGCACTGTGGATATTATTGCAGCTATAATAGAGAGTTGGTCTATTCCCATGACTATATTTGATCCTTTCCAAGATGTCCGCTCTTAATATATAACAGATCTGCGGACAATGCAAGCCCTCAAATTTAGCTTCTCTACAAGGATTTAAAATGTTATGGCATGTAATTACCATGAATGAAATATTATATACAATACTATAATTTTAATATTATAACATTCACTTGGTGATATTGAGAACGATTTTCCCGAACTGTTTGCGCTCTTCCATGCGCTGTAGTGCTTCTGCGGCTTTTTCGAGTGGGAATACGGAGTCGACTACCGGCTTGAGCTGGCCGCGGCCCATGAGCTCCATCGCCTTGCGCAGCTCGACGAAACCGCCCATGTAGGAGCCGACGATAGAGAGCTGGCGGACGAAGAGGAAGCGCATGTTGAAGCTGGCCTCGGCGCCGGTGGTGGCACCGCAGGTGACGAGGCGGCCGCGCTTGGCCAGGCAGCGCAGGTTGCCCTCGAAGGTGTCGGTTCCGACGTGGTCGACGACGATGTCGGCGCCCTTGCCGCCGGTGAGCTTCATGACTTCTTTGGCGAAGTCGTGGGTCTTGTAGTTGATGCCGTGCTCGGCGCCGAGCTCTAGTGCCTTGGCGATCTTCCCGTCGCTGCCGGCGGTTGTGATCACGCGCGCACCGGCGAGCCTGGCCAGTTGGATGGCGGCGATGCCGACGCCGCTGCCGGCGGCGTGCACGAGCACATCCTCGCCCGGCCTTACGGTGGTGCGCGTGAAGAGCATGTGCCAGGCGGTGATGAAGACCAGCGGCGCGCTGGCCCATTCCTCCATACTCCAGCGGTCAGTGATCTTGATTAGTCTGCGGGCGTCTACAGCCTGGTACTCGCACCAGCCGCCCTGCAGCGTGTAGCCGTGCATCTTGTAGTGGTCGCAGGCGCTGTCGTAGCCGCTGAGGCACTGGTCGCAGACGCCGCAGCCCATGCCGGGGCTGACGACCACGCGGTCGCCGACGTTCCAGCCGTCGACGCCGTCGCCGAGCTCGGCGATCTCGCCGGCCATCTCGTTGCCGAGGATGTGGGGCATCGGGATCTTCGGTCCCGGCAGGCCGCCGCGCACCCAGATGTCGAGGTGGTTGAGGGCGCTGGCGTGGATCTTGACCTTCACCTGCCCGTATGCGACCTGCGGCTCGGGGACGTCCTCGAAGCGCAGGACTTCGTTGCCGCCGTGCTCGTGGAATACGATCGCTTTCATTGTCAGCCCTCATTAAAGCAGGTTGAAACGAACAGCCATTGAGTCAGGCGAAATATTTTCACCACAGAGACCACATAGCAAGAAGCTGTAGGGGGGTCCTTTAGGGCCCCCGTTTTCACCACAGAGACAGCAGAGACCACAGAGGAAGAACAGTAAGGATAACTAGCCATGTTTTCGGGGGCGCTAAAGCACCCCCCTACACGTTAGGCGCTCTCTGTGACCACTTTGTAGGGGAGTCCTGAATTTATCCGCCTCTGGCGGAGGTCTCCCGTTTTGCTCGCGCATCAAGATTGCAAAAACCAATCGGCCCCATAACAGCATTGCCCATTCGCCTGGATTCAGGCCAGTTCGAGGACCTTGGCGACCAGCTTTTCGATGCCCTCGGCCGCTTCGCTGATGCAGGTGGCGATCTCGTAGGCGGCGGTCGAGACCACCCTGTGGTCCTCGTCGACGACGCAGTCGCGGACGTCGCTCTCGACGTGCTGGGCGCCCATCGAGTTGATAGCCGCGGCGATGCTCTCGTTGTTGCCGATGGTCAGCTTGACGCCCTCGACGCCGGCCTGCTGGAAGATGCGCGCGGCGACGGCCGGCATGATGCAGATGAACCCGATCGGCTTGCCCGCCGTGTGTACCTCGCCCACCAGCCGCGCCACCTCCGGGTTGACGTCGCAGTCCGCGCCCTTGACGGCGAAGTCGCTGAGGTTCTTGGCGCCGCCGAAGCCGCCGGGCAGTATCAGCGCATCGATGTCGGCGGCCCCGATGCCGGCGATGTCGACGATGTCGCCGCGGGCAATGCGAGCGCTCTCGGCCAGCACGTTGCGGCTTTCGCCCGCGACCTCCTCGCCGGTAAGGTGGTTGACGACGTGCATCTGCTCGATGTTTGGGGCCATCGGCAAAATCCCGGCACCGGCTCGGTCCAGGGCGAGCATGGTGATCACGCTTTCGTGGATCTCGGCGCCGTCGTAGACGCCGCAACCTGACAGAACTACGCCGACCTTCGGCATGGCATCCTCCTCGATTCACCCTTCTTCATCGCTCGACGGAAACTATAGCAGCCGGCGCCTTGCGTGGAAAGACCAGAAGGATGTGGACAGTCGTTTATGATCCTGCGCATCACCATGAGGAGATGAAAAGGGGTGTGATGTAACTCTATCCGCATGACGGACACGACACCGACGGACCAGCTCTCATGCCTGCTGGGAATCCCGGCAGGGCGTACCCTCCGGGGCGCGTCTCCGCCAACGCGGACGGCGGAGTAGGCATTCTTGGCTGTCACACGTCGCGGTAGGACAGACATTCGTGTCTGTCAACTCCTGCGTAGCGGGAGGATTAGTCCGCGCTACGGATGGAAGACAATGGCCGCCTGCGGCGAGTGACAGGCAGGAATGCCTGTCCTACCGATTTTTAGGACAGCCGCCCATTTATTGCTATCGTATCCGATTAAGGACAAATTTCTTATAAGAAAAAAGGTGGCAGTCTCTATGTTCCTACAGGTAGCGGCTGGAGACGGCGATCTCGTCGGTCTCGACGGCCGGCTCGCGCTCGCGCTTGGGCATCATCGTCTCGATGGAGATTATCTGTTCGCCCTTCTTGCCGCTGATCTTGGCCCAGTCGTCGGGGTTGGTGGTGTTGGGCAGGTCCTCGTTCTCCTTGTACTCGTCGCGTATGGCGTCGACGATGTCCTCGAGCTTGAGGCCGCGCTCGCCGGTGAGGATGGTGCGCTTGATGGCGTAGGTTTTGGCGCGGGCGACGATCCCCTCGACCATGGCTCCGGAAGCGAAGTCCTTGAAGTAGAGTATCTCCTGGTCGCGGTTGCGGTAGGTGACGCGCAGGAACTGGTTTCCCGGCTTCTCGGCGTACATCTCTTCGACTGCCTGCTCGATCAGCGCCGCGACCGCAGCCTCCGCGTCGCCTTTGCCGGCCTCGAGCGCGGCGGGGTGCAGCGGCACCTCGGAGGTGAGGTACTTGGAGAAGATGTCGAGCGCGGCCTGCATGTCGGGCCGGTCGATGCGGATCTTGACGTCGAGGCGCCCGGGCCGCAGGACGGCGGGGTCGATCAGGTCCTGACGGTTGGAGGCGCCGATGACGATGACGTTCTCGAGGCTCTCGACGCCGTCGATCTCGGAGAGGAACTGGGGCACGATGGTGCTCTCGATGTCGGAGCTGATGCCGGAGCCGCGGGTGCGGAAGATGCTCTCCATCTCGTCGAAGAAGACGATTACTGGCAGGCCGCGCTGCGCCTTGTCGCGCGCCTTCATGAAGACCTCGCGGATCTTGAACTCGGTTTCGCCGACGTACTTATTGAGCAGCTCGGGCCCCTTGATGTTGAGGAAGTAGCTTTCGACGCCGCCGCCGAGCTTCTCGTCGGTCTCCGCCAGGGCCGCCTTGAGGTCGCCCTCGGGGTCGATGCCGTTGTTGGAGAGGAAGTCGGCCAGCCAGTTGCTGGTGTACTGCTCGTCGCTGACGCTCTGGCGGTGGATGAAGTAGTTCTTGCGCTTGTGCTCGATCATCTCGCCGATCCGCTTGCGGTCTGGCAGGTTGCCGTAGCCCTTCTCCTTGAGCTCGATCAGCAGGTCGTACCAGTCGCTGATGCTGCTCACCAGCTTGGGTGTCTCGAGGTCGCCCTCGGTGCGGCGGATGAAGTTGCCGAGGATGCCGCTCTTGTCCAGCTTCTCGTACATCGCCTCGACGTCGTCGGCGGGGGCGGCCCGATAGATGCTCTGGTACTCGTAGATCTCCTGCCGCAAGCTCTCGAAGCGCTCGCCGATGTCGCGGTACTTGGTCTTGGGCTTGCGCAGCGCGATCATCAGCTCGAGCGCCTCGCGCAGCTCGCGCAGCGTGCGGTGGATGCGCTGCGAGAGGCTGTTGGCGACCGCCTTTGCGACCAGGGTTTTGCCGCAGCCCGGCGGCCCGTAGAGGAGGATGCCCTTGGGCGGCTTGAGCCGGAACTGCTTGTAGAGGTGGCCGTAGATGTAGGGCAGCTCGATGGAGTCCTGTAGCTGCTCGATCTGCTCGCCGAGGCCGCCGATGTCGGCGTAGGTGACGCTGGGGATCTCCTCGAGCACCACCTCCTCGACCTCGCTCTTGGGCAGCTTCTCGAAGGCGATCATGCTGGCGCGGTCGAAGCGAATGTTGTCGCCGACGCGCAGCTTCACAGCGCCCAGGGCGTCGGCGCGGACCATCACCCGGTCTTCGCTCTCCGAGCACTTGACGATCAGGCGGCCGTCGGGCAGGAAGTCGACGAGCTTGCCGATCTCGCCCGTCTCGTCGGGGCCTCGCAGCTCGATCACGTTGTAGGCGGGGTTGAGCAGCAGGCGCTGGGCCGGCCGCAGGCTCTCGATCGCGATGTCGCTGTTGGCGACGTTGACCTCGTATAGGCGGCCGTCGACGGCGACGACCACCATCTCGGGGTTCTCGCTCGGCCGGATGTAGGTGCCGTAGGGCAGCGGCGGCGCCTTGAGCTTGGCCACCTCCTGCTTGATCGCCTCGATCTCCTGCTTGGCCCGCGCCAGGGTCTTCCGCAGGCGCTCGTTCTTCTCCTCGAGGCGTTGGGCCGCCAAGCGCAGGTCCGCGTTTTCGCGCAGCGTCGCTTCCGGTCGCACTGCGTCCGCGCTCTCCTTTTTACTCATCGTTGCCTCCCGTGGCCCGCCGCGCGGCGAAGACGTCGGGGTCGATCCGGCCCTGCAACTGCGCCAGCTCGGCGGCCCTCTCGAAGAAGCGGCGCGCGCCGGCCAGCTGGTTGTCGCGCGCGGTGCGGCGGAGCCGGAACCCGGCGCCGCGGCCGAAGTAGAACTGCGCGATCTCGGCCTTGACGACGAGGCGGAGCTGGTCGGCGAGCTCCCAGAACTGCTCCTCCACGCGGCTGTCGCTCAGGGCCTCGCCGCGCATCGGGTAGTAGGCGAATTCGCGCTCCCTGGCCAGCTCCAGGAGCTCGGCGAGCATCGCGTCGGAGACGGCGAAGCTGTCGCGGAACTCCTCGAAGCTCATCGGCATCTGGCGGTGCCGCCAGAAGTAGTCGCGGGCGTAGAGGAAGACGATCAGCTGGTTGCTGAGGCTGTAGACGAAGCGGTCGAACATCAGCTCGCCCTCGATCACTTCGTCCGGAGTGATGCCGCCTCCGCCGTAGACGGGCCGGCCGGTGGCGGTGCTTACCATCGGCCGCTCGCCGCTCGGCACCCCGATGTCGACATCGTTGGGGTCGTAGTCGTCCAGCCCCTGCATCTGGTAGGTCTCCAGGTCGACGCCCTTGTAGTCGCGCTGGATCAGACGGCCGGAGGGCGTGTAGTAGCGCGAGGTGGTCAGCAGCAGGCGCGAGCGGTCGCCCAAGATGAAGCCGGTCTGCACGAGCCCCTTGCCGAAGGAGGTCTGGCCGGCGATCACGGCGCGGTCCCAGTCCTGCAGGGCGCCGGCGACGATCTCCGAGGCGCTTGCGCTGACGTGGTCGATGAGCACGACCAGCGGCAGGTCCCAGCTCTTGGTTTCGCGCTGGGAGTAGAAACTCTGGCGCGCGTCGGGCACGCGGCCGTCGGTGTAGACGATCAGCCGGCGCCCGGACAGGAACTTGTCGGCGACCAGAATCGCCGCCTGCAGCAGACCGCCTGTGTTGCCGCGCAGGTCGAGCACCAGGCGGCGCATCCCGCGGCCGTCCAGCTGGCGCAGCCCGGTCTCGAGCTCGCGGGCGGTGGGGCGGGCGAAGCGGCTGACGTGGATGTAGCCTGTCTCCTCGTCGAGCATGAAGCAGTTGTCGACGCTGAGGATTGGGATCTCGCCGCGGGTGATGGTGACCGGTATCAGCTCGGCGTGGTGCGGGCGCTCGAGCCCCACCGAAACCCTGGTGTCGGCGGGGCCGCGCAGGCGCCGCTGCACCTCGTCGCCGTCGAGGCCCAGGGCGCTCTCGCCCTCGATCTCGACTATCTGGTCGCCCATCTCGAGGCCGGCGCGCTCGGACGGCCCGCCGGGCAGCACCTCCATGACGGTGATCTTCTCGTCCAGGATGATGAAGCTGACGCCGATGCCCTGGTAGTTGCCGCGGTACTGCTCCTCCAGCGCGGCGTAGTCGACAGCGTCGACGAAGACGGAGTGGGGGTCGAGCTGGTGCAGCATGCCGTTGAGGGCGCCGGAGAACAGCTGCCGCAGG
Organism: uncultured Acidobacteriota bacterium; assembly: GCA_964408025.1. Lineage (GTDB taxonomy): Bacteria > Acidobacteriota > DATKUA01 > DATKUA01 > DATKUA01 > CAYOXX01. The sequence goes on along the minus strand of CAYOXX010000039.1, from coordinate 2,113 downwards.
CCGGGCTCCTCGTAGTAGTTTTGCTCGATGACGCCGTAGAGCCGCGCCAGCCGCTCGAACTCCTCTTGGTCCTCGGCGGAGGCGGCGGGAGAGGCCTCCTGCGAGTAGGCGAGGGCGATGAGCGCCGAGACCAGCACCACCGCCGCGGACGCGATCAGGAACTTGCGGGTCTGTGACATCCGGGCCTCCATTAGGTGGGGCGAGTATAGCACCCGCCAGGCTTACATTCCATACGGAGCGCCGGGCCTGGCGGTTCCGCGCCGCCGCGGGCGGGCCTGTCGCATCGCCGCACTTGGAATCGAGGTTCGGGGGCGCTATAGTGTTGCCCGGGGGAGAACCAACTGGCTATGCATGGGGGACGAATACCCTTCCGGACCGGCCTGCGCGACACCCACGATGCGATGTCGCCCGCCTTCATGGCCCTGCTGCAGGAGGCGTCCAAGCCGACTGCGTGGTGCCTCGACATCGGCTGCGGCGAGGGCCGGGTCGCCCTGACACTTGCGCCGCTAGTGCGCTGGGTTGTCGGCATCGACCTGCGGAGGGGGAAAATCAAGTCCGCCCGCGAGAGGGCGGAGCAGGAGGGCCTGTCCAACGCCCAGTTCCTGTTGGTCGACGCCGAGCAGACCTCCTACCGCGACCTGGCTCCGACCGGCTGGTTCCAGCTCATCTCTTCCAAGCTCTGGCTCACTGAGGCGATCATCAGGCGGGCCGCGGAGGCCCTCTCGGTCGATGGTCGCTTCGTGGCCACCTGCTTCGAGACGTCGCAGTGGCGCGAGACGGGCCTCGGGGTCGGCGGCGCCTACTCCGAGAAGCGGCTGCGGCGTGTCCTGGCCGCGGCCGGCCTCGAGCCGGTCGAGCTGGCGGTGGAGACCAGGACGATGGAGTTCGAGTCGATCGAGCAGCTACACGAGTACCTGCCGAGTAGACAGATCGAGCGCTGGCGGGCCGACGGCCGCTGGCGGAACATCGAGGACAACTTCGACGCCGGTGAACGCGGGCTCACAGACAGCCGGATCGTCTTCAGCGCGCGGCGCGCGGACGGAGGGAAATGACGATGCGGCGATCGGTCCGGTTCCTGATCTGCGCTCCGCTCCTGGCGGCTCTGCTGGCTTGGTTGCCTGCCGGCGGCAAGGCGCGGCAGCCGGATTCGGAGGGGGCGGTACTAGTCTTCGTCCACGGCGCGGGGGCGGAGCCGGAGCGGTTCGACTGGCTGGCGACGCGACTCGAGGAGGCCGGCTGGGCGCGCCAGCACCGGTTCGGCTACGACAGCCGCGCAGCCACTATCGAGGAGGCCGCCTGCGACCTGGCCAATTTCGTCGAGGGAATCGTTGACATCGCCGCAGGCGATCGGCTTGTCGTCGTCGCCCACAGCATGGGCGGCGTCATCAGCCGCTTCTGGGTAGAGCGCATGGGCGGCGCGGAGCGGGCGGCCGGAATGGTTCTGCTGGCGGTGCCGAACCGGGGGAGCCCGGCGCTCGATACGCTGCGGCTGATGTACGAGCCGGGCTACCTCGATAGCGCCCGCCTCGACGGCCGGCCGCTGAGCCTCAGGCAGCGCGTCGTGATAGGGGCGATGATCGCGACCTGGCGGCGCAAGTATGGCGACGGGGCGATACTCGAGCTCTGCACCGACTCGCCGCTGATCGCGCTGCTCAACAGCGTACCGCTGCCAGAGGGCGTGCACTACCTGGTCGCCGCCGGCACCTCCGACGGCGGGCTTCTGAGCCCCTACGTCTTCATGAACAGCATGCGCGAGCGCCTCGGCCACCCGCTGCCGCAACCCAACGACGGCATGGTGCCACTCTCCCACGCCCTCGTCCCGCCCGAGCTGGGCGCGACCGAAGAGGTCCTTGTAGAAGCTAACCACTCCTCGATCCTCTCTGAGGCAGAGCTCTTCGTGACCATCGCAGACTTCCTTGATACCGTCGCCCGTGAATCCCAGCCCGCGCCCGCGCCATCGCAGTAAGACAGACATTCTTGTCTGTCATCCGCTGCCAATCAAGGTAGGACAGACATTCTTGACGGCCCGGCAAAAACTTCATTCGGGATTTTACCCATTTATAGCAATTCTAGAAAGTAATCATCGAATAGCACACGTTTTCTTGTTTCCATC
>CAYOXX010000038.1:0-26327 GCA_964408025.1 uncultured Acidobacteriota bacterium | reverse complement strand
AAAATCCCGAATGAAGTTTTTGCCGGGCCGTCAAGAATGTCTGTCCTACCGAGACTTGGACAGGCAGGATAGTTCACCCGCCGCGGCGGGTCTGTACTACCTGAGAGATGACAGACAAGAATGTCTGTCCTACCGGTGTTGTGAAAATTCGCTTCAGATTCCGAGTTCGGCGAGGACCTCTTTGGTGACCTCGGGTATGTCGCCGAAGTTGTCGACGATGCGGGCTCCGGCTGCCTTGAGGGCCTCGACTTTGCCGGCGTGGGTGCCGCGGCCGCCCTCGACGATGGCGCCGGCGTGGCTGAAGCGGGTCCCCTCCTTGGCCGCCTTGCCGCCGATGTAGGCGACGACCGGCTTGGTGACCTCGCCGGCCTTCATCAGCTCGGCCAGGCGCTCCTCCTGCGTGCCGCCGATCTCGCCGAAGATGACGATCGCCCTGGTGTCGGGGTCCTTTTCGAACTCGAGGGCGACGTCGGGGTGGGGGAGGCCGACGACGGCGTCGCCGCCGACGTGGATGATCGATGTCTGGCCGATGCCGACCTGGTTGAGGTAGTAGGCGATCGAGGAGGTGATGCCGCCGCTGCGGCTGGCGACGCCGACGGGCCCGGGCTTGAACCACTCGCGCGCGGTCTCGGCGCGGCCGCCGATCATGCCGGCCACAGCCTTGCCGGGCGAGAGCAGACCCAGCGTGTTGGGCCCCAGGAAGCGCGCACCAGAGGACTTAGCGGCGGAGGCGATCTCGAGCACGTCGTATATCGGCACGCGGTCGGGCACCAGCACCAGCGTCCTGACGCCGGCATCAATCGCCTCCAGCGCCGCCTCGCGGACCAGGGGCGCGGGCACGAAGACCGCCGAGAGGTCGATCGGGCCGGCCGCCTCCCAGGCCTCCTCGACGGTGTCGTAGACGGCGACGCCGAGGACCTCCTGGCCGCCGCGGCCGGGCGTGCAGCCTGCGACGACGTTGGTGCCGTAGTCGATCATCAGCTTGGCGCGGGCGCGGCCTTCGCGGCCGGTGATCCCCTGCACCATGACGCGCGTGGTCTCGTCGATCAGGATCGCCATCTCAGCGTCTCCCCTTCGCTTGCAGCCACTCGTCGAGGCCGGGTATCGGCAGCTCGATGCGGCAGCCGTGCTCGCCGCGGCGCAGGCACTCGAGCTCGCAGGCCAGGCACTCGATGCACTTGTTCTTGGCCGCCTCGTCGCGGCCGACAGCCAGCGCCGGCACATCGCCGTCCAGCTTGAGGATCTTCGGGATGCACTCGGCCACGCAGGCCTTGCTGGCGCAGGCGCGGCACTTGTCGTAGTCGAAGCGGACTGTGCCGGTGGGCGAGGCGAATTCGTAGTCGGCGCCGAACGGCTCCGGCTCGGGACGGGGCCGCGGCTCAACCGGTTTCTTCAGGAGCTCCTCCAAACGCGTGGCGCAGAAGGCGGGTGTGTCGTTCTTCTTATAGCCCTCGACGGGCGCCGGCAGGTCGGCGGTCTGGGAAGTGAGGATCTCGATCGCCTTGTCCTCGCTGTTGCCGCCGAGGCGGATAACGGTGGGGATGTCGAGCCAGGCCTCGCGGAAGGCTTTTACGAGGCCTCGGGCGCTGTGGAACTGCTCCTGGCTGGCGACGCCGCTGCCGCTGCCGAAGTAGCCGTCTATCGGGCCCTGGGCGAGGATGATCTTGGCGGCGCGGTAGACCTTCGAGGCTGCTGGATTGCCGGAGGTGTCGCAGAAGTTGGCGAGCTTGAAGCCGCGGTCGAGCAGGGCGTCCATGCTCATCATGCTGCCGCCGCCGCCGGCGCCGTGGAAGCCGAGGTAATCCTGGCCGCGGTCGAAGCCGGTCTCGAGCTGGATGAAGTAGAAGGTGCCGCGATAGTCGCCCTCCTCGACGGCGTAGGCGATCTTCTCCAGTTCGGTGGCCGGGCGGTCGAACTCGCGCGCGATCTCGATGCCCAGCTCCGGGTGGCGGAAGACGGCGTAGTCGTCGATGGTCAGCCGGCAGTCGGCGGCCATCCACTTGCCATCGGCGGTGCGCACCAGCGGGTTGATCTCAGCCGCGCGCGCCTCGCTCTCGCGGGCCACGCGCCAGAGCTTGACGAGCAGGCCGCCCAGAACCATCTGGTCCCTGCCGGCTATGCCGACGCGGCGCAGCAGGTTGCGCGCCTGGTAGCCGCGAAGTCCCGTGGCGAGGTCGATGTGGGCGCTGGCAACGGCGTCGGGGCGCTCGCGCGCGATCTCCTCGATGCCGGAGCCGCCGACGGAGCTGACGATCAGGAGCGGGGCGCGCTCGGCGTCGTCGATGATGACGCCGGCGTAGCACTCGCGCTCGATCTGCAGCCGCTCCTCGATCAGCACCTTGCGGACGCGGAACCCCTTCAGCTCGAGGCCGAGCATCGTTGCGGCGGCCTCGCCCGCCTCCTCAGGTGTCTCGGCAAAACGGATGCCGCCCAGCTCAGCGCGCCCCGTGACCCAGGCCTGCGCCTTGACGACCACCGGGCCGCCGATCTCACGCGCCGCTTCCTCGGCCGCCGCGGTGCTCGCGGCGACCAATCCGTTGGGCACCGGCACGCCGGCGCGCCTCAGCATCTCCTTGCCCTGGTACTCGAACAGCCTTGCCATATATAGCCCCTCGGGGAATGGATCGTTGTCGCCAAAGTGTATCGGCTGCGGTTTCGCCGCGCAAGCGGATGTGCCGCGAACCGGTGCCTCGTTCGGCGCGGCGCCGGGATTGAAGTCAGCGGCCGACGAGAAGGTTTTCGGGAGGCCGGGGAGCGCCGAGTTATACAGTTGCTGGAGGCGCAGCGATGCGCAGCGATACCGATCAATCCAGCATGGAAAAGGCGAGAGGTAGTATCTGGCGGATGTGTTCTCGCGTGATCCGTGCAACGTGAAGATATTCCGCCCGGATAATGGAGCCGATTGTATTTGAGAAAAAGTCACAAATTCGCGAAAAAGAGACAAAAAGAAAGTGTTGACAACGGAACATGAGAACCTTAGAATGATGATTGAAAGGAGGAAAAAAATGGCTTTTGAAAAGTATGAGGGTCAGCGCCCGAGAGGTACCAAAGATATCGTGAGCATCCGTAAGAATGGTCAGATTGCTTTCAACTCGAAATCGGTTCAGAGCTACGATGTGAAGTCACACACCTACGCCTTCCTGTACTACGATAAGGCGAACAAGCGCATCGGTATCGAGCTGAGCACCGGCAAGGGTCGCGGTGCGCGCAAGATCACGATGCTTGGCGGCACTGCCCTGATCAGCGGTAGCGCGTTCCTTAAGCACTTTAACATCGGTGTGACGAAGGCCAAGAAGTTCGAGCCGGATTTCAACGCTGCCAAGAAGATGATCACATTGGTAATGTAGTTCGACCTCGAGCTTAAGAGTACACATCCCGACGGGTCGCCGAGAGGTCCCGTCGGGATTTTGCTATTGTCCACACTGCTTGCTCGCCGCGCCGGTGGGCGCTCGAGCCCTTGATTGGCGCCGGCGGTCGAAGTAGATTATATCAAGAATCCCGCTGGCAGGAGGAGCGATGCCGACCGGTGCAGAGAAAGTGTATTACCTGAACAATTCGGCCACCAGCTACCCGAAGCCGCTGGAGGTTGTGGAGACGGTGGCTGCGGCGCTGTCCGACCCGCCTGCGATGAGCGGCCGCGGCGAGGAGGCCGGCACGAGGGACCTCGTCCGCCTGGCGCGCGAGGACCTGGCTAACTTTTTCGGCTGCCCCGACGCCGCGAGACTGATCTTCTGCTCGAACGCGACCGACGGCCTCAACCTGGCGATCCATGGTCTGCTGGGGGAGGGCGGCGGTCATGCCGTGACCACCACCAACGACCACAATTCGGTCCTGCGCCCGCTGCGCACGCTCGAGGCGGAGGGGCGCATTAAGCTGACGGTTGTGCCCAGCGACAGAGACGGTCGCCTGAGTGCCGAGCGAATCGGTGAGGCCCTGCGCCCCGACACCAGGTTGCTGGCGGTCAACCACCTCAGCAACGTCGTCGGCACTATCGCGCCGGTGGAGGAGTTGGGCGGCATCTGCCGACGCCGGGGCGTGATCTTCCTGGTCGACGCCGCTCAGAGCGCCGGAGTTCTCGATGTCGACGTCGGGCGGATGAAGATCGACCTAATGGCCTTCACCGGCCACAAGTATCTGCTTGGTCCGACCGGAATTGGCGGCCTCTACGTCGGCGAGGGCGTGGAGCTGCGCCCCCGCAAACAGGGCGGCACCGGCGTGCAGAGCGCCCACTCGCTGCAGCCGGCGGGGCTGCCGATCCGCTACGAGGCGGGGACCGTGAACTACGTCGGCATAGTCGGGCTGCGCGCGGGCGTCGGCTTCCTGCGAAAGCGCGGTTTGGAGCGGGTGCGCTCGCGGATCATGCGGCTGCGCCGCGAGTGCGAGGAGGGCCTGCGGGCCACCGATGGCGTGACGGTGTGGGGTCCCCCCGCCGACGTGGAGAAGGGGGCCGTCGTTTCCTTCACCATAGAGGGCCACGGCGTCGATGAGGTCGACGAGATTCTGCGGCGGCGCTACCGCATCGTCACCCGCTCCGGGCTGCACTGCGCGCCGCTCTGCCACGAGACTATCGGCACGGGACCGCTGGGGACGGTTAGGGCCAGCTTCTCCTGCCTCACCGGCGACGACTGGCCCGATGCGCTGGTGGAGGCTGTGAGGGAGATCGCCGCCGACTGATAGCCGCTTGTCCGGGCCGCCGGGTAAGGGTTGCCGGTGGTAGGTGCTAGACCTCTTCTGCCGCGGCCAGGATCCAAGCGAGCACCTGCTCAGCCTCGGCCCCTTCGGCGGGGCGGGCCTGGAGCCAGCCGTCGCGGGCCATCGCGGTCAGCGGGTGCGGACGCGCGAAGCGGGAGCCGTGGGCCGCCGCGTAGTCGTCTCGCCGCGGCCGGAACTCGACCACCGGCCGGCCTCTATCGACTCCTAGTGATGCGATCGTCGCCCCCTTGAGCTTGACGTGGCAGCGTTGCGGCGTCTTCTGTTCGACCGCCCCCTCGATCTGCGTCAGACGGTCGCAGAGCATCGTCACCACCGGATCGTCGGCCCAGCCTCCCAGCTTTACGGCCACCGCTTGGCCCCCCGCTTAGTAAAACAGGTGAAATATTATACCGCTGATATCAAGCGACGCCCGCGACCGCGCTCCTCGACTCCAGGACTTCGGCCTTCCGCCGGAGGTTCCTGAGCGGTATTGCTCATTCGGCCCCGCACACTTCGAGGGGGTTTCGAGAACACCATCGCGACGGATTCGGTAATACCGGTGTGGCGCGTTGCCGGTGCGCCTTGATCCGCCAATCCCTTGCTCATGGTGCCGGAGCGGCCAGCGGGCTGCTAACGCTGCTCGGCTTCCTCGTTGGCCTCCGCTATGCGCTGGATCAGGAAAGCGAGATCCTCGATGACGTAGGGGCCGGTCTGCGAGATGAAGCGGTAGGCCCTGTGGGCGCCGAGCTTCCAGAGCGAGCGCTCGGTGGTGTGCACCTTGAGCAGGTCGGTCCGCAGCAGTTCGACGCCGGTCAGCGTCGAGTACTCCCAGGTGTGGTCGCGGCCACCGGTGTCGCTGCGGTAGAGGAGGGCGTCCTCGGTTATGATCAGCAGGCCGGCATCGTCGCCGATGCGCTCCATCTTGGACACCAGGTAGCGGCTGCGCTCGCCCGGCAGCAGCTCGGCTTCCCCGATCCTCTGGCGCTTGGCGTCGAGGATCAGCTCGTTTACGCGCTCGATCAGCTCGTCGCCGGGCATCTGGCCGATGACGCCGAAGTTGTAAACGTCGTTGAGGCCCCAGGAGGCGCCGGTCTCCAGGTTGGAGCGGACCTGTATCCAGCGCCCTTCGATAATTTGTACTACATCGAGGTAGAGATAAGGCAGGCTCGTCTCCCCGCCCTCGTCGTCGCTGAAGATGATAGAGGTCGTGGTGATGCTCAGGGTGCCGAAGTCAGTCTGGCCGCCGTGGACCCAGCGGACCGGATAGCTGGCCAGCTCGCCCGTCTCCTGCTCTTCCTGCACAGCGGCGAGCGCGAAAACGGCCAGCACGCAGGTCAGAGCGCGCCACAAAGTCTTCCTCATCGGAACGCCTCCTTCCGGGTGTTCGACTCCGTTACGAATTATCACCGGTTTGCGGCAGCGCCTCAAGAGCAATGCCGTCACCACGCCCCTACCACTGGTTGGCAAGCTTGAAGGCGATCAGGTCGGCCGCGATTGCGCCGGTCGCCCTCCTGACGGCGAAGGCGCGGTTGTACGAATAGCTGTCGGGATCGGACGGGTCCACCTCCACGATGGTCCAGTAGGTGTCGCGAGTCACGACGCCGCGGTCGTTCTCCCGAACAACCTCGCAAGCCAACAGTAACTTGTTGCCTTTACGATCTAGAATCCGCTTCTCCGCGACGCGAACCGCCGCTGGACCGCGCAGTGTGGCCAAGATCAGCTCCTCCGCCGCCCTGAAGGCCGTTGCTTCCGTCTCAGGGTCCGGCGCTGCCGGCGAGCTAGATGACGACCTCGACTGCCCGGCAGGCGAATCGCACGCAGCGAAGACCAGTAAGACACCCAGCGTTGCTAATTTGATAGCACGCGCAATCACTATGCTCTCCGGGGATCTGGATGGTATCACTATTCATCCCCCTTGAGTCGAGAGCGGCCGCAGCGCAGGCGTCTGGCTGTTGGAGCAAGCAGCCCGTTCAGATCGAAGCGCACCCTGCAAACAGCAACAGGATTGGAAGAGCTAACAGAAGTAGAGTAACAATGCGTTTCATAATAGTCCTCCTACGTCTGCGTTGCAGCCTAGATTCCTATTTGCATTTTATCAAATCCCTAGCGGGAGGGCGAGCGATGAATTCAGCGTGGGCCGATCCGGCGCCGCGCCGGCGGCTACAGCTCGCCGAGGTGGTCGATGAGGATGCGGCTCCAGGTCTCGAACTGCTCGCGGTCGCGGGCGAGCTCCTCGGGAGCGGCGAAGAGGAGCTGGGCGATCGACTGCTCCCGCTTCCCGACGTCCGGTTCGCGCAACTCGGCCAGGTACACCAAGCCGAGATGGACGCGGCCAACGTCGTTGTCGTCGTCGTTGAGGAGCCCGGCGAGGCGGAGTACGGTGCCGGCGGGGACGGCGATCTCCTCGTCGAGCTCGCGGTAGGCGGCGGCCTTGAGCATGTCGTCGAGGAACAGCGAGGACTGGTCGCCGCTGTTGATGTGGCCGCCGAAGCCGATCGAGCGGTTGCCCCGCAAGCGGGCCTCGCCCTGCCTCTTGCCGCGCGTGTAGGTTAAGTACCTGCCGCCGCAGCGGACCACGGAGTAGGCAACGAGCTGCTTGAACGACGGATCGTGCTCGGCGCGATCCCGCTCGAGCGGTAGAACCTCGAGCGCTTCATAGAGCTGCTGCACCTCGCCCTCGTCGAGTGGGACGAAACCCTGGAAATCGATGTGACGGCGCAGCTCGTCGGCCCGCACAACCAGAATCTGTTCGGCCATTCCAGCCTCCGTGGCGGCATGGTAGCGGCTGCGCCGCCGGCGGTCAACGCGCTGCGAGTGGTCGGCACAGCTCGGTTAACGACGGCTTCGGCGCGGAGGCTCCCGCACACCGCCCGCCGTAGCGTGCTTGGCAATCCGCCGCCGGCGTGTGCTATCTTCCCGTGGGGAGGGGAAGCGATGCGGCTCTACCTGGTCAGACACGGCGAGACGGATTGGAACCTGGAGAACCGCTTCCAGGGCTGGGCGGACCGGCCGCTGTCGCCGGCGGGTGAGGAGCAGGCGCGAGAGCTGGCCCGCTCCTTGCGCTCCGTACGCTTCGACGCGGCCTACAGCTCCGACCTGCGCCGTGCCGCCCGCTCCGCCGAGATTCTGCTCGCGGGGCGCGACGTCGCGCCGGTTCGAGTCAAGGGATTCCGCGAGATGCATATCGGCGAGCTCGACGGCCTCAACGAGGCGGAGATCCTCGCGCGCTTCCCGGGCCTGCTCGAGGCCTGGCGTTCCGACCCGGCCGGCGTCGTCATGCCCGGCGGGGAGGATCTCGGGCAGCTGCAGGAGCGGGTCTGGGGGGCGCTGGAGCCGCTGCTTGAGCGGCACCCGAAGGAGACGGTGCTGCTGGTGGCCCACCACTCGGTCAACAAGGCGATTCTCTGCCGCGTGCTCGACATCCCGCTGGGCAGCTTCCGCACGCTGCGCCAGCCGCCCTGCGCCGTCTCCGTCATCGACTTTTTACCCGATCGCGCCTTCGTGCGCGCCGTCAACCTCAACTGGCGCGAGCAGACCAACGTCTGGATCGACCTCGACGAGGAGACCCGGGAGAGGGTGCGCGCCGCCCGGGCATTCCTCTTCGACCTGGACGGCGTGCTGCTGGACTCGATGCCCTACTACAACGCCGCCTGGCGCTGCGCCCTGGCCGAGTGGGGTGTGTTGCCGGAAGAAATCGAGTTCTACCGCCATGAGGGCGAGGGCGCCGATCGCTCGGCGAACTACTTCTTCCGCCAGGCGGGCAAGACAGCCGACGAGTCGACGATCGAAAAGGTCGGCGGCAGGGTGCACGAAATATTCAGGGGCTTCCCGCAGATAGCGCCGAGGCCGGAGGCGTTCTCGGTCTGTCGGGCGTTGCGCGCCGGCGGGCGGCGCCTGGCGCTTGTAACCGGCTCGATGAAGGCGGACGTCGAGAGGCTCCTCTCAACGGAGCAACTGGGGCTCTTCGAGGTCGTCGTTACGGGAGACCACGTTGGGCAGGGCAAACCCGATGCCGAGCCCTACGCCACGGCCCTGGAGCGTCTGGCACTCCCTGCCGGCGATGCTGTCGTCATCGAGAACGCTCCCATGGGCATCCGGTCGGCCAGGGCCGCGGGGCTGCTCACTGTGGGCCTGACCTCCACGCTGCCGCCCGAGGAGCTGCATGAGGCCGACCTGGTGATCGACTCCCTCGAGCGGCTGCTCGGCTGGCTCAGCCTCCCGATGCCGGCGGATAGCGAGAATAGCGGTGGAACTGATAGGATGTGAAGGCGAATCGGCTGACTCGAGAGGAGTTCTGGATGGGGACTGAGGCGAAGAAGGCAACGAGGCGGGAGCGGGGCAGCGGTCGCCGTGGCGGTGGGCTTTCGCTGGCTGAGAGCGCCTACCGCAGGATAAAAGAGGAGATCCTGCGCAACGCCTTCCCCTCGGGTGAGTTCATCAGCATCAACGACCTCACCCGCGTCCTCGACGGCATGGGGCGGACGCCTGTGCGCGAGGCGGTGCAGCGGCTGCATGACGAGCGCCTGCTGACGGTTGTGCCGCGCAAGGGAATCATCGTCCCCGAGTTCGACATTAAGAGGATGATGGACCAGCTCGAACTGCGCCACGTCCTGGAGCGCTTCGCGTTCGTCAAGGCGGTCGGGAGTATCGACGAGACCCGCTTCCGGGAGCTGGATGAAGTGCTGGGGGACATGGAGGCGGTGGAGGTTAAAAGCAGCCTCCAGCTCGCCAGGCTGAACATGGCCTTCCACGCCAAGATCGCCGAGGCGGCCGGCAACGCCGAGCTGATGGAGATCCTCTCCCGCATCTACGACCACCACATCCGCATCTACACCTACTTCCTGGCCGACCCCGACCGCACCGAGGCCACCCAGCATGAGCACCGCAGGATCCTGGCGGCCCTGCGCGGCGGCGACCGCAGGGAGATAGAGATGTCGGTTGACGGGCACTTCGACAGCACCCGCCGCCTGCTGCTGGACAGCATCCTGAGGTAGCGCGCCGGCCCGCCGCACGGCGGCTCCGTAGGCTGATAGGGCGGGAGCGATGCAGACACGTTTCCGGCTTGAAAAATGTCGCCCCGCAGGTGAGCGGGAAACAATCGGTTGGTTCTGCTCCTACACCCAGGAGGAGCTGATCGCGGCCGCCGGCTTTGCACCCGTGAGGTTGAGCTCCGGCGAGCGGCCGACGGAGAGCGCCGAGGCCTATCTGCCGGCCAGCTTCTGCCCCTACGTTCGCAGCTTGCTCGGCGCCGCCCTATCCGGCGGTGCGGAGGGTCTTCGCGGGGTGGTCTTCGTAGCCTCATGCGACGCCATGCGGCGGCTCGCCGACATCTGGACCCTCTACGTCGGCTCGCGCTTTTCCTTCCGGCTGGACTTGCCGCGCCGTCGCGAACACCTGGCCGAGGAGTTCCTAATCCGCCAGCTCGAAAGTCTGCGCTCCGCCCTCGGGAAGGAAGCAGGCCGCCCGGTCGGCGACGACGACATCGCCGAGGCGATCGCGACGGCAAACCAAACACGCGGGCTCGTGGCGCGTTTCTCGGCTCTGCGCAGCGAGGGGAAGGTCTCCGGTCCCGAGTTCTTCGCCATCGCGCGCGGTGCAATGTCGGCCGATGGGCAGTTGTTCAACGCCGAGGCGGAGCGCTTCCTGGCCGCCGTCGAGTCGGAAGGGCGGGAGCCGGCCTCTAGCGGCGGGGGCCCGAGGCTGCTGCTGTGCGGCGGCGTCGCGGACGGTCCCGTCATGGAACTGCTGATTGAGGAGAGCGGCGGTGATGTGGTGGCAGACGATCTCTGCTCTGCCTCGCGCCACTTCGACGGACTCGTCGACGAATCGCTCGAGCCGCTTCGCGGCTTGGCCAGGCGCTACCTGCAGCGAGCCCCCTGCGCGAGAATGGCCGGGGCGGGGGAGCGGGTGCGTCGCCTGCTCGAACTGGCCAGTGGGGCGGAAGTCGACGGAGTCGTTTACCATTCGCTGAAGTTCTGCGACCTGGTGCAGTCCGACCTCCCGCGCGTCCGCGCGGCCCTCGAGGAGGTCGGAATCCCGCTGCTACATGTCGACCGCGACTACTCGGCGGCCGAGAGCGGGCAACTCAAGACCCGGGTAGAGGCGTTCGTCGAGATGCTCGGCGACGGAAACCGCAGGTCGAAAAGATGATGGCGGCGATCCAGAGGCAGCTTGTGCGGCTCGCCATCCGGTATTACATCCGCCGCAAGCGGCGTAGAATCAGGGATAAGCCCTCGGTCCGGGACCGGATGAACCTACGGCTCGCCGAGATGCTTCGCCAGTGCTACGGGCGCGGCAACCGCTTTCTGCTCTCCGGCTTCCTATTTCCGGCCGAGTTGGCCCACCTTTGCGGAGCGACGCCGATGTTCACCGAGACGCTGGCCGCGCTCGTAGCTGGCCAAGGCTTCGGAACCAGGGCGCTGGGTGCCGCCGATTCCATCGGCTTCAGCCGCGACGGCTGCTCGTTCCACCGGGCGACGCTCGGCGCCGGGCTCCAGAACCTGCTGCCGCGGCCGCTGATGGTAGTCGCCACATCGCACCTCTGCGACGGCCAGGGCAAGGCGCTCGAGATGCTGGCCGACCACTTCCGCTCGCCCTACTTCCTGCTTGACGTTCCCCAGGAGAGAAGCCCCGCCGCAGTCGACTACCTGGCCGGCCAGCTCGAGGAGTTGGAGGAGCGGCTCGTAGCGTTGACCGGCATCCGCCCCGGGCCCGGGGATTGGAGGCGGGCCTTCGCCTTCAGCAACGAGACACGCGAGCTGATGCTGAGGGTCGCCGAGCTGCGCCGCCGCCGACCGAGCCCGATGTACGGCTTGCGGGCATTCAACATCGCCTTCCAAGCCCTGTTGATCTTTGGGACACGCTTCCTGCGCGACTGCTACCGCGACCTGGTCGGCGAGCTGGAGGCCGCCGGCGCCACGGGCAAGGCCGGCGGGGAGAAGTACCGGGTTATTTGGCTGCTCTCGTACCCCTATTTCCGGAACCACTTCATGCCTTACCTCGAGGACGAGCTGGGCGTGCACGCCGTCGCCGAAGAGCTTGGCTATACCTACTGGCCGCCGCTCGACCCGGCGCGCCCGCATCGCAGCTTGGCCGCCAAGATGCTCTCCAACCCGAACCTGGGGTCGGTGGAGAAACGCGTCGCGCTGATCGAAAAGCTCGTGCGGGATTACGAAGCCGAGGGGGTGATACACTACTCGCACTGGGGCTGCCGCCAGGGCTGCGGCGGCGTGCGGCCGATAGCCGACGCGGTGCGGCGTCTCGGCGTGCCGTTCCTCGATCTCGACGGCGATAGCATCGACGACCGCAACTACTCCGAGGGCCAGACCCGCACCCGACTCGAGGGGTTCGTCGAGTTGATGGAGCGGGGAACGCGGAGGGGCAGGGAGGTGGCTCGCAAGGACGCGCTTTTTCTCGGCATCGACATCGGCTCGCTCAGCGCCGAGGCAGTCGCCGTGGACGCCGCCGGGCGGATCGTCGCCCAGGAGCTGATCCTCACCGGCGCCAGCAGCCGCAGGGCCGCCGAGCGCCTCGAGGAGCTGGTTCTCGATGGCAACGGCCTGCGGGGCAGAATCGACGGCTGCGTGGCCACCGGCTACGGGCGCGGCGCGGTCGCCTACGCCGACGAGCGGATCACCGAGATCGCCTGCCACGCCCGCGGCATGGCCCACCGTGTCGGTGGCGTGCGCACGATAGTGGACATCGGCGGGCAGGACACCAAGGCGATGGCCGTCGAGCCCGACGGCACCGTGCGGAGCTTCCTGATGAACGACAAGTGCGCCGCCGGCACCGGCCGCTTCCTCGAGGTGATGGCCCGCACCCTGGAGATCGACCTAGAGGAGTTCGGCCCCCGCGCCCTGGCAGCCCGGCGGGCGGTGGCCGTGAGCAGCATGTGCACCGTCTTCGCCGAGAGCGAGGTGGTGTCGCTGATCGCCGAGGGCGCCCCGATCGAGGAGATCGCCCGCGGTGTCTGCGACAGCATCGCCGCGCGCACCGCGGCGCTCTTGGCCAGGGTCGGCAAGGAGAAGAAGATCGCCATGAGCGGCGGCGTGGCCAGGAACGTCGGCGTCGTAAAGGCGCTGGAGCGCGCCCTCGGTGCGCGCATCGTCATTCCATCAGAGCCGCAGATGATCGGCGCTCTGGGCGCCTCGCTGCTGGCTCGCGACCGCGCCGTTTAGCTTCCGGCTTGTCCTCTAGACAGACCGCGGATAACCTGCTGTATACAGTAGAGAAGCAGAAACAGGCTTAGGTATGCGCTATCCTCGCCTAGTTGGCGAAGATGCATTTACATCGTCTGTAATCGGCTTGAGTCTAATGATGGCGTGAATAATATTGGCGTAACAGGTGAAAAGGTGAGCTATCTGCCACGGATCTAGGCGAATATGCCGGAGGCTTTGGACCTGACCGGCTCCGGAGTTGCTTAACAGGCGCCGCCCGGCTCCTCTTCGCCAGCCTCAGATTCCTCGCTGGCCTCGGCTTCTTCGCCAGCCTCAGCTTCCTCGACAGCCTCGTCCTCCTCTACGGCCTCGACTTCATCGTCCGTTTCGTCCTCCTCGACCGCTTTTTCGGGTGCGGGCGTAGGGTGTAGCGGCGGAGGCAGGGCATGCGATAGGCTTTTCAGCACCCTCAGGAGCCGAGGAACTGACCTTCGGACGGCGTCGGCTCTTATCTCCGGGCTATGAGACTCGAGCTCGTCCAGTATGTCTGAGAGCAGCTCCGCGCCCAGCAGCTTCGCGGTTTCCTTAATATCCTGGAAGTTGACGGAGGGTTCCCCGGGGCTCTCGCCCGCTTTCAGCTTTTCCAGGAGGGCGATCTTTATTGCCACCAGGCCGGCGAACTCACCGGCGATCTTATCGTACATTTGGCCGTCCAGCCCCAGCTTGTGGATGACTTTGGCCTTTTCCAGTAAAACCGCTTTCTCTTCTCCGATCGCTTCGTTGACTATACGGATCAGCTGCTGTGGGTCGACGGGCTTGAGTATGTAGCGCCTGCACCCCTTCCGGGCGGCCTGCTTGACGCTGTCCATTTCGGCGCTGGAGGAGCATATGACCACCGGAATATCCGCCAACTCGGGGTCCTCTCGGATCTCGCTGAGGAGTTGCAGCCCGCCCATCTCGGGCATGACGACGTCGGTAATGACGAGCTGAATGTCCGGCATGGCCTTCAGCCGCTTCAAGGCTAGCTTGCCGTTTTCGACCACGACGGTTGTGTAGCCGCTTCTGCGGAGAGTGCCCTCGAACACCCTGGCACTTACAGGGTTATCTTCGGCAATCAACACACTCATATCGTCCCCCGCCGCGCGCTGATATATATTTAGATTTCAGTGTGATAGTTATTGTTCCTACGGCACATGGTAAACACCTTGCGTCTCTTAAGTCCAGAAGAATTACTGCCAACATTAAATGCCAAAGGGCTGACAAGGAGACGGGAGTGGAGGTGTAAGCCGGATTCTGTGTTCGCCGCAGGCGAACGATGATCATTCATCTGGGACGGCCGTTACCGACCGCCTCAAGCGGCCTACCCGTCGGCCTCGGGCGGGCCACCCTCAAACGCCGACCTATTTGGCCTTGCTCCGTGCGGGGTTTGCCTAGCCGGGGGGGTCGCCCCCCCCGCTGGTGGGCTCTTACCCCACCGTTTCACCCTTGCTCCGGCCGCGGGGGCCGGGGCGGTCTGCTTTCTGTTGCACTTTCCGTAGGCTCACGCCCCCTGGGGGTTACCCAGCGCACTGCCCTGTGGAGTCCGGACTTTCCTCCGCGGACCCGAGGGACCGCGGCGATCATCCCCTCCACTCCAGGTACAAAGCTAGTGCAAATATAGTCTATATGCAAGGCGCACGTTGCTCCACCTTGCGGCCGGGAAGTACGGGGTAGTAGAGTATTAGGCCGAGTTACGGCCGGCGAGGGCGGTCGAGGGAGGGGCGGATGGAACTTCTTGATGCAATCTTGCGGGCAATCGGCAACGTCTTCGCGTCGGTGGGGACGCTGCCGAGGTCGACCCAGGAGATCGTCGCCCTGCTGAGTATCGTCGTCGGCTCGCTTTTCTGCTTCCTCGGTTACCACATCTTCAAGTACCTGTTGGGGCTGTCGGGCTTCCTGCTCGGGGGGCTGTTCGCCATGGCTTACTTCGGGCCCAATCCTTGGGGCCTGGGCGAGCTGGGGCAGTACGGCCTGGCGGCGGTTGTGGGAGCGATAGCGGGCGCTGTTTTCTACTTCGTCTTTTACTTCTTCGGCGTCTTCATCTTCGGCGCCGTGGCGGCGATGTGGCTTGCCAGCCTCGCGGTGCCGCCCGAGATCGAGCAGTACGCTATACTGGTGGTCCTGGGCGCGGGCTTCGCGGGCGGCCTGCTGGCGCTGCTGCTGCGCAAGGCGCTGATCGTGTTCTTCACTGCCGCAGTCGGCGCCGTCGCCGTTGCTTCCGGCATAGGCTTCTTCCTGGGCTGGCCGCTCTCGGTGATGGAGCTGCTGCAGCCGAGCTCGCTGGACGGAACGCTGGTCGGGCGCCTCCTGGCGCTGCCGAACTACGAGGGCCTGCTGATCGGCGTGCTGCTGTTCCTGATGGTCGTCGCCGGGGCGGTAGTGCAGAACCTGATACCCGAGCCTCGGCGCGACCGCCGCAAGTAGAGCACTCAAACAGCTTTCCAAGAACCAGATTGGCACTCTAGTGAATTGTCTGCTTGTCAGTACCTGTTCTTTAACTCTATCTAGAACACTACCCGGTTGACAGGCGAGGATGTCTGTCACGCTATATTGAGTTAGCGTCGGTCCGCCGCCTCAATACGTTGTGAATAAACGGCTACTCTTCGCTTTGCGGGCACTTGTGTACCATAAACAGCAAAACCATAAAAAGAGACCGTTAATAATTAACGGTCTCTGAGACAACCACTAAGTCTGTTCTGTTGCTTTACCGGCTATTCTTCCGGCGAATACGAGAGGTCCGGGCGATATCTCACTGTAAAGCTTTCTGTCTTGCACACCGAGTTGGACCACTGTTCCAGAATCGATCCCGCCTCCTCTTCGCCGTATGCCGCGACAAGGATCTCCCATAGCGATGTTTCCGGTTCGCTGAAGCCGGCCCAGCTCTCATAGGGAATGACCAGTTTAGCGCTCGGAACAATCCCGCCGCTTCGTAGCGATTCCCAGAGGTAGAAAACCGGCCAGTCGGTTTCGACTATCGCCTCATGGATTCTGCCAATCGCTTCGTTGAACTCCCTTACATGCGTCGGCTTGATGCTGTATTTATAGACCTCTAACAGGTTGAAGTCGCCATCTTCGGGCCATCTGCTAAGCTCTATTTCGGTTTCCCAGATGGAGACACTGATAGATTCCAGCAGCGGCGTAACGTTCAGCCTGAAATTCATGACCTTCCTGGAGAAGAACTCTTCGTAGGCATCGATCTCTTCCCAGCTGGAAACGTCGGCGCGAAATAAATACTGGCCGTAGTTGTCACCGGTAATCACTTGATAAGCAGTCCAAGCCCACGGTTCGTTCTGCGCTTCGCACCATGCCAAGTGCGCGTGTATGGCCGCTTCGAACTGTTGGAACATTCCGGGCTCGACCGTGAAGCGGTAGACCATTCCGATGTTCTGCGCGCCCTGCGCCTCCTCCTGAGCTAACGTCAGACAGCCGAAACTGAATACCAGGAGTGCCGCTGCCGTTAAGATTAGAGCCTTGTTTCTCATGGTTCTCCCTCCTTTGAAAAACGCTGACTGCTTTTCCCCCGAGGCACAGTGATTCCCCTTAGGTGAAGCAGGGAAAACTCTGCCCCCACTCTTGCCTAAAAAATACAAAAGGCCCTTCAAAAAGTTATTATAATGAGTGCTTCAGAAGCCTATGGTAGCGATGGCGGATTGTCAAGGCTCGGATCTGACTCGATTGATTTCGCGACGGCTCTATAACGCTACTGGCAGGAGAGCACGTTCGCTTCGCCGCGCCCACCTGGCGCGCCCTGGCGGGGCGGACGAATATGTCCCGACTAGTTGTTCACTTGCCCCTCCTGACGACAAACATGCGTTAACCTTTCTACTCAGTCTGAATTCGTACCTAAGATCTATGGCAACTCTTGGACACTACTACATCAGGCACCGGCCGATAAGAAAAAAGACCGTTAAAATTAACGGTCTTAAAGCAAATGCCCGAACCGATCCTTGCGGCTATAAGCTACATTCCACTCCTCCATCCTATTTGGCCATTGTTATACGAAAGGTCCGGGCGATATTTCATTACCGAGCATTCTATTCTGTGCACGGAGTTATATATACTATCAACTAGCGAACTCGCCTCTTCTTCTCCGTACGCATCGACCAGAACCTGCCACAACGAAATTTCCGGTTCCCTTAGTTCAGCCCAGTTCCTGTGGAAAATAATCAAATAGGCGCATGGCACTGTCCCGCCGCTCCGAAGTGTTTCCCAGTAGTAGTAAACCGGCCAGTCTGCCTCCGCTGTTGCCTGGTGTATTCTGATTCTCGCCTCGTTGAACTCCGCCATGTGACACGGCTTGATATGGTACGTATAAAACTCCACAACATTGATGTAGGAAAAATCCGGTGGAAAAGTGGCGTTAATAAGATCAGCTTCATCAATTATACATTCAACTGATTCCAGAAGTGGCGCCGCATTGAGCCTGAAGTTCGCGACCTGCCTGCTGAAATACTCCTCGTTCGCGTCGAAATCCTCCCAGCTATGGAACGCGGAGGTGACAACGTATTCACCATACCTATCGCCGGACATTATCTGCCAGGTGTTCCAGGGCCACTGTCCCTCGTTCTCCACGTTCCATTCCAGGTGTGCCCTCAGGGCAGCCTCGAATTGTTGAGCCATTCCAGGATTTGCCTTGAAAAAATAGACGATGATCACATTCGGCGGCGCTTCCTGGGCCGGCGCAAGGCTGCCGAAGCTCAAGACTAGAAGTAACGTTACCGATAGGATTAGAATCTTGTTTCTCACGGTTTTCCCTCCTTTGAGATACACTGACCGGTTTTCCCCAGAGGCAAAGGGCTCCCTTTCAGGTGAATCAGGGAAGACTCTACCCAACTCTTGCCCAAACAATTAGGAACTTCGCCATATTTTGATGTTTTGGACTCCAACAACTTAAGATATTTGGGCCTAACCGTCAAGGTCCGGCCTTCAGCGGGTGAGGTCGAACCGCTTATGTATCAATTCGGAGGGGTGTTCTCACATTGCAGGTTAAATTATGCGGTATGGTGCAGGATTGGAACCCATGAGATTTTCGATATGACAGCCGATCAATTCATACAGGGCATGCTTGGTGAGGATATAAATGGCTCACCGGCAAAACATCCCGCTGATAGTTGCTCATTTCTCGATTCGAGTTAAAGCTAGCGCGGATCCGGGACCGGGGGGGCGAGGTATTTCCTGAATCTCCCTTAGCAGCCTGTCCTGCTCCAGTATTCTTATTTCCTCTAGATGCCTTCTGCTCTGCTCGTCGGCCAGCCACCGCTGCTGCTCGATGTCCCTTGTTATCCGATCTTGTTCCAGTCTCCTCATCTCCTCGATATGCCTCATGCTCTGCTCGTCGGCCAGCCACCGCTGCTGCTCGATATCCCTTATCAGCCTCTCCAGTTCAAGTCTTTTTATCTCTTCCTCGATCTGCATCCTGAGCCGTTCCGCCGCCAGCCACCTGAGCTCTTCCATCTGATTGCGCAGCCTTTCTCCTTCCGCGACACTACTTTCCTCTTCGATATCTTTCCTGCGCTGCTCATCCGCCAGCCAACGCTGTTCCCCAAACTCCCATACAGTGTTCGCAGCCGCGGGTGCTCGCCTTATTAGTCTTACACTCTCGCTTTTCTTTTTCATTACAGGCGTATACTCTCGGCGTTCCTCGAGCGGTTGTGCCCGAGTGACTTCTTCCGCACTTCTTCCTTCTTCGTTTTCCTGCCGAGTAGCCCTCGACATGGAATGATCGATTCCCATCGCTCCAACCGTCGCCAAAACGATGAGCAGCACCGCGGCGATGGTTGAGGTGATTCTCTCGCACACGGCTTTACGCATTTCGTTATCATTTAAGTGTCGCCGTAAAAAAGACATGCCAGTCACCTCGTGTTCAGCGCCTCGGACGGAGGCGTATGGTTACTGAACAAGCGAGGCCTGAAGCCCGGCCGCGGATTCGGACAGCGAGAAGATCGAGCCGCTCGCGGCAGCCGATGAGATCAACGGTGTGGAAGCAAGAAACTGAAGGTGCAGCCCCGCCTTTACGATATTCAGCAACTTGCGTGCCGGCTTTTCATTCATTATCCCGCGACACTTGATGAGAGCAATCAGGAATATCCACCTTGTTTTCAACACGTTGTGCAGATTGTTCTTAAGGATGTTAATGGATAGGGAAGATGTGATGTCCGATTTCACGCGCTATCCGTCCCCTACGGATGACATGATAGACCGTAGCTATGCGAGACGTCTGATGCGGGCAAGTTCGAAGGGTTATATAAGACTATCTTATTTTACAACTTGTTCTTTCAGAACTTTCTCTAGTTTCATAGCCGCTTCTTTATGATCGAACCTCTTTGCTAATTTGAGAGCTTCTTTGCTTACTCGTTTCCTTAGATCTCTATCATTCAACAGATTTATTACGTATCCGGAAAAAACTTCGTAGTCGTCGGCTACGAACATGTTCTTTTCGTTGACGGGATCTATGCCGTAGGTGCCGAGCGAAGTGGAGACAACGGGCAGGCCGCAGGCCATCGCCTCCAAGAGCTTCCCCCTGAATCCGGTACCCAGTTCAATCGGCGCCACCATGACGTCGCTGGACCGGTACCTTTGGAGCACGGCCGCGTCGTCTCCCCCCTCTTCGATGATCACGCTGTCGCTTCTCAAATCAAGGAGTTCCCGAGGAGGATGGAATCCTATCGCATGGAATTTGGCGTCCGGAACCTCGTTCTTGATCTTTTGCCAACAGTGCTTCATGAAATTTTTTACAGCATCTACATTAGGCTGATGCAGGAAATTTCCCAGGTAAAGTATATTCTTTGAGTCCCTATCGCGCGTATCTCCAGAGGGAGTGTAGAACTCAGTATCTACACCGTGAGGCACCACTCTCAGCTTGTCCCTCAGCTCGGGTGCCATGCGAGTCATAGTTTCAGCGTCTTCTCTAGTTAGGCTTAATATGATATCCGCTGCGCGGTACATCTGAAATTCATATTCCATTAATTCTTTTATTAGCTCTGGAGCGATATGTTCTCCCTTCTCGGCTCTTAATTGGTGGGCTCTTGTATAGCATTCGTGGACTGAGATGATGCTTTTCGTAGCATCGGGAAAAAGACCACGGTTCGCTTCGATATACTGGCCCGTCATCGAGTACTCGCCGATGACGGCGTCGAGGGATTTGTTCTCCAGAGCATCTACGAACGCCCTCTCGACACCCTCGTTGTAACCGCCGTCCCCGGAGAGGAAGAACCTCGGCCTCTTCAGCCTCTCGTGAAGCTCTTCGATCTCCTGCGGGGACCTTTCCTTGTCGCAATCGACGAGGACAATATCGTCGCAGTAGCCGACGAGGCTTCTGTCCTCTCGATCCTTTTCGTCGCAGGCGGGGGCGATTACGGATATCCTGTGCCCCATCGAGGCCAAGTTCTTTATCCTGTGGTAAATAAGAATCGGCCCCCCAATAACGTCCGATCGCGGAAAGAGCTTCGGTAGAAAAAGCAGATTCATCGTAAGTACCCAATATCCAGTTGGCTCTGAAGAAGGCGGTTCGTCGGTAAGCGATTCGATTGAAAGAGCCCGAGGAGATCCCAAGTGACTGCGGAGCCGCCCCCCGGATATCCTACCAGAGAATCAATCGCGAGGGCACAAGGAAGCTGGAAGAGCCATCCATTCAAGGCTCGGGGACAGATTGCTCTCTCCCGTATGGCTTGTTGATGTACCTTCCAGCGGTGTGTGGTGCCGAACGGTTCTTTGTACAAGCGACAATATTTGTCACTACCGACGCGACAATGATTGTAGATCCGGTGGTTGTTGATATACGGCTTCGTCGAGCGGCGGGCTTAATCTGTTGATTTGCAATGAATTATAGGAACCTTATCCGTTTTCTCCCCGTGGCACGGAGATTGCTGATTATCTATTAGTAATTGGGGGCGGAAGCTATGCGGGATAGAGGCTTCACCTTGATCGAGCTGCTGATCGTCGTCGCCATCATCGGAATCCTGGCAGTTATGGCGATCCCGAGCTTTCTGAACGCTCTGGAAAGGGCTCGCCAGGCGACCACGGTCGAGAGCGTCTTTCGCATGGGGACGGGCATAGAGCAGTACAGGGTGGATAACCACGCAGTTCCGGCCGCCGCGGACGTGAGGGAGCTGCAGGAGATCTTCGAGGAGACCGAGATCAACGCGAACAGGAGCATCGCCCTTGACGGCTGGGGTGTCGAGCTCGCCTACGAGTACACCGGCACCAGGTTCTACACCGTCATGTCCTACGGCTCCGACCACGCCGAGGGTCCGGAAGTCACGCCGGATGCGAACGGCAGCCTAATCGTCAAGCACTTCGACGAGGACATCATCTGGAGCGACGGCATCTTCATCCAGCGCCCGGATGGAGCCCAGACGTATGGCGATAACTGATAAGTAAACTCGGCGCCACCAAATAAGCGGCCCACTTTTACCGAAACTCTTTATCGCGGTAGATTGTAGCCCCTCGCACATTGCCCTTCGACGTAGCGCTGCTGGGCCTGCGGGTCCAGAACCGCTCCCACCCTCTGCCATCGCAGCGACCTTCGGGCAAAGTCGTCTCGAAGACGTTGGCCAGGCGAGCCGCTAGATGCCATCTAGAACTTCGGCCCGATCCAGAAGTCGAACTCCCAGTCGCCGAAATCCTTGAAGTCCCAGCTCTTGGACCAGGTGAAGTTCAGCGGCAGGTAGGCGAAGTTGAAGGTGATGCCGAAGCCGAGGGAGCTGAGGGCGTCCTTGAGGCGGCCGTCCTCGTAGAGTGAGAACTCCTGGTCCCTGTACCAGGCGCCGCCGATGTCCCAGAAGAAGAGGCCGCGGATGTTGGCCAGCCGGATTCCGAGGGGGAAGATGGCGACGTTTACCAGCGGAAAGCGGAGTTCGTTGTTTATGTAGAAGGCGCGGTTGCCGACCATGCTGTAGAAAGGCACCCCGCGCAGCGTGTTGAGGCCGCCGAAGACGAAAATGTCGGCCGCCTCACCGCCGCTGAAGCCGATGAAGGCTCGGCTGGCGATGAGTGTGGCGCTGTTGAGCCTGAGGTAGTTACGCAGTTCGGCGGTTACGGTGGTGAAGTTGAGGAAGTCGCCGCCGATGCCGGGGGCGACGGAGACGCTGAGCTGCCAGCGGCGCCCGGCGATCGGCCCGAAGGCCGGGTTGTAGCGGGCGGTGTCGCCGACCAGCGAGGTGCCGAAGTAGACGAAGTTACCACTGGCAAAGCGCTCGTCGAGGTGGGAGCGGAAGTCGGGGGAGAGGTTGCTGAGGGTGATGGCGTCGAACTCGTAGGTGCGGTTGTTGAAGCCGGTGTAGAACTCGGCGCGCATGAACCTGTTGAACGGGTAGCGGGTGAAGAGGCGGACGCCGAGGTTCTCGACGATCGAGCGCTCGACGATCACGTTTTCGGGCTGCGCGAAGACGACCGGGTTGCCGGCCAGGAAGCTCTTGTGGTCGTAGACGTGCACCCCCCAGTTGAAGCGGCGGCGCTGGTTGAAGTAGGCGATGTCGTAGGAGCGGTAGGGGCCGATGGTGTTGAATACCAGCGTCAGGCTCTCGTCGCCGAAGATGTCGGCGAAGCGCGCCATCGCCAGCGAGAGGACGGTGCCGTCGCTGGCCACGCCGCCGTAGACGAAGATGTCGTCCAGGTGGAAGCGGAAGCGCGGCTCGCGGTCCATACGCTCCTCCTGGATCGGCACCTGCACGACCGGCGCGAAGCCGACCGCCCGCCCGGCCTCGGCGACGCGCATCTGCGCGGCGCTGAAGGTGCGGATCGGCTCGCCCAGCTCCATGTTGTAGAGCCGGTAGCGGAGCTTCAGGAAGCCGGAGAAGTAGATGCGGTCCTGCTCCTCGGCGCGCGGGTCGAAGAAGGGCTGGAAGGCGCCGCCGAGCACGTCGGTATGCTGGCCGATGGTGCCTGTCTCCAGCTCGTAGACGTAGATGTCGTAGATGCCGGTCTCGTTGCTGACGTAGACGATGCGCGAGCCGTCGGGGCTCCAGGCCGGCTGCTTGTCGTGGAAGCGGCCGAAGGTGAGCTGGGTCTTGGTCTCCGGGTTGTCGAAGTCGAACATGAACAGTTTGGTGTGCTGGCCGTCGACGACCGAGGTGTAGACGACGCGGGAGCCGTCGGGCGAGGGCACCGGGGAGTAGTCGAACGCCTCGTCATCGGTCAGGTTGGTCAGCTCCTCGGTGCGCAGGTCGCAGACGTAGATGTCGCGGATGCCGTTGCGGTTGGCGCTGAACAGTACCCGCTGGCCATCGGGCATGAAGGTGGGGTTTAGCGCCTGGTCGACGCCGAGGCGGATCTGGCGCTCGATTCGGCGCCGCACGGCGTCGATCAGAAGCAGCTCGCGGTCGCGGCCGCGGCGGGCCAGGACGGCGACGAACCTGCCGTCGGGCGACCAAGCGAGGTCGTGCCCGTCGTTGAACTTCACCGTCACGCCCTGCGCGATCACGTAGTCGTAGCGGTTGGTGAAGCCGGGCGTCAGGTTGCTGAAGAGGCTGCCGTCTTGGCCCGAAACCAGCACCACGTCCAGATCGTCGTCGCGGAAGGTGATCGCCGCCACCAGGTCGCCGCTGGGGGCGGGGACGGGGGAGAAGAGCGGCAGGTCGAAATCCTCGTCGACGATCATCTCGCCGTACTCCTCGGGCTCCTCGCGTTGCACCAGGTCGGGCACGTAGCGGTCGCGGAGCCACTGCCGCAGCTGGCGGCTGAAGCGGTCGTGCTCGACGTGGAACAGCTCCTCGATGGCCCGCCGGATCCCGGACTGGCCGGTTCCGTTTTTACGCAGCTCCCATACGAAGTCCTTGACGGCGCCCTCGCCGTAGGTTTCCTCGATGTAGAGGTAGATGGCGTTGCCGTAGACGTAGGGGATGTAGTAGCCGCCGGCGCCGGCGATCTCCTCGATGGTCGGCACGAAGTCGTTAACCACGGCGTCGCGCAGCAGCATCTCGTCCATGGTGTTGAGGCCGCCGGCCATCCACTCGGCCATCCCCTCCGCAATCCAGAGCGGCGAGCGGCCGAGCGGGTTGCGCATGCGGCCGCTATGCCAGATGTCGAACTGGAAGGCGTGCGTAAGCTCGTGGGTGAACAGCCGCTGCATCGCCGCCGGCGGGTCGTCCAGCGGAATCACTACGCGGCCCAGCCGCGGCTCGGCGAAGGCGCCGACGCCCTCGGGTAGGAACATCGGGACGACGTTGGTCTGCTCGAACTCGCTGTGCGTCTTGAAGAATAGTATCGGCACCCGGCGGACGAGCTGGTGGTTGAGCCGCTGGCTGATGATCTCGTAGGCGGTCTCGGCCCAGTTCACCACCTCGTCGAGGTACTCCTCCTCCTCTGGGTAGTAGTAGATATTGAAGTGCTCGCTCTCGTAGACGCGCCAGTCGAAGGTGTCGTAGTTGATCTTGTTCTTGCCCCCGAAGTAGTCCACAAGCTGTGCCCCGGCCGGTGCCGCTAGCAGCAAGCCCATGACGGCGGCCAGGACCGCCGCCGCCGCAACCCCCATTTCCGGCTTTCTCATCTGACCCTCCTTAGCCTCTGACCAGGAAGCGGATAGCATCGTGCTCCCTCGGAACCAGAAGGTCCATGAAGCGGGGAAGCACGCGGTTCATCACGTCGAAGAACGCCTGCAGGTTCAGCTCCAGGCGCCCGCGGTAGACGATGGTCTGCCCGAAGCTCTCCTCGTGGATCAGCTCGCCGGTGGCCGCGTCGTGGAAGTAGAGGTCCAGCTCGATGGTATAGGCGGTGCGCTGGATCAGCAGCTGGGCGGTGCGGTAATTGCCGGTGCGCGTGTCGCGGTACTCGTAAGGGTAGAAGCCGTCGGAGGGCTCGGCGTAGAAATTCACCTGCCCGCAGATGATCAGGTCGGCGCCGACGCGGCCGCCGAGGTTCCGCCAGAACTCGTAGTCGTCGACCAGCTCGTAGAAGCTCTCCTCGTCGCTGGGCAGCGCCAGCTCCTCGAGCGGGATCACCTCGTAGAGGGAGTACTTGCGCAGCTCGCTCCGCAGATACTCGGTGGTCTCGAAGTTGAGGTTCTCGTAATCGGCTTCCCGCGGGGAGAAACCGGCTATGTAGACGCGGCGGTAGCGCGCGCTCATCGGCGTCTCGCGCCGGGGGTGCTTGATGAGCACCTGCCGAGCTGAGCCCACCCTGCCGTACGTCTCCCCTAAGATAGTAACCGAAGTCTCATCGCCGGAACCGGCGGCACCCTCCGCATCGCCTTCGCTCTCTGCCGGCGCCTCGACCGGCGCGGCATCGGCGGCGGCGTCAGGCGTTCCCTCTGGCGGCGCTTCTACGGCCTCCTCGCCTTCGGCATCGGCTTCGCCGCGACGGGTCTGCTGGATCTGCTGGTAGAAGAATCGCAGGAACATGCGGTTGTTGGAGTGTATGAAGCGGTTGCGCTCGACCAGCTCCAGAGCGACGCTGTAGTGCTCGCGGGCTTGGTTGTAATTGCCGAAGTGCTCGAAGACGACACCCAGGTTGTTGTGCGCGGCGGGGAAGTTGGGGAAGGTCTCGAGTGCCTGCAGCCAGCGGAAGTGGGCCTCCGACCAGAGACCGTTCAGGGCGGCGTCGACCCCGAAATTGGTGAGGCGGCGAGCCTCGACGATCGGGTTTTCAACCTGGGCGGCGGCCGGCGACGCCGAGATGAGGATGGTTAGGACTACGCTAAGTCTAAAGATGTAAGCCATGGCGGCCTCGACTGAAACTGTCCATCGGTTTCCCGGCCAGGATCGACCGAGTGTACTTCGTCGGTCGCCGCGAAGCAACGGTCATGGCGTCTCGCCGAGCCTTTCCGTCCGCGAGCGCTTGTACGCGCGACCAGAACACACTCTATCGGCAGGCGGGAGACCAGACTGTAACTGCAATTACAAGCGAGCGCAGCCGAGGGTGCCACGACCGGATAATCCAAAGCCCACTGTGTTATAATGTAGCGGGAGCGGATCAGGTCCGGCAAGTGGCGAGGGGAAACCGAGTTGGCTACTTCGCAGCCGACAAACTTGCAGATCCTGGAATTCCTGGCCAGGAACAAGTCGATCGTCGTTCCGATTCTCGTCCTCAGCGTCCTGGGGGCGATCGTCCTGCCGCTGCCCACCTTCGTGCTCGACTTCCTGATCGCCGTCAACCTGACGCTCTCGGTGGTCATAATCCTGATCGCCATGTACATCGAGAGCCCCGTCGACTTCACCATCTTCCCCAGCATGATTCTGATCATGACGCTCTACAGGCTGGCGGTGAACATCGCCTCGACGCGGCTGATCCTCAGCAACGCCGGTACGATGGGCGAGGCGGCGGCGGGCAACATCATCCGTTCCTTCGGCACGCTGGTTATCGCCGGCAACTACGTCATCGGCGCCGTAATCTTCCTGCTCATCGTTGCCATCCAGTACATCGTCATCGCCCAGGGCTCGGTGCGTGTCGGCGAGGTCAGCGCCCGCTTCACCCTCGACGCCATGCCCGGCAAGCAGATGGCGATCG
>CAYOXX010000037.1:0-26526 GCA_964408025.1 uncultured Acidobacteriota bacterium | reverse complement strand
CTGCGGTGGCGGCGGTGCTGTCGTGAGCGCTGCCGGATCGGGCAGGACAGTCACGGTCGCCATCACGAATTCTTTCTCGCCGTCCAGCCCCAGCAGCTCGTTCAGGGGCTCCTCGCGCAGCCGCGCCGCCAGTCTCGGTTCAAGCCCGAGCGCTGAACCTGCGAGCAGGAGGTTGCCGGCCAGGTGCCCCGAGTCGAGGAGGCAGTAGCGGTAGGCGCGGGCGCCGTACTTCCAGGCGCTCCGCCAGGGGATGGCGGAGATGAGCAGATAGGCGGCGGCCGGCTGGCCGTCACCCAGGGCCTCGGCGACGGCCTTGCGGAAATCGCCGTCGCGGATTCGGACTGCCGCGTTGGTCTCAGGATTGTAGCTGTAGACGCCGGCCTCGAGCTCCCCGCCCTCGATGTCGCCGCAGCACAGGTAGAGTTCCGCCGGGTAGAGGGCGCCGGCCGAGGGTGCGGCGCGGAGGGCGAAGCCGCTGCGCTTGAGGGTGGCGCCGTACCCATAGTGCAGGAGTGCCGCGATATCGGCCGGGCCGACCGCCTCGCGCCTCGCTTCGGATTTTCCTGCGACGATATCCGACAGCTTAACGCCGGGCAGGGGAGCCGCGGGGAGCTCGACCGCAGGCGCGCCGGGGTACTCCTTGACCTTGCGCGGCTCGTCGGACCAGTCGGTGAAGCTCAGCCGCAGCAGACGCTCGCGATCGTGCTTGGAGAGCTGGTGGTACCGCCTCGACGCCTCGCCGCCCGTCATCGCGGATACTCCTGTCGCGCGGTATCGCTTGCCGAGTGCTTACAGTTTACCACGGCGGCAGCGCGAGGAGGTCTGCGATACGCGCGCGGTCGGCCGCCGGCGGTGGGATTTGCGTGGCGAGAACGGTATCGAGTCGCTTGCGGTCCCGCGGCGCTGGCATCCTGGCGGCGGATTAACTAGAATTACGCTTCGAGCCCGCTGTGCCGCGGAGGTGATCAGGATGTGTGCCAACGATTCGAACCGGAGGTCGCGCAAGCGCCTCGACCCGGACGTGCTGCGGGTGGAGCCGCGCGTGCGCGAGGGGTACTACTCCGACGAGTATTTCAACCGCGCGCGCAAGATCCTGCAGCGTGACGACTACCATCCGGTGGTCCGCATGCAGGTATTTCAGAAGCGAAGCGGCGTCTGCCTCTGCGGCGTCGACGAGGCGATCTGCATTCTGCGCTCGGCGCTCGGT
This sequence comes from uncultured Acidobacteriota bacterium, assembly GCA_964408025.1. Lineage (GTDB taxonomy): Bacteria > Acidobacteriota > DATKUA01 > DATKUA01 > DATKUA01 > CAYOXX01. The sequence continues at coordinate 25,319 of CAYOXX010000037.1, read as the reverse complement.
GACGACTTCGGCAGGCTCGACGTTTTCGCCCTCTACGACGGCGACATCATCGACCGGGGCGAGACCGCGATGCTGATCGAGGGCGACTACAGCCTCTTCGCGCACCTGGAGACAGTCTACCTGGGGGCGCTGAGCCGCCGCACGCGGGTGGCGACGAACGTCTACCGGACGGTGCGGGAGGCGAGCCGCCACACCTCGAAGCCGGTGCTCTTCTTCCCCGCGCGCTTCGACATCTATCAGTGCCAGGCCGGCGACGGCTACGCCTACGACGTGGCGCTGCGCAGCCTCGGCATCGACTCCCTTACTGACGGCTACGGCGTCAGCACGTCGGCGCAGGGGGACTGGTGGGGCTCCAAGGCGCTGGGGACCATTCCACACTCGCTGCAGGCCGCATACGGCGGCGACGTGGTGCTCTCGGCGCTGAAGTTCGCCGAGCACATCAATCCGCAGGTCAAGCGGATCGTGCTGGTCGACTACCAGAACAACTGCGTGCGCACGACGCTGGAGGTGGCCGACGCCTTCCTCGAGCGCTACCTGCTGGAGCAGGACCCGCGCTACGAGCTGTTCGGCGTGCGGCTCGACACCAGCGAGACGGTGGTCGACGAGTCGGTATGCGGCCGGATGGAGCTCTTCTCGCCGACCGGTGTCAACCCGCAGCTTGTGATGAACGTGCACGAGGCGCTGCGGGAGCGGGCCGCCCGCCACCCACAGGGCTCGGTCGAGCGCCGGTTCTACGCGCGGATCGGGATCGTCTGCAGCGGCGGCTTCACGCCGGATAAGATCGCCGAGTTCGAGAGGCTGCGGCTGCCGGTGTCAGCCTACGGCGTCGGCAGCTCGTTGTTTGCCGGGAGCTACGACTTCACCGCCGACGTTGTGAGCCGCAAGGTGGACGGCGCCTGGCGGGACGAGGCGAAAGTCGGCCGCCGCTACCGTCCCAACGAACGCCTGGAGCTCGTGATCCCCTGAAGGCCTGTTATTGCCGCGGCATATCTAGAAGGAGGTGAAAGATGGCAGGCGAGCGGGTGGTGATCGCGGTCCACGTAGACCTCTCGGAGTCCTTCGTGGACCCGAACGGCAGTTTCTACTGCGGTGCTGGCGGGGAGCAACTGCGCAACGCCGCCGAGCTGGCCGGGATCGCCGACTGGAATCTTTACTGCACCGACCTGCACCCGACGACCAGCGCCGAGTTCGCCGTCAACAGCGGCCTCTACCCGATCCACAGCGTGGTGCGCCCGCTGGAGCTGGACCTGTCGAAGTTCGGCCTCGAAGGTAAAACGGTCAGTCCAGCGCTTACGGCTACGGTCCTGGAAGCGGTAGACAGCAGCCGCACCGCCATCTACGTCCCCCGCCAGGTCTATTTTCAGGAGGCCGACGGATCGCTTTCCTTTGCGCCGGACGACGTCGAGGCGACCTTCGGCGCCCGCATCGTCAGCGAAGAGCAGTTTCTGGGCAGCGACTGGGGCTTGGTTATCATGCCGAAGTACTTCTTCGACGCCACCCGCCTGACAGTCGGCGTCGATATCGGCGCCGGCACCGGGGATCCCCGCATACCGGCCGCAAACCTCAACGTCTTCAGCCTCATCAAGCGGAAGCACGGTGCGGGCGCGGGGCTGGTATTCGTCGTTCCCTCGGTGGTGGAGAACATCTGCACGCACCACACCGCGGCCGGACTGCGCCAGGATTTCCCGGCGGCGCGGGTGATCATCCCTGCCGACGCCACAATGCCGCTGGCCGGCGTCGGCCTCGGCTTCGAGGATGCGGAGGCGGCCGGGGCCGCCTGCCGCGCTCTGGCCTGCGACATCGGCGTGGAGTACCTGACCACGGAGCGGATCCGAAGCGAGCTGGCTTCCTGATCGACTCGGGCCGCCCGGTGGCCGTTCACCTGAACACGTCGTGACGGTACCTGGAAGACAACAAACGCGGATGGCCCTGGATCATCCGCACGCTCTTATTTTTTCTCGGAGGGTACGATGGGATACGGAGAGCTGCTGAACGTTGTTGTCACCTTCTTCGGCGTCACCTCGGCTTTCGCCTACCTGCACCAGGCATACTGGATCTGGAAGCGGAAGAGCTCGGCCGACGTCTCGATCTTCACCTTCGCCTACTTCTTTGCGGGACAGTTCTTCTACCTGCTCTACGGGTTTCACTTGGGCTCCTTCCCGATCATCGCCACCTTCGTCGCCAACATGATCGGCAGCGGCCTGGTGATCGCGATGGCCGTGGCCTACCGCAAAGGGAGACCGAATAAGCAGGCGGTGTCCGGGGCTTAGCCCCGATGACAGGCAACAAAAACGAGCCGAAAATGTGATCCGCTGCGGAATCCGGCAGCGAGCACTCTCAGGCCGGTAGGACAGACATTCCTGTCTGTCAACGGCGCGAAGCGCCTCCAAATGATGTTTGGTCATACACAGCAAAGTCCTGTCCGCCTGCGGCGGATGACAGACAAGAGAGTTTACCCGCCGCGGCGGGTCTGTCCTACTGTGATGGCACAGGCGCGGGCTGTGCAATACCCATTTCGTTGTAAGGAGCGCTGCCGCTTTATGATACTATTGCGATGAGACCTGCTTTAATCCACCCTTACGTGGAAACTTAATTCGTTTTTCTATCATGGTTGATCCGGCACAATCAGAACTCGATCTTAACTTCCCGCACAACAACCAGGGCCTGTTCAGCAACCACTATCTCGACTCGCTGCTGCCGCGGGACAGGAGGGCGTGGCAGAGCCTAAGCGATGAAGAACTCGAATCCATATACAGCGCTGTAAGAGAGCTTTTCGAGGATCTCGGTCGCGACAACCTGGAGGGGATGGACGAGGCTTCACTCGAGGAGCACTTCATCAAACCGGTTCTGCGGTTACTAGGCTGGCAGGACTGCTTTGACGTCCAGATAGGACACAAAGTTATCGGACACTACAGGGATGTTCCCGACTACGCCTTCTTCCCGAACCACGATGCTATGAAGTCCGCTCTGGAATATCAGCGATCCGATCCGGCCAAGTATTTCGGTCAGGCTTGCGCCGTCGGCGACGCCAAGAGCTGGACAACCGACCTCGACCGACAACCCCGCGGAGAGGCCCGCCTGCGCTATCCAGCCTACCAGATCAACGCCTACCTGCTCGATACCGAGGTCAAGTGGGGACTGCTGACGAACGGCAGGTTCTGGCGCCTCTACCACCGCGAGCGGCGACGCGAGCTGACGGTGTTCTACGAGTGCGACCTGCTGCGGCACCTCGAAAGCGGATTCGACCCCGACGCCTTCCGCTACTTCGTACTCTTCTTCCGCCGCGCAGCTTTCCTACCGATGGAACCGGGCCTGCCGGCTCTCCTCGATCACGCTCTCAAGGGCAGCGCCGACTACACAAAGGCTGTCGAGGAAAACCTTAAAAGAAGGGCCTTCGAGGTTGTAGAAACCCTAACGGAAGGCTTGATAGTAACTGACACACGATCTGGAATCCCTACGGATCTGAATATTAACAACGCGCATAATGCAGCATTAATATTTCTTTACCGCCTCTTATTCATCCTATACGCCGAGGCCCGCGGGCTCCTGCCGCTGAAGGAGAACCGTTCCTACCGCGAGCGCTATTCCCTTTATGCCCTGAAACGTGAAATCAAAGATCGCCACGACCCAACCATACGTCTGGCAAGCGACAGCAAAATCGTATTCCTAAGATTAGTCCAACTCTTCCGCCAGATCGAGAACGGCAGCGAAGAGCTCGGCGTCTTCGCTTACAACGGCGGCCTATTCGATTCCTCCGAGTGGCCGGTTTTAGACGATCCCGAACGGGGCATCTGCGACGAGTACCTGGAGCGGGCTATACTGCTGCTGACTACCAACGAGTCGCCCAACGGCCGCTACGGCGACTTCATCGACTACCGCTCGCTCAGCGTCCAGCACCTCGGCTCGATCTACGAAGGGCTTCTCGAGCTGAAGCCGGCGTGGGCGGAAGAGGAGATGGCGGTCATAGTGGGACGCAACAAGGCCGAGTTCGTCCTGCCTGCCCACGTTGCCGACGCAGACCTTAAAAAATACAAGCCTGCATTAGAGGGCAAAGGTAAAAAGCGGCGGCCGAAGCGCATACCAGCCGGCAGCGTATTCCTGCGCACCGACCGCGGCGAGCGCAAGGCTACCGGCACCTACTACACGCCCGACCCGATAGTCCGCTATATCGTCGAGACCACACTCGGGCCGCTCTGCGACGGCAGGACGCGCGAGGGGATTCTCGAGCTCAAGGTCCTCGACCCGGCCATGGGCAGCGCGCACTTCCTCGTCGGCGCCGTCGACTACCTCGCCCAGCGGATCATGGAAGCCGAGCCGGGGGGCGCTGAGGGTAGCGCCATCGAGAGCGCCGAAGACGCCCGGCGCATAGTCGTCGAGCGCTGCATCTACGGCGTCGACATCAGCCCCCTCGCCGTCGAGCTCGCCAAGCTCAGCCTCTGGCTGCACACCATCAAGAAAGACCGCGCTCTGAACTTCCTCGACCACCACCTCAAGTGCGGAAACTCGCTCATCGGTTCCCGCGTGGACCAGGTCGGTGTGTCTCCAAAAAAGAAAAAGGGCGGTGACGGCAAACAATCGTTGATATTCGCCGAGAAGCTGCAGCAGCACCTGGGGCGCGTAATCGCTCTCCGCCGTCAAATTGAAGAGCTGCCGAGCGATACCGCCGAACAAATCGCTGGCAAGAAGCGCTTGATGGACGATAGCGATAAGGAGCTGTTTTTCTTCAAACAATTGGCCGATCTTCAGACTGCCAACTACTTCGGCGTGGAAACGGACGCCACGGCATTCGCAAACGCCGTTTACGAGCTGGACAGTCGTGAATATTGGGAAAGTAAAGAGAGCACTGAATTATTCCACCCCGCGATAGAACAGAGGAATAAGCACAACTTCTTCCACTGGGAGCTGGAGTTCCCCGAGCTCTTCTTCGACGACCTCGGACGACCTCTCGAGACTGAAAATGCCGGATTCGACGCCGTAATCGGCAATCCACCGTGGGATATCGTAAAGCCACAAAGCGTGTGGTTCTTCATCAAATATGATCCTACATTTCGAGATCTAGATCGACCAGCTGCATTAAGAAGAATGGATGAACTTTGTAAAAATGATGAGATTTCCAAGGGATGGGAAGGATACCAAGAGGATTATGAACATTATTTAGCTTTTTTTAAGGATAATGCTAACTATCGATTACTTTTCCGTGGCGATTTAAACCTATACCAGTTGTTCACAGAAAAGAAAATATCATTGCTGAAAAAGAACGGTTTTGGAGGAGTCGTTTTACCTACTGGTATTTATTCGGACCTTGGATGCAAACTGCTTAGAAAGTTTTTACTTGAGTCTTGCGATCTCAAATGTATCTTCGCTTTCAGCAACGAGCGATTTATGTTCAGGGATCTTCACCATTCATTCAAATTCTGCATGGTTGCTTTTGAGAAAGGGAAGAAGACAGAGGATTTCCAAGGTTCATTCCTTTTTGATCCGAGGGTTGCTCTTAGGGAAGACGAGCTACATGATTTCTTTGAAAATGTCGATGAAAAGACGGTATCTATGAAGGCTGATTATATTCGTCGCTTCAACCCCGTTTCATTATCAGTAATGGAGTTCAATAATCAACTAGATGTTGAGATAACTGCTAAGATCTTCAATGATTATACTATCCTTGGAGAAAATATTGATTCGAGCTGGAACGTTACACTTGCGAGAGAATTAGAAATGTATAAATATGGAGATTATTATAATAAATCAAAATGGGGAATTCCAATTTTAGAAGGGAGAATGGTGCAACAGTACGATGCTTACTTAACAAAACCTAAATATTGGATTGATGTTGAATATATAAGTAATGAAATACTAAAATATAAACTATGTTTCAGAAAAATTGCGAGAAGTACAGATGTAAGAACACTCATTTCATTGGTATCTCCGAAATTGCCATGTGGTGATTCATTGCCTGTTATATATTTTGATAGTAATCCTTTAAGAAATAGTCTATATGTGCAAACGCTTCTTAATTCTTTCTTGATGGATTTTATTATAAGAAAAAAAGTCTCAACTACATTGAACCATTTCTACATGGCCCAACTACCGATCATCAGAAATCCTTGGTGTGAATATATCTTATTGAGTTTAATTTCGAGAAGCGCCAGGCTTTCTTGTATTTCTAAAGAATATGCAGAGTTATGGCAAGCGGTATTCGACGAATCCTGGAATGATCTCGGCATTTACGAAGGCCGTTTGGAGCGCGAGTGGCGTCCGGAGTTCGGCGCCGACGATTTCACTGAGGGGCGTCGCGACGGGCCGGAGCGCGCGCGGCTGCGCGCCGAGATCGACGCCCTGGTGGCACATTTATACGGCCTCGAGCGCGACGAGTTCGCCTACATACTCGACACCTTCCCGGTGCTTAAGAAGTACGACGAGCGCGACTTCGGCTTCTTCCGCAGCAAGGAGTGGGCGTTGCGGGCCTACGACAAATTCGCTCCGCTGGTGGCAGAGGAGAAGAAAAAAGAGGAAAAGTAACCTGCCGTAATCGCCGGGGCGATTTTTCAAAACTCCATCATTTTCGGGCACTGGCCAGTAACCAGGTGGTGCATGCCCGCAAGAGCGCGAAAGCCATCATGTCTGTCCTACTTGCGGGGGGCCTAAAGGCTCCCCCCTACGGATAAGGTGACATACAGGAGAGCTTGTTCGCCTCCGGCGAATCTGTCCTACCGTGATGGCGCGGCGGATGACATACAGGAGAGCTTGTTCGCCTCCGGCGAATCTGTACTACTTGCGGGGGGCCTAAAGGCTCCCCCCTACGGATAAGGTGACAGACAGGAATCCGCCTCGTCCACCTAGGCGCACCCTGGCGGGGCGAATCTGTCCTACCGATTTGTAGCTTGTCTTTATAGGGGAGTAGGATTCTTAAACGCTTTTAATGGAAAGCAGCTCCCGCTACTCGTCGAGCCAGGCGTGCTGGCAGACGGCGCAGCGCATCGGGTTGCGGTGGGCAACCTCGTCCCAGTCGGCGTTCTCGTCGAGGGTGGAGAAGCCGGCGTCGGCGCCGCAGCGGGGGCAGTGCAGGCCGCCGAGCGCGGCGAAGAAGGTTTTGGTATCCCGGGGCACGCCGGCCCGGTAGTGGGAGTCCTTGGCATCGGTGTAGAACATGGCAGCTCCTGCGGCCGTTGGGCTCGCGCACGAACGTTTCAAGTATATGAGAGTCAATTCGGAGCGGTTGTGTCAAGAGGAAAACGATCCCCACGGCCCCCCGCGGTCCCCACGTCCACCCGGCCTCCTATGGTCCCTACGGTCTCAGCGGGTCGAAGGAGGTGTCGCCGCGCACCACGATGCGTATCTCGTTGGAGCGGTAGCGGTTCCTGCCGAGCCTGAAGCTGATGAAGTACTCGCCGGCGCGCTCGAAGGTGTAGTCGAACTCGAAGCTCCTCTGCACCTCCATGCCGGGCTCGTACGGCTCCCGCGGCGGGCGCCTGCGCATGCGGCTCACCAGGTGCTTGGTGTTGCGCAGCGAGTACTCGTGCATGCTGGTCGGGCGGCTGCGCATTTCGGGAGGCAGGGGGTCGCCGCCGGTGAGTATATTGGTGAGGACGAAGCGGCCCATGATCAGCCACTCTTGGCCGAGCTCGTAGATCTCCTGGTCCATCTCCGCCGGCGCTTCGACCTCGGCGACGAAGTGCACCGGCAGCGGAACCATGCCGCGCTCGAGGGGCGCGCTGATGGTGATCGTTATCTCCTCCGTCTCGTCCGGAGCGGCGATCCCGACCGCCGCGCCGATGCCGAAGCAGAGCAGGAGCGCCGGCGGCACGACGGCGCCGGCCACCCTTGACCAACCGATACGATTCAACATCTCGACTCCCTCGCGATGCCAAGCTCTCAATTAAATATACAGCAGTAGCGGCCGCAATGCGGTAAGCGATATTACTGTTGGTGCGGTGCGCGCTCAGTGCTCGCCCCACTTCAGCTTGCTCTGCAGGACCTCGAAGTAGCTGCGCCCCTTGGGGCTGAGTATGCAGAGTGTGCGCTCGCCGCGCTCGATGCGCACGATGTCGCCCCCGCGGAGCGGTAAGCCGTGCTGGCCGTCCAGAGTCAGGAAGGTCTCCTGGTCGCCGTTGATCCGCAGCTCGACGACCATGTCGGCTGGCAGGACTATGGGGCGGTTGGTGAGCGTGAAGGGGCAGATGGGAGAGAGCACGATCACCTCCATCTCCGGGTAGATGATCGGCCCGTTGGCGGCCAGGTTGTAAGCGGTCGAGCCGGTGGGTGTGGAGACGATGATGCCGTCGGCCCGGATGGTGGTGATTTCCTCGCCGTCCAGGATCACGTTGACGTCGAAGATGCGCGCCATGGCGCTCTTGTTGATGACGACGTCGTTGAGCACGTGCGGCAGCTTGCGGAGGGTGTCGCCGCGGTGCAGCTCGACACTGAGCATCATCCTGTAGCTGCAGCGCATCTCGCCGCTCAGGGCCGCTTCGAGCTGCTCGAGCGCCTCGCCGTCGGCGATCTCGGTGAGGAAGCCGAGCGAGCCCATGTTCACGCCCAGTATCGGCACCCGGCGCTCGCCCTGGTGCTTGGCCAGGCTCAGGAGCGTGCCGTCGCCGCCGAGCACCACCACCAGGTCGCAGCGCTCCATCAGCAGGTCCCTGGAAACCTCGCCCAGTGTGCCGCCGAGGAGCCGGGCGGTCTGCTCGTCCGCCTTGATCTCGCAGCCGCGCCTCTCGAGCAGCTTGATGATCTCGCGGAGCAGCTCCGCCGCCCGGGGCGGATGCGGCTTGGCCACCAGGCCCACGAGTTTGATATCAGTCTTGTTCATCGACCGCCTTCTCGATCAGCCGCTCAAGGTGGTCCGGCGGGCCTGCCGGCGTCCGGCGCACGGCGTGGAAGAAGAATTCGCGGTTCCCCTTCGGCCCCCGCAGTGGCGAGGGTGCCGCGGCCGCCACCTCGGCACCGGAATTGTAGAGGAACTCGCCTATGCGGCGCAACACGTCGCGGTGCAGCCGCGGGTCCCTGACCACCCCTCCCTTGCCCACCAGGCCGCGCTCGACCTCGAACTGCGGCTTAATCAAGGGCAACAAGTGGCCGCCTTCCCTTACGAGCGGCAAAACGGCGGGCAGCACTTTCGTCAGCGAGATGAACGAGAGGTCGAGGGCCGCCAGGTCGACCGGCTCGGGCAGGTCGCCGGGTTCGAGGTTCCGGGCGTTTACCCCCTCCATGACGACGACCCGCTCGTCGCCCCTGAGGCCCCAGTCGAGCTGGCCGCGGCCGACGTCGACGGCGTAGACGCGCGCCGCGCCGCGCCGCAGCAGGCAGTCGCAGAAGCCGCCGGTGCTGCTGCCGACGTCGAGGGCGGTCTTCCCGCTCACGTCGATGCCGAAGGCGTCCAGAGCCCCGGCCAGCTTCTCGCCGCCGCGGCTGACGTAGGGTCGTATCGAGGGGCGGATCTCGACGTCGGCGTCGGCGCGCGCCTGCTGTCCCGGCTTCTCGGCGCGGCGGCCGTCGACGAAGACCTCGCCGGCCATCAGGTGCGCCTGCGCCTCAGCGCATGTCGGCACGAGACCGCGCTCGACCAACAGCAGATCCAGTCGCTGGCGCTTTCCGGCCACGGGTACAGTATATCAGCAGGCCGCGACATCTTGTTCGGGAGTTGTTGGCGCAGCGAGGGCGCTCAGCTCTCCTTGCGCTTGAGGAAGCCGAGTATCTTCTTTTTCAGGCCCTCGAGGTCGAGGCCGCAGCGGTGCAGGAGCTCGGCGCGGGGGCCGTGGGGTACGATTTCGTCCGGCAGGCCGATGCGCAGGAGCGAGACCTGCTGGCTGACTCCCTCCTCCTCGAGCAGCTCCAGGACGGCGCTGCCGAAGCCGCCCTGCAGCGCGTTCTCCTCGACCGTGATCAGGCGGGCGCCGGGGCTGGCGTGCTCGATTATGAGGTCGCGGTCGAGCGGCTTGACGAAGCGGGCATTGACCACCCCCAGCTCCCAGCCGCGCCCGGCGAGCTCCTCGGCCAGGCGCAGCGTCGGCCGGACCATCGAGCCGATGGCGAAGACTGTGGCGTCGGCGCCGGCGCGGAGCAGCTCGCTTTTGCCTACCTGTAAGCGGCCGATCCTGCCGTTGATCTTGGCGCCGGCGCCGCAGTCGCGCGGGTAGCGTATGGCGACGGGGCGGTTCTCGCCGACGGCGGTGCGCATCATGCGGCGCAGCTCGCCCTCGTCTTTGGGCGCCATGACGACGATGTTCGGCAGGCTGCGCAGGTAGCTGAGGTCGTAGGCCCCGTGGTGGGTCGGCCCGTCCTCGCCGACCAGCCCGCCGCGGTCGACGCAGAAGACCACCGGCAGGTTCTGCAGGCAGACGTCGTGGAAGACCTGGTCGAAGGCGCGCATGAGGAAGGTGGAGTAAATGGCGGCGACCGGCTTGTAGCCGGCCCGCGCCAGACCGGCGGCGAAGGTGACCGCGAACTGCTCGGCGATGCCGACGTCGAAGAGGCGGTCGGGGAAGCGGCGGGCGAACTCCACGAGGCCGGTGCCCTCGGTCATCGCCGCGGTTACGGCGACGATGCGCTCGTCGTTCTCGGCCAGGCGGCACAGCGTCTTGCCGAAGACCTGCGTGTATGAGGGCGGCTTGCGCTCCGAGGTGCGCAGGCGGCCGCTGGGGATGTCGAAGGGCGAGGAGCCGTGCCACCGAATGGGATTTGTCTCCGCCGGCTTGTAACCCTTGCCCTTGACCGTGTAGACGTGCAGCAGCACCGGGCCGTCTAGTTTGCTGACCCGCTCGATGGTCTCGATCAGCTTGCCGATGTCGTGGCCGCCGATCGGGCCGACGTACTTGAGCCCAAGCTCCTCGAACAGGGTGCCGGGAATGAAGACCCGCTTGATGGCGTGCTCGACGGTGCGCGCCGCCTTGATGAGGCCGGGTCCGAGAGTCGGTATCTGCTTCAGGATCAGCTCGGTGTCCATCCGCAGCCGGTTGAGCGGGCGCCCGTGCATGATCTTGTTTAGGTAGCCGCTGATGGCGCCGACGTTGGCGCTGATGCTCATGTCGTTGTTGTTGAGGACGATGAGCATGTTGCGGTCCAGGTGGCCGGCCTGGTTGAGGCCCTCGAGCGCCAGGCCCGAGGTCAGCGAGCCGTCCCCGACCACGGCCACGACGGCGTGGTCCTCGCGGCGGAAGTCGCGCGCCACAGCCATGCCGATGGCGGCGGGGATGGCGGTGCCGGCGTGGCCGGTGCCGAAGTGGTCGTAGGGGCTCTCGTCGGGGCGGGGGAAGCCGCCGAGTCCGTCGAGGGTGCGCAGCGAGTGGAAGCGCTCGCGGCGCCCGGTCAGCAGCTTGTGGGCGTAGCACTGGTGGCCGACGTCCCAGATGATGCGGTCGCGCTGGAAGTCGAAGAGGTAGTTCAGCGCTATCGTCAGCTCGACGACGCCGAGGTTGGAGGCCAGGTGGCCGCCGGTGTGCGAGACGGTCTCGATGATCTCTTCTCGGATCTCGTCGGCCAGCTGCGGCAGCCGGTCTAACGGGAGCTTTTTAAGATCGTCCGGCGAGTTGATGCCGTCTAACAAGCGTTCTGTCAACGATTTCGCCCCAATTACTAACGTGCCGAGTATTGAGTATATTCCGATTATTGACGGCGGGCAACAACGTAGCGGGCAATCGAGACGAGCGGATCAGCCTTCCGCTTGAACACCCTGAGGACAGATACAGCCTCGTCAACTAACTTGTCGGCGCGCCGGCCGGCCATCTCGGAGCCGAGCAGCGCCGGCAGTGTCGCCTTGCCGGCGGCGACGTCCTTGCCCGATCCCTTGCCGAGCTCCTCCTCGCGGCCCTCGATGTCGAGGATGTCGTCACGGATCTGGAAGGCCCGGCCGAGCAGGAGTCCGAAATTGCGCAGGCGCTCGCGCGATTCGGGGCTCGCCCCGCCCAGGAGGGCACCGGTCTCGGTGGCGGCAGCGATCAGCGACCCGGTCTTGAGGCGCTGCATCGTCTTGATCTCTTCCTCGGTGCATTCCCGTCCCTGGTAGGTCATGTCCAGGGCCTGGCCGCCTGCCATGCCGGCGGCGCCCGCAGCGGCGGCCACGATCCTCAGCGCCTCCAGCTTCAGCTCCGGCGGTACGTCGTCGGGGCCGCCGGCTAAGATACTGAAAGCCATGGTGTTGAGAGCGTCGCCGGCCAGAATCGCCATCCACTCGCCGAACTTGACGTGGCTGGTCGGCCGACCCCGGCGCAGGCTGTCGTCGTCGAAGCTGGGGAGGTCGTCGTGGATGAGGCTGAAGGTGTGCAGCATCTCTATGGCGCAGGCCGCGTTTATGGCATAGACGCTGGCGGGAGCGAAGAGCTCGTGGGCGGCGATCAGCAGAATCGGCCGCAACCGTTTGCCCTCGCCCAGGAGGCTGTAGGCGATCGCCTCGGACAGCCCCTCCGCGCCGCTCCCGGCGCTTTCCAGCAGTTTCGGCAGGCTGTTGTTCACCAGCCGCCTCTTCAGCTTTAGATAGCTCTCCAGTTCGAATGCGGGCACGATCAACTCTCCCCGTTTGTCCGGCTACTGTTCGCCCTCTTCGAACGGCTCGGGCCGAAGCTCGCCGTCCTCACCGCGGGTGAGGATCTCGATCTTGCGCTCGATCTCCTCGAGCTTCGAGTTGCAGAAGCGGCTTAACTTAACCCCCTCCTCGAAAAGCTGCAACGATTCGTCGAGGGCTGCTTGCCCCTCCTCCAGCTTCTCGACGATCTCCTCGAGCCGCTTGACGGCGAGCTCGAAGGTCATCTCCTTCTCAGGCGCGGTCAACTTCCTCCTCCTTTTCGACCTCGGCGACGCTGCACCCGAGGCGCCCGTCGCTGAGGCGCAGGTCGAGGGCGTCGCCCCGCGAGAGCCCCTCGACGCTGTGCAGCGGCTTCCGGCGGCCGGCGCGGGTGGCGACGCAGTAGCCGCGCCGCAGGGCGCGCAGAGGGCTGAGAGCCTCCAGCCGCCCGCCGAGGCCTGAGAACCTCTGCCTGCGCGCCGCCGATAGCGACGCGATGGCGAGGCCGAGGCGGCGGTTGAGGTCGTCGCTCCCCTGGCCGGCGGTCTGGAATATCCCCCTGACGGAGGCGAGCAGGCGGGCGGGCGACGAGGCCTGCAGCAGTGCACGCACTTGGCGGGCGCGGGCCGAGATTGCCGTGGCGATGCGGCGGCGCAAAACGGCGACCGCCTCCAGCAGCTGGTCCTTGCGGCCGACCACCATCTCCGCGGCGGCCGACGGCGTCGGAGCGCGCACGTCGGCGACGAGGTCGGCGATGGTGAAATCTATTTCGTGCCCGACGGCGCTGACGACGGGCGTGCCGCAGGCGGCTATCGCCCTGGCTACCCGCTCGTCGTTGAAGGCCCAGAGGTCCTCCATCGAGCCGCCGCCGCGGCTGACGATGATGACGTCGAAGCGCCCCAGGCGGTCCAGCGTCGCGATACCCTCGGCGATCTGCGGCGGCGCCTCCTCGCCCTGCACGAGCGCGGGGTAGATGGTCACCTGGATGTTGGGGTGGCGGCGGCGCAGCACGGTGAGTATGTCGCGGACGGCGGCGCCGCTCGGCGAGGTGACGATGCCGAGGCGCTGCGGCAGCGCCGGCATCTCGCGCTTGCGCGCGGGGTCGAAGAGCCCCTCAGCCTCCAGCTTCTGCTTCAGCTGCTCGAAGGCGACCTGCAGGGCGCCGACGCCGGCGGGCTCGATGAGCCCGACGCTGAGCTGGTACTCGCCGCGCGGCGCGTAGACGGTGATCTCGGCGCGCACGACCACCTGCATGCCGTTCTCCGGCTCGAAGCGAACGAACTGCGCGCGGCCGCGGAAGAGCACGCAGCGGATCTGGCTCTTATCGTCCTTGAGGGTGAAGTAGCGGTGGCCGGAGGCGGCGTGCGAGTAGTTGCTTATCTCGCCCTCGACCCAGAGCTCGCCGAAGGCGCCCTCGAGGGCGGTGCGCACCATGGCGTTGACGTCGCTGACGCTGAGCAGCTCGCGCCGGGAGAAGCCGGACAGCAGGTCGGCGTCACTCATGGCGTCGCCGTATCCTCTCGATGGAGCGGGCGCGGCCGCTGGCCTCGTCGATGTCGACCAGCACCGCGTGCAGGATCACCTCCCCCTCAGCAGGCTCGAAGCGCGCCGGCAGGCCGGTCAGGAAGCGCTGCAGGATCAGGTCGGCGCGCACGCCGATGACGCCGTCGTGTGGGCCGGTCATGCCGACGTCGGTGATGCAGGCCGTGCCTCCGGGCAGGACCCGCTCGTCGGCGGTCTGCACGTGGGTGTGGGTGCCGATCAGGGCGCTGAGGCGGCCGTCGGCGTGCAGGCCGAGGGCCACCTTCTCGCTTGTTGCCTCGGCGTGGAAGTCGACGATCCTTACCGCGATACCGGAGCCCTCGTCAGCCAGCAGACGGTCCAGGGTGCGGAAGGGGCAGTCCAGCGGCGGCATGAAGATGCGCCCGGCCAGGGTGGTGGCCAGGTACGGCACGCCGCCCGCCTCGCCGACGAAAACGCTGAATCCGGGGACACCGCGCGGGTAGTTGGCGGGGCGCAGCAGGCGCGGCTGCTCGGCCAGGTAGTCTACGATCTCGCGGCGGTCGAAGAGGTGGTTGCCGCCGGTGATCAGGTCGACGCCGAGGCCGAACATCTCGTCGGCGATCCTGGGAGTGATGCCGAGGCCGTGGGCGGCGTTCTCGCCGTTGGCGATCACCAGCTGCGGCCCGTACTCCTCCAGCAGCCCCGGCAGCAGCGCCGCCAGGGCCTCGCGTCCCGGGCGCGCGTTTACGTCGCCGATGAACAGCAGCTTCATTCTTCCAGCTCCACGAGGTCAGGCTATCACACGGACCGGTGATAAAAAAGACAGCGAACCAAGCGGCCGGAGGGGCGGCAAGAGCAATTCAAGGCCTTTGGAAAGCGCTCTACTCGAAGCGGAAGCGCAGGAGGGCGACGACCAAGAAAATGGCGGCGAAGCCCAGCAGCATGCCGCAGTGGGGCAGCACATCGATGAGGCCCCTGCCGCGCACCATGATCTCCTGGTAAGCGATGAGCGCCCACGTCTGGGGGCAGACGAGGCCGACCTGCTGCACGAACTCGCCCATGATGAACCTGGGGACCATTGCGCCGCTGAGAGCAGAAGTGGTGAGGACGATCAGCACGCCCATGCCGCTGAGCTGCGTGTGCGTACGGAACAGCGTCGCGATAAGCAGACCCAAGCCGCAAGCGCTCAGCGACAGGCAGAGTGTTATGAGGAAGATCCCCAGTGGCGAGTTGCCGAGGTCGATGCCGAAGAAAAGCATGCTGGCGCCGAACATGATGGCCACCTGCAAGAAATTGACTATCACGTTGGGAAAGAGCTTGCCGACCAGGATAGTGTAGCGGCCTACCGGCGCGGCCAGCAGGCGGCGGAACGTGCCTCCCTGCTGTTCCAGCAGGAAGCTGCTGCCGATGTGCATGATGATGAAGAAGACAAACATGATGGCGTAGCCGCTGGCCGTCTGCTGATAGACGGTCGGGAACTGCTCACGCTCGACCGACGGGGGCTGCACCCGCACGATTTGGGCCAGCAGATCGTCAGGATCGGCATTGAATTCCATCGAAAGGTCAGAATCCGCGATATAGCGCTGATAAAAATCACTCGATATCAGCGATTCGCGGACGCTTGGAGGAATGGTGAACCCCTGATCTTCCTCAAAACGGTCGATTTGCCGGTCCATCATCTCCGGAAACTGGCCTCTCATCTGCTCGCCGAAGGTGGCCCCGAAGATCGCCCCCTGCAGCGCGCCGATCACCGGGCCGGTGTACTGGCTCGGCACGGCGCCGTCGATGACCACGGTTATGTCGACCCGCTCGCCGGCCGCGATCTTTTCACTGAAGTCAGGTGGGATGACGACCGCCTGGTTGCGACGTCCCCCCTCCACCGTGGCCACGGCTTCTTCTTCGCTGAGAGGCTCGCCCTCGGCATTTTCGCTCTCGACCGCGATCCATTCGCTGCTATCGAGCTGCTCGACCAGAGTCGCGCCGATGTCGCCTCGATCGAGGTTGGCAACCGGAACGCGGAACGGCCTTTCGCCGGGGCCCTGGAAAGCCCCGCTCATGGTGAAATTGAAGACGAAGAGCAGCACTATCGGCACGACGAAGAGCATGATCAGACCGCCTACGTCGCGGAAGATCTCTTTCAACTCCTTGACGACTATGGCCCAGGCTCTCATTCGTCCCGCAAGCTCCTGCCGGTGAGGTTGAGGAAGACGGTCTCCAGGTTGGAACGGCGCACCTCGAGGTCCTCCACTTTGGCTCCCAATCCTGTGAGGCGATCCAGAATCTTCGGAAGAAACCGCTGGGGATTTTCGACCAGCAGCGTGAGGCGGTTGCCGTCGGCCGTCGCTTTCTCCAGCTCCTCCAGCTCCGCCAGGGCTGCGGCCGCGGCCTCGGCGTCGGCATCGAGGACGATAAGCAACGCTCCGCCGCCGTGGCGGCTGATCAGGTGCTCGATGGTATCGTCGACGAGGATCCTGCCGTGGTCGATGATTGCCGCCCGCTTGCAGATCTGCTCCACCTCTTCCATGTAGTGGCTGGTGTAGAGGACGGTGATCCCGAACTCCCGGTTGAGCCGCTGAATCGACTCCAGGATGTGGTTGCGGCTCTGGGGATCGACGCCGACCGCCGGCTCGTCGAGGAAGAGCAACTTGGGCCGGTGCAGGAGGCCGGCGGCGATGTTGAGGCGCCGCGTCATGCCGCTGCTGAAGGTTTTCACCGTCCTCCCGGCGTGGCTCTTCAGGCCGACGATGTCAAGCGCCTCGTCGATCCGCTTGCGCAGCTCCGCCCCGCCGAGGCCGTAGATGCGGCCGAAGAAGACCAGGTTATCGCTGGCCGTCAGCGTCTTGTAGACGGCGATCTCCTGCGGCACCAAGCCGATCAGGCGCTTGATCGCGGTGCCGTCCTTGCGCAGATCGAGTCCATCGACCGTCACCGAGCCGGCATCGGGCCGCAGGACCTGGCAGAGAATCCTGATGGTGGTGGTCTTGCCGGCGCCGTTGGGACCCAGGAGGCCGAAGATCTCGCCCCGCCGTACGTGAAGGTGGACGCCGTCGACGGCGCGCACGTCGCCGAAGTGCTTGACAAGGCCTGTGGCGGTGAGTATCGCTCCCATTCCTGTCCGCTGAGCTCGGTGAGGCGGGATAAGTGTAGTCGCCGGCCTGAGTGTTTTCAACCTCGGCCTGTGCGATGCGGAGATAAATTCGATGGGTTCGAAACCTGCGTGCCCGGCTGCGTATCCGCCTAGCCAGCATATTGCACAAGTTTTGACGGGCTCTGGTGTTAAGTGATTGATATGTTGATCTTTCCGGCGCTCTCCCCACAGGACTGTGAGGTTACATATTGTCACCGGCGAGCCGATTTTCTCGAAGGTCGCGGCGGGGGCGGTTTGGGACCCGCAGGCGTGGTTAGCGCCACGTCAAGGGTCCAAAATCGGCCGCAACAAAGAGATTCGGGGAAAGGGGTCACCGGACTGCTGAATCTTGTGCAATATGCGGGCTAGCGGGCGTACTCTATGGCGCGGGTTTCGCGGATGACGGTGACCTTGATCTCGCCCGGGTACTCGAGCTCGTTCTCGATCCTCTGGCTGATGTCCTTGGCGAGCCAGGCGGCGGCCTCGTCGCCGACGTTCTCGCTCTGCACGATGATCCGCACCTCGCGGCCGGCCTGGATGGCGTAGGCCTTGTCGACGCCCTGGAAGGAGTCGGCGATCTCCTCGAGCTTCTCCAACCGCTTGACGTAGGTCTCCAGGATCTCGCGGCGGGCGCCGGGGCGGGCGGCGCTGAGCGTGTCGGCGGACTGCACCAGGATCGCCTCGACCGACGTCGGCTCGACGTCGAAGTGGTGGCCCTCGAGGCAGTGGATCACCTCGGGATTCTCGCCGTACTTCTTCAGCAGCTTGGCGCCGATCTGCACATGGGTGCCGTCGGTCTCCTTGTCGACCGCCTTGCCGATGTCGTGCAGGAGTCCGCCGCGCTTGGCGATCTGGGCGTTGGCTCCCAACTCCGCGGCCATCATACCGGCCAGTATCGAGACCTCGCGCGAGTGGTGGAGCACGTTCTGCCCGTAGCTGGAGCGGAACTTGAGCTTGCCGATCAGCTTGACCAGCTCCGGGTGCAGGTCGGGGATACCGAGCTCGAAGCAGATCGCCTCGCCCTCCTCGCGCATCTGCTGGTCGACCTCCTTGCGGACCTTCTCGACCACCTCCTCGATGCGCGCCGGGTGGATGCGGCCGTCGGCGATCAGGCGCTCGATGCTGATGCGGGCCACCTCGCGCCGGTAGGGGTCGAAGCCGCTGAGGATCACCGCCTCCGGCGTGTCGTCGATGATCAGGTCGATGCCGGTGGCCTGCTCCAGGGCGCGGATGTTGCGGCCCTCGCGGCCGATGATGCGGCCCTTCATCTCGTCCGACGGCAGGTCGACAACCGAGACGACCGTCTCCTGCACGTGCTCGCTGCCGCAGCGCTGGATGGCGGTGCTGATGATCTTCTTGGAGCGCTCCAGACCCGTCTCGCGCGCCCGCTCCTCTATCTGCCTGATGCGCTTGGCGCTCTCGTTGCGGGCCTCGTTCTCCATCGACTTCATCAGCGCCCGCTTGGCGTCCTGCGGGCTCATGCCGGAGATCCGTTCCAGCTGCTCCTGCTGCTCGTCCACCAGCGCCTCGAGGCGCCGCTCCTGCTTCTGCGCCCGGGCCACCGACTCGTCGAGCTTCTCGCTGCGGCGCTCCAGCTCCGCCTCGCGCTTATCGAGGTTCTCGGTGCGCCGCGCCAGCTGGTCGTCGCGCTTGTCGAGCTTCTTCTCCTGGGACGCCAGCTCCTTGCGCGTGCTCTGCGTCTTGCGCTCGAACTCGGCGGTGATGGCCAGCAGCTCCTCCTTGGCCTCCAGCTCTCCGCGCCTGACGATGTTCTCGGCCTGCAGCTCAGCCTCGTGCACCTTGCGTTCGGCCTCCCTCGAGGCCGCAGCCAGGACGTTTGCGGCGGTGTGCCGGCGAACGACGTAGTAGCCTGCCAGCATGGCCGCGGCTGCCAGGACGATGGCGGCTATCAGTATCCATTCCACGGCTTCTCTCCGTTCCGGGTCTGTACGGCGGGGGCCTAAGGGAATCCCCCGCGCCACGGTGAAAGCCGGTCTTGATGACCCTGCGCTAGCAGGTGGGACCCTCGGCGACCGCTTCAGGCTTCCCTCCCGCGCGAGCGGGAAGGCGTGCTCACCGCGGCCGATCCCGGCTCCCGGTGGAATAGTGTTGGATCATTCAATCCCGGCGCATCACCCGTTTTGCAGGGGACGGTGGTCGGGGCTCGCAGCCAGGCCGGGCCGCCGGCTCAGGGCGAGAGGGCGAGCCGGATGCGCTCGCTGAGGGCGGCGATGTCGCGCCCAGTCTCCTCGTCTTGCCGACGGTGCTCCCGCTTGGCCTTGAAATAATAGTCCGCGATGCTCAGGGCCGCAAGGATCGCCACCCTGTGCGTGTCGACGGTGCCCGTGGACTCCACTACCTGCCGCATCTGGGCGTCGACGAAGCCGGCCAGCTCGTCGAGGTAGGCGCGGTCTTCGATGCCGCCGATGCTGTAGTGCCGTCCGAATATCTCTACCTTGTTCGAATCCACTTACAAACCATCCACCGTTGTCGTCGGTTAGCGCCGGAAGCTCAGCCGATATCGGCCAGCTCCGCCAACATCTCTTCCACCTTGGCTTTCACTTTCTCCTTGTCAAACATCTTGGCGGCTCCCCGGCCTCCCCCTTTCCCGGGGCGGGCCGCAGGGGCCGATTCGTGAGCCTTCCCTTTGCCACGGGACAGCCGCTCGAGCCTGGCCTCCAGCGCCGCGCAGCGCTCCCGCAGCCGGCTGTACTCGGAGCAGATGCGGCTGACCCGATCGGCCAGCTCGCGCAACACCGGGCTGCTCTCCACGCTCGAGCCTCCTCTGTTGCCGCCTTCAGATCTCTCAGCGGAACTCGACTCCCAACTTCGAGAGGCTGCCCCGCACCTGCCCGTGGTAACTCTCCACCTCCTCCTGAGTCAGCGTGCGGTCGCGGCTCTGGTAGACCACCCGCACCGTCAGGCTCGGCTTGCCGGAGGTGGATTCTCCGCGGTACAGGTCGAGCAGGCGTATCTCAACCAGCTCCTCCACCCCGGCCGCCTCGATCGCCCCGCGCACCTGCGCGAAGGTTGCCTCGGAGCCGAGGGTGAAAGATATGTCACGGCTGACGCTTGGAAAACGCGAACCGCGGCGAAAACGGCGATCGGGCGCCCCCTCCCCGGCCAGACCTTCCAGCTCAATCTGGCCGCCGAAGACGGCCCCGGGTAGGTCGAAGCGGGCCAGCACCCCCTCGGCAACCTGCCCGAACCAGCCGACCTGCTCGCCGCGGTGGCTTACGTCGGCGCGTGCCGCGGGCTCCAGGAACTCCGCGGAACCCTCACTTATTATCATATCACGAAGGTCGAGCCTTGTAAACAGGAACTCCATAACCCCTTTGGACTCAAAGAAATCCGCGGGCCTAGGAGTAGAGTGCCAGAACGGCGCCGGCTCGAGGGCGTCGGCGGCGAAGCCGACCGTGGTCCGCTCGACCGGGGCGCCGCCCTCGTAGAAGAACGTGCGCGCGATCTCGAAGAGGCGCACGCCGGTCTGCCCTCGCGTGTGGTTGTGGCGGATGTTGGTTAGCAGGCTGGGCGCCAGGCTCTGGCGCATGACGCTCATCTGCGGCGCGGCGATCGGGTTGAGCACCTCGATCGGCTCGCCCGCTCCCGCGGGGGCGAAGATGCGGTTCTGCTCGGGGTCGACGAAGTCGTAGTTGAGCACCTCGGAGTAGCCGGCCGCCAGCATGGCGCCCTCGGCGGCGTCGACGGTGCTTTGCAGCGGCGTGGCGCCGGCCGGCGGCAGGTCGACGTGGGGCAGCGTGGCGGGCACCTTGTCGTAGCCGACGATGCGGATCGCCTCCTCGAAGAGGTCCGCCTCCCGCTCGAGGTCGACGCGGCGCGAGGGGACGTCGACCGTCCAGATGTCGCCCTCCCGGCGCGCCGGCAGCTCGAGGGCCTCGAAGATCTCGCCGACGCGCTTGGCGGGGATCTCCAGACCCGCGAATGAGCAAAGCCGCTTGCCTTCCATCTCGATTCTGACCGGCTCGCGCGGAGCCGGGTACTGGTCGACCATGCCGGCCAGCACGCTGCCGCCGGCGAGGCGCTGGTAGAGGTGGCAGCAGCGGTCGATCGCCTCGACCATGCCGTTGATGTCGGCGCCCCGCTCGAAGCGGTAGGAGGCCTCGGTGCTCAGCCCCAGCTTCCTCGAGCCGCGGCGGATGAGCACCGGATCGAAGTAGGCTCCCTCGAGCAGGATGCCGACGGTGGCCTCGTTGATTTCGCTGTCGGCGCCGCCCATGACGCCGCCGATGCCGATGGCCCGCTCGCGGTCGGCTATGGCAAGGATCGAGGGGTCCAGGGTGCGCTCGACGTCGTCTATCGTCCGCAGCCGCTCGCCCGCCGCGGCCCTGCGGACGACGATCTCGCCGCCCGGCACGAGGGCTAGGTCGTAGCCGTGCAGCGGGTGGCCGAGCTCCCAGAGGACGTAGTTGGTGATGTCGACCAGCAGGTTGATGCTGCGCAGCCCGACCCGCTCGAGGCGGCGGGCCATCCAGTCGGGCGCCGGGCCGTTGGTCACGCCCTCGATCACCCTGGCGCAGAAGCGGCGGCAGCCCTGCGGGTCGTCGATGCGCACGCTGCACAGCTCCGCGGCCGGCTTCTGCGCCTCGTCGTAGCCCAGGGCGAGCGGCCGCAGCGGGGCGCCGGCGACCGCGACCAGCTCCCGGGCGACGCCCCTGACGTTCATCGCGTCGGGGCGGTTGGGTGTGATGTCGATGTCGAGCACGACGTCGCCGCCCTCCTCGATCACCTCGTCGACGGTGAGGCCGTGTTTGGAGAGCAGGTCGGCCGCCTCCTGCGGTTCGCTCTGCAGCTCGACGTGCTCCAGCAGCCACTCCCAGGAGAACCTCATCGCCATCCTCCGATCTGCTCGAGCATCTGCAGGTCGTTCTCGAACAGCAGGCGCTGGTCGTCGAGGCCGTGCAGCAGCAGCACCTGGCGGTCGATCCCCATGCCGAAGGCGAATCCGGAGTGCTCGTGCGGGTCGATGCCGACGTTGGTGAGGACGGCCGGGTCGACCATGCCGGAGCCGAGGATCTCGATCCAGCCGCTGTTTTTACAGATCCGGCAGCCCTCCCCACCGCAGTAGGGGCAGCTGATGTCGACCTCGGCGCTCGGCTCGGTGAAGGGGAAGAAGCTGGGCCGGAAGCGGGTGCGGGTCTGCGCGCCGAACATGCGGCGGCAGAAGTAGTCGAGCGTGCCCTTTAGGTCGCCGAAGGTGATGCCGCGGTCGACCACCAGGCCCTCGACCTGGAAGAACACCGGTGTGTGGGTGATGTCGTAGTCTGGCCGGTAGACGCGCCCGGGTATGATGATCTTGATCGGCGGCCGCTGCCGCTCCATCACCCGCACCTGCACCGGAGAGGTGTGGGTGCGCAGCAGCAGTTCGTGCTCGAGGAAGAAGGTGTCCTGGGTGTCGCGCGCCGGGTGGTCGGGCGGGAAGTTGAGCGCCTGGAAGTTGTAGTAGTCGGTCTCGATCTGTGGCCCGTCCTCGATCCGGTAGCCCAGCTCGATGAAGATCGCCTCGATGCGGCGGCGCATCTCTGAGACCGGGTGCCGCCTGCCGACCCGCGGCGCGGGGGCGGGCAGCGTGATGTCGACTCGGTCGGCGGCCGGCTGCGGCCCCGCTTGCAGACCATCCAGGGCGGCGGTTATCTCGCCCTTGAGCCTATTGGCCTCCTTGCCGAAGGCGGCGCGCTCCCGGGGCGAAAGCTTGCCGAGCTCCCTGAAGGCGGCGGTCAGCAGGCCGCGCTTGCGCCCCAGGTACTTGACGCGCAGCTCCTCGGCGTCGCCGGCCGAGGCGCAGCGCTCCAGGTCGGCCTGGAATTGCAGACGGATCTCGTCGAGTTGCCCGCTCATCGTGATCCCCCACCCTCGGTCTCGAGTTATTACGGAACCGGCTCAGCCGGCCAGGGCGGCGCGGGCGGTGTCGCAGACTGCCCCGAAGGCCTCCGGATCGGCGACCGCCATGTCGGCCAAAACCTTGCGGTCGAGTTCGACGTTGGCCAGCTTCAGCCCGTGGACCAGGCTGGCGTAGGTGATGCCGTGGGCGCGTGAGGCTGCGTTGATCCTCACGATCCACAGCTTGCGGAAGTCGCGCTTGCGGCGCCTGCGGTCGCGGTAGGCGAACTGCAGCGACCTCTGCACCGTCTCCTTGGCCGACCGGTAGAGGCGCCCGCGGGCGCCGTAGTAGCCCCTGGCCGCCTTGAGGACCTTCTTGCGCCTGTATACCTTGCGTGTTCCACTTCGGACGCGTGCCATCTTTCAATCTCCGTCGCTCACCTGTACGGCAACATCCTCTCGACGCGTTTGCGGTCCGAGCTGTCTATCAGCGCCGCCGACCGCAGCCGCCGCTTGCGCTCCTTGGCCTTCTTGGTCAGGAGGTGGCTGTGGCAGGCACGCCGACGCTTGATCTTGCCCCTGGCGGTGCGGGCGAAGCGTTTGGCGGCGCCGCGGTGTGTCTTCATCTTGGGCATCGGAGTACTCCGTTATTCTTCCGCTGCAACCGGGACGGTCAATCTACGCACGCCGCGCGGCGATGTCAACACGTCAACGAGGGTCGGGGGGCTGCGGCGGGGCGGCTAGTTCTTCGCGGGGATCAGGATCATCGTCAGCGTGCGCCCCTCCATCTGGTGGCCGCGCTCGACCTTGGCTATCTCGCCGAGCTCCTCGACTATCCGCTTCAGAATGAGGCCCCCCCTCTCGGGATGGACGATCTCGCGCCCCCTGAACATGATCACCACCTTGACGTGGTGGCCGGCCTCGAGGAAGCGGATGATGTGGTTCTTCTTGAAGCTGTAGTCGTGCTCGTCGATCTTGGGGCGGAACTTGACCTCCTTGACCTGGATGATCTTCTGGTGCTTCTTGGCCTCGTGCGCCCGCTTCTTCTGCTGGTAGCGGAACTTGCCGTAGTCCATGATGCGGCACACCGGCGGGCTGGCCGTCGGCGCCACCTCGACGAGGTCGAGGCCGCGCTGCTCGGCGGCGGAGAGGGCGTCGCGGGAGCTCATGATGCCCAGCTGCTCCCCGTCCTCGGCGATCACGCGCACCTGCGGCGCCTGGATCAAGCTGTTGATCCGCGTCCGGTCCCTCGAATCTGGCTTCCTCAAGTAGCCTCCTTACCCTTTGCTGCCCGCGCCCCGCGCCAGCGCGCCGCGGCAGCGGTTTTCAACCAGGCCCCACGCTCCGGCCCGCGGACGCCGGTTCGCTAGGGGCGCACGGCCTTGGACTCCACCAGCTCTCGCGCCGTGGCTATGAACTCCTCCAGGCCCATCGGCCCCCGGTCTCCCTCGAATCGGCTGCGGACCGACACGGTCCCGCTTTCGGCCTCGCGCCCGCCGCAGACCAGCATGTAGGGGACCTTCTGCAGCTGGTGCTCGCGGATCTTGTAGCCGATCTTCTCGCTGCGCTCGTCGACCTCGACGCGCAGGCCGGCCCGGCGCAGCCCGACGGCGGCCTCGCGGGCGTAGCCGTGGTGGGCGTCGGCTATCGGCAGCACGACCGCCTGCACCGGGGCGAGCCAGAGGGGCAGGGCGCCGGCGTAGTGCTCGATCAGCACCCCCATGAAGCGCTCGAGGGAGCCGAACAGCGCCCGGTGGACCATCAGGGCGCGGTGCTCGGCGCCGTCCTCGCCGATGTAGCCGACGCCGAAGCGCTGCGGCAGGTTGAAATCGAACTGGATGGTGGTCGCCTGCCAGCCGCGCCCGATCGCGTCCCTGAGCTTGATGTCGATCTTGGGCCCGTAGAAGACCGCCTCGCCCACCTCGCGCGTGAAGGGCACGCCGAGCCGCTCCAGTGCCCGGCCCAGCGAGTTTTCTGCCAGCTCCCAGCCCTCGTCGTCGCCGGCGTACTTGTCCGGGTTCCCGGGGTCGCGGAGGCTGAGGATCACTTCGTGGTCTTCGAAGCCGAAGTCGCGGAAGATGTCGAAGCTGAAGCGGACGAGCTCCTCGACCTCGCCGCCGATCTGCTCCGGGGTGCAGAAGATGTGGGCGTCGTCCTGGGTGAAGCCGCGCACGCGCATGAGGCCGTGCAGCACGCCGCTGCGCTCGTGCCGGTAGACGGTGCCGAATTCGGCGTAGCGTATCGGCAGCTCGCGGTAGCTGCGCAGCCTGTTCTTGTAGATCAAGATGTGGCCGGGGCAGTTCATCGGCTTGACGACGTAGGGCTCGCCGTCGACGTCCATGGTGTACATGTTCTCGC
>CAYOXX010000036.1:0-27025 GCA_964408025.1 uncultured Acidobacteriota bacterium | reverse complement strand
GCCCTGCGCGACCCGTCCGATCCCTACGGTTGGGCCCACGAACCGGGGATTTACAGGATACTCCCCCTGCCCGACGGCGAGGCACTTGCGCTGGCCGTCTATTCCCGCGGAGGCGGGGGAGACCGAATCGAGCGGTCGGTTCTCTACCGCTTCAGTCTTGCGGGCCGGCGCGCAGTGTGGCGATGGCCGCGCCAGGCGCCGCTGGACGCCGTGGCCACCTGGTTCGACGCCGACCCCGCGGGGCGGACAGCAGCCCTCTGCTCCTACCGCGGCGGCGACGGCGAAGGATCGGTCCGTGTCATCGAGGGTGCCGGCGGGCGGCTGCTCGCCCGCCACCGCGTCTCGCCGCTGCGGCCGCTGCTGAGGCGGGTGACCTTCTGGAGGAGCTTGGCGGTCTCGCCCGACGGCCGCCGGGTAGCGTTGGCGACGAACGACGGCAGGGCCTGGCTCTGGAGTCCTGGCGAGGACGCCCTCCCGGTTCCCGTCACGCTCGGCGAGCCGATGGTAATTGGAGAGCTGCCGCTGCTGATCTCCGGCGCGGGCGTGGCGGCCACTGCCTCCGCGGCGCTGTTCGTCACCGGGACAACCTACCTGCCCTGGGAGCTGACGAGCGAGCGGGTGCCGCCCGAACCCCATCCGCAGGCGCTGGTGGTTCTCGCCTACGGTTGGGACGGCCGGCTGCGCGGGACCCTGCCGGTGCCGAGCCTGGCGCAGGGAGTGTCGCTAGGCGGGAGAGGCCGCTGGCTGCTCCTGAGCTACTCGTCGGACCCGCAGTTCGGCCCACCCGGCGGCAGCGGTCTGTTGGCCGTCTCGCTGGGCGGGCCGCGTATCGCCGCGGTCGCCTCTTACCCTCTCGCCGGCGGCGCCATGCACGGCCCGCCGGCCGCCTCGCCAGACGGGCACCTGATCGTCCTGACCGAGCGACCCCGCCGAGCCCGAGGGGGAGAGCGAAGCATCGGCGCCGACAGACTGCACTTCCTCTGCTGGTGACACTTCGGACCTATGGGAATCGATTCCCCGCCGCGGTGATTTTTTTCTGAACCTTAGCTCTACTTCCTGCGTCTATAGGAAACGAGAGGGCTCTGGAGAACGCTGATGACAGAGTTGCCCAAGGATTCCAAAGCGCTCGCCACCGCTGCAGCTCTGCTGCTGGCATTCCTTTCGCTGGCTGCACTAAGCGCCTGCGGCACTACGAACGCCGCATCGTCGGCGACCGCCGAGGGGGCCGACGAAGGCGCTGTCCATCCGGTCAGGGTGGCCGAGGCCACAGCGGGCGACGTGCGCGAGTTCATCACACGCGTGACCACCATCTCCGCACCCGACACAGTGGAGGTGCTCCCCAGGATCGGCGGCCAGATCGTCGAGCTGCTGGTCGAAGAGGGCCAGCGAGTGAGCGCCGGCCAGCTGATCGCCCGCCTCGACGACACCCAGCTGCGGCTGACCGAAGAGCGGGCCAGGGCGGAGCGCGACAAGCTTCGGTACGACTGCGAGCAGGCGCGTCGCAAGCTCGATTACGACATCATCGGCGAAGAGGAGTACCTCGAGGCGCTCCACCGCTACCAGCAGGCCGAGCACGACCTGCAGCGTGCCGTCTTCGAGCGCGAGAAGACGGAGATCGAAGCGCCTATCGACGGCATCGTTTGCCGCCGCCACGTCAGCCTCGGCGACACCGTCTTCACCACCGCGCCGCTGGTTACGATCGTCGATCCCGGCCGCCTGGAGGCCGAAGTGCTCGTTCCGCAAGACCAGATCGACAGGGTGGCACTCGGCAACCCCGTCGTCCTCAGCATTGGAGGCGATAGCGGCAGGTCGGTCAGCGGCGTCGTCGAGCGCATCAGCCCCATCGTCGAGACCGACAGCGGCACCGTCCGCGTCGCCGTTGCCATCCCGGCTGGCCAGCAAGGCATACTGCCCGGCGTCTTCGTCAGGGCGAACATCATCACCGGCGTGCAGACTGGCGTCACGCTCGTCCCGCGCGAGGCGATCCTCATCGAGAACGCCATGAGCGTCATCTATAAAGTGATTGACGGCATCGCCCGCCGCATCCCCGTGGAGGTCGGCTTCCCAGGAGCCGGCGGCATCCAGGTCCGCGGCGACATCGAGCCTGGCGACAGCGTCATCGTGGCCGGAGCCAGGGGCCTGGACGACATGACGCGCGTTCGCGTCCTCGCCTCCTCCGCGAGCAGCTAAGCCGCCCCCGCCACAATACTCGTTGGCAGCTATAAATACTGTAATTCGCACGACGTCTCTTTCCTCCATTCCGCGCCATAGCCTTTGGGGTTAACAGGTTACGCCCGCCCTCCATTGAACTTGACACCCCCCGGTGCCGGTGCTAACATTGCGTGCTCTTGGGGGGCCACAGGGGCCCGCGCAAGAGATGGGGGAGGCGGTAAGGGTAGCCTGAACTCGAGAGAGAGTGGTCTCCCGAACTACTTTTCCTGGAAATCGATGGACCGGATTGATTAGGATCTGAAACTTGGAATACAGGGGAGGTGAAGGATCGTGTTCAGCGCTTTGACAAACCTTTCAATGTTAGCGGGCCTGGCCCAGGAAGCCCAACAGACTGGAGGGGAGTGGTGGCGCACCGTCCTGCCCGCGGGGCAGATGATCGACTTCTTCCAGGCGGGCGGCCCCATGATGTGGCCCCTCCTGATCGCAGCCATCCTCGGCCTAACCTTCATAATCGAGCGGCTCTGGGTGCTGATGCGCTCCAAGATCCGCACCGACGAATTCCTCACCAAGGTCCGCGCGGCCCTGCTCCGCAAGCGCAGCGTCAAGGAAGCGGTCTCCGTTTGCGAGGAGTACCGCGGCCCGATCGCGGCCATCATGAAGGCCGGACTGCTGAAGTACGGCACCACCGACGAAGAGATCGAAAAGAACATCGAGATCGCCGCCACCCACGAGCTGGCGCGCCTGGAACGCGGCCTGGCAGTGCTCGCCTCCGTCGCTAACGTCGCGCCGATGCTGGGATTCCTCGGGACGGTGACCGGCATGATCAACGCCTTCGCCGCCCTCAGCCGCACCACCCAGGTCGACCCGCGCGTCGTGGCCTCGGGCATCTCCGAGGCGCTAATCACCACGGCAACTGGATTGGCCATCGCCGTCCCCACCCAGGTTTTCTATAACTGGTTCAGCGCTATTATTTCGCGCTTCGTCCTCGAGATGGAGACAGCCTCCAACCTGCTGGTCGAAACGTTCATCGAGATGGAGCGCGGGGGAGCCGGCGGCGCGCAGAAGCCGTAAGGGCGAGGTGCCCGAATGAAGGTCAGCAAATCCAAGGAGATAGTACCATATATCCCGACGGCCTCGATGGCCGACATAGCTTTCCTGCTCATCATCTTCTTCATGGTCGCTTCCGTCTTCCCTATCGACAAGACGCAGATGGAGCTACCCGCCACCCACAGCCAGGAACGCTATCAGGAGGACTCTGCCGTCATCGCCGTCACCACCAACGAGCTGGAAAACATTCGCTCAGACATCGAGGAGCACTCCCTGTCCGATATCACCGCCAGAAACGAGAGGGTGATCGTGCGGGGATCCAACGGCGTCTCCGAAAGCTCCGAGTACTTCCGGCAGCGCTCGCGCGGCCTGAACATCAACAGCGGCGAGGAGTTCAACAACCTCAAGACCGCGATCAGCAGGCTCGTGCGCGAGGTGGAGAGGCGCCGCCAGATCGAGGGTAGGAATATAATCATCGTCATCAAGGCTGACGCGAAGGTTCCCTATTACGCGGTCAGCGGTGTGGTCCAGGCGCTGCAGGAGATCGGCGGTGAGGTGTCGACATCGATCGCCATTCTCAGCAACCTGGAGGATTAGATTCCCGCACTTGTGGCGGCGGGTGGCGGTTGCCGGGAAGATTCCGGTTGGGAGGTCGGTTGCACCCAGGGGCCGACGGGCGCTCGTGGGGAGCCAAAGGGTGGCAATGGCCCGACGGTCGGGAGCTAGCTAGAGGCGCTGGCCGCGAGCCGGATACGCGACGAGGTAGAACATGAATCTAAAGCGCAAAGGCGTGCACGCCGAGATCCCGACGGCGTCGATGGGCGACATCGTCTTCATGCTCATCATCTTCTTCATCCTCACCACCACCTTCAGTGTCAACAAGGGTTTCGACTACGGCCTGCCGCCGCAGGAGCAGGAGACCACCAGCAGCGGAGAGAGCCGGCCCGCCCTGACGCTCATCGTAACCGTCATAGGAATCCGCGATTACGCGGTCCGCGTCATGGACGAAGAAGGGAACATAGAGATATTCCAGAAGCACAACATCATCCGGCTTCGCGACCACATGAACGAAGTATTCCAGGCCGTCCGCGACAAGCAGCCGGAGAACTGGTACAAGCTCCCGGTCTACATCCTGGTGCGCCGCGACGCCCCCTTCGAGGGCTTCGTCGACGTCTGGGAAGAGATCCAGGCGGTCGAGGAGGTGCAGCTGGATTACTTCCCCGCCGAGGAGGAGAACCGGAAGCTGGCGACCCACATTCCCAATATCATCCAGGTCGAGGATATCCTGACGCAATACGTGGCCGAAGGCAAGATTGATCCGGCCTCGCTATAAGAGACGCGGAACTTTTTGCGCCCCGGGCTGTCAAACAGCCGGGTAAATACGCTTAACAAGTTTGGAGAGCAGCGATGGCTGAGGAGAAGAAATCGGAAGGCAAGGCGCAGGAGCGACAGCCCGCGGCGGCCATGCGCGGCATCTCCATGGATCCCACGCTGGCCAAGTATCATGCCATGTTCGCGGCCCAAGAAGACAAACAGGTCCTGGAGAAGAGCCTCCTGATCTCCCTCTGCGTCTTCATCGTTCTGACATTCGTAGTCTTCCCGGAATTCGTCGCCACGCTTGCGGGCTTGGAGGAGAAGGAAGACGTAATCGACGTCCAGAGGCAGACGATCGTGCAGCAGGAGGAGCCGCCGCCGGAGCAGGAGCGGCAGCTCGAGACGCAGCAGCGCGAGCGCGAGTTCAGCCAGGTGCCCGACATCGCGCGCCCGACCGGAGACATCGAGATCATAGAGGACATCGCCGACCTCAACCTCGACGTCCACTCCGAGTTCACCGACGACCTCATGTTCGGCCCGCCTCCCGACAGCACGCCGGGCCCCATCGAGGTGGCCGGCGACATCATCCCGCCGCAGTACGACTGCCGGGGTCCCCAGCCGTACCCGCAGAGGGCCCGCATCCTACGGCGGACCGGTCGCGTCAGGATTCGCGTTGTAATCTCCAGGGAAGGAGCCCTGGAAATCATCGATATCCTCTCCGAAGACCCGCCGGGTTTCGGCTTCGGCGAGGCTGCTGTACAGTATCTCAGGCAATGCTCCTGGACAGCCGCCATCCAGAACGGCAGGCCAATCTATGCTCGCTACTCCTTTATCTTCCAATTCCAGCTGACACGGTGATGCTGCTGCCTGGGAACCGCTAATTGGAAAGAGGTAAGTGAAGATGCTCAAGAAAGGATTGAGGAAAATCGCAATCGTTCTCGCTGCGGCTGCACTGCTGACGCTCGCCGCTGGCGCGCTCGCCCAGGACGAGCCGCACCAGCGCGGCTACGCCGCCTACCGTGCCGGCCGTTTCGACGACGCCATCGCGCTCTTCAACCAGGTCGTCGAGGAGTTCCCGGAATGGCATTACTCCCGCTTCATGCTCGGCCGCTGCTACAAGGCCAAAGGGGATGCAGCCTCAAGAGCCGGCAGGACGACGCAGGCTGCGGGATTCTACCGCACCGCGATCCAGCACTACACAGTGGCCGCCAACAACGCCACCGAGACCAACGAGGTCTTCAACACCAACTACGAGCTGGCCGACACCTATTACAAGATGGACGAGTACGCGCGGGCCCTCGAGTTCACCGCCTCCGCCCTCAGGCTAAGAGAAGCGAGAATCTATTCCCAAGCCCTGCCTCAGATCCGGCTCATCCAGGGCTTCAGCCATTACTACCTCGGGCAGTACCGGGATGCCGTTACCGCCTTCCGGCCGTTGGTCGACGCCGGCGACGCCAGCGCCAACGTCCTGAGGGCGGTCGCCAGCAGCTACCAGGAGCTGGGCGACAACGCCAACGCCGTGGCCGTCATCCAAGTGGCGGTGCGTGAGGACCCGCAGGACATCATCGCCCATAAGATCCTTATCAAGAGCCAGATCAACGCCGGCCAGTGGGCCGAGGCGATCAACTCCGCCGCCTTCGCGCTCCGCTATCACGAGCGCGACTGGGAAATCCACTACCTCAAAGGCCGTGCCCACAACAGACTGAATCAGCTCGATCAGGCCCTGGAGCACCTGCGGCGCTCAATAGTGATCCAGGCCCACGAGTACGTTAACCGCCTGCTGGGCGATGTCCTGGTGAGGCGCGGCGAGTGGCGCGAGGCCACCCGCGCATACAACGCCGCCCAGCGCGAGTACGCGAACGATCCCGCCTTCTACACCAAGTTCGCCTTCTGCTGGTACCAATACGTCCCCTCCGACGCCGAGAGGTACCACGGAACAAGCCAGGAGCGCGGCTACCTCCAGGCGCTCGGCAACGCCACCGAGCTGCTCGAGCATGCTAGCTCCATCGAGGGAGCGGACTCCGAGCAGATAGCAGCGATGCTGGCAGGCATCAACAACAAGAGACAGCGGCTCGAGCAGGGTCGCTTCATCGCCGTCACAATCGAGTCCTACATCGACCCAGAGACCGGCGAGATCGTGCGGCGGGAGGTCACCGGCAGCGAAAACCCGGATCAATAGATCCTCCACACCCAGGCTATGCCAAACCGCGGCCTCGCTTCGGCGGGGCCGTTTTCGTTGGCGGACGAACCGGGGCGCCAACGCCCCGCGCCTCTCTTATTGACGCTGTGCCCGCCGTGTGCTAGCATCGGCGTCCGTTTCGCTCCTGTTTTAGCGCGAAAAAACGGCAATATCTTCCTGAAATGAAAAAACTCAAGGCACTCATCCGATCAACACGACCGAAGCAGTGGGTAAAAAACCTGGTACTCTACGCAGGCGAACTCTTCTCGCTCGGAGAGCGGACGTTTGATCCGGCCGCCGAGCTGCTGATCTTCGGCCGCGCCACCCTCGGCTTCGTCGCCTTCTGTCTGCTGTCCGGCGCCACCTATATTATCAACGACATCCTCGACCTCGATGCCGACCGCCAGCACCCGGTCAAGCGCGATCGCCCCATCGCCTCGGGAGCCGTCTCACTGCCGCTGGCCGCTTCCGTCGCCGCACTGCTCTTCGCCGCCGGAATCATCCTGTCCTTCCAGCTCGCACCGGCGTTCGGGACCGTCGCCCTCGTCTACTTCGTCCTCATCCTGCTCTACTCGCTGATCCTCAAGAGGGTCCTAATCCTCGACACCATGGTCATCGCCTTTGGGTTCGTCGTTCGGGCCATCGCCGGCGCCATCGCCGTAGAGGTCGGCATCAGCGTCTGGCTCGTCATCTGCACCATATTCCTCGCACTATTCCTCGGCTTCGCGAAACGCCGCTCCGAGATAATCGTCCTGGGCGAGGGCGCCCCGGCCCACCGGGGCATCCTGGCACTCTATAACGTACGACTACTCGACATGCTGCTGGGAATCTGCGGCACACTAGCCGTGATCTCCTACTCGCTATACTCCATCTCCTCGCACGCCATGCGCCACTTCGGACCAGACGTGCTGCTAACCCTCCCCTTTGTCTTTTTCGGAGTCTTCAGGTATCTTTACCTCGTGGTGGGGAAAGACGGGGGCGGCGACCCGGCAGCGGCTCTGTTCTCCGACCTGCCGTTGCTCCTGGCGGTTTCGCTATGGATCGCCGTCTCGGCGATCCTGCTCGTCACCCAGCCCGGGCTCCTCAACGGGGTCCTGGTCCAGTAGGGTAGGGGGCCGGTGGGGATGGATACCTTTAAAATTGATTACGACAAGCTCGATGTCGAAATGATAATGGCGCAGATCCGCCAGCGCGTGCGCGAAAAGAAGCAGGCGATCTACTCCGACGCCGAGCTCGAGCGGCTCGGCGGTCTCGAGCTGCCCTCGCCCGTTCCGCCCCGCCCGAAAGACCCCGACCGCGACCGCGTACCCGTGCCCGAGGTTCCGGAATTCGAGGTTCCCGAGCGCGTCGCCAGGCGGATGCGGGAGACGGCGCTCGACGACATCAAGGACACCGGCTTCGTCACCGAGGCAATGCGCTGCGTCGGCGAGTGGAACATCAACATCAACGTCGACGACCTCTACCGCTCCTCCCACCGCGGCCTCAGGGGCAAGATCATCAACGCCATCCGCTCCGTAAACCGCAAGCTCTTCAAGCTGGTGATGAACGTCGACGTCCTATTCCCCCAGCTCCACCGCCAGGCAATCCTCAACCAGACCTACGTCGTCCTGCTCCACACCCTCGTCCAGGAGATCTCCCTGCTCAACAACAAGATCGACCGCCTCGGCCCGGAGCTCAGCCGCCTGCAGGCCGAACTCACGCAGTCCGTCGAAGCGCTCGATGCCGACATCAAGCGCGACCGCGCCGAGTCGCTACGCGACAGGAATGACCTCAGCCGCTCCGTCAACCAGATCGTCAACGACTTCGAGCAGCTCCGATACAAGGTCGAGGGGATCAAAGGGCTCATCGAGGGCCAGCGCCACCAGCTCGAATACGTCCAGGCCCGCCAGCGCGCCCTCGAGCAGCTGGCCGTTCTCAAGGAAGAGAAGCCCGAAGGCCCCGGCCGCAAAGCCGCGGAGATCCCCCGCGGTCGCTATCGGCCCAAGGAATCCAAACGGTAGGGCGCCGTGCGCACATCCGACCTCAGGCTGGCCGTCGTGGTCCAGCGCTACGGGCTCGAGATAAACGGCGGCGCGGAATTCCACGCCCGCCTCGTCGCCGAGCAGCTGGCCCGCCACTACCGCGTCGAGGTGCTGACCACCTGCGCCTACGACTACGTCACCTGGGCCAACCACTACAAAGCCGGACTCGAGGAGATCAACGGCATCCCCGTGCGCCGCTTCAAGGTTCGCCGCAAGCGCAACCCCGAGCGCTTCGGGCGCGTCCAGGAGTTCGTCTTCCGCCGGCCACACGAGCCCGACGACGAGCTGCGCTGGCTCAAGGAGGAGGGCCCCTACTCGCCCCGCCTCATCCGCCACATCTACGCCCGCCGCGACTACTACGACTACTTCATCTTCTTCAGCTATCGCTATTACCACTCCTACCACGGCGTCAACGCCGTGCCGCACAAGTCGATCCTCGTCCCGACCGCCGAGAAAGATCCCGTGGTCGACCTCATGATCTTCCGCAAGTTCTTCTGCAAGCCGCGCGCGCTCATGTACAACTCCTGGGAAGAAAAGGAGATGATCAACGCCGCCAGCCGCAACGACTCCGTGCCCCACGTCGTGGTCGGCGTGGGCACCGAGCTGCCCGACGCCGCCGAGATCCAGCCCCAGCGCTTCCGCGAGCGCTTCGGCATCGACGAACCGTTCATCCTCTACATCGGCCGCATCGACGAGAACAAAGGCTGCCACATACTCTTCGAGCACTTCCTGCGCTACGCCGGCGAGCGCGACACCGACCTCAAACTAGTCCTCATGGGAAAGAGCATTCTCCCCGTCCCCGACTACCCGGCCGTCGTCCATCTCGGCTTCGTCTCCAACCAGGAGAAGTTCGACGGCCTCGCCGCCAGCGACGTGCTCGTCAACCCCAGCCTCTATGAAAGCCTCTCGATGATCCTCCTCGAGGCCTGGGCGGTCGGCGTGCCGGTGCTCGTCAACGCCGACGTACCGGTGCTCGTCGGCCAAAGCAGGCGCGCCAACGCCGGCCTCTGGTACGCCAGCTACAACGAATTCGCCGAGGCTCTCGATCTCCTCCACGGCGACCAGCGCCTGCGCGCCGCACTCGGCGCCAACGGCCGCCGCTACTTCCGCGACAACTACACCTGGGACGTCATCAACCGCAAATACGTAGACGTCATCGAGGGCCTGCACAACGCAGACAGCGCCGAGGTGCCGGACTCATGATCCGCTCTCCGTCGCGGCGTCCCGAGCGCATCCACCAGCTACTGGCCTCCGTCACCGTCGGCGACGCCATCAGCGACGAGGCCTTCGAGATCCGCCACATGCTCCGGAGCGGCGGCTACGAGAGCGAGATCTTCTGCGACCGCGTCCACCCGAGCCTCGCAGACGAGGTGTTCCACTTCGAAGACTACATGCAGATCTCCGGCCCCCGGGAGCTCTTCATACTCCACTACAGCATCGGCACCGCCGTCTCCAAGCTCTCATACCACATACCCGACGGCAAAATACTCATCTACCACAACATCACCCCCTGGCATTACTTCGCCGGCCTCCACCACACGCTCCCGCGCGAGCTCTTCTCCGGCCGCAAGGAGCTGGCAGCCTTCGCCGACCGCACCGCCCTCGCCCTCGGCGATAGCGAGTACAACCGCGGCGAGCTGGCGGAACTCGGTTTCACCGAGACCGGCGTCATGCCGATACCGATCAACTTCCGGCGCTTCCGCGACGTCGCCCCCGACCCGATCACCCTCAAAGCGTTCTCCGACCACCGCATGAACATACTCTTCGTCGGCCGCGTCATCCCAAACAAGAAGCTCGAGGACGTCATCCTCGCCTACGCCCACTACAAGAAATTCGTATCCCACGACAGCCGCCTCATCTTCGTCGGCGAGTACGGCAGCTTCCAGCGCTACCGCGCGCTCCTGGGCCAGATGATCGCTGACATCGACCTGCCCGACGTCGTCTTCACCGACCATGTCACCTTTCCCCAGCTCGTTGCCTTTTACACCCTCGCCGACGTGTTCCTCTGCATGAGCGAGCACGAGGGCTTCTGCGTGCCGCTG
The DNA here is from genome assembly GCA_964408025.1 of uncultured Acidobacteriota bacterium. GTDB lineage: Bacteria > Acidobacteriota > DATKUA01 > DATKUA01 > DATKUA01 > CAYOXX01. Next base: position 16,250 of record CAYOXX010000036.1, on the reverse strand, counting down.
CTCGAGGCGATGCACTTCGACATCCCCGTCATCGCCTACAGCGTCGGTCCTATCCCCGACACCATGGGCGGCGCCGGCGTTCTCGTGCGGGAGAAGAACTACGCCGAAATCGCCGAAATGATCGACCTGCTGGCACGCGACCGCTTCGTGCGCGACCGCGTAATCGAGGGCCAGCGCCGCCGTCTCGAGCGGTTCACCTCCACGCCGTACGAGAAGATCCTCCTCGGCCACGTCGAGCGGGCCGCTCGGTTGCTCGCCGCGGAAAACAGGTGAAGGCCGCGGTCCACCAGCTCGTCGCCAGCCTGCGCGGCGGCGATGCAATCGGAGACACCATACTGCGCACCCGCGACGCCCTGCGACGCCTCGGCTACCGGTCGGAGATCTTCCGCGAGCAGTGCGCTCCAGACCTCGTCGGCGACTCGTTCCCGGCGGAGGACTACCTGCCCCACAGCGCCCCCGACAGCTTCCTGATCTTCCACTATTCGATCGGCTCCGAGCTCAACCGCCTCGTCTACAACCTCCCCGATCGCATCATCCTCAGCTACCACAACATCACGCCCCCCGAGTACTTCATCGACATCCATAACCACGTCGTCGGCCAGCTCTACCACGGCCGCAGGCAGCTCGCCTGCTTCGCTGACCGCTGCCTGCTCGCCACCGGCGTCACCGAATTCAACCGCCGCGAGCTCGACGAACTCGGCTTCCCGCGCACCGCCGTCCTGCCGCTGGCGCTCGATTTCAGCGCCCTCGACGTTGAACCCGATCCCGTCACCCGCGCCGCCTACGACGACCACCGCCACAACTTCCTCTTCGTCGGCCGCATAATCCCCAACAAGCGCATCGAGGACCTCGTCAAGCTCTACGCCCACTACAAGAAATACGTCTCCCACGACTGCCGCCTCCTGATCGTCGGCGACTGGACCGGCTTCGAAGCCTACCGCCGGCAGCTCCTCCAGCTCATCGCCTCCATCGACCTGCCCCACGTCGTCTTGCCCGGCCGCGTCGACCTCAGCCAGCTCGTCGCTTTCTACTCCGTCGCCGACGTCTACTGCTCCCTCAGCGAGCACGAGGGCTTCTGCGTGCCGCTGCTCGAGGCGATGCACTTCGACGTTCCCGTGCTCGCACGCGCCGCCGCCGCCGTCCCCGAAACGCTTGACGGCGCCGGCGTACTCATCCGCGAACTCGACTTCCCGGCGGCTGCCGAAATGCTCAAGCTGCTCACCGAGCCCGGTCTGGTAAGGGAAAGAATCCTCGAAGGTCAGCGCCGGCGGCTCGAACGCTTCCGCAGCATCGACTTCAACAGCCACCTCCAAAGCATCCTCCAACAGGCCTTCCAGGCAGCAGGGGAGGGGAGCTAATGACGATTTATGCACGACCGGAAGAAACCAGGTGGGACAGACACTCCTGTCTGTCACCTTCGGAAGAAACCAGGTGGGACAGACATTCCTGTCTGTCACCTTTTCGTATTCAACGATCAGCGACCCATCTAAGGCCACTACAGATTTAATGCTTAAGACAACCTGATGAACCGCCTCATCCAGCTCATCCCCAGCCACCACCGGCACGACGCCGCGGGCGCCGAAGTGCTGCTTTTCGAGCGCCTGCTCGCCGCCGCCGGCTGGCGGGTCGAGACATACGCCGACGAAATCGACCCTTCGCTGGTCGCCAGCACCAGGCCCTCGAGCGAACTGGACTCCGCAGACACCGACGGCGCCGTGGCCCTATACCACTACTGCGCCGCCTCGCCTATGACCTCCCGCTTCCTCGAGCTCCATTGCCCGAAGGTCATCATCTACTACAACATCACGCCCCACAGCTTCTTCGAACCCTATTCCGCCGCCGACGCCGCCGTCTGCCGCGACGGACGCGAGCAGCTCCGCAAGATCGCCGAAGCCGTCGATCTCGCCATCGCCCACTCCGACTACAGCCGCCTCGAGCTGGTCGAGGCCGGCTTCGACGTCACGCGCACCATCCCCTACCTCTTCGATCCCGAACGCTACTCCGGCGAACCCGATCCCGCCATGCTACGCAGGCTGGACGGCCCGCCGGTCGTCCTCTTCACCGGCCGCCACGCGCCCAACAAGAAACCCGACGACTTCATACGCGTCGCCGCCGCCCACGCCGCGGCCGGCTACCCTCCCGCGCGCTTCGTCGTCGCTGGCAAGCGCAGCGCGGTTCCGGCATACGCGCGCGAGATCGACGCCCTGCTCGGCGACCTCGGGCTCCCCGAGGAGCGGCTGCTGCTGACCGACGAAGTCAGCCAGGCCGAGCTCGTCGCCGCCTACCGTTCCGCTTCCCTCTTCCTCAGCCTCAGCCGCCACGAGGGCTTCATGGTCCCCCTGCTGGAGTGCATGCTCTTCGACGTGCCCGTGCTGGCGCTGGCGCGCGCCGCGGTGCCCGAAACCCTCGGCGACGCTGGGGTGCTGTTTGACTCGACTGATCCCGAGGTTGTGGCCTCCATGGTCGACGACGCGCTCGGCGACGCCGATCTGCGGGCCGAGCTGGTCGAGCGTGGCCGCCGGCGACTGAAGCGCTACGACCTCGACCACTGGGTCTTCGTTTTCCGGGCCCTGCTGGAGTCGCTATAATCGTTCCCGACGACGAGAACGGGAAGAGATAGAGATGAAGCGCCTCATCCAGCTCCTGCCGACCCACCATCGCAACGACGCCGTCGGCGCCGAGGCGTTGGTCATCGAGCGCCTCCTGCGCGCCGAAGGATGGCGCGTCGACACCTACGCCGAATTCATCGATCCAGAGCTGCGTGGCAGCACCCGGCCCCTCGACGAGCTCGACGGCGTCGACGCTCGCGGCGCCGTGGCCCTCTACCATTTCGCTGTCACATCCGTCGTCACCCAGCGCCTCATCGGGCTGGACTGCCCCAAAGTGCTCCGCTACCACAACGTCACGCCACCCGAGTTCTACCGACCCTACGATCCCGGCATCGCCGAGATCTGCGAGGACTCCCTTCGACAAGTGCGGCAGCTCGCCGAGCACGTCGACCTCGGCATCGGAGTCTCCGAGTTCAACCGACTCGACCTCGAGCGCATCGGCTACCGCGCCACGCGCGCCGTGCCGTTTCTCTTCGATCCCGACCGCTACGCGACGGAACCGGACGCCGCCACCATGAACAAGCTGGCCGACCGCCCCCTCGTTCTCACCGTTGGCCGCGTCGTGCCCAACAAGGCACCCGACGACTTCGTCCGCGTCGCTGCCGCATACGCCGCCGGCGGCTACGAGCCCGCCCGCTTCGTTTTCGCCGGCAAACGCGACGCCCTGCCCGCCTACGCCCGGGAACTGGATGAACTTATAGAAAGCGAACAGCTTGCCGAGAATCAACTTCTCTTCACCGACGAGGTCGGCCAGGCCGATCTCGTCGCCCTCTACCGCTCCGCTTCCCTCTTCCTCAGCCTCAGCCGCCACGAGGGCTTTATGGTACCCCTGCTGGAGAGCATGCTCTTCGAAGTCCCGATACTCGCGCTGGCCCGCGCCGCCGTCCCCGAAACCCTCGGCGGCGCCGGCTGCCTATTCGACGACACCGATCCCGAGCGCGTCGCCGCCCTCGTCAACACCCTGCTCACAGACGACCGCCTGCGCAGCGACCTCGTCGCCGGCGGCCGCCGCAGACTCGACAGCTTGTCCATCGAGCGCTGGGCATTCGTCCTGCGCCTGCTCTTGGAGCAGCTATGAAAGTCGTCCAGACAGGACCCGGCGCTCGCCCCGGCGGTCCAGCGAGGGACGAGATGCTGCTGCTCCACCGCCTCTTCCTTTCATGGGGGTGGGAGAGCGAACTCCTCCCTGACGAGCCAGTCGAGACCGAAAGCAAATCGGAGGGCGAGTCGTCCTCCTCAGCCGCTATCGATCCCGATGCGCTACTCATTTGCCACTTCCATCTTACTTCTCCACCTGTAGAGATAAGCGACCACTCTACGGAGCGGACGATCGTCGTCCTCCACGAGCTCCTGCCAACCTCCTGCCTCGAACGCCTCGACTACGAAACCCGCGGCCGCCTCGAAGCCGCACACGATCGTCTCGCCCAGCTCGCCACCGGATGCGAGCTCGCCATAGGTCACAGCACCAGCGCCTGCGATCGGCTCGAGCGGATCGGATTCCAGCGCGTGCGCCGCCTCCCCCCGCTCGTAGACTTCGAAGCCCTCGACGCCCCGGCCGACCCTCTCACACTCGCCATGCTCGACGACAACGCTCTCGTGCTTCTCTACGCCGGCGACCTACACGCCGCATCCGGCACCGAGGACCTCATCAAGACCGCCTGGTACCACCGCTCCTTCCTCACTGATCCCACGTCGGTAGAACAATTTATTCAAACTGGTGAATTGGGCGTGCCGCATCCCGCGAGCGTACCGCCGCCAGGCGGTGAGAACGTGAAGTCCGCATCGGTCGATAGCAACGCGTCTCTGGGTCCAGGTCCCCGACCTGGTAGGACAGACATTCCTGTCCGTCCCCAAGCCGGTAGGACAGACATTCCTGTCTGTTCCCAAGACGGTAGGACAGACATTCCTGTCTGTCCCCCCTTCCAATTAGTTCTCACCGGCGGCGCGGACATCTGCCCCGGCTACTACGCCCGCCTCTCCGACCTCGTCGCCGAACTTGAGATGGGCGACGATGCCGTCCTCTTCGCCGGCGAACTCGATCCCGACCAGCTCCGCGCCTGCCTCCGCAGAGCCTGCGTCTACATTCACCTCAACGGCGCCGACCTCTCCGGCGCCCGCATCCTCCAGGCCATCCACTGCGGCGTCCCCGTCGTCGCCATCGCCGAAGGCGCCGCCCCGGAAATACTCGGCGACGCCGGCATACTGCTCGACTCGGCGATCCACTCCGCGGTCGCCGAAACGCTGCACAGGATCATCGTCGACGCCGACTGGCGCCAACTCGTGATCCGTCGCCAGCGCCGCCGCCTCGAGGAATTCTCCTCCGAACGAACCGCCTTCCTCCTCCGCTCTCTCCTTTCACGCTTCATCGGGTAAAGTGATTATCGCTGCCTTTACTATTTTGGGGAAATTAAGATCTGTATCAGTAGGACAGACATTCCTGTCTGTCACCAAGCCGGTAGGACAGATATTCCTGTCTGCCACCAAACCGGTAGGACAGGCATTCCTGTCTGTCACCGGCGCACGGCCACGGCTGCACTCATCCTCTCCTTGACGGTCCGCTCGGCGCGCCCATATACTTGCCCAAAGCATGTAGTAGCCATTGTTAACTCATTGCTGATCAGCGAGTAAGAGATATGAAAGCTATTGTATACACAAAATACGGACCACCGGATGTTCTTCAGCTCAAAGAGGTAGAAAAACCTACTCCCAAGGACAATGAAGTCTTGATAAAAGTTCATGCGGCGTCCGCAAATGCAGCTGACTGGCATCTCATGAGAGGTAAACCGTTCTTGGTCCGCCTAATGGGCTTTGGGCTTCTAAAACCAAAAAACAAGATACTCGGAGCTGACGTAGCGGGGCGAGTTGAAGCGGTTGGCAGAAACGTAAAGCAGTTTCAGCCGGGTGATGATGTATTCGGGTGTGATTGGGGCGGTTTTGCCGAGTATGTATGTGCTAGTGAAAGTGCATTGGTGTTGAAACCGGCCGGTATGACATTCGAGGAAGTAGCGGCTGTACCTATGGCGGCAGTCACCGCCCTGCAGGGGCTTCGCGATAAAGGACAGATTCAGTCAGGGCAAAAGGTTTTGATTAATGGTGCGTCTGGTGGTGTGGGTACGTTTGCGGTGCAGATTGCCAAATCGTTCGGGGCTGAAGTAACTGGCGTGTGCAGCACGAGGAATTTGGACATGGTGCGCTCGATTGGTGCAGACCAGGTCATTGATTACACTCAAGAAGATTTCACCAAAAGTGGGCAGCGTTATGACCTGATTCTTGCTGCTAACGGATATCATTCGATTTCCGATTATAAGCGTGCATTAAGTCCCAAGGGCATTTATGTCTGTACCGGAGGTTCTATGGCTCAAGTTTTCCAAGCTCTGCTCCTAGGACCATGGATTTCAATGACCGGGAGTAAGAAAATGGGTTCCATGACGACGAGACTAAACCAAAATGATTTGGTTTTTATGAAAGAGCTTCTTGAAGCCGGCAAAGCAGTACCTGTTATAGATAGACGTTACCCGTTAAATGAGGTTCCTGAAGCTCTCCGGTATCTTGAAGAAGAACACGCCCGAGGAAAAGTAGTAATAACTTTGGAACACAATAAAAAAACCTAGCAACCTTGGAGGAATACTAATGGTATTCGGCGGAATGAAGCTCGTAACGGTCGCGCAGATGCGCGCCATGGACTCCTACGCCATCAATACACTCGGCATACCCGGAATGGTACTCATGGAGAACGCCGGCCGCTGCGTGGTCGACACCATCGAGGAGTACTTCGAGCCGGAGGAGCCGCTCCGCGTCGCCATCTTCTGCGGCAAGGGCAACAACGGCGGCGACGGCTTCGTCGTCGCGCGCCACCTCGCTCAGCGCGACCACTACCCGGTCGCCTATCTCCTTTGCGCGCTCGGAGACCTCAAGGGCGACGCCGCCGCCAACGCCGAAATCGCCGCCAAGATCGGCCTCGACATCCGGGAAGTCCCCGACGGCGAAGCGGTTGCCGGCATCAACTTCGACGCGCGCGATTTCGACCTCGTCGTCGACGCCATCTTCGGCACCGGGCTGGACAGCGCCGTGCGCGGCCACACCCTCGGCGCCGTCGACATGATCAACGCCTCCGGCCTACCCGTGGTCGCCGTCGACCTGCCGTCCGGCCTCAGCGCCGACTCCGGAGTCCTCCTCGGCCCCGCCGTCGAGGCCGACCTCACCGTCACCTTCGCATACCCCAAGATCGCCCACGTTATGCCCCCGGCAGAGAGCTTTGCGGGCGAGGTGGTAGTCGCCGACATCTCGATACCCGCCTCCGGCGAGGGCGACGACCTCAACACCTACCTGCTCACCGACGAGCTTGTGGCGCCCCTCATACAGCCGCGCGAGCCCGGCTCGCACAAGGGCACCTACGGCCACCTCCTCGCCGTCGCCGGCAGCCTCGGCAAGGGTGGCGCTGCCTCGATGGTCGGCCGCAGCGCACTGCTGGCCGGCGCCGGCCTCGTCACCGTCGGCGTGCCCGTCTCCCTCACCGGCATACTCGAAACCTCGGTCCTCGAAACCATGACGTTGCCCCTGCCGCAGGCCGAGGGTGGCGTCCTCGCCGCAGAGGCCCTCGACGTCGTACTCGAAGCACTCGCCGACAAAACCGCACTCGCATTCGGACCCGGAATCGGTCTCGCTCCCGCCACTGTTGAGCTCGTCCGCGGACTCGTCGAAAGGGTCGAGGTGCCGATGGTCATCGACGCCGATGGCGTCAACGCATTCGCCGGCGAACGGGAAAAACTCCGCAGCGACTCTGCTGACATCGTCATCACGCCCCACCCCGGCGAGATGGCACGCCTCCTGGGCGTCGGCATCGACGAGGTACAGGCCGACCGCATCGGCGTCGCGCGCAAAGTCGCCACCGAAAACGGCGTCATCGTCGTCCTCAAGGGCTACCGGACCGTCGTCGCCGCCCCCTCCGGCGCCGTCTATGTCAACATGTCCGGAAACCCCGGCATGGCCACCGCCGGCTCCGGCGACGTGCTCACCGGCCTCGTCGCCGGACTCATCGCTCAGCGCGACGTGCCCCCCCTCGAGGCCGCACTCGTCGGCGTCTACGTGCACGGCCTCGCCGGCGACCTCGCCGCAGAGTTCCAGGGCGAGATCTCGCTCACCGCCGGCGACATCATGACCGCCGTCTCCGAAGCCTTCCTCGAGCTGACCGAGGAAGATGAAGACGAATAGGCTTAGAATTGGCATTGGAGGCTCTCGTTTGCCGGATATCTTTATGTAGGGGAGTCCTTTAGGGCTCCCGATTTGATAATGAATCATAATAACGGGGGCGCTAAAGCACCCCCCTACGAGAGCGTTGCGCGTCGTCAAGGCATATAGTGGAGACCTGAACTTGTCCGCCTTCGGCGGAGGTGGTCTAATCGCGCGGTGAAAATGTAGCGACCACCTGAACTTGTCCGCCTTCGGCGGAGGTGGTTTAATCGCGCTCGCGCGATAAATGGAGTTATTTCTCAGCTACCTACTGAGATTAGGTGGGATAGTCTCTGCCAAATCGGACGGCGGATTCTTGTCTGCCAAATAGAGGATGGTGAGACAAACACTATAGTCTGCCATAAAAATGTGGTGGGACAGACATTCGTGTCTGTCACCGGGGCGCAGCCCCGGCAATACGAACTCGTTTGATATTGAATAGACTTCGGCCCGACAATGACTGAGGACAAATCCTGGCTCACCTCGAGCCCCGAAGAAACCGAGAGGGTGGGGGAGGACCTCGCACAAAAACTTCGGGGCGGCGAACTCATTCTCCTAGTCGGCGAGCTCGGCAGCGGCAAGACCACCTTCGTCCGCGGCCTCGCCCGCGGCCTCGGCGTCGACGACCCCGACGGCGTCGCCAGCCCCTCCTACGTGATAATCCACGAACACCCCGGCAGACTCCGCCTCCACCACGTCGATCTCTACCGCCTCGACGATCCTGCAGCAATCGAGGAACTCGCCATCGATGAACTCCTCGAACCCGACTCCGTAGTTGTCGTCGAATGGGGCGAAAGGCTACTCAGAACACAAATACCGGGTATTGAAATCCATTTCCGCTTGGTTAAAGGAAACACCAGGGAAATAACTCGCATAGACTGACAAGAAAATAGCCACGCATCAGTCCCATTATTCCAATCGGGTATAATGTACCGGTTTGGGCGTAGTATTCAGGGACTCTAGCGGTGCGTGGGCTAAAGAATGCACAAAAGACACGAAAAGGAGAGAGTGATGCGTAAAAAAGTGAAAACACTAGTATTCGAATTCATTGAAGGTAGAGGATTTTCTATTTTTATTATGACCTTGATTTTTCTTAATGTCTTTGCTGTTGTTATAGAAACAGTGGGGGATATATCTGCTCAATTTGATACTCTATTATTTGCCTTTGAGTTGTTTTCGGTGGCGGTGTTCACTATTGAATATATTATTCGCCTATGGGTATGCACGGTCGATGAGCGATACAGGGGATCAGTTATTGGTAGAATCAAATACGCCCTGTCTCCTTTGGCGGTAATTGATTTGCTTGCCATATTGCCCTTCTATCTGCCGATGCTACTCACCCTGGATTTGAGATTCATAAGGGCGGTGCGACTCGTGCGGCTCTTTCGGATATTTAAAATGGGCAGGTACTCTCGATCACTCAAGATTCTTGGGAAGGTACTTGTTAATAAAAGAGAAGAACTATTAATCACAATTTTTGTGGTGATTATCCTGCTGGTAATGGCTTCAAGTCTGATGTACTTCTTCGAAAGTGACGCGCAACCTGACGCTTTCTCGAATATACCGGCGTCAATGTGGTGGGGGGTCGCAACGCTCACTACAGTCGGCTATGGCGACATCTATCCAATCACTTTGGCGGGTAAGATCTTAGGTACCATCATCTCCATTCTAGGCATCGGTATGTTCGCTTTGCCGGCCGGAATTCTTGGATCCGGCTTTATCGAGGAATGGCAAAAAAGGACAGGCAAGCCAACGCTTTGCCCACATTGCGGCAAGCAAATTCAATGAAAGACTATCAACTCCATCGTCGTCATCGAATGGGGCAAAAACTCTCGATACCATTCGCCCCCGCGACAGTCGCGGAATTCCGCACGCACGACAGCAGAACCAGGGGGAAATCGATAAGATCAGAGAATAGTTCAGACCAAGATTCGGATGGACATTAGCGGATGCCGCTCACAATTTTCCACTGCGCAGGATGGTCATCCTCGCTCGCCAGAACGGAGAAAGGTCACGGCTCCCGCTGGTAATTCGGCGCTTCCTTGGTGATGATCACGTCGTGGACATGGCTCTCGCGCAGGCCGGCGTTGGTGATGCGCACGAAGCGCGCCTTCTCCTGCTGCTCCTCGATCGTGCGGCAGCCGCAGTAGCCCATCCCGGCGCGCAGCCCGCCGATGAGCTGGAAGATCGTCGAGGAGACCGGCCCCTTGTAGGGCACGCGCCCCTCAATCCCCTCCGGCACCAGCTTCTCGGAGCTCAGCGATTCGTCCTGGAAGTAGCGCTCGCGGCCGCCCCTATCCATGGCGCCCAGCGAGCCCATGCCTCGGTACTCCTTGAAGGTGCGGCCCTTGTAGAGCACCTTCTCGCCCGGGCTCTCCTCGGTGCCGGCGAAGAGGCCGCCGATCATCACGCAGTCGGCGCCGGCGGCGATCGCCTTGACGATGTCGCCCGAGTACTTGATCCCCCCGTCGGCGATGATCGGCACACCCGCCTTGCGCGCCGCCGGCACGCAGTTGGCGATAGCGGTGACCTGCGGCATCCCGGCACCCGAGACGGCCCTCGTGGTGCAGATGCCGCCCGGCCCCTGGCCGACCTTGATAGCGTCCGCTCCCGCGCCGATCAGGTCCGAGGCGGCCTCGCCGGTGCTGATGTTCCCGGCGATCACTTCGATGTCCTCGAACTCCTTCTTCAGCCGCTCGAGCGACTTGATCACCCCCTCGCTGTGCCCGTGGGCGGAGTCCAGCACCAGGCAGTCGACCTTCGCCCGCACCAGCTCGCTCGCCCGCTCGATCAGGTCTTGCGAGGCCCCGACCGCCGCCGCCAGCCGCAGCCGGCCCAGCTCGTCCTTGCAGGCGTTGGGCGAGGTGATCTTCTTCATGATGTCCTTCACCGTGATCAGGCCCTTCAGGTAGCCCTCGTCGTCGACCACCGGGAGCTTCTCGATCTTGTGCCGGTGCAGGATCTCGCGCGCCTGCTCCAGCGTCGTGCCCACCGGCGCGGTGATCAGCTTATCCTTCGTCATCATGTCCCTCACCGGCAGGTCAAGTCGCGGCTCGAAGCGCAGGTCGCGGTTGGTCAGTATGCCGACCAGCCTCCCGGCGTCGTCGATCACCGGCACGCCGCCGATCTTGAACTTGCGCATCAGCCCCAGCGCCTCGCCGACCGCCTCGTCGGGGTGGATAGTGATCGGGTCGACGATCATGCCGCTCTCGTAGCGTTTGACCTTGTCCACCTCCGCCGCCTGCGCCTCGATCCCCAGGTTCTTGTGGACGACGCCGATGCCGCCCTGGCGCGCGATCGCTATGGCCATCGCCGCCTCCGTCACCGTGTCCATCGCCGCGCTGACCAGCGGAATGTTGAGCCCGATGTTCCGGGTCAGGCGCGTGCCGATCTCGACGTCCTTCGGCACCACCTCCGAGCGCGCCGGCACCACCAGCACGTCGTCGTAGCTAAGCGCCAGCGGCGGCTTATCCTTCAGCATCGCTTCCTCGCTCTCAATTAATTCGACGTTACTTCCCCGAAGTCCTAATCACGTAGGGGGGGCCTGAACTTGTCCGCCTCGGGCGCAGGGCCCCCGCACCAAGTCCGTAGGGGGGGCCTTTAGGGCCCCCGTGCTCCCGAACCGAGTCCGTAGGGGGAGCCTGAACTTGTCTGCCCATGGCGGATGCCCGCCACCCCCCTTGCTCCTAAACCGAGTCACGTAGGGGGGGCCTTTATACCCCCCATGCTCGGTTTTGCGGATAGTCGACATCAATATCGGAGACCTTTCATAATTAAGATTGTCATAATAAACACCAAGGGCGGGCCGCGGCCCGCCCATCTTTAACCGGTCTCGATAACGTCCGCCGAAGGTTCGCAGAAAACACTCATCGCGGATGCGTCCTGCTCATTCAAGAGTTCCCATTGACTCTATTCTACACCTCGTCTCATCCGCCGACCAACTGAGAAATGTCCTTGCCCAGGCAGCACTTCTTGTACTTCTTCCCCGAGCCGCAGGGGCAGGGGTCGTTACGGCCGATCTTCGTGCTCGCCCTCCGCTTCTCGACCTTCGGCCCGGCGCGCCTCCCCCGCTTCCCGGACGGCCCCTCGGGCGGCTCCTCCGGCCCCCCGTAGAACAGCGGCACCTGGGGCCTTTCCAGCTCAAACTCCTCTGGCGCTACTGCCTCGATCTGCAGGCGGAACAGCTTCTGGATGGCGCTGTTCTCCAGGTTCTCCTGCATCCCCTTGAACAGCTCGTAGCTCTCCTTCTTGAACTCGACCAGCGGCTGCCGCCCGCCATAGCCCCGCAGGCCAATCCCCTCCTTCAGGTGGTCGAGCTGGTAGAGGTGGTCCTTCCAGTGGTCGTCTATCGTGCTCAGTATCACGAACTGCAGCACGCGGCCGAAGCGCTCCTCGCCGAACTCTGTCTCCTTGCGGCTCAGATGCTCCTCGACCATCGACCTCAGGTTCTCACCCAGCTCGTCGAGGTTCCGGTTCTCCAGGTCCGTGGCCTTGACGTCGAGCGCGAACATCTCCTGCAGCCGCGCCGCGCAGGCCTCGTGGTTCCAGTTCTCCGGGTCCTCGTCCCCGATCGTCTCCTTCAGGATCCAGTTAACTATGTCGCGCGATAGCTCGAGGAGGTAATCCCTGCCCAGCTCGCCGCTCAGCACCTGGCGACGGAGCTCGTAGACGCTCGTACGCTGGGCGTTCATCACGTCGTCATACTCCAGCAGGTGCTTGCGGATCGAGAAGTTGTGCTGCTCCACCTGATGCTGGCTCCGCTCGATGGCGTTGGTCACCATCCGGTGCTCGATCGGCACACCCTCCTTCATCCCCAGGCGCTCCATCGCACCGCTCATGCGCTCCATGCCGAAGATGCGCAGCAGGTCGTCCTCGAAGCTGAGGAAGAAGCGCGACGAGCCAGGGTCGCCCTGCCTCCCGGCGCGGCCGCGCAGCTGGTTGTCTATGCGGCGCGCCTCGTGGCGCTCCGTGCCGACGATGTGCAGCCCGCCCATCTCGACCACCGCGCGGTGCTCCTCCTCCCAGTCCTCCTTCGCCTTCGCCAGCGCCCCCTCCACCTCCGCCTCGGGCCCCAGCTCCTTGCGGACCAGGAACTCCGGGTTCCCGCCCAGCAGGATGTCGGTGCCGCGCCCGGCCATGTTCGTGGCGATCGTCACCGCGCCCGCCTTGCCGGCCTGGGCGACTATCTCCGCCTCCTTCTCGTGGTACTTCGCGTTCAGCACGTGGTGGGGAATCCGCAGCTTCTTCAGCCGCTTGCTCAGCTCCTCGCTCTTCTCGATCGATATGGTGCCGACCAGCGCCGGGCGCCCGCGCCACACCGTGTCGCCCAGCGTCACCTCCTGCCCGTGCAGCTCGGCGATCTCCTCGATGATCGCCTCCACCTTCTCACGGTGCGTCCGGAAGATGACGTCCGGGTGCTCGGTCCGCAGCAGCGTCTCGTTCGTCGGAATCACCACCACGTCGAGCTTGTAGATCTTCTCGAACTCCTCCGCCTCGGTGTCCGCCGTGCCCGTCATCCCCGCCAGCTTCTCGTACATACGGAAGTAGTTCTGGAAGGTCACAGTGGCCAGCGTCTGGTTCTCCCGCGCGATCTCCACCTTCTCCTTCGCCTCGATCGCCTGGTGCATGCCGTCGCTCCAGCGCCTCCCCGGCATCAACCGCCCCGTGAACTCGTCGACGATGATCACCTCGCCGTTCTTCACCACGTAATCCACGTCTCTCTTGAACAGCGAGTGCGCCTTGAGGCTCTGGTTGATGTGGTGGATCAGCGCCATGTTGCCCGGGTGGTAGAGGTTGTCGATTCCTAGCAGCTCCTCGCACCTCTGAACGCCACGCTCGGTAAGCGCCGCCGTGCGGCTCTTCTCGTCAACCAGGAAATCGTAGTTCTCCTCGTCGGTGTCCGGCGAGTCGTCCCAACGGCTGCGCTCCTTGCCGGTGACGATCTTCTGCCCCAGCCGCGGGACGATCTTGTCGATGCGGTAGTACTTATCGGTGCTCTCCTCCGCCGGGCCGCTGATGATCAGCGGCGTGCGCGCCTCGTCGATCAGGATGCTGTCCACCTCGTCGACGATAGCGAAGTGGTGACCCTGCTGCGCGAAGTCCTCCAGCGAAAACTTCATGTTGTCGCGCAGGTAGTCGAAGCCGAACTCGTTGTTCTGCCCATAGGTGATGTCCGCCTCGTAGGACGCCTTCTTATCCGCCTCTCTCTCCTCCGCCTGGATCAGGCCGACCTGCAGGCCCAGGGCCTTGTAGACCGGACCCATCCACTCCGAGTCGCGACGGGCCAGGTAGTCGTTAACCGTGACGATGTGCACTCCCTTGCCTGTCAGCGCGTTCAGGTAGGCGGGCAGCGTCGCCACCAGCGTCTTGCCCTCGCCCGTCTTCATCTCCGCGATCCGGCCCTGATGCAGCACTATCCCGCCGATGAGCTGCACGTCGTAGTGGCGCATGTGCAGCCGGCGCCTGCTCACCTCGCGCACCACTGCGAACGCCTCGGGCAGGATGTCGCCGAGCGAGGCGCCCATCTCCAGCTTGTTCTTGAAATAACCCGTCTTGGCCCGCAACTGGTCGTCGCTCAGCGACTGAACCTGGTCTTCCAGCTCGTTTATCGCATCCACAAGCGGTTGCAACCGCTTGATATCCCGCTCGTGCTTGGTGCCGATGAGCGAGGTAACCAGCTTGTTTACAATGCCCATTTGGACCACCTCGCGAAGTGCCGCCGTTCTATCAGATTCGCCATCTAGCGTCAACAGGATCGAAGCCCGAACCGGTCCTCTGTAGGTTTTGCCTCATTGCTGAATCAAGTCAACTCCATTGTTGGACTGGCGTAATTATCTTTCATGAAGCCGGTAGGACAGACATTCCTGTCTGTCATCCGCCGAAGCCGGACTGGATATCCCTGTACGTCACCTCTGTAGCGGCGACCTTTAGGCCGCCTGGTCGCGCTTTACCTTCGCTACGCTTCGGCGGATAAATTTAGCCCGACGCTACTCCTTGGTGGGACAGACATTCCTGTCTGTCACCATCTTGGGAATACCGGCATGGGGAAACCGAAAAAGCCGTCGAAAATCTCTCCAATTGCCATCGTTGACATCGAATCGCGGCGCGGGCTATCATTTTTGTTCACGTTTTGCCGATAACATATGAATGCTAAAGGCTTCCGCACCGGACTGGTGAGCCGGCTCACCGGTCTCACCTACAAGCAGATCGACCGCTACGATCGCACCGGACTCGTCTCTCCGGAGATCCAGAAAGCGGCCGGCCGCGGTTCCCGCCGGCTCTACTCGCGCACAAACCTCATCGAGCTGGGCGTGCTCAAAAAACTCCTCGACACCGGCGTCTCGCTGATGAAGATCCGCCGTTGCCTCGCCGAAGCCCGCCGCCGCTACCCAGCCGCCTCGCGCCCCCTCCACGATATGACCTTCCGCAGCGACGGCCTCTCCATCTACATCGACGATCCCGAGAACGGCACCCCCGTCGACATGCTCAATCCCCAGCAGCCGGTTTTCCCAGTGGCCGTCGAAGGCATCGCCCGCCAGATCGACCGCGCCGTCGAGCGGTTCGAGAGCCACCGCATCGAGTCGCTGCGGGTCAAGGGCCGCACATACCTCGTCGAAATCGTCAACGACACCGAGACGCACGGCCTCATCGCCCGCTGCCCCGACCTCTACGGCGTCTCCGTCAAAGGTCCCGACGTTGAAGAAGCCCTGCGGCGGATGAAGGACCACATCGTCGAGTTCCTACCGCGCATGAAGAACGATTAAAGTTCACGAGGAAATCGCGTCAATTAGAGCCTGTTTGAAGAACAAACTCCACGCCTAAGTACAGAACCCGAAATTCAAACCAATTGTGAGTAAAGCACTGTAGGGGCGTCCTTTAGGGCGCCCGTGGTTTTTCCCATCAACTGTGTGGGTAGCTTAACCTGTCCGCCGAAGCTTACTTATCCGACAAAGCCGTGGCGTAGTCGGAAGCGAAAGCGGATGCCGCCCGTGCTCACTTCTATCAGAATCTCGATGTCTCTAGCCGCTTTCCAGATACTCCATCAGCGCCTTCGCATTCACCTTGCCCACCGCCGCCTCCAGCTCTTCGGCCGGGGCTTTCCTGATTCGTTCCAGCGACCCGAATCTCACCAGCAGCTTCTTCGCCCGCTTCGGGCCGATCCCGGGCACCCGCCTCAGCGCCGTCGTTAGCGTCCGCTGCGCGCGGCGCTGCCGGTGGTAGCTGACGGCGAACCGGTGCGCTTCGTCCCTGATCCGCTGCACCAGCCGCAGCGCCGGGTCCGTTTTCGGCAGCCGAACCGCTTTCCGCTTACCCGGCACGAACAGCGTCTCCTCCCGCTTGGCAAGCGCCGCCACCGGCAGCCCTCCCGTCCCCGCCGCGTCGAGCGCCTCCAGCGCCGCCCCCAGTTGCCCC
>CAYOXX010000035.1:0-27073 GCA_964408025.1 uncultured Acidobacteriota bacterium | reverse complement strand
GATCTTGATCGAGGAGTGGCGGTCCATCAGCGGCTTGCTGATCACCGCGCCCGCGGCCCAGCAGGCTGCGCCGGCGACCACCGCCAGCTCCCCCGCGACGCTTTCCACGCGCAGGGCGCTCAGGCCGTGCTCGCCGACGACGATCACCGCGATGCCGGCGAAGCCGACCGCAACCCCGAGCCAGCCCAGCCGGCCGACCCTCTCGACCCGGAAGAGCCCGCTGAACAGCGTGGCGAAGACCGGCGTGGTGGCCAAAATCAGCGCCGAGCCGGCCACTACCGCGAGGCTGATCCCGTAGCTGCTGAGCAGCTGGTAAGCGGTGAAGCCGACGAGGCCGAGCGCCACCACCAGGGCCGCGTCGCGCCCCGAGAGCCTGAAGTCGCGCCTAGCCGCCAGGATCACCCCGAAGCCGGCGGCGATGAGGACGAAGCGCAGCCCGTTGACCGCGTCCAGCGGCAGCTCGGCGGTCAACAGCTTGATCACCGAGAAGACCGATCCCCAGACCACCACGATGTAGAGCAGCATCAGGTCGACGTGTGACCAGCCCCTCACCCTCACCTTCATGGCGCAAAGGTTAAGGCGACCTTTCCTATTGGGCAAGGATGATTATGAATAGATCAGAAAGAAAAGGCGGAGGCGCGGAAGAGGAGGCGTGCGGCGTCGAGCAGCGGCAGGCCGCCCTCGAGGCGCGCGCTGGAGCGCAGGGCGCTGTAGAGCCGCTCGGGCGGCAGCGGGCCGACCTGGCTGAGCAGGAGCGCCGCGGCGCCTGCTGCGTGGGCTGCGGCCGCGGAGGTTCCCTCGAGCATCACCGGCCCGAAGCTGCCGAAGCGCCGCGCCCTGAAGGTCTCGGCGATGACGCCGTCGGGGCGGCCGTCGGAGTCGGCGTCGACGCCTGGGCGCAGGTCGCCGCCGGGAGCGTAGATATCTACCGGCCCGCTCGCGGGCGAGTAGTGGGCCCGCCGTCCCGCCGCGTCGACGGCCCCGACGCTGAGGACCTCGCGGTAGCGCGCCGGGAACTGAACCTCAGGCCGGTTGCCGGCCGGGGCGAAAACGGCCACGCCGCAGCGGTAGGCGAAGCGCACCGCCTCGCGCACCGCGCGGCTGTCGGCCGGCCCGGCGACGCCGACTACGATAATGCTCGCCCCGCTGGCGACGGCGTAGCGGATGCCCCGCGCCAGCTCTGCGGCCCGAGCGATACCCCGGCGGCCGGCCACCCGCACGGGCAGCAGCGAGGCGTTGAAGGCGATGCCGGCGGTGCCGCGGGCGTTATGGGTAGTCTGGGCGACGACGCCGGCAACGAAGGTTCCGTGGCCGACAGACCCGTCCCCCTCGTCGAGGGCCAGCGCATCGCCGCCGACGAAATCGTAGCCGTCGAGCACGACGGTGCCGGCCAGGTCGGGCGCAGCGCTGTGGGCGCCGAAGTCGGCATAGGCGACGCCGGTGTCAAGGATGGCGACGGCGACGCTCGGATCAGAGCCGAAGTTGATGTCCAGGGCGGCCGGCAGGTTGATCATCCGGTGCGACCACTGCAGCGGCTCGAGCGGGTCGTCGGGATCGACCGGAGCCAGGTGCATCGCGGTCCGGTAGCGGGCCTCACGCTCCGCGTAGACGACGCCTGGCGTGCGCGCCAGGCGCTCCGCCGCCATCGGCTTGGGGGGGGAGTCGAAACGCAACAGCACGAAGTCGGCGTACGGACCCAGCCGCACCAGCTCCGCCCCCAGCTCGACTGCAAGCTCCTTCTGGGCGGCGACGGGAACGGCCCGCTCGAACCTCACCAGCCAGCGCGTCCCGCTCGGCCGTAAGGGATCGCGCGGGGAATCCTCTTGCGCAGCCGCGGTCGCCGCCAGGGACAACAGTAGGATCACTGTTACGATTCGCTGCATGCCGTACTCAGTAATTCCGCAAAGGTTAATCTCTAATTATAGCATCAATAGCTGCGTTTTTGGAAGATTAAAGCGCCGATGGCGAAGGTGCCCACAGCGAAGGCCAGCGTCGACCAGATGGCGGACACGGGATCGATGTCGATCGCTCCGCCGGCGATGATATCTATATTCCAGGCAGTGAGCTCCGGCGTCTTCGGGAATATCCAGTAGAGCGTCTCGAAGAAGTTGTGCCAGAAGGAGTAGCCACTGAGGATGCGGCTATTGTGCAGTCCTAGGAATATGAGGCTGAAGAAGAAGGGGAAGAAGATACCGAGGATGGCTGAGAGTGTGGTGCTGCGGGTGATTACGCCGACCATGGCGATGAAGCCCATGAAGGCGAAGAAGGCGAGCATGAAGATCGGGATCGTATATAAATATTCCTTGTGCGCGATACCGGTCTTGAGCCAGAAGATAGCCCAGGTGCCGAGTATCGTGTAGGCCGCGACCACGAAGACGATGACCATGCAGCCCAGGAACTTGGCGGTGTAGATGCTGAAGCGGCTCATGGGGCGGCTGAGCAGCAGGTCGATCGTCCCCTTCTCCTGCATGCTGGGGAAGAAGGAGGCGACGGCGAAGATGCCGACGAATATAGAGATCTGGTAGAAGAAGGCGACAACGGCGGCCTCGAAGCCGCGAAGGGCCTCCTCCGGCAATTCGTCGATCTCGGCCCCGAACAGGTACACGATGTCGCCGCCAACGTTGAGAGCCAGCAGGAAGAAACCGATTATCAGAGTACTCAAAACGAGGATTGTAAGGATCGTCTTCTTGGCGATCCCCTCGCGGAAGGTGTTTCCGATGATTGCCCAGAACCTGATCATTTTACTCCCGACCCCCCTTCGCGCTCGATCACGTCGATGAACATCTCCTCCAGCGTCAGCCGCCGCCGCCTGATGCCGGCGATCTGCACACCCTCGGCGCGGATCAGGTCGACGGCACCGTTGAGAGTGGCCAGGTCGGCCGCCTCGAGCATCAGCTCGTCCTCATCGGGTTCTCTTAGCTGGAACCCTTTTTCCGTCAGAAGTTTAGGCAGGTGCTCGGGTGCGTCCTGCAACCGAATGGCCCAGACGTTGCCGACGCTGGTCAGCTCGTCGACCGAGCCCTCGGAAACCACCTTGCCCTTATTGAGGATGGCGATGCGGTCGCAGACCAGCTCGACCTCGCTGAGCAGGTGGGAGTTGAGAAAGATCGTCTTGCCGCGCTCCTTGAGCTCGAGCAGGATGTCGCGGATCTCCTTGCGCCCGATCGGGTCTACGCCGTCGGTCGGCTCGTCGAGCACCAGCAGGTCGGGATCGTGGACCATCGAGACGGCCATGCCGACGCGCTGCTGCATCCCCTTGCTGTACTTGCCCATCTTCGTCTTCGCCCACTCGGCCATCCGCACCAGCTTCAGCAGCTCATCGATGCGCAGCTTCCTGGCGCCGCCGCTCATCCCGGAGAGCCTGGCGTAGTAGGCCATCACCTGCCGGCCTTTGAGGAATCCCGGATAGCGGTGGTTCTCCGGCAGGTAGCCGACGCGGGCGCGGCTGGCGCTGCGCCGCACCGAGCGCCCGAAGAGGCCGGCGCCGCCGGCGGTCGAGTAGGTGATGCCCAGCAGTATCTTGACCAGCGTGGTCTTGCCGGCGCCGTTGGGGCCCAGGAGCCCGAATATCTCTCCCCGCTCCACGGCCAGGTCGACTCCCCGCAGGGCGTGAACCTTCCTGCGGGTTACCAGGTTTGTGAAAGTCTTTCTCAAAGCGTTGGTCTCGATTATGTGCATTATCCACCTCTAACTGGCTCGAATTACCGGACGCCGCCGCTGCCCCTCCCTCACCGGAGGGCGCGGAGCCTCTCGATCTCCTCCCGGTAGAACTGGCGTCGCAGCACGTCCCACTCCGGGCTCCCCTCGTGCACGCCGCGCCGCAGGCTGCGTACCTTGGCCTCGGCGCGGCGCTCCATCTCCTCGTCGTGGCGCAGAACCTGAACTATGCTCCGCTTGACGCGCAGCCGCACCTTGTCCCAGACCTCGAGGAACTCGACGCGCTCGTCGGCCGCCAAGGCGTCGGCGATCGCGTGGCTGAGATGGTTAACCCTGTCGTCGCTCAGCTTCATGCCGGCCAAACCCTGTTCGGTATGCGGTCTAGAGGATGATACCCCGGTCCTTGGCCAGCTTGGCCTTGACCTTGTTGAAGAGCTCGCGGTAGTGGGCGCCGCTGGCCCGCACCTGCTCGTAGTGCTGCGAGAGCAGCTCGCGCGCCTCCTCGTCGAGCCTCTCCTCGGCCTCCAGGTCGGCGACGATGACGTTCTCGACAAGGCCGGCGAGGCGGCTCTCGTCGTCGATACTAACCAGCTTCTCGCGCGCCAGCGCCGCGGCGACAGTCTCGGCCATGTAGGAGACAAGGTGCGGAAGCAGCCGCATACCGACTCACCGCCTGTTAATTACGGTTGCTCCTGGGGTGAAGTTCCCTCCCCCTCTTCCGCCTCGCGCGCTGCGAGAAGTCTGCTCAGAACCTCAATGCGAATCGCCGCCACCTCGCCGAAGCGGGTGCCGGCGTGGTTGTCGGCCACCGTCCGGTAGACGTTGATGGCGTCGGCGAGGCGGCCGAGGCGCTCGAAGACCGCGCCTGCGCGGAAGCGAGCCATCAGCGCCGCCGTCGGCGAGGAGGAGTGGACGTAGGTGACCCTGAGGTACTCGACCGCTGCGCGCTCCAGCTCTCCCATCAGCTCGCAGACGGCCCCGAGGGCGAACTGGGCGCTCACGATAAGCTCGGGATCCCGCGCCGCCTCGATGATCCCCTCCAGCTGCCGAGCCGCCTCCTGGGGGTGGCCGGCGCGGGCGAACAGCTCCGCGATCTCTATGCGCCGCTCGAGGTTCTCCGACGGGTCGGGGAGGCGCAGCAGGTATTGGCGGTAGGCCTCGACCGCCTCCTCGTCACGGCCCGCCTGCTGGTGGGCGTGGCCGATCATGTAGTAGATGACCTCGGCACCCTCACCATCGCCACGCCCGTCGAGGCAGTACTGGAGCTGGGGGATTGCCTCGTCGTAGCGCCGTAGCTGCATCAGGCTGAGGCCGAGGTAGTAGGCGGCGGCCGCCCGCCTGTCGCTGTCGGGGAAGAACTCCTCCAGCTTGCCAAGCTCCCTCGCCGCCCGGTGGTAGTCGCCCGTCTGATAATAGATGATGCCGATGTTGAGCGTCGCTTCGTCGGCGACCTCTGAGGCGGGGAAGCGCTCCAGCAGCCGCCGGAAGGTCTGCAACGCGGCCTCGAGGTTAGCGGCCTGCGCCAGGCCGTTGCCGCGGGCGAGCATGTCTGCCGGGCTGATCCGCTGGGTCGGATCGGCCTCGACGAAGGCCTCGATGCTCTGCAGCGCCGAGCGGTAGTTGCCCATCGCCACGTGCGCCTCGACCAGGCGGCTCCGCGCCGGGCCGGTGTACTGGCCGTCGGGGTAGCGGTCGACGAGGTCGCCGAGGGCGGCGATCGCTTCGCCGGTCTCGTCGCGGCGCAGGTGGTTGTTGGCCACCTGCCAGAGGCTTAGCTCGGCGTAGCGGGAGTCGGGGAAGCGCTCCAGCAGGCGGCGGAAGAAATGGTTCGCGCCGGCCAGGTCGCTGTCGACCTGCGCCAGCCAGCCGAGCCAATAGAGGGCCTCCTCGACCTCCGGCTCGCCGGGGTAGCGCTCGACCACCCGGCTGTAGTAGGCGGCGGCGCGCTCGAAGTCACCCAGCTTGTAGTAGCCCCAGCCGATCTCCAACAGCACGCGGCTGATTCCTATCTCGCCCCCCTCGCCCCCCTCAGCCGTGAGCGCCCGTTCGTAGTGGTCGATCCCCTGGCGGAAGTCGCCCGTCTGGTAGCAGGCCAGGGCGATGTCGAGGTGGGGCCCTGCCAACCGTTCCGCCTCGGGGAACTCGCGCAGGTACTCGCTGCCGATGGCGATCACCTCGTCCCAGCGCCGCAGGCCGCGCACCAGCGCCAGGCCGGCCTCGTAGGCCCGCCGCCTGAAGGGGCTGTCGCCGCGCTCCTGAGCTATGCGGCGGTAGTGCTCGAGCGCCGCGTCGTGGGCGCCGCTCTGCTCGTAGACTGTGCCCGCCAGGAAGTGGATCTCGTCCAGGAAGCGGCTGCGCGGATAGTCCCGGAGGAAGCGCGTGATGCTCCCCACGGCCCCGCCCACATCGCCCATCGCCACCTGGGCGCGCACGATCTTGGCGGCCACCTCGTCCGCAAACTCTCCGCCCGGGTCGATGGCCAGCGCCAGGCGGTAGGAGGCCACCGCCGCGGCGGAGTCGCCGAGCATCGAGTCGTAGGCATCGCCGATCTCCAGCCAGAGGTCGAAGCGCTCGCCGTCGTCGTCCAGCACTGAGGCCATCCGCTCCAGCGTGCCGATGCCGCCTTCGAGGTCGCCGAGGGCGAAGTAGGCATCGGACAGCGCGCGGTGCGCCGGTGCCAGGGCCGGCGCCGGCAGGGCTTCGCTCAGGAGCCGTTCGAAGAAGGCGACGGCGGCGCCGTACTCGTGCACCATCACCAGGCTGCGGCCCTCGCGGATCGACTCGGCCAGCTCCGAATCGGGGCTCAGCGGCCGGCCCTCGACCACGGCGTAGGCCTCCTCGTAGCGCCGCAGGCGGTAGAGGGCCCAGGCGAGGGTCATCATTATCGAGTCGTCGTCGCGGTAGCGCTGCCGACTCGGCTCCAGCAGCTCGACTATCTCGCGGAAGCGGTCGCGCTGGTAGAGCGTAAGCGCCAGCCGCAGGGTCACCGTCCGCTGGTCAGCGGCAGAGAGCGAGTTGTCGGCGGCGATCCGCCTGAAGGTCCCCTCGGCCTGCCTTAACCTGCCGAGGTTGTAGTAGACGTTAGCCAGCTCCAGGACGCGCTGCGGCGTCTCCTCGCGGCGCACCAGCTCCTCGAGATCTCGCTGAGCATCCTCCAGCTCGCCGAGCTCGAGGGCAATCTCGGACCTCTTCTCCAGGGCGGCGATCCGCAGACGCTCGTCGAGGCGGCGCCGACGCAGCAGCGCGTCGATCTCGGCCCGGGCGCGTACCGGCCTCTCGGTGAGCCTGTAAGCGCTGGCCAGCAGGAAGCGGGCCTGGTCGGCGTCGGGGCTGGCAGGATGCTCTCGCAGGAACGCCTCGAGCGCGCCCACGGCCTCGCTAAAGCGGTCGCTACGGAACAGCAGCTCCGCCAGCCTGTAGCGAAGCACCTCGACATTGGGGCTGCCAGCGAAGTCTCGCAGGAAGCCCTCGATGCGGCCGATCGCCTGCTGGTAGAGCCCGTCCTCGATCAGGCCCTGGATCTCGGCGAAGCGCCGCGCCTCCTCGTCCTGGGCCGCCAGTGTCGCGGCGACGAGCAGGAGCGCCAGTAAAAGCAGCACAACGGCGTGTTTTCTCAAGCCCTACTCCCCGTTGGATGCGGCGCGCACTATACCACAGGGCCTGGCGGCGCAACAAGCCGCGCGCCCGCGCTAAACCCTTGTTAGGCCAGGGCTGATCTGCTATAAGCATGTCTCGGGGCGGCTCCCGATTAGGCAGCGCCTGGTGAGGGAAAAAGCGATGAATATAGACCCGCTGCACCTGCGCGAGATAGTGCGCAACGCGCTGCGCGAGGACATCGGCTGGGGCGACCGCACCACCCGCAGCGTCCTGCCGCAGCCGCCGATGGACGCCAGCGGCTGGATCAGCGTCCGCGAGGACTGCGTCGTCGCCGGCGTCAGCGTGGCGACAATGGTCTTTACGTTGCTCTCCGCCGCCGCGCGCTGCTCGGCCGCGGCCGCCGACGGCGACGCCGTCGAGGGGGGCGACAGGATCCTCACCGTCGACGCCGACGCGGGAACCATCCTTTCGGGCGAGCGCACCGCCCTGAACTTCCTGATGCGCATGAGCGGCATCGCCTCCGCCACACGCCGCCTGGTGCGGATGGTGGAGGGTACCGGGGCGGCGATCGTCGACACGCGCAAGACCGCGCCGGGGCTGCGGCTGCTCGACAAGTTCGCCGTCGCCGCCGGCGGCGGTCGCAACCACCGCTTCGGCCTCGACGACGGCATCCTGATCAAGGACAACCACATCGCCCTGGCCGGGGGCATCCGCGCGGCCGTTGTGCGCGCCAAGGCCGCCGCACCACACCCGATGCGCGTGCAGGTGGAGGTCCGCTCGCTCGAGCAGCTGCACAAGGCGATCGAGAGCGGGGCCGAAGCGGCGCTGCTGGACAACATGGCACCCCACGAGCTGCGCCAGGCGGTCGATCTGGCCAGAGGCGAGGGCGGGGGCGGGGGCCACGTGATCATGGAGGCCTCGGGCGGCATCGGCGAGCACAACATCAGGGAGGTGGCCGAGTCGGGCGTCGACCTGATCTCCGTCGGCGCCATCACCCACTCGCCGCGGGCCATCGACATGACGATGAGCGTGGCGCCGCGTGAAGCGGAAGAAAGCGACGACTAGGAGCCGCCACCGCGGCGGAGCACGGATCGACGCTATGTCGATGAAGGAACAGATCGAGGGGCTGGCGCGCCGCTTCGGTCCGGGCCGCATCGGCTCCGAAATCCGCTACCTTGAGAAGGTCGACTCCACCAACCGGCTGGCGCTGGAGCTGCCGGCGGCCGAAGCCCCCCACGGGCTGACGCTGGTGGCGCGGGAGCAGACCGCCGGGCGGGGCCGCCAGGGCCGCCCGTGGCTCTCGCTGCCAGACGCCGGGCTGCACTTCACCGCCCTACTGCGCCCCGATTGGTTGGGGTCCACTGTGCCGATGCTCACCTTAGCCGGCGCCCTGGCGGTGCACGCGGCGCTGCGCAAGCTCTGCCGCGCGCCGCTGGACATCCGCTGGCCCAACGACGTCCTGCTGGACGGCGGCAAGGTAAGCGGCGTCCTCGGCGAGGCCACCTACCGGGGCGACCGCATCGAGCGGGTCGCTCTCGGCATCTCCGTCAACGTCGGCCACGGACCCGACGACTTCCCCCCTGGCATGCCCACTACCCCGACATCGATCCTGATGGCGGAGGGCTCGGCGCCGCCGCTCGACGAGCTGCTGGGTTTCGTGCTGGAGGGCCTCAACGCCCGCTACAACTCCCTCGCCGCCGGCGACCGCGGCGCCGTGCTGGACGAGCTGCGCCGCCGCTCCGGCTACACCACCGGCCGCCGGCTGCTGATATTGGCGGACGGGGAGGCAACGGAGGTGACTTCGGCCGGCCTCAACGACGACGGCTCGCTGCAGGTCCGCCTGCCGTCCGGAGTGGAGACCACGCTGCGCGCTGGCGAGGTAAGGATTATCGAGTAGCGTCAGCAGCAGGCAACGGCGGCGGGCTGGAGCGGTGTCGGTTCAGTTCCGGATGCCGAGGCGCTTGATCATCTCGTTGAGGGTGGAGGGCTTGAGGTTGAGCAGCTCGGCCGCCCTCTTCTGGACGCCGCCGGTGATCTCCAGCGCCTTGGCGATGAGGCCGGACTCGAAGTTGGACGCCGCCTCCTTGAAGTTGATGCCGCCGGGCGGGATGTTGACGGCCGCGCTGGCGGCCCGCTGGGGCGTCCCGATGTACTCGGGCACCAGGGTGCCGTCGATGACGTCGCCGCGGCTGAGCACAACGGCGCGCTCGATTATGTTCTCCAGCTCGCGCACGTTGCCGGGCCAGTTGTACTCGATGATCGAGGTGAGGAACTCGGGCGAGAGGCCGGCGATCTTGCGGTCGTTCTCGTGGCAGTACTTCTCGACGAAGTGATTGGCCAGCAGCAGTATGTCGTTCTTGCGCTCCCGCAGCGGCGGCAGGTCGACCCTGATGACGTTGAGCCGGTAGTAGAGGTCCTCGCGGAAACGGCCTTCCTCGACCAGCTTCTTGAGATCGGAGTTGGTGGCGGCCAGGATGCGCACGTCGACCTGGACGTCGTCGGTTCCGCCCAGGCGCATGAACTGCTTGTCCTGCATTACACGCAGCAGCTTGGCCTGGGTATCGAGGCCGATGTTGCCGATCTCGTCGAAGAAGATGGTGCCGGTGTCGGCGATCTCGAAAAGGCCCTTCTTGTTGCTGACGGCGCCGGTGAAGGAGCCCCGCATGTGGCCGAAGAGGTTGCTCTCCAGCAGGTCGGGCGGCATCGAGCCGGAGTTGACAGTGACGAAGGGGCGGCTGGCGCGGGGGCTGTGGGCGTGAATCGCCTTCGCCGCCAGCTCCTTGCCGGTGCCGCTCTCGCCGGTGATGAGGATCGTCGAGCGGGTCGGCGCGACGAGGCTGATGAGGTCGAAGACCTCGAGCATGCGAGGGTTCCTGCCGATGATGTTGTCGAAGCTGTAGCGCTTGCGCAGCGCACGGCGCAGGTTGCGGTTCTCCAGCAGCAACTTGTAGCGCTCGATGCCGCGCTGCACCAGCAGCAGCACCTCGTCGTTCTTGAACGGCTTGGTGATGTACTCGTCGGCGCCCTTCTTCATCGCCTCGATGGCGTTCTCGACCGACGCGTAGGCGGTAATGACGATGACCGGCTGGTCGGGGTTGAGGCGCTTGACGCGGTCCAGGGTTTTGATGCCGTTCTCGCCCGGCAGCATGACGTCGAGGATCACCAAGTCATACTCGTTGACGGAGAACATCTCCATCGCCTGCTCGCCGCTGCCGGCGGTGTCAACCGAGTACCCCTCGCCGCCCAGCAGGTCGTACAGCACCTCCTGCATGATCTGCTCGTCGTCGACGACAAGAATGCTCGGCTCAGACATAATCCCTACTGGTGATATATATAGCCCTTTTTAAAGTTAACGAAACAACCAATAGTAAAGTTCCATCACACCTATAATTCCCCCTGGCGCGGCCGAACGGGGAGCGTGACGGTGAAGGTGGTGCCGACGCCGACCTCGCTTTCGACCTCGATGCTGCCCATGTGCTCCTGGATGATGCCGTAGCTGACCGAGAGCCCGAGGCCGGTCCCCAGCCCCATCCGCTTGGTGGTGAAGAAGGGATCGTAGATGCGCTGCCGCGCCTCCTCTGGGATGCCGACCCCCTCGTCGGAGACCCGGCAGTGGATTTCCCCCTCGCCGTTGAGCGTGGCGATGCGTATCTTCCCCCCGCCTGGCATAGCGTCCCTGGCGTTGAGCATCAGGTTGATCAGCACCTGCTGCAGTTTGCCTTTGTCTCCGTATATTCTAAGCAGATCGTCCGCCAGGGCTGTATCGACGGTTACTCCCACGGAACGAAGCTGGCCCTCGACCAACGCCATGGAATCGCTGAGCAGTGAGTTGAAGTCGATCTCAACCGGCTCGCTGGCGCCCTGGCGCGAGAAGCTTAGGAGACTGGATACGATCCTGCTGGCGCGAAAGGCCTGCCGCTCGACCTTGGCCAGCAGCCGGCGGGTCTCCTCGTCGCCGTCCAGGCGGCCGCCCAGCATCTGGATGTAGCTCGAGATGCCGGTCAGCGGCGTGTTGACCTCGTGCGCCACACCCGCCGACAGCAGGCCGAGGCTGGCGAGCCGCTCGCGCTGGCCGAGCTGCTCCTCCATCGCCGTCCAGTCTGTGACATCGTCGACGATCATCACGCTGCCGGCGACCCCTTTCTCGCCGGCGAAGGGAGCGATGGAGATGTTGAGCACCTTCTCCAGGCCGCCCTCGACCGGCAGCTTCACCTTGTAGAAGCTGTGGACGCCGCCCGTGGGCGCTCCCTCCTGCAGGTACGGCCCCAGGGCGTCGACCAGCGGCGGCGCCAGCAGCTTGATCAGCGGCCGCCCGAGCGCCAGCGAACTCCCCACCCTGAGGAGGCCGCCCAGCGCATTGTTCCAGCTCCTGACCACGCCGTTGGTATCGATGACGCAGATGCCGGAGCTGACGCTCTCGACGATGCTCTCGTTGAACTCCTTGAGGGTGCGAAGCTCCTCGGCGCGGCGCTGGAGGTCACGGTAGAGCAGCGCGTTGTCCACCGACACGGCTGCGCGGCCGGCCAGGCTGGAGAGCAGCTCGAGGTCCTCGTAGCTGAGGATGTCGCCGTTAGTCTTGTTGCCCAGCGCTACAAAGCCAATCACCTCGCCGAGGCTGACGAAGGGGATAAGCGTCTGCACGCCGGCCTCCCGGAAGGCCATCGCCGCCGGCACCCCCTCCAGCTCGTCGAGCAAGAGCGGTCGGCCGGAGGCGAAGCGCTCCATCAGCCCGGAGCTGGACTGGTCCCCCAGGTAGCGCGTCGGGAAGCCCTCACGCGACGAGTGGGCGAGCACGTAGTGGCGCCTGTCGGGCGTGGCGATGAAGACCATCACCACCGCCACGGAGAAGGTTTCGCGGATCCGCTCGGCAATCTTCTCCAGCAGGCGGGTCAGGTCCCGCTCGTAGCTCAGCTCCTGGCTGAAGCGCTGCAGCGCCCGGCGGAAGTTGTAGAAATCGCGGTAGAGGGCCCTGTCGAAGAAGCTCTGCACTTGGTCCTTGATCCGGTGGCTGAAGAGTGTCGCCATCAGGATTATGATGCCGCTGATGAAGACCAGGGCCTGGGTGCCGACGGCGCTGCCGAAGGCGTTGAGCCAGAACATCAGGAGGAAGTAGACGGCCAACACCGTGAGGCTGGAGAGTATGTAGACGAAGCCGCGCTTGAAGACCACCTCGACGTCCATCAGCCTGTAGCGGAAGACGGCAAAGGCGAAGCAGACGGGGGCGACCAGCAGGGGCACGCTGACGGCGACGTTGGCCGCGCCGGTCGGCAGCTCGAGCAGCACCAGCGGGAAGGAGACCAGCACAGTCGGCATCAGGCCGATGCCGATGCCCCAGAAGAGCCACTGCAGCTGCTTCTTCTTCTCGACCGAATCGGTGGCCCGGAACGCCCTCAGCAGCACCGCCAGCCCGGCGGCCACCAGGAGGCCGAACAGAACCACCTCCGCCTTCTCCAGCGCCCGGAAGAGCCAGTTGAGGTTCACCACGCTGCCGGATGGGTCCCAGGGTGGCAGGCGGTGGAAGTTCATCACCGCCAGGTTGGCCGCCAGCAGCAGCACAGAGGGCAGGTAGAAGGCGGCTGTTCGTATACTCCAGACGGAGCCGAAGCGGTCGCGACTGAGCAGGTAGAAGAAGTGCAGGAGGATGACCGGCGTGAAGAGGAAGGCCGCCTTGTCCAACCAGAATATAGCCCAGCTCAACGGCGCGCTGGAGATCGTGAACTCCAAGACCAGCAGCGCGAAGGCGGCGAGGCAGATGACGAAGAACATCGTGGCGTTGGCCAGGCGCCGGCTGGCGCCGGAGAAGTAGACCACGAAACCGATGGCCAGAAAGGCGAAGCCGACGACGGCGACGATGAAGTAGGCCGCCTGCGGCGCCACCCTGCGGGCGACGACGCTGAGGCTGGCGGTCTGGAAATCGGACCCCGAGGCAACCTGCGCAAGGTATCTGAGATTTAGCGTAGCGCCCGCGCCGAGGTCGAAGGCCAGCTTCGGGAACAGGTCGTCGTAGCTCTCGAAGCTCTCGCTCCAGGAGTCGACAACCTCCTCGCCGCGGCGCAGCCGGTAGTGCAGGAGCCGCCGGCCGGACGAGAGGTCGTCAAGGCTCCAGGAGATAGCCAGCACGCGGCCGTCGGGCAGCAGGCACTCGCCCTCCAAGTCGACGAGCACCTGACGGTTGCCCTCCAGCAGCTCGTCCAGGCCCAGACGCCTGAGGGCGCTCTGGCTCTCGGCTACTCCCGAGCCGTCGGCGGTGACGTGGACAAAGCTCTCGCCCTCGACTGCGCGCAAGCCACACAGGGGCTCGGCCCAGTTGAGCTGGTTGTAGACGCTCACCGCGCCGAGGAACAGCAGCAGCGAGGTGACAACGAGCATCACCACGCGGAAGTTCAGCACAAGCCTGGTGGCGAAGCGCTTCCACATCGTCTGTTAAGTCTGAACCCGTCAGAACTCGATCCGGATGCCGCCGATGATCGTCCGCGGGCGGTTTACCAGATCGGTGTCGTTGGAGAGGAAGATACTATTTCTGAGGTTGTTGAGCAAGTTGTTGACCGCGAAGTTGAAGCTTATGCGGGCGTTGGAGAGCAAGCCGAAATCGATGCGCTGGGTCAGGTTCAGATCGAGGCGCGAGTGGTCGACCAGGAGGCTGGTGATACCCTCGCTGAAGCCCACGTCGTCCTCCAGGTCGGCAAGATAGACGCGGTAGACCGCCTGCACGCGGGTGCCGGTGGAGCCGAAGAAGGCCTCCACGGTGGTCGAGAGGTCGCGCCGCAGGCCGAGCTCGAGGAAGCGCTCGAAGTCCTGGATGTCCTCGAAGTGGAGGTTGACGCTGCGGATGTCCAGGCCGTCCGCCTCGCTGTAGGTATAATTTACGGTTCCTCTGAGGCCGTTGAGAAACACCTTCTCGACACCGAACTCGACGCCGCGCACGACGCCGTCGCCGGCGTTGATCACCTCGCGGGTGTAGGCGTCGCGCAGCGGCCGGTAGAGGTTTACGATGTGGTTGCGGACCTCGTTGTAGAAGGCACGGAACGTCAGCTCGGTGTCGTCGCCGAGGCGCTGGCTCACGCCGAGCTCGTAGCCCAGCCGCCGCTCGGCGTCCAGCGACTCCTCGCCTATGACCACGGTCCCCAGCTCGCCCCGGGGAGCGATGGCCTCGTAGGAGACGCGTCCGTGCAGCGTGGTGCCGCCGCCCGGCCGGTAGACAACCTCGGCGCTGGGGCTGAGGTGATCGGGGTTGTCGAGGTACTCGAAGTGGTCGTAGCGCAGGCCGAAGGTCACCTGCACCGGCACGCCGATCATCATGCTGCTCTCGGCCAGTACGCTGCCGACCCAGCTCCGCTGGCCCAGCCCCGTCGCGCCCAGGTAGTGCTGGCTCCAGTCGACGCCGAGGCGGAAGCTGTCGGACTCGTACCGCCCCTCGGCGCTGAGCAGCGGTTCGGAGGCGTTGCCATCGATTCCGGCGCCGGCGCCGACTTCCGATCCGTCGTCGGTTGGGGCGTCGAGCCAGAAGCTGACGTTGTAGCGGTTGCTGGCCAGCTGGTCCATGATCCGCTGCCGCGCCTGCAGCAGGACGCTGTTGGTCAGCAGGCTGAGCTCGACGGCCGCCCGCATGCCGCCGCTTTCCAGAAGGCCGGGGTCGAACTCCTGTGAGACGGTCGCCTCGCCCTGCGGGTTCTCGAGCGAGAAGGGCGGGCGCCGCTCGCGCTCCTGCGCCCGCACGCGGCTGAGCTCCACGCTGTGGCGCCCCACCGACGAACCCGCCACCAGCTCCAGCTCCTGAGGCTGGCCATCGCGCAGACGGACCTCCTGGCTGGCCAGCTCATCGCCGCCGAGCCGGGCGGCCGTAACCGTCCACAGCCCCGGAAGCAGCAGGAGCTCGAAGCGGCCGTCGCGGTTGGTCAGGGTTCTAACCGGGCCGGCTCCTCCGGCCGCCGCGGTGACCACTACGCCGTTGAGAAGCTCGCCGCCGGCGTCGCGAACAACTCCGGTGAGCTGCACCCGGTCCTCCTGCGCCCCCGCCGCCGCGGCGAGCACCAGAACCAGGGCTGTTGCGATAAACCTTCTCATCGGCACTGTCCGGTCACCCGAGGTGTACTTCTCGATACACCGAAACATTTAGCAAAATGCGTACCAACGGACCTGCCGGGCCGCCCGCTCCGCAGGCCGCGGAATCGGCCTGTTTATACTGATGGCGCACACCGCACAGCCGTTCCGCGTTCAAAAAACCGGATGCCAATCCAAGAAATTGAATAGCCCGCCGCAGACCAGTAAGCAGTTGGCATGATAGCACATCCGGTCGATTATTTCAAACCGCCGGGGCCGCGCGCCAGGCGCCCGGGAAACACGTCTACCCCCAATCAGACGCTCCCCAATATGGATTGTTAACAAGCGGGACGGCTGGTATGTGCAATCGATCACTTTCCGCTCCCCTTCAACTCCCGCCGGACCTTTCCAAGGCCTAGAATGATTGGTAGAGTGCGTGCGTTTTTTACACGGAGGTGCGAAATTGACCCAGGTTCGCGTCCGCTTCGCTCCCAGCCCCACCGGCGAGCTGCACGTCGGCGGCGTCCGCACGGCGCTGTTCAACTGGCTCTTCGCCCGCAAGCGGGGCGGCGCCTTCGTGCTGCGCATCGAGGACACCGACCTGGCGCGCTCGAGCGCGGAGATGACGCGCCACATCCTCGAGGGCTTGGAGTGGTTAGGTCTGGGCTGGGACGAGGGGCCGCACTACCAGCGCGATAGGCTCGGCGAGCACGTCGCCTACGCCCGCGCCTGCCTCGACGCCGGCGCGGCCTACTACGACTTCTCCGATCCCGACGAGCTGGCCGCCGAGCGGGCCGAGCTGCGGCGCCGTGGTGTGCCGTTCAAGTACGACCGCCGCGGCATGGAGCCCGAGCGCGAGCGGGCCCGGGCCCGCATAGCCGCCGGCGAGGCCGCCGCCGTGCGCTTCCTGGTGCCGGAGGGCGAGACGGTCTACACAGACCTGGTCCACGGCGAGGTAGTCTTCCGCAACGAGAAGCTGGAGGACTTCGTGCTGCTGCGCGGCGACGGCTCGCCCACCTACATGCTCTCGGTCGTCGCCGACGACGTGGCGATGGGCATAACCCACGTGATCCGGGGCGACGACCACATCGCCAACACTCCAAAGCAGATCATGCTCTACCGCGCCCTCGACCACCCGACGCCGCAGTTCGCCCACCTGCCGCTGATCCTCGGCCCTGACAGAAAGAAGCTCTCCAAGCGCCACGGCGGCACCTCGGTCGCCCACTACATGGGGCAGGGCTACCTGCCGGTGGCCTTCCTCAACTTCCTCGCCCTGCTCGGCTGGGGCCCGGGCGAGGACCGCGAGATCTTCAGCCCCGAAGAGCTGATCGAGCGCTTCGGCTTCGACGGCGTCGGCACCGCCGCCTCCGTTTTCGATCCGGCGAAGCTGGAGTGGATCAACAGCCAGTGGATCAACCGGCTCGGCTTCGAAGAGCTGCTGCCCCACGTGCACCCCGAGATGGAGGCCCTCGGCACCTGGAGCGACGACCTGCTGGCCGGGCGGCGGCCCTGGTTCGAGCACGTCGTCGAGCTGCTCAAGGACCGCTCGAAGCGGACCTGGGACCTGGCCCGCGACGGGGTGTACTTCTTCCGCGCTCCGTCGGAATACGATGAAAAAGCTGTAAAAAAATTCTGTACGGGGCAGGATCTGCGCGCTCACCTCGAGGCCCTGAAGCAGCGGCTGGAGTCGCTGGAAAGCTGGGATCGCGAATCAATCGAAGCCGCGCTGCGCTCGCTGGCCTCCGAGCGCGGCATCGGCGCCGGCGTGCTCATACACCCGTTGCGCATCGCCGCCACCGGCGCCGGCGTCAGCCCCGATATCTTCGCAATAGCCGACCTGCTGGGGCGGGAGCTAACGACTGAGCGTCTCGCACGCTTAGCCTATCACCTAAAAAAATAGGGTTAATCACAAATTATCCTGCAGTGCAGGTTACTAGAAATAATGCATTTATCTCAAGAATTGTGGGTGTCTGTATCCCCTACTCTTCCGCGTAGTAGCCTCTTTTTGTCCTCACGGTGAGGCCGGAGCGCGTTGTGCGGACGCTGATGCGGCGCCAGCGGCCATCGTAGTCGGTGTTGGAGGAGACGTAGCCGATGGAGTACTGGCGGCGCAGCTCCTCGGCGATGCGCTCGAAGGCCACCGGCAGCTCGAGCAGCGAGCGGGGGAAGAATGCGGCGCCGCCGGTCTCGTCGGCGATGCCGATGAAGAGCGTCTTGCGCGGGTCGACCTCGCTGTCCAGCGGCCTGTTGGTCCGGCGCGGATCTTCGGGATCGTTTGGAGGCTCGACGCCGCGACGCGTCGGCGGCGGCGCGATCGCCTCCTCGAGTAAAAGCAGGTGCTCGAGGATGGCTATCGAGTATACCTTGACGCCGGCCTGCTTGACGGTCTCCACGGCCTCGCCGATGGAAATCTCACTGTGCTCGTCGTAGCCGTCGGAGATGAGGATGATCGCCTTGCGCCCGGCTTCATCCTCGAACAGCGACGCCACCTCGGCGAGGGCGTCGTTGATGGCGGTGCCCCCGTCGGCCTCGAGCTCGCCGATGAGCTCGTGGAGGCGGTCGAAGTCGTCGCTGAAGCCGCCGAGCACCTCGACGCTATCGTTGAAGGCTACCACCGCCGCCATGTCCTGCCCCGGCCGCAGAAATTCTAGGAAGCGCTGGGCGGAGGCGATCGCTCGGCTCATCTTGCCGCGGTGGCTCATGCTGCCTGAGGTGTCGATCAGCAGGGCGACCCGCAGGGGCCGCTCCTCGAGCGAGAAGTGGGAGATCCGCTGTTCCCGGCCGTCCTCGAAGACGCGGAACTCGTCGGCTGCGAGGTCGCCTATGAGGCGGTCGCGCCAGTCGAGCACCGTGGCGTCGAGCGTCACCAGGCGGGCGCGGATGTAGTAGTCGCTCTCCTCCAGCGGCGGAGTCAGCCGCTCGACTCCGACCTGGCGGCCGTCGGCGAGCACCGCGGTGGCGCTCACCAGGCGGCCCTCGAAGCCGCGCCCGAAGTCGAACTCGAGCTCGTAGGGCGGGGCGGCGACGCTGCCGGCGTGCCGCCCGTCGACGGCGAAGTCGACCCTCAGCACCGCGCCGGGCGGCGCCTCCACCTCGGCGGCCAGCCGCCCCAGGCCGTAGCAGTACTCCCCTTGCGCGGGTGAGGTGATGGCGATCGAGGCGGCCGGCGTCCCGACACCCGGTTCAGGGCTTTCCGCAGCCGGCTCGGCGCCCGCCTGCAGCTCGTAGCGGACGCCGACGGCGACGATGCGGACCCTGCGGGTGTAGGAACCGAAGTCGTGAGTCACCCGGTAGGGCGGCACCTCGTCCACCGCCACCAGCTCGCCCTCCACGTAGAAGGCGACGTAATTGACCGTGCGGCCCTGCAGGGCCCCGTCGGGCACCGCGATCTCGCCCTCGCCGCGGGCGTAGCGCCAGGTGTTGAGCAGCACCCAGCCCCGCTTGAGCACTCCGGTCTCGCCGGCCGGCAGCAACTCCTCCTGCGCCGGCGCGGACGCTGAGGCCGAAATCAACAGGGCCAGCGCCAGGACAGCCGTTCGCATATCTCTCTACTCCTTCACCCCTTACTCCCTACCCTCTCCGGGGATGTCGTTGCGCAGACAATATAACCGCTGCCGCGCGGTTTCGCTGTAAGGTCGCTTGCAACTGTTTGACACGCCGCCGCGCCGGCACCTACAATCGGGCGCGACCATCTCACCGGGGCGAGCGATGAAGATCGAAGAGATATTCAAGAAATTCCGCCTGCCGATCCTCATCGGTGGCGGCTTCCTGGCCCTCATCGCCATCTTCGCCGTCGGCCTCCTGATAGGCTGGACACTGCACACGGCGCAGAGGGCCGCCCAGCCCGATTACTTCGGATTCAGGACCGTCTACAACGCCCCGGAGGACTTCCGGGTGGTGGAGGTCCACGTCCACCTCTCCTCCGTCGCCCTGGCCCGCAGGCTGCAGGAAGACTACGCCGACAGCCTCGCCACGAGGCTGCGCCAGATCCTGCACCAGCACTTCGAGCAGGCCGACGCCAACACCTTCAGCGAGAGCGGCGAGGCGCTCGTCCCCACCAGCGATCTGGAGTTGCTGATACGGCAGAGCTTCGAGGCAAACATCCGCGACCTCGACGACGAGCTGAGGCAACTGAGGGGAGAGCTGGTGCTGGCTGTGACGATCTACTTCGTCCCCGAGGGCCGCTGACCCGTCCCCGCGGTCTCGAGCGGCAGCTGGATGGTCATCCTGGTGCCGCGGCCCGGCTCGCTGTCGGCTGAAATCATGCCGCCGTGCTTCTCCAGGATCTGGTTGACCACCGAGAGACCAAGCCCGGTGCCGCCCCTGCGCGTGCTGAAGAAGGGATCGAAGATGCGGGGCAGGTGCTGCGCGTCGATGCCGCAGCCGCTGTCGGAGACCCGCATCACCAGCACGCGGCGGCCCTCCTCGGTTTGCACCCCCTTGGTGCTGACCGACAGCGTGCCGCCGCCCTCCATGGCGTTCACCGAATTCTGAGCCAGGTTCAGCAGGACCTGCTTGAACAGCTCCGGGTCGAGCTCCAGCGCGGGCAGCCCTTCATCCAGGTCCTGCCGCAGCTCGATCTCCTGGGCCGCCAGCACCGGCTCCAGGAAGCCGAGCGTCTCGCGCACCAGCGCGTTGATGTCCAGCGATTCGGGGTGGACCTCGACGGAGCGGGTGAAGGTCAGCATGTTGCTGACGACGGCGTTGAGGCTCTTGACGCCGACGACTATGTTTTCGGCCAGCTTGCGGTTCTCGCCCTCGGCCAGGTCGCGGCTCAGGAGGCTGGCGAAGATCTCGATGCTGCCCAGGGGATTGCGAATCTCGTGGGCCAGCTCGGTGGCCACCTCGCCCATGGCGGCCAGCCGGCCGGTGCGAACAGCCTGCTCCTCCAGCCGCTTCAGCCTGGTGACGTCCTGCACCACCAGCAGGGAGCCGACCCGCAGCCCCCCACTGTCGAGGACCGGGGCGAAATTGAGGACGTAATTGCTGCGCCCGCCTGGGCTGTGAAGCTCCACCTCGCCGGAGCGGGGGGCGTTCGCGCCAGACTCCAGGCATCCGCACAGGAAGGAACCGACGGGGCCCCCACCGAGCAGCTCGGCATAGTGGCTGCCCTCCGCTCCCCCCTCGTCGAACCCGAGCAAGCGCTCCGCCGAGCGGTTGGTGAGCGCCACGCGGCCGTCGGGGCCGACGACGACGATGCCGCTGGCCACGCTGTCCAGGATGTTGTTTAGGAAGTTGCTGATGCGCTCCTTCTCGGCAAGCTGGCGCTGCAGCTCCTCGTTGGTCTGTGCCAGCTCCTTGGCGAGGCGGTCGGCGCGGACCTTGAGCTTCGCGTAAGATTGCTCGAGCTGCTTCGAGGCCTGGGCGAAGGTGTCGAAGGCCTGCTTGAGGAGCTGCGGCACACGCTCCGATTCGCTCTCCCGCGGCGACTTCCTGCGCTTCCCGCTCACCGCCCGCTCTCACCCCCCTGCCCGATCTCCCCGAGGTATTCGCGGGCCAGCGTGCAGAGCAGCTCCCGCTCGGGGTAGAGCCGGATCAGCTCCCGGTATATGTCGCCGGCCAGGCTTAGCTCGCCCAACCGCCGGCGGCAGTTGGCGGACTGGAAAAGCGGCCAGGCGACGCTCTGCGAGCGGCCGAAGAGCGCGATGTAGAACTCGTAGCGCCGCAGGGCTGCGCGCCAGCGCCCTTGGTCGTAGTAGAGGTCGCCGAGATGCAGGTGGGCACTGCGCACGTAGCCGAAGACCCGAGCGTCGCCGGGGATGCCGTCCCCGAACTCCTCGAGGAAGGCCTCGAAGAGCCCCGCCGCCTCGGCGGTCTCGCCGTTGATTTTGGCCAGGGCCGCCAGCTTGAAGAGGCAGGAGGCCCTGAGCTCGGGCGTGTCGAGCGCCGCCCGGCGTTCGTACCAGTAGGCGCTCAGGGCCCGCATGTCCTGCACGGCGGCGTGCAGCTCGAAGAGCAGCATCAGGGCGTCCCGACGCTCCGCGGCCGGCGGATCGAGCCCGAGGAAGCTGACCAGGCGTTCGGCCGCCGCCTCGTGCTCGCCGGCGGCGTACTCGATGCGGGCCAGCCCGAGCACGGCCCGCAGACGCTGCGCGTCGCCGGGGCTCCGCGTCAGGACCTGCCGGTAGAAGCCGCGGGAGCGCTCGTACATCTGGATCTGCGCGAAGCTTTCGGCAAGCATCAGCATCTCGTCGCTGTCCAGCTCCAGCTCCTGGCCATCTCCAAGGTAGTAATCGACGACGGCCGTGAAGTCGCCGCGCTCGTAGAAGCGCACCATCAGCTCGCGCACTATCCGGTAGTACTCCGACCTGCTGGCCCTGGCCAGCTCCGTGCTCCCGAAGCCGGTCACCAGAAGCTTGTAGCTGTCAAGCGCCGCGCGGAAGCGCCCGCTCAGGAACCGGTGCCGGGCAAGGCGCAACAGGATCAGCGCCCGCGCATCGGCGTCCCGGGTCCTGCGCAACGCCAACTCGAGGAGCTCGTCCACCGGCGGCAGGTGGAACTCGCCGACCAGATCCACGTCGCCCAGTTTCGCCGTCTCCGCGATCCGCAGTGTGGCGCTGTCGGCAATCTCCGCCCCGAACATGTCGGCCAGGAGCCGGCGGTACCAACGGATGGCCCTCCTGCAGCGGTCGCCCCGCCGCGTGGGGTCCTCTTCGGCCAGGGCGCGGAAGCGCTCGAGGTCGCCCAGCCGCATCAGCACGTGCGGCCAGACGTCGGTCCCCGGATAGAGCCCGAAGAGCTCCCGCAGCAGGGAATCGGCCTCATCCAGGGCGCCGGTGAAGAGCAGGCTCTCGGCATACTGAAGTGCGTACTCCGGGTTGCCGGCGAAGAGGTTCGCCTCCTCCAGCAGCAGAGATTCGAACACCCGGCGCGCCGACTCGAACTCGCCGACGCGGTGGTAGCAGTCGGCGAGCTTGATCCGAACCACGTTCTCTCGCTCGGGGCTTAGCGAGCGCCGCAGCAGAAGAGTGTAGGGCTCGATCGCTTCGCGGTAATTACCCAACTGGTAGCTGGTCTCCGCCAGCGCGAAGTGGATCCTCTCCAGGAGCTCCGCACCGGGCGAGCGCGCCACAGCGTCGTTCAGGTGCTCGAGGGCCTCGGCGACGAAGCCGAGCCGCAGCTTGACGCTCGCCAATCCGTAGAGGCCCGCTGCTGCCCGCGGCGAGTCTTCATGGTCCTCCAGCGCCGCCTCGTAGGCCTCGACGGCCGCGCTCCACTCCTCCATACGGCTGTAGCAATCACCTACGGCGAAGGCGGCCTCAGCGGCGTGGGCTCCGCTGGGGTGCTCCTGTAGGTAGCGCTGGAAGAGGCGCCGCGCGGCGTCGTACTCCTCGCCCTCGAACCGCTCGCGCGCCCGCACCACCAGCTCCTCGCCCTCTTCCTGGGCAGGCGCCGACGGCGGCCAGGCAAGCAGGAGCAGCGATGCCGCCAGCGCGAGCGACAGTGTGCGCATGGGAGTCTCCACTTCGTCACACCTCGCCAATTCGCGCCGTCCTGGTCCGTTTCCCCGCGGTAAGACTAGCAGGCACGCGCGCTCCGAGCAAGATCGGCGCCCCAGCGAGTGACCGGGCAACGGGGCGGCAGGCACGAACTGCTTGCAAGTAACGTCCTAGACTGGTTATAATAAAGCAACAGAACTTGAAATGGGGGGTATACTCCGGATTGCGAGTTTCGCTTGCGCAATACGATCTCGGGATCCCCCGTGGGAAGGGTCCGGAGGGAGCACGCAGCCGCGTTTTGTTTAGGTGGGGGGAATGGATCTCCTGATTGCGTTAATCGTAGCCGTTCTGATCGGTATCGCGGCCGTCGCTGTGCTGCGCTGGCAGTTCATCAGCCCCACCCTCGATCTGATCCGCCGCCACATCGCGGCACTAATCGCGATAATGCTCTTCTCCTTCTACCTGTTCGCGAATATCGGGCTGAACATCTGGTCGGTTACGATCATCCCGGTTATCAGCCTGCTGCTCGCTTTCCTGATCATCCGCAGCGCGTTCAAGAGACTGCTGGAAATACACTAGCCCGCATATTGCACAAGGTTTGGCCGGCTCTGGAGTTAATTGATTGATATTTTAATCTTTCAAGCGCTCTCTCCACAGGACAAATCAGGTTACATATTGTCACCGGCGATCCGATTTTCTCGAAGGTCGCAGCGAGGGCGGTTTTGGATCCGCAGGCGTGGGTTAGCACCACGTCGAGGATACAAAATCGGCCGCAACAAAGAGATTCGGGAAAAGCGGCCGCCGGACGGCTGAATCTTGGGCAATATGCGGGCTCGCCCACCGAAAACAGCAGTCGGCAATCGAGAGGACAAGGGAGCGAGAGGGCGGGATTCTACACCGCTTCGGGTTCGTCCGTGTCGACGGGCCCGGATTCCTCCTCGAGCACCCGCTCCTCTTCGGCACCCGCCTCCGTCTCCAAACTCGGCTCCTCGGCGGCCTCGAGCGGCGGCAGCTCGCCCGCCTCCGGCTCCACTGTCACCATGATCTCCAGATCAACCTCTGGGTGGAGCCTGGCGGCGATGACGAAGTCCCCGATCCGCTTGATCTGCTCGCCGATGATCAGGTGCTTCTTGTCTACATGGAGCCCCAATTCCGCCAGCGCCTCGACGATAGCGGCCGGCGTTACCGAGCCGTAGAGCACGCCTTCGGCGCCGGCCTTCCTAACGAAGCGTAGATAGGCTCCGGCGTAGCGCGCGGCCAGCTCCTCGGCCTGGGTCTTGATCTTCACCTCTTGGGCGGCCAGCCGCTGCCTGTCGTGCTCGAACCGCTTCAGGTTCCCCGGCGTGTGAGGCAGGGCCAGCCTGCGGGGAATCAGGTAGTTGCGGGCGTAGCCGTTCTTCACCGAGACGATGTCGCCCGGACCGCCCAGGTTTTCCACCCGCTGACGCAGTATGATCTTCATCGCTTGCCCCCTTCTCTACCCTACCTCTATGAGCCGTTGTAGCTCAGCAGGGCGATGTGGCGGGCGCGCTTGATTGCCCGCGTCAGCTGCCGCTGGTGCGGGGCGCAGACGCCGGAGATGCGTCGCGGTTGTATCTTGCCACGCTCCGGTACGTAGTTCTGCAGCAGCTTGACGTCCTTGTAATCGATGTAGCCGATCTTCTGGACGCAGATCTTGCAGACCTTCCTGCGTCGGAAGAGGAAGCGCTTCAGGCCCTTGTCGCGTTGCCGCTTACCTCTCGATGCCATGGCTACTCCCCCTCTCCACTGCCGGTACCGGCCTGTTTCTCCGCCTTCTCGTCGGCCGCCGCCATAGCGTCCTCCTCGCGAGCCGGCTCAGCCCCGGAATCCTCGGCCTCGGCAGCCTTCTCAGACGCGGGCGCTGCCTCGGCCACGCTCTCGTCGGCCTCCGGCTCCGCCTTCTCCGCTTCGACCGGCTCCGTTACCGCCGGCCGCGCGGGCTTGTCCTTCGGCACTCGACGCTCGCCCGGCTCCATCTGCAGTGCCAGGCGGAGCTCCTCCTTTGTGAATATCTTGTGCTTCTTGCCCCTGAGCTCCTTGTCCAGGCGCACGGTCAGGAAGCGGATGCACCGCTCGGCGATCTTCAGGCGCCGCTCTAGTTCCTCCTTGGTACCGCCGTCGCCGCCGTAGAGGATGTAGAAGTAGACGCCGTCGCGGAAATTCTTCACCTTGTAGGCCATGCGGCGCTTACCCCAGCGGTCCTGCTTGATTATCTTGCCGCCGGAGTCGTAGATCGCCTCGTGGACGAGGTCCGAGAACTCCTCGTAGGCCTCGTCGCTCAGCGTCGGCGGGCAGATGTAGATGGTCTCGTAGATGCGCAACGGCAACTCCTCTCGGCTCGCAGCCCCGTTCGCTTGGGGCGAGGGTTGTCCTCCAACCTGTCGCGGCGCCCGCCGCCGGGCGGCCGCCGCCCCCGCTTCGCCGGCGGGGAACGGAGACACTAGCACTAATTCGCGCGCTGCGCAACCCCCGCGAGCCGGCAATTATGAAACGCTTGCACACCATCGGGAGATATTCAATAATTGTTGCCCCACTTTGCCAATTCAATACTCCTGGGCCATTATGGCCATCCTGGGAACGACTAGAAGCGGAATATGAAAGGTGCAGTCTTGGCAGCGAGCATCATCCTGATGACGGCGCCGCCTCTGGCGGCGCAGGCGCCGCCCGCAACGACGGACCTCACAATCAACAGCAGCGCGACACCGGGCGTCATTCATTGCCTGGGCAACATGCTCAACAACAACATCGTCGTTTTCTACGACGACTACACGTTCTCCGGCAGACACCTCTATTGCAGAGAGGTCATGCCCAACGGCACCATGGGGCCGGAGCGCACAATCGCTACCGCTATCGACACTGCAACCCAGTGGTGGCACGTGACCTGGCACCCGTTTGCCAAGCGCTACATGATAGTCTACCTCAAGAACGGCGCCATCTACGCCCGCTCCCTCAGGGCGAGCGGAAAGAACGCCTCGCCCGAACGAAAGGTCACCAATTACAGCGAGCGCTGGATGCGCGTCGCCTGGGGTCTCGAGCCATCGGGCTTCCAGGGCGTATACGCCAGGCTTTACCACTGACATGCAGTAGGAAAAACCCACAATACTGAGGGAGAAAAGGCGAGAAATCATGATTGAGCTCGAAGACGTACCCGATGAGCTGTCGTATCAAAGGGGGGACCCGAAGAATCCGAAATGCCCGCACTGCTCGGAGGAGATCGGGAAGATCTACATGCGCGAAATAAAGTCCGTCCTCGGCAGGCGCTACCTCTACTACTGCTCCCTATGCATGAAGGTGCTCGGCATCTCACACAGAAAGGGATTCTGGATGGGCTGAGGCCGCCCGCAAGCCAGCGCCCGATAGAAGAATCATTCGACTCCGCTCATCCTCTATCCCGGCGGAGTTTTCTTTTACCCGCCTTGCCAGCCTCCGGCACCCGCTCTACAATGCCGGCACCCACGGCGAGGTGATCATGGGCAATAAGCTGTACCTCGACGACAGCTACCGCCGCAGTTTCGAGGCTGAGATCGTCAACGCCGAGCAGGTTGGCGACGGCTGGGAGGTGGTGCTCGCCGCCACCTGCTTCTACCCCGAGTCGGGCGGCCAGCCGGCCGACCGGGGCACAATAGGTTCCGCAGCGGTACTCGACGTGCAGCTCCGGGGCGAAGAGGTGGTCCACCTCCTGGGCGCCGAGCCGCCCGCCTCGCCGGCGGCGGCCGAGATCGACTGGCCGCGGCGCTACGACCACATGCAGCAGCACACCGGCCAGCACCTGCTGACGGCAGCGCTGATCGAGCTCTTCGACGCCGACACCGTCGGCTTCCACCTCGGCGAGCGGATTTGCACCATCGACGTCACGCTGCCCGGCCTCAACACCGAGCGGGCCGCCCGGGCCGAGCAGTTCTGCGCCGAGCAGATCGGGGCAGCGCTGCCGGTGACGACCGAGTACGTCGAGCCCGACGAGTTCCGGGCCATGGAGCTGCGCAAGAAAGCGCTGCCCGAGGAGCTGGCCGGCGCGGTCCGCCTGGTGCGCATCGGCGACCTCGACGTCGCCCACTGCGGCGGCACCCACCTGCGCTCCACTGCCGAGCTGCAGACGATTAAAATCCTGGGCAGCGAGAAGGTCCGCGACGCCACGCGCGTCCACTTCCTGGCCGGCTCGCGCGCGCTCGACGATTACGTCGGCAAGCACTCGATGCTGGCCGGCCTCGCCTCCGCGCTCACCTGCGGCGTCGACGACCTGCCCGGCAAGATCGCCAAGCTGGTCGAGGAGAACCGGGGCATGTTCCGGCTGCTGAAGAAGGCCCGCAAGGAGCTGGTCG
>CAYOXX010000034.1:0-27278 GCA_964408025.1 uncultured Acidobacteriota bacterium | reverse complement strand
TGGACCGGGGGTTGACAACCGATGCCGCTTTAGACAAGCCCGCATATCGCACAAGGTTTGGCCGGCATTTGGGTTAAGTGATTGATATGTTGATGTTTCCAGCGCCTTTCCACAATACTGTGAGATGACAGTTTGCTACCGGCGAGCCGATTATCCCGAAGGTTGCGGCGGCGGTGGTTTTGGATCCGTAGGCGTGGCTGCGCCACGTCGAGGGGCCAAAATCGGCCATAACAAAAAGATTCGGGGAAATAGGCCGCCGGACGGCTGAATCTTGTGCGATATGCGGGTTAGTGCGCGACCTGGCCGCCGCCGTCGGCGATCCAGCGGCTCCAGCGGGCGCGGCCGTAGTCGCTGTCGCCGGAGTGGCAGGTGCTGGTGAAGCAGCCGTTGGGGATGGCGCCGCCGTCGCTGGGGGTACCGCCGGACGGGCCCACGTTGGCCCTGGACATCGCCCAGGTCAGGTTCGGGTTGACAGCCTCGAAGGTGTGCGAGTGGATGTCGCCCTCGTTGGTGCCCCACCAGGCCTGCGCCCGTGCGGTGGCCGGCATGTGGCAGTAGGTGCAGCGCGAGGCGCCGGGCGAATGCCGGGTGTGGTACCGGATCTCCTGGTCGTCGGCGAAGCCGTGGTTGGCGTGGCATCGCAGGCAGAGGGAGTTATCGTCGACGCTCTGCCAAAGCTGCGCTCCGGTGCCCGCCGTGTGCACGGTGTGGCAGTCCCAGCAGAACATCTGGATATAGGGATTCGTCCAGTGGGCGCTCTGCGTGTAGTCGTTACCCTGCTGGTGATTGCGCATCGAGAAGTTGGTTGCGGTGGCGTACTGGCCCCAGGCGCTGTCGTCGCTGTCCCAGACGACCGGATCGTGGGAGAACCACCTGCCGATCTCCTGCCCGAACGGCATGATTACAACCCTGGTTTTCTTGGCCTTTCCGGGGTAGGCGATGGTGCCGTAGCGGCCACTCCTCCTGCCCGTGCCGCGGACGTGGCAGCGGCGGCAGACGTCAACGGCGCGCTGGGCCGGAAGGTCCCAAGGGTTGACGATGTCGGCGGGGTTGACCGTGACCTCGTGAATGCTGCCGGGGCCGTGGCAGGCCTCGCAGCCGACGTTGAGCTCGGCGCTCCGGTCGATCATCATCCCGGTTCGCTTGTTGTAGCGCAGCGCGGTGCCGGTGGTGTGGCAGCCGGCGCAGCGGCGCTCCCAGGAGTTCGCGAACTGCGAGCCAAGGACCGCGGGGGAGGCGCCTGCGGCGCCGATCAGCGTGCCGTCGTCGTCGTACCAGTGCTCCGGGTAGTAGGAGCTGAAGGCATCGGCGC
The DNA here is from genome assembly GCA_964408025.1 of uncultured Acidobacteriota bacterium. Classification (GTDB taxonomy): domain Bacteria; phylum Acidobacteriota; class DATKUA01; order DATKUA01; family DATKUA01; genus CAYOXX01. The sequence goes on along the minus strand of CAYOXX010000034.1, from coordinate 25,966 downwards.
CGCTCCTGGTCTGATCGTTGTGGTTGTACTGAACCGGTAGGATCAGGTGCGTGTACTCCTCCTCCGCCGTCGGATTTACTCCCGCGGCGTTGACGCGCGTCAGGAAGAGCTGCTCGCCGGCCGAGCCGGCGCCGCCCATGACGTAGCAGATGCGGTAAGTGGCCGACTGGGAGCCGTCGAGACTGTAGAGGGTGCATGTAAGCACCTTGTGCTGGAAGACGAGCTTGAACCTGACCTCGCCGTCGGCGGTGGTCCTGATCTGCTTGCCCGCGGGCGCCCTGAGGACTCTTTTCGTCGGAGCCCGGAGAATGTTAGCGTGGCCGGTATCGGCGATGGTGCCGAACTGGTTGCCGTGGCAGCTCCTGCACCTCTCGCTGCCTACATAGCTGGCCGCCGCGGGGGGCGCGGAGGCCAACGCGTCGGGCAGCGAGCTTGCCGCTACCAGCAGTGCCACTCCGCCTGCGACTCCAACAAACGCTTTTAGTGTCGACCGCATCGTCGCTTTCCCCCGACGGCTTGCTCCGCCGTGTCTGCACACCTTTTGCACAAGCCCCCCGGGCTGCGAATCACCGGGAGACTCGAGATCAACCATTCCCCGCAGAATATTAGCAAGGGGAGGCACTGGCGTCCAGCGTCATGCTGAGCGAACCCGCGCGGGCCTGTGAACAGCGCTACCTGGCCAAGCGATGCGGGCGTACGTCTGCAACTGTCGAGATCGGGGGGCCGGGCACTGCCGTCCGCCTCCGCCGGCAGGCCGTGCCAGGCGAACGGCACGCGGTCCTCGGAGGCGGCACTTGCCACTGCGTGGCCAAAACCTCTATAAAGGGTGGATTGGCGAGGGAAGGGAAACGATGGGAAGCGACGTCTGGCTCGAGATTCCCGTCTTCGTGCACGGAGTGGCGCTGGAGGAGAATCCCGACGCCCCGATCACCAACAGCTGCCTGAACCTGCTCGGTCTGGTCAACAAATCGCTGCTCGCCGGCGGGCGGTCCGGGTTCGCAGAAAACCTGATTCTGCTCAAGTGGGGTTACTACCGCAACGACGCCAGCGAGGACGACAAACACCTGGCCATCGTCGAGAGCATGGTGGCCGAGAAGGCGCTGGCGGCGATGAGCCTGGGCAGGAGCCTGGACCACAACCTCAACCTGATCGAGCGCGGCATCAGCTGGCTGGCCTACCGGCCGCTGAGCGAGTGGTTCATCTACGGGCTCGCGGACCTCTTCTACTACGTCTCGGCCAGCGGCGAGACGGCCGTGCGCACCAGCATCCTGAAGCAGCTGCTCGACCAACTGAAAACCCGTGAAAGGGCGGAGGGGGCGGGGGAGGCGGCCGGACTCTCGCTCACGTTCTTCAGCCACAGCGCCGGCTCGGTGATCACCCACGACCTGCTCTTCAACATCTTCGGCCGCCCCATCGCCAAACCGAGGCCCTACGACGGCTACCTGAAGCAACTGCACGACCTGCACGCGACCGGCCGCCTGCGGGTGAGGAAGTACTACTCGATGGGGATGCCCCTGACGCCGCTCTTCCTCGCCCCAACGCTCTACCGCAGGATGTCCACCAGTAGACGCACCGACGTGATCAACCCGGCCGATATCGGCCTCTTCGCCGAGGACGATCTCTCCAATCCTCGCATGGTCAACTTCTGGGACACCAATGATCCCGGTTCCTTCCCGATCGAGTTCCTCTACGAAAAGGCAGGCGGAGAGAAGGTCGTCGTCGACAAGCAGGTAAGCCTCGGCGGAGCCCTGACCCACAACAGCTATTGGGGGTCGGCACTGGTGGCCAAGCTGATAACCGACACCCTCGGCGACGACTGGCCAATCGAAAGCAAATAAAACCAACAGAATTACAGCCCCACCGGACAGCCCGCAGCGGTCGTGCTCATTCTCGGTGATACCCGCTCTGCTTTTCGTCGGAGCGTGAATGTTCCAACCTGCAATTGGCCGACAGGAGAGCTTGCCCGCCTCTGGCGGGTCGGCCCTCCTGGAATGAAAATGATTCGGCCGGCAGGAATGTCCACCAGGGCGCGTATCCGCCAGGGCGGACAGCGAGGTGGGTCGGCCTTACTTCTTTTAAAGCAGGAGACCGGGCATTCCTGTCCTAGTTTCACGGCAAGCCGCGCCAACGCCTCGCACGCACCTCAGCATCAAGCTGTGGAATTATCTCAGGGAATGCGCGAGAATTGGGCCGGATCGAGAGCGCAAGGGAGGTTCGGGAACGATGACACGCAGGTCGAGGATAGTCGAGAGGACAACGCTCGCCGCGCTGGCCGCGCTGCTGCTCGCCGTCGCCGCGCCGGCTCAGGACGCCCTGGACGACGGGCGTCTCACGATAGAGGACATATACGGCTCGCCGGGCAGGTTCTCCAGGCCGCTGCCGAGTAACTTCCTTTGGCTGCCCGACGGCTCGGCGTTCCTCTACTTCCACAGGCAGGAGGGGACCAACGGCCTCTGGCGCTTCGACATCGCCGGCGGCGAGCAGACGATGCTCGCCGACTGGGACGCGGCGCTCGACTCCCTCGGCCTGCAAGAGCCCGAGGGCGAGGAGATGGGCGACGTGAACTTCGCTGGCCGAGGCTCGCGTGCGCCGACGAGCATCTCGCCCGACGGAGGGGCGCTGCTGGTAACCCACCGCGGCGAAATCTTCACCTACGATCTCGAGGACGGCAACTTCCGCCGCCTCACCCAAACGCCGGCCGAGGAGCTATGGGCCACCTACAGCCCCGACGGCCGCAAGGTGGCCTTCGTCCGCGACGGCGACCTCTACTGGATCGACCTGGCCACGGGCGAGGAGCACCGCCTGACCGAGCGCGAGGGCGGGCAGATTCTGAACGGCGTGCCCGACTGGGTCTACGACGAGGAGCTGGGCCTGCGCCGTGCCTTCTGGTGGGCGCCCAACAGCGAGCGGATCGCCTACATGCGCTTCGACGTCTCGCCGGTCCACATCTTCCCGATAGTGGACCACCTGCCGGACCGGGCAGCGCTCGAGCGGCAGCGCTACCCTAAGGCGGGCGACCCGAACCCGACAGTGCGCCTCGGCGTAGTGCCGCTGGACGGCAGCGAGACCGTCTGGATCGGCACCGGCGACAGAGCCGACTTCTACATCGTCCGCGCCGAGTGGCTGCCCGGTGGAGAGCGGCTCAGCTTCCAGATCCTTAACCGCGACCAGACGCGACTGGAGCTGTGTTTCGCCGACCCGACCGATGGCGCGAGCCGCGTTGCACTGGTCGAGGAAGACCCAACCTGGGTTAACGTCCGCGACGACCTGCGCTTCCTCGACGGCGGCGGCTTCATCTGGAGCTCCGAGGCGGACGGCTGGCGCCACCTTTACCTCTACGACTACAACGGCAACCTGCTGCGCCAGCTCACCGTCGGCGAGTGGCAGGTCGAGGCGGTCTACGGTCTCGACGCCGCGGAGCAGATGGTTTACTTCCAGGCCACCGAGCGCAGCCTGCTGGAGCGCCACCTCTACCGCGTGCGGCTCGACGGCGGCGGCTTAGAGCGCCTGACCGAGGCCGAGGGCACGCACTACGCCGACCTGGCGCCCGGCGGCGGCTGCTACCTCGACCGCTACTCGAGCCCGACGACGCCGACCCGTTTAGACCTCTACGACGCGGACGGCGAAGCGATCGCCACGCTAGACGACGGCCGCATCGAGGCTCTGGAGGGCTACCGGCTGACGCCTCCCGAGTTCTTTACGATCGAGGCGGAGGACGGCGCTGCGCTCTGGGCCTCGATGATCAAGCCGCCCGACTTCGATCCCGCGCTCCGCTACCCTGTGCTGGTTTACATCTACGGCGGGCCGGGGAGCCAGATGGTCAGCAAGCGTTGGGGCGGCAACCGCTATTTGCTCCACCAGCTCCTGGCGCAGCACGGCTACATCGTATTCAGCATCGACAATCGCGGCACCGGCGCCCAGGGCAGAGACTGGAACCGCATCGTGCACCGCCGGCTGGGCGAGTGGGAGCTGCGCGACCACATCGCCGGCGTGCGCCACCTCAGGAACCTCCCCTACGTTGACGGCGATCGGATCGGCATCTACGGCGGCAGCTACGGCGGCTACATGACCCTCTACGCCCTCTTCCGGGCGCCGGAACACTTCCGCGTCGGGGTCTCGATGTACCCGGTCGCCGACTGGCGCCTCTACGACACCATATACACTGAGCGCTACATGGACACTCCGCAGGACAATCCCGACGGCTACCGCGACAGCTCGTGCCTTAACGTAGCTGCTGACCTCGATGGCCGCCTGCTGCTGATCCACGGCACGATGGATAACAACGTCCACGTGCAGAACTCGATCCGGGTGATCGAGGAGCTGGTCGAGGCGGGCAAGGAGTTTGAGCTGATGCTCTACCCGCGCGAGCGCCACGGCATCCGGGCAGTTCACCGCCGCCTGCACCTCTACCGCATGATGCTCGCTTTCATTCTCAGAAACCTCTGACAGCCGCGCGGCCCGGCCTGCCGCGGCCACTCGCCGGGCATGCCTGCCCACGAAACTCCCTAAAACAGGAGCGTGGACATTCCTGTCCACGTTACCCAGATGGCCGACAGGAATGTCGGCCCTCCTGAAGTGTAAATGATGCGGCCGACTGGAATGTCGGCCCTCCTGAAGTGTAAATGATGCGGCCGACTGGAATGTTGGCCCTCCTGAAGCGTAAATTATGCGGCCGACAGGAATGCCCGCCAGAACGCGTCTCCACCAAGGCGGACGGAGGGGTGGGTCGGCCCTCCTTATGTAAAGCCAGGAGGCCGGTTCGCCGCGGCGGACTGCACGGTCTAAAAAAATGGGCACGGATCCGATCCACCTCGCTCACGTCGCCGCCCCGCTTGACTTAAGGGGCTGCAATAACTACGATTGTTCATTGCGGCGGTGGGAGTAGCTCAGGAGGTTAGAGCGCCTGGTTGTGGCCCAGGAGGTCGAGGGTTCGAATCCCTTCTTCCACCCCAGTTCTTATGCTTCCACAAATCATACAGACAATTTAATTCTATAGCTCATCGTGTAACAACGAGCGCTGGCCCGCGCAAGCGACCGGCCAGGAGTATGAGTAAGGAGGCTTGAGATGGATGCGATGCTGCTCTACGCCGGCGCGGCTGTCATCCTCCTTGGGACGCAGCCCACGTCTTCCCCACGAGGTTCGCTGTCGACGGGTTCGGGCCGATCTCGGAGGATAACAAGCGAATCATAACCATGGAGTGGATAGCCGAAGGGCTGACGCTCTCCTTCATCGGATCGATAGTCTTCCTCGTCACCATCCTGGGCGGCACCGAGAACTTGATCTCCAAGGCGGTCTACCTGTCGTCCGCCGCGATGCTGATCGTATTGGCAGTGTTGTCTTCGCTGACCGGCGCGAGAACATCGATAATCCCTATGACGATATGCCCCTTAATCAAGGCGGCTGTCGCCTTGGCGTTCATTACATCAAGCGTGACCTGAATCGAACTTCCGCCTCGTGAAAATTAGGCCGGCAGTACAGGATTGGAACACTTGAGCGATCAGATTCCAGACCAGTTACTGAATCGACATATCGGTTAGATGAAAGTCCTGCGGGTATTCAACACCCCCAACGCCCGGTTCCCCCTTATCCCGACGGTGTTCCTAGGATTTTCCGCCCTCCACCCGCTTAAGCACCTTCTGGACCAGCGAAGAAACCCAGTCCTGGATGGTGGTGTCGAGTTCGGCCACCCGCACGCGCAACCGCTTGTGGGTATCCTCCGGCAGGCGGATGTGGATCATGCGCTTCTTACGCTCTTCAGCACGCTCTACTTCCACAATTAGCTCCCCGATAGTCTAGTATCAGCGGTATCAATATTGCAAAGTTTGGTATCATATCAAGTTGTTTGTTGCACGGTTCTTAGGCGTCGCCGCCCACGTGCTCTCCGCATTATAAGCTTACACTACGGTTCATAACAACATCATATATTAATCTGGAGATCCCTTGCACGCCGCCTGCAAACCGGTAGAAAAGACCCATCGTGGAGGGCGAATCCCCCTATCTATTTCTACTAACAAACGGTGGGACAGATCCGATGTGGCGGTATGCCGCTATGGGCCGACTAGGTGGTAGCGTCGGGCTTTAGCTCGACTAATCGCGCGACAGCGCGATGACAACACCCGCTTGCGGCGGGTTAGGCGACCTAAAGGTCGCCGCTACATTCAGTCCCTCGCGGCGTTGCGCGCCGCTTGCAGGAACAATAACAACAACACGGGACTCAAAAACTTCTCCAGCCCCTCGACCCAGCGGATGCCGGGGTTCTCTATGTGCAGACTCGGACTCGCGATTATCGAGGTCATCTCCAATGAATGCCAAATCGCTTCCGGTAAATTAACTCTCTTGGCCATGACAACATGCTGTTGCTGGGCTAAATCGAACTTTTCGTAAGTCGCCTCCTGACCCTGATATCCAAAAAAGGCGAATGAGAAAACGCAAACCAACCATAATACTAACGTTCTGATCCAATGCAGGCCGTAACCGTTGAGAAAGCGGTAGCTGCCGATTGGTTGCTGCTTAGCCCATATTCGGAATCTACGCCATAAATTCTTCGGCTTCCACCATGGTTTGGGTTTTTCCAACTCCATAACCTGATACTGCATCTCCAGTTCGCCTGCTCTTAAACGACGAGCGAGATTGTGAGCATGCTGCTCTTCCATCGCGTGTTTTAAAGTTCTGTAAACTGTCTCCGCTGACTTGAAAAGGTCTGCTCTTTCTAAATCATCCTCTCGTTTATACCGCGCTATCCTCTCTTCAAAAATTGCCTCATTTGGCCTTCCGCAATACCATGGCTCTTCCCAAAAGTGTTTAGATTCAGTAGCCTTACCGAATGTTACGCGATCAAATATAACCTCCCGAATAAATGCCCCGCCAAAGGCAATAGTGCTTAAATCGGACCCGATGAACCTTGCTTTTTCTAAATCTACATTAGACAAATTAGTAAAACATTCATCTTCCTGATTAATGAATTCTACACTACAAACACTAAATACACCTTTATACTTGAAATTATCCGCCTCTATTAATCTTAATTTTGTATTTTTTATCAGTAAATTATCCATGCATTTACATCTAGATATAATAACATTATGTTCAACAAAAGTATCATTTATTAATAATCCACCTTTTATTAGAGCTTCATACAAATCAATTTGGTTCGTGCTAAATATATTAAATAATTCTACACTTCCTCCAATAATTGCGTTTCTAAAACTTGTAACATGTACTATTTCTGTGATCTGAATCTCAATGTTTTCATTTATATTAACGTACCAAGAAGATAGTTCATTAATCTTAGATTCAGAAATAACTAAAAAACGCCCTATTTTTGCAAAATTTAAATTTATAGATCCATTTATATTCACTGATGTAAATGCTAAATAACCTTTTATATCAGAATTGTCAAGATTTACATTTCCTTTTATATTCGCTGATGTAAACGATAAATAACCTAGTACAATCGAGCTGCTAAGATCTACATCTCCTTCAATCATCACATGTTCAAAGGATACATTATTTGGAAATTTATGTTTTTTGAAATGTGCTGTATTTTTTGGAAAATGAAACCCCAGAAAATCACCAAATATATAAGCTTTTCTCATTCCCATGTGATATAAAGTTGAAGATGAGCCAATTTCAATGCTATTTATTTCTTTTATAAACTCCTCACGTTTTTCATTAATATTATTGCTATGAAATAAACAATATTTCTCATCAGAGTCTCCCTTTTCCCATATTGGCCGAGGACAATTCCACCCTGATAATCTAAAAGCACAAGTTCGTATCTCGGACATCTTCTGCTCCTCCACTAACCTTTTAAAAATGTTAAGATACATAAAATAATATAAACAAAGAAAGAATAATAAACATAGAATTTTATCTAATCTTTCTCACTAAACCTAATAGCTCTGCTAAGAATGGCACTGAATTACCTAAAGCCTGAAGAAACAATAACAGGAAAAAAGAACTTAATGCTTTTTCAGCTCCCTCGATAAAACGTACATAAAGATTAGAAATATTTAAGCTCGTATCAGTTATTATAAATGTTATTTCAAATGAATGCCAAACTGCTTCTGGCAGATCAAGCCTCTTGGCAATGATAACATGCTGCTGCTGGTCTATATCGAACTTCTCGTAAGTCGCCTCCTGTCCATGATAGATAAAAAAGGCGAACGCAAGGACGCATAGCATCCAAAAAACAAACGCCCTGAACCATCTTAACCCATAGCCATTTAGGAAGCGGTATCCTATCAGCAGAATCTTCTCCAACCAGCTCGATGAACCGTGCAGCCGCATCTCAAGCTCACCTGCTCGCATCCTTCTTGACAAAGTACCAGAAATCTTTTCTTCAATTACATATCTAAGTTTGCTATAAACATCTTCTGCAACATCAAATTCTATTATTCTAGAATTAATATTATTAGATATTAAACGAGCAATTCTCTCTTCATAAATTGCCTCTCCGGGCCTACCACAAAAAAAAGGGTGATCCCAAAAATTAACTGCTTTTGTAGCCTTTCCGAAAGAAACTCTATTAAAGACAACATTACCTAAAGGAGATTCGCCAAAAGCAACTGTACTTAGATCAGTGTTTCTAAAACTTGCATTTTCGAGAATGACATTGTCTAGCAACGTTGGACAAGCAATAGATTGATTTTCGAATTCGATTCTGTTGAACTCAAATCTCCCACCATAAGATAAATTCTCAAAATTACAGGATTTTAGACGAGTTCTATTAAAAATTACATTATTCGTGCATCGACAACTTGATAAATCAATATTTAATACATAAGATCTATTAAAGAATATGCTATTCCCAATAAGAGAACCTTTTAATGAAAGATCACCATTTACTTTTGAACTATTAAAATAAACACTACCATTAAATTTTACCCATTTAAACACTAAATTGCTATAGAATTCAGACGCTTTAAAGCTAGCAACTACGTCGAAACATGCACTAATAAACGTGACAATGCTGCAAAACCTGGCTCTTTCAAACCAGGCGTCGCCTCTGAATAGAGCTCTCCTAAACTCGGCGTCGCCTCTGAATAGGGCTCCATTAAACCAGGCATCGCCGCTGAATTTGGCTTCCCTAAACCAAGCGTTGCCGCTGAATGTGGCTGCTCTAAATGAGGCGTCACCGCTGAATTGGGATTCTTCAAATATTGCGTTCCCGATGAATTGAACTTCCTTAAATCCAGCTTCGCTGCTAAATTGAACCTTTTCAAACACTACGTCGTCGCCGAATAGGACTCTTCCAAATCGAGCATTTTCGCTGAACTTGGCTTCTCCAAACTGGGCTTCGCCGCCGAATTGCGCTATTGCAAACACGGCATCGCGGCTGAATTGGGCTTTTTCAAACTTGGCGTCGCCACTGAATTGGGCCCCTCTAAAAGAGGCATAGCCACTGAATTGAGCCTCTATAAAATCCGTATCTTCCGCTTCAAATTCGTGAAGCATAAAATCTGAACAATCATCGGGGAAGTGGAAACCCCTGAAATCGCAGTTTTTACATCTATCTTTTTGGCCCTTCTCATACAGTTCGGAGGGCTTGTTTCGATTAACCGCTCTGATTTCTTTTTTAAACTGCTCCTTCTTTGCTTCCATCTGTTCGCTGTGGAAGAGGCAGTATTGTTCGTCCGGTCCGCCGGCTGCCCAGACGGGGCGGGGGCATTGCCAGCCGTCAATTGAGGATTTCCAAGCGCAGTTTTTTTTCTCGGGCATTGTTACCTCCCGTATACGGAGCATCGGTGGGCGGCATCCGCCTCAGGCGGACAAGTTCATGCCGCCCCTACAATTGCTTGAATGCAGCATAGCTTATCATCAAGACGCCCGGAATGTTCTCTACCGTTCCGTGGAAGATTGCTGCTCCAACCTCCATTGAGGAGCTTGCTGCTCCGTGCTACGATATCTCCCCTGTTACTAAACGTTCTGGCAGCGGGAAAGCGGAAATGAAATACCAGCCCCTGGCGTTGAAGTACCGGCCGCAGCGCTTCGCCGACGTGGTGGGGCAGGAGGTGGTGACGACTACGCTGCGCAACGCCATCGAGTCGGGGCGGATCAGCCACGCCTACCTGTTCAGCGGCATGAGGGGCGTGGGCAAGACGAGCGTGGCGCGCATCCTGGCCAAGTGCCTGAACTGCCTCTCATTCGACGAGCCGACTACGGAGCCGTGCGACGGGTGCGAAAGCTGCCGCGAGGTGATGGCCAGCCGCAGCATCGACGTGCTGGAGATCGACGGGGCCTCGAACACCAGCGTCGACGACGTGCGGGCGCTGCAGGAGAACTTGATCTACGCGCCGGCGCGCGACCGCTACAAGATCTACATCGTCGACGAGGTGCACATGCTGAGCAAGAGCGCCTTCAACGCCTTCCTCAAGACGCTGGAGGAGCCGCCGCCGCGCGTGGTCTTCATCTTCGCCACCACAGAGATACACAAGATCCCGGCGACGGTGCTGAGCCGCTGCCTGCTCTTCGACTTCGGCAGGGTGAGCAGCGCGGCGATCGCCGACCGCCTGCGCGCCATCTGCGCCGCCGAAAAGATCGAGGCCGAGGACGCGGCCGTCGACCTGATCGTCTTCCAGAGCGAGGGCTCGATACGCGACGCGATCAGCGCCCTGGACCAGATAGTCAACTTCGCAGGCGACAAGATCGGCTACGACGACGCGCTCAAGGCGCTGGGGCTGATCGACCGCGAGGTGCTGCGCCGCTTCGTCGACGCGGTGATCGACCAGGGCGCCGAGGGCGCCTTCGCCACCGTGCGCGACGTCGCCGGCGCGGGCGCCGACATGCGGCTCTTCTGCCGCCAGCTCATCCGCCACGTGCGCGACCTGCTGGTGGCCCGCATCGGCGGCTCCGGGCCCGGAGTGCTGCCCTACAGCGACACCGAGCGCGAGCTGCTGCGCGAGCAGTCGCAGCGGCTGAGCGAGGAGGACTTGAGCCGCTTCTTCGACATCCTGGCGCGCGCCGACGGCGAGATGCAGCACTCCGCGGTGCCGCAGTACCACCTCGAGGCGGCGGCGGTGAAGATGATCCACAGCACGCGCCTGACGCCGCTGACGGAGCTGATCGCGCGGCTCGAGTCGGGCGCTTACGCCGCGCCCGCGCGGCCGGCGATCACGCCGATGGAGCAGCGCCTCGAGTTCGACGCACCCGCCAGACCGCGGTTCGGGAGCACCGAGAGCGCGAGCGACAGGGAGCGGCTGCTGGGCGCGCTGCGCGGCACCACGCTGAACCGGCTGCTGGGGACCGCCTCGGAGATCCGCCGCGAGGGCGAGAAGCTGCTGATCGTCTGCAACGAGGTGACGCGCAAGAGCGTCGGCGGTAACGAGAACCTCGAGACGCTGAAAAAGGCAGTCCTCGACGTGTTCGGCGAGGGCGTGGAAGTCGAGTTCGGTACGCCTGGCGCCCCCGCCGCAGGCGAGACCCCGCCGGACGATGAACCGCAGCCGGCAGCCGAGGAGCCCGAGCCGGATGCTGCGCCCGAGGGCGCCTCCGCTCCCCTGGCCGTCGAGCGCAAGGTGAAGGACGACCCGCTGGCCGGGCGCCTGTTCCAGTCGCTGGACATGACCCTCGACCGGGCGCGCGAGGCCACGCCGCCCGCCGACGAAGAGGACGAGGAGGGCAAGGAGGACGAGGAGAGCTAGCGATGAAGAACATGAGCAAGATAATGAAGCAGGCGCAGAAGATGCAGGAGCGCCTGCAGCGCACGATGGAGGAGCTCGAGGTCGAGGGGAGCGCCGGCGGCGGCATGGTCACGGCGATCCTCAACGGCCAGAAACAACTGCTGGAGCTGAAGATCGATCCCGAGGTGGTCGACCCCGAGGATGTCGAGATGCTCCAGGACCTGATCGTGGCCGCCATCAACGACGCCACGCGCCGCGTAGACGAGGAGCTGCAGCAGCAGCTCGGCGGCCTCGCCGGAGGCCTGCCCCTGCCTGGCATGTTCTAACCAAGACGGCGATCCGGACGCGCCGCAGAACACAATCACGCGGGCCTTCTGCCCGTCTTCTTGCGGAAAAGGAAATAACATCTGCTAAAGTGACCTCGGGTCTCTGGTCGCTGCGGCGGTCGGAAAGTCCAGTGAAGGAAACGATAATGCTCTAAACCGATTGCAATAGGAGGTGGCGATGGTTTTTCTGGCCGCGTTGGTCGTCGCGCTGGCGTTACCGACGGCGATCCAGGGAGAACAGGGGGATACGATGGTTCGATACATACCCGAACACGACGAGCTATGCTACACCTACGGCGGCTGCGAGCCGGTGCTGCGCGTGCGGCCGGGAACGGTGATCGAGACCTGGACGGAAGACTGCTACGACGGTGCCGTCCGCTCGCCCGGTGACCTGCCGACGCAAGTTATGCAGCCGCACCACGCGAACCCGCAGACCGGGCCTTTCTACATCGAGGGCGCCGAGCCGGGAGACACCATAGCCGTCACAATCCTCTCGCTGCGGCCGGCACGCGACCACGGCATCAGCTCGACCTTCCCCGGCGCCGGCGCCCTGACCACCACCGGCCTGACGGCGCTGCTCCACGACTTCCTGCCCGAGCGCGTCTGGTTCTACCCGGTGAACGAGGAGCGCAGCACCGTGACCTACAGCGCCCTCGAAGGCGAACACTCGGTCGAGATACCGATGCGGCCGTTCCTGGGCTGCATCGGGGTGGCGCCGGCGGGCGGCGAGGTGCGCAGCAGCATCGTCCCCGGCGACTTCGGCGGCAACCTCGACACGCCCGAGCTGTGCGTGGGGACGACACTCTACCTCGGCGTCAACGTGCCCGGCGCGCTGCTCAGCTTCGGCGACGGCCACCTGGTCCAAGGTGGCGGCGAGATCGCCGGGACTGCCGTCGAGGCGGCACTACACGTCACAATCCGCGTCGACCTGATCGAGGACCGTCGCACGCCCTGGCCCCTTGCCGAGGACGAGACGTACATCATGGCCATCGGCAGCACGCGGCCGCTGGAGGACGCCTACCGCATCGCCCTCAAGGAGCTGATCCTCTGGCTCGAGCGCGACTACGGCCTCGAACGGATGGACGCCCTGCAACTGCTCAGCCAGGCGGGCGAGAACAACATCAGCCAGATGGTCGACCCCAACTACACGGTCGTCGCCAAGATCGCCAGGCACTTCCTACCGGAGAGAGCGAGGGAATAAGCGGCGGACCCGAGCCCTGAAGGACAAAGACGAGCGGGCGACACGCAAGCGGGTGGCAGTCGAGGCGTAAGGTTTAAAAGGGGGCCCTAACCCGCATTTGTACAAAAGATTCAGCCGTCCGGTGGCAAGCCGCCTCAAACTCAACCCCCTTTTGCAACCCTTGCACTGGGTTGTATGTAAAAATGGGGAATATAAATCGGTTCCGGTTTAAATACGGAGCAACTGTACGCGACTGAAAAACGAGGGCGCTCCGCCAAAGGCGGATAAATTCAGGACCCCCCTGCGAGAATTCAAGATTCTACCCTGTATTCTCTCCGCTCCGCTGCGACTCAAATATCGGCCCCTTGAAACGGGACCGGCTTGCGGGCAATATGGCGTTCCACGGTAATGGGAGTCCGCAGGCGACAATGGACAAGATCATCATCAAGGGCGCGTCGGAGCACAACCTGAAGGGTATCGACCTCGAGATCCCGCGCGACAAGCTGATCGTCGTCACAGGGATCAGCGGCAGCGGCAAAAGCAGCCTGGCGTTCGACACGATCTACGCCGAGGGGCAGCGGCGCTATGTCGAGAGCCTGAGCGCCTACGCTCGCCAGTTCCTCGAGCAGATGGAGAAGCCGGACGTGGAGAGCATCGAGGGTCTGAGCCCGGCGATCTCGATCGAGCAGCGTACCACCAGCCGCAACCCGCGCTCGACCGTGGGCACGGTGACCGAGATCTACGATTACCTTCGCTTGCTGTTCGCCCGCGTCGGCGTGCCCCACTGCCCCAACTGCGGCAAGGAGATCAGCAGCCAGACGGTGCAGCAGATCGCCGACCAGGTGCTGGCGCTGCCCGAGGGCGAGCGCGTCCAGGTGATGGCGCCGATAGCGCGCCGCAAGAAGGGTGAGTTCAAGCGCGAGCTCGACAACATGCGCCGCCAAGGTTTCGTGCGCGCGCGCATCGACGGCAAGGTCCGCTCGCTGGGCGACGAGATCGAGCTGGACAAGCAGCACTGGCACGACATCGACGTCGTGGTCGACCGCCTGGTGATCAAGGAGGGCATCGCCAACCGGCTGGCCGAGTCGCTCGAGACGGCGCTGCACCTGGCCGACGGCCTGGTCACCATCAACCGCCTCGACGCCGGAGGCGACCAGATCTTCTCCGAGCGCCTGGCCTGCATCGAGTGCGGCGTCTCGATGCCCGAACTCAGCCCGCGCGCATTCTCTTTCAACTCGCCGCACGGAGCCTGCCCCCACTGCGACGGCCTCGGCAGCCGCATGGAGTTCGACGAGGAGAAGCTGATCCCGGACAGGTCGAAGTCGATCATGCAGGGCGCGCTGGCGGCGATGCCGCGCAGCCAGGGCTCCTACTTCTTCCAGATGTACAAGGTCCTGGGGCGCCACTGCGGCTTCGACGCGGACCTGCCGGTCCACGAGCTGCCCAGGGAGGCCCTCGAGGTGATTCTGGGCGGCAGCGAGGAGGAGATCGATTGGGACCTGAGCGATAAGGAGGGCCGCCGCCAGTACCGCTTTCGGCGCAGGTGGGAGGGCGTAGTTCCCTGGCTGACGCGCCGCTACCGCGAGACCGGCAGCGAGGCGATCCGGACCGAGCTGGAGGGCTACATGACCTCGCGGCTCTGCTCGGAGTGCGGCGGCATGCGCCTGCGCCCAGCCAGCCTGGCGGTCAGGGTCGGGGGCCGCTCGATCTCCGACTACACCGCCCTCTGCGTCAAGGACGCCCTCGCTGCGTTCGGCGGGCTAGAGCTGGGCGGCCGCGACAAACAAATCGCCGGCAAAGTGCTCAAGGAGATCCGCGACCGCCTATCCTTCATGGCTAACGTCGGTCTCGACTACCTGGCGCTCGACCGCTCCGCGGTCACGCTCAGCGGCGGCGAGGGCCAGCGCATACGGCTCGCCACCCAGATCGGCTCCGCGCTCATGGGGGTTCTATACGTGCTCGACGAGCCGAGCATCGGCCTGCACCAGCGCGACAACCGCCGGCTGCTCGACGCGCTGGAGCGCATGCGCGACCTGGGCAACACCGTGATTGTCGTCGAGCACGACGAGGAGACGATCCGCACCGCCGACCACATAATCGACCTCGGCCCCGGCGCCGGGGTCCACGGCGGCGAGCTGGTCTGCCAGGGCACGGTTCGCGACATCGTACGCTGCCCCGAATCGCTCACCGGCCAGTACCTGAGCGGCAAGAAGAGCATCCCCGTGCCCGAGGCCCGCAAGCCGGGCAACGGGCACTGGCTCGAGGTGGCCGGCGCCGCCATGCACAACCTCAAGGAGATCACCGCGCGCTTCCCGCTCGGGCGCTTCACATGCGTCACCGGCGTCTCCGGCTCCGGCAAGAGCACGCTGGTGGTCGAGATACTCTACAAGGCGCTGGCCCAGCGGCTCCACCGCGCCCTCGACAGGCCTGGCCCGCACGACGAGATCCGTGGCCTCGAGCACGTCGACAAGGTGGTCGACATCGACCAGAGCCCGATCGGCCGCACACCGCGCTCCAATCCCGCTACCTACACCGGCCTTTTCACTCCCATTCGCGAGCTGTTCAGCATGGTGCCGGAGGCCCGCGTGCGCGGCTACCGGCCGGGGCGCTTCAGCTTCAACGTCAAGGGCGGCCGCTGCGAGGCCTGCCAGGGCGGCGGAGTGGTCAAGATCGAGATGCACTTCCTGCCCGACGTCTACGTCACCTGCGACACCTGCAAGGGCCGGCGCTACAACCGCGAGACGCTCGAGATACTCTACGGTGGCAGCAGCATCGCCGACGTGCTCGAGATGACCGTCGAGGAGGCGCTGGAGTTCTTCGCCAACGTCCCCGCCTGCCGCGCCAAGCTCCAGACGCTCTCCGACGTCGGCCTCGGCTACATCGAGCTCGGCCAGAGCGCCACCACGCTGAGCGGCGGCGAGGCGCAGCGCGTCAAGCTCTCCAAGGAACTCTCCAAGCGCCAGACCGGTCGCACAGTCTACATACTCGACGAGCCGACAACGGGACTGCACTTCGACGACATCAACAAGCTGCTCGGCGTCCTGCACAGCCTCGTCGAGCAGGGAAACACAGTAGTCGTCATCGAGCACAACCTCGACGTCATCAAGACCGCCGACTGGATAATCGACCTCGGCCCCGAGGGCGGCGACGACGGCGGCCTCATCGTCGCCGAGGGCACGCCCGAAGAGGTCGCCAAGACCGACTACTCCTACACCGGCCAGTTCCTGCAGCGGGTCTTCAAGAAAAGCGCTTAGCGTCTTTCCGCTGACGACTACATAATCGTTCTTGTATTGAGATTAAGGGCGTCATTCGAAAAATCTGGTGGGTTAGAATCCTCTTCTCGCCCGCGACAGTACCAGGCCGGTGAAAATCAATGCTTTCGAGCGCCAAACAAGATTCGTCTAATCAAGTGATCCGTGAGCGTTTATGATGACTTCGAGATCGCCGTTGCTCGCCCCGAGCTGCACCTTTAAAGGAAGCAGAAGGCGCCCTTCCTTGAAGTAGCAGAGGCCCTCGTTCCCTTCACGGCAGTAGTAAATCGCGTACACCACTTGAATATCGCTCTCGCCCGCCATCGGTTCGAAATTCAACTCGATGGGGAATTGTGGAGCGCTGAAGGTCTGGGGCTCGCCGTCGCCGAGATCGATTGTCACACTCGACGTCGCCAGCTCGTTGAGTTTGAAACTGATTGGTAACTCGAGGTAGACAACCAGCCTCGTTTCCTCGGGAGCGACTTCCTGTCCGGGCAGCCGTATCGTCTCAACATCCTGCTCCTCGCTGATTCGAGTCCGCAACATCTCCGCATTGCGGATCAAGAGCGTCTCCACCCGTCGCGTGCTCAGATCGGCTACGCGGATGACGTGGTTGTTGGTGTCGGCGATATAGAGCTTCCCGCCCGCGACGCTCACTCCTCCCGGTTCGTCGAACGACGCCCGATCGCCTTCGGCAGCGCCTGCCTCGCCAGTGCCGAGGAGTGTTTCGGCTGTGTTATCGCTTAGCCTGATCCGTTTTATCTTGTTGTTGTAGGTGTCGGCGACGTAGAGATAGCCGCCGTGATAGGCGACTCCGAGAGGGTGCTGGAGCCGCACGTCGAGCCCGCGGCCGTCGCGGTCACCGAAGTCGAAGAGGTCGCCGCCAACCAGTGTCTCGACCCTACCGTCGGCGTTGAGATCTGCAGCCCTGACGGAGCTGACCTCGCTGTCGGCGATGTAGAGTCTAAGTCCGTCCGTGGCCAGCCCGGAAGGTTGAGCCAGCGCCGCGGCCGGAAGAGGACCGTCTATTCGCGCCTCGCGGCCCGATCCAGCAAACGGCTCCGCATAGTTGCTCGCCAGGTCGAGTCGCCATATCTGGTGCGCTCCGGCCATGGCTATGTAAAGGCTGCCGCCGTGGAGAACCAGGTCCCAGGGCGAACTTAGCGGCGTCTCCAAAGCTGGACCGGGAGCGTTGAAAGCCCGCGCCTGCCCGCCGACGCCGGCGAGCGTCGTCACGCGCTGTCGCTCGAAATCCACGAGCCGAATGGCGTGGTTTTCAGTGTCGGCCACGTAGAGCTTCTCCCCGTCGACGGCCATACCCTGGGGGTGGTTGAAAGTGGCGGAGCCGAACTCACCGTCGTTGAAGCCGACCGCACCCGTACCGATGATCTCCATGACAGAGCTGTCGACGATCGAAACCACGACTACGCGGTTGTGATTGGAGTCGGCGATAAACAGCCGCCCCGTCGCCGCGTCGGCCAGCACCTTTCCGGGGAAGGAAAGCAGCGAAGCCGGCATCCTCTCCTGCTCGAGAGCCAGCTGCAACGGTCTGCGGTCGATCTTGCCCTCGGCGTCGAAGGTCTCGACCAGCCGCGCGATCATACCGTCAAAGGCATCGAACACTCCCTCGCCCGACCGGATGCCCACCAGCTTGCCTTCGGGGTCGATCAAAGCCACCGTAGGCCAGGCTCGAACGCTGTACAATCGCCAAGCTGTGAGATCGCTGTCGTTGACCACCGGATGTTCGATCTCGTAGCGGAGGATTGCCTGGCGTATGTTCTCGGTCTCCCGTTCGGTGGTGAACTTCGCCGAATGCACGCCGATCACCACCAGCTCCGCTGCATACTTCTCCTCTAACCGCTTGAGGTCGGGGATGATGTGCATGCAGTTGATGCAGCAGTAGGTCCAGAAGTCCAGCAGCACCACCTTGCCGCGCAGCTCCCCGAGGCTGAGCGGTCGGTCGACATTTAGCCACTCCAATCCGCTCGGGAACTCAGGCGCGTTAACCGTACCTGTCAACATCGATGTATGCTCCTGCCCGCTGGCGCCGCACGAGGCGCTGCCAAGCGCAAAGAGGAATACTGAAATCCCGATAAGAATCGCCAGCGGTGAAATAATCACTATCATGCGACTTTTCATCTCTTAGTTGCCCTCGTTGCTCCGATCTAACGCTAATACCCAATACTGTTTCCGTCCCTGGTGCATTCCGAAGACCGACAACTTTGGCATTCGTGACGTTCGTCTTCAGGCCGTTACAGCCCGGATTATTGGGACAAATCATCTTTGCTTGTCGGTGGGAGTTTGTTGGCCCGACGGATTGAATTACCGCACGCCGTAGCTGAGCGCTGCGAGGGCGGCGACGACGGCGGCCTCATCGTCGCCGAGGGCACCCCCGAAGAGGTCGCTAAGGACGACTCCTCCTACACCGGCCAGTTCCTGCAGCGAGTCTTCAAGAAAAGCGCGTAAAAGACAACTCTCCCGCTCTTTAGTATCAATCCCTCGAGGGATACAAATATTATTTCCGTTTTCCCGCCGTCGGGAGTTTAGTAATAGCAGAACACCATCAGATTCCGTGTCTTGGCGAACACAGTAAAGGAGGTGCCTGTTTAACTCTGTGTTAGTGGGGGAACCGCCAACTCTGTGATGATGGCGGCGAGCCACGAACTAGTTTTTACATTGTGTAAACTGGAAAGGAGGAGCGTCATGGAAATGGATAGGCCAAGGGGACCGGGCTCGACACCAGAATCCTTTATCGGGCCGGGACAAGAGTTTTCATTCAAGATTCCCGAAATCCACGAAAAGGAGTTTCAGAAAGAGCTGAGAGTCATAATTCGGCACCCGTGGTGTATCGGCATTCCGGTGCCGCTGAAGATGATGTCCAGAGAAATGCAGGATATGTGGAAAGGCTATGAAATCTTCGCCGTGCCAACGGGTTTGATGAAGTAGTTTGCTACGCTTAAAGCATCGTCCGAAGTAGTGCGTGGCTTCGGGTGCGGTATAAGGTGAGCCTTTCGCAAAAACAGCTCGAAGTATTTCTGACACCCTCACGCAGGACTAGTTTGAAGCTGAGGCGGTTCGGATGGAAGACCAACCTCTAGAAATGCCCTTCCTCCGGAACGTGGGCCTTGTTGTAACCTATAGATGCCAAGTCGCCTGCCCCCATTGCATCATCGAGGCTGGACCGCACCGCAAGGAGGAAGTTCGGACTGATGACGCCCTTGGCTGGATACACCAGCTCGCTAAATACAGGGAAGGCTACGTCAAGGTACTCTCTCTCACCGGCGGTGAGCCCTTCTACAACCTAACACTGCTTAAGCGACTGGCAGAATACGGCCGGAACTGCGGACTGTTTGTATCGGCCGTAACTAATGCCTTCTGGGCTACCACGCGCGAAGCAGCTCTCAAGGTTATCCGCGATTTTTCGGAAATCGGGATGTTCGCATTCAGCACTGATGTCTACCACCAAATCTCGATCCCATTCGAGAGGGTAAAAAATGCGATCCTCGCCGCCCGTGAATGCGGTATTCCCTACAACATAGCTGTATGCACCGAGAACGAGCATCAGGAGGAGTTCAAAGCCATCCTCGACAATCTGCGGCAGATCACTGAGGATGAGACCATCGTCACCACCGTGACCTTCCCCGCAGGCAGAGCCCTGCGAAAGATTGGAATCCTAAGGCACCAGCTGACTTCGGAGGCGCCTGTCGCAGCGTGTACTGCCGGCAGCTCGCCAATAATCTTCCCCGACGGCCGCGTGATCGCCTGCATAGGACCCGTGATTGACCTCCGCTCTCCCCATCCCCTCGTACTCGGTAGCCTGCGAGAAAGCTCACTCGAGGAGATTTTCGACCGTGCTGAAACAAACGCTATCCTGCACGCGATAAGAATCTGGGGGCCGAAAAAGCTGATCGCTATGATCGAGGAAGCGGGCTTAGGCCGAAACCTGCCTGAGAAATATATTCGCAACAGTGTGTGCAACGCCTGCTATAGCCTTATGGAGAACGAAGAAATCGTCCAATTCCTAGAGGTGCTGGCCAATGACTCCAATCTCATTGAAAAAGTTGCATATGCACGCCTTTACTACCTCAATGAAAAAAGAATGCTCGAACTCGCTGGAGTAGCAGCCAACTTACAAAGCTAATATAAGAGCGTTAGTCTGCCGTTCTTGTCACCCCTTTCGCAAAAGACTCCCTGTATGTATAAATCTCATATTCAAGCAAATTAGTCCGCTGCCTCGTTGCAGAGGGCACGCCTGAAGAGGTCGCCAAGGGCAACTCCTCCTACACCGGCCGGTTCCTGCGCCGGGTCTTCAAGAAGAGCGTGGAGTTGTCCTCTTACTACACCTTTGGATAACAACCTTTTGAGTACGATGCACACTTTTTTTTCCGTTTTTTCGTCAGCGGAAGTTTAGTTATTTGTAGCCCCCAACAATTCTTCGATAGGATTTGTAGGGACACTCCGCCAATTTCACCGGAAGGAGGTGCAAGCTATGTCTGAGACGTTTCGCGGGCGCTGGCGCGTCACCGTAGTCGAGAAGGAAGCGGCCTACAATCAGCGTTTTGTCATCTCCGGGAGCGATTCCAGCGACGGAGCCCATCCCGGCACCACTGGATTCTCAGTGGAAGTTGACGGGCGCGATGGCTGGCAGATTCAAATACAGCACAACGACGGCTCGGGCTGGGACGATTCCCTCATGCGGCTCACCAACAAGGTCGTAAGCGGCACCACCCTTCGCTGGACGGTCGAGTCGGAAGACCTTCCCGATCACGAGCCCAAGGATTGGAACGACCTGGTCCTCAGGGTCGAGAAGCTCGGGCCGATTTTCGAGGTGCCGATCCGCCCCTACGCGATCGAGCCGCGGTCGTTGCACATGATGCCCGACGGCATCTTCGAATCGGCACTCGGAAAATACTTCATGGGCGTGCGGATCACCAATATCTGGGGACAGTCCTTCAAGCCGGGCCAATTCGTTGACATCACTCCCCAGGGCCGGGCCACGCTTGCCGCCCAGGGCATTCAGATTATCGACGCCTGGACCCAGGCGGAGCTGCAGTCGTTCAACCAGCAGATGAGCGGCAGTGGCGTCGTCATTGGCCCCCTTGCGCCGTTCGAGTCGAAGACCATTTACTTCAAGGTCGACTGCACCGGCGCCATGCCGCATAAGCCCGCGGTCGAGTTCATCTGCCTTGAGCCCAACGCCATGCCGGACCCCAACGCCGCCGAGCGTAAGGTCTCTAAGAAGATTTACGTCACCAGGAGCTACGTCGACCCGGTTACCCACGAGATGGTGGCGGAGGCTCCGGAGGGGACTCTGAGGATGGCCCTGAGGGAGGCGATCGTCGACACGATCACCGGGAAGAAAGGCCGCAGGCGGCGGCCGAAGACTCCCGCCGCCCTCCCGCCCACCGACGAGCTGAGGTCTATGCTGGAGCGGCTGCTTTCCGGGCGGCGGATCGATCCCTGCCACCTTCTCAAGATCTTCAAGTGCTTCTGCGAGTGCAGGGACGTCTTCGACGGCGACGATCCGACCAAGCCGAGGGATGGGCGCTTCGAGTACGATCCGTTTCTCATCCTGCCCACCAGGTTCACCTACACGGTGGAGACGACGCCTTACGAGGGGGACCACGGTCCGCTCCCGTTCCAGGACCCCTGGTGGAAGATCCTGCTGCTGATTATCGCGCTCATACTGCTGGTGGCGGGCATGCTGAGCGAGGCCTCCGACCTCGCGTACCACGATGAGGATCTCATCATCGGCTCCCTCGAGGACTCCGTGCAGCATAACCTCGATGCGGCCCTGACCAGGCTCAACGACCACCGGACCATCCCCAGCCCCTACCTGCAGTACCTCGACGCCCAGAGCGGCGAGGTGAGCACCGTCCCGGTTGAACCCGCCGCGGCGCCCGCCCTGGGAGGGACGGTATCCGTCTCGGGCAGTTACATGACCAAAATGGAGATTCAGGACCTGATCGACTACGGAACGAGGGACGACAAGCGGGTCTTCAAGTCCGGCGCGCGCACGGGGCTCACGCTTGCGCTGATCGACGACCTGACGCCCTGGACCGATCCCCGCAGTGACGACGGCACCAGGTTCGATACCGAACAGGTGCACTTCATACGAGACCCGGACAACGACATGCCGATGAACAGGAAGGGCGACTCCGGATCGGTCTGGATCCACAAGAACACGCTCAGGCTCGTCGCCCTCCACCACAGCGGCAGCGCCGACGAAAGCGGCAACAGCGCCTGGGGCTCCCCAATAGAAGATATCGTCGCCCAGATGGGCATTAGCTTCTCATAGGAGAACACGATGAATAGCGAACAGGAATGGGAAAAGAAAGCTGGTGACAAGCGGGCCCGCCAGAGCCGCCGCCGCAAGTTCAGACGAGCGATCGAGAGGGCCCGCAGGGAGTGGCAGGGCGACCCGAACATAGCCGGTATCGGGATCGGAGCGAAGCACGTGGGCGGTAAGGTAACGGACAAGTCCGCCATCACGTTCCACGTCTACCGTAAGCTAACCTCGGAGGGAGCGATCCGCGCCGTCGGAAGCAAGACGATTCCCAAGGAGTACGGCGGATTCCCCACCGACGTGAAGATATTCGACGCCGTGGCCCCTGCCCAGGGCGCCACAGGCGACCGCGACGAGACCCGTTACGATCCCCTCGTCGGCGGCGTGGCGACGAGCAACGCCGACGAGCACATCCTCTGGTTCAACGGCTACGGCACCCTGGGGACCCTCTGCTACCGCGGCTCGACCCCCATGGCGCTGTCGAACTGGCACGTCTGGGCCGACGGCGGGGACGTCGGCGATGACATCATCCAACCCGGCCACCCGCGCGCGCAAGAGCACTTCGAGGCGCTCGGCAAAGTGGCCTTCTGCGGGCCGCTCCTCGGCTCGCTATTCGAGTGGGAGGCCCCCTCGCCCCTGACATGGGGGCTGTACGGCGGCGCGGCCGCCGCGGCCATCGCAGCCGCCGCCAGCGACGAGATCGACCCCACTCGCCGCGGCCAAGACGCCACGCCGACCAACCCGGGGGAGCGCACGCTGCTCGAGCAGGTCGACATGGAAATCGAGTATCTCGAGCAGCCGATTCCCGGCACGCCTTATCAGGTAGAGGTGGAATGGAAGTACAAGAGGACCACCAACGAGCGGGAACTCACGCACGGCGACAGCGAGATTAAGACAAATCCCCACGTTCTGGCCTTCAAGCAGCTCTGGAGCGACCGGGCAAAGTACAGGCCGGGCGGGATGGTGCGCCTCTTCGCGCGCATCGCCAGCCCCCACCCGAGCCCCTGCGACTCCTACTTCGTCGTCGCCCACTGCATCCCCGACAAAGACCCGACCAGGCTGGTATCGACCGTCCTCAGCCCGATCCCGTGCGATGAAATCAAGCCGCCCGAACCCGTGGGAGAGCGCATATGTGTCGAGTTCGAGAGGGAGAAGCCCGGCTCGCTTTATCCTCCTGATTTCCGGCGGGACTCGGTCGCTTTTTCGAACCCCACGGGCGGCCAGAACCGGATCGTCGATTTCGACAACGACGGCAAGGGAGAACTCTTCCTCCAGAACCGGCTTGTCGTCTCAC
The DNA here is from genome assembly GCA_964408025.1 of uncultured Acidobacteriota bacterium. Lineage (GTDB taxonomy): Bacteria > Acidobacteriota > DATKUA01 > DATKUA01 > DATKUA01 > CAYOXX01. Next base: position 2,007 of record CAYOXX010000034.1, on the reverse strand, counting down.
TGCCGCTCTGCAGGCGTGTGGAGGCGACCATCTTCTACAATCACTCTATCACCATGAATGCATACTACCTCGGCCAGCTCGTGGGCTCCGTCGACGTATCCGGTCCGAGCGGCCGGGAAGAAACCCTTGTCGTCGAAGCGGCATCCATCGACCGCGTCGAGTTCACCGGCGGGCAGTGGGAGTGTTCCCTGCTCAAGCTCTGCTATGATCCCCGTGCCCTACCTTCCGCTGACGTCGAGGGGGGCGAAGTGACCCACAGGGAGCAGACGAGGCTATCCGCGTTGAAGCCCCTCAGGGTATGCTGCTACGCGGGCGAGATGGCCATTACGGCCAACGAGCAGGCCGATACATGGAATGGATACCTGCTGGTGCAGAACATCAACGACGTCCCCGAAGGGACTTCGCCCGAGGAGGCGGCCACAACCATCGGCGGGATGATCGTATCCCAGAACTGCGTCGCCCAGGCCGTGGGTTGCGGCGCGCTAATGCTCGCCGACCACGCGTTCGATGTGATATAGCCCCCGATACGGCTGCCGCCGGCCTCCGAACGCCCTTTTGCCCGCGTCCCAGGTGACCTGAGCGACTTAGAGCGTGATGCGTTGCGATCGTGAGATCGGTGCAGTGTCATTTTCAAAAGGTTACCACAAAGAAAGATAGTTCCAACGCTTTCGCAGTTTCAGTATTTGAGGCTCGCGATGTAAATGTTGTAAATTCACAAAACAAAGTGATACGAGGATGGGCTAATGCCACGTGAGCCTTGTTAAGAGAAAAGCCGCGAAATTCAGGAAGCCGAAAGATTAATATCTTTAACACGCAATGTTTCCCTATAGAAGAGTAAAGGAGATAATAGGTCATGAAAAAAGCAGAAGTTACTTTGAAAAGTTTAAGTGTTAACAATAATGGCAAACCCAATAAAGAAAATGGAGATGTGCTTGACAGAAGGTGCTCTTACCTTTTAGCTCTTACGTTCTTCTCCCCAGGAGCTAACAAAAACGAGAAGATATCGTCTGCGTTAAAAATACTAGATATTGAAAATAAAATAAATTTCGATGGCACTAACTTACATACTGGCAAGCCTTACACAATGGATGAAGTAACTATATTTAACTGTAACATTGACCGCAAAGCTGAAATAACAACAACGCTGTTGTATGTTGAATATGAAAGTATAGTATTTAGCGTATTAAAAAAGGTGCTCAGAGAGTATGTGGATAGCTTTACTGGCTTGCTAAGTAGCTTAGCTGAAAATGGTATTTTTAAGATATTGAACAACAAACCAATTGATATATTGAAAAAACTCCCTAAAATGATCAGCGATGGAAGAGATTCATTTTCGTATGAAATAGGATATGGCACTGTTAGTTTTGATGTAAATGACAGACCTGATAGAGAAATAGAATTAGATGTGATAAAAGATGTTAAAAGAAACTTAGCTTATGCGACAAATACAGGATGGTATAGAGAAAAAGAAAGAATAATAGTGAATAAGGGAAATAATGGACTGCTGGAAGTCAATATTGATATTTACTGAAACTGCAACCTCGACGTACCTGTAAACGAGAGTGCTTGTTATTCATAGCACACAATGATGCGTAAAAAGGGATCCGTCTTATCGGGATCGCTTATTAAGTTCTGGGTGTCATCATGTGGAGGGAGAATATAGGTTCGTTCCAGGATTTTAATATTTTAAGGCATTGAATGGTGCGGTGAATACACAAGCCTCGCACGCTTAGTGCAGGCCTACAAAATTTAGAGTCATCCTATACAGGTGGATACATCCGGCGGATCTTCAAGAGGTGCGCGTAGGGAACGTTTTGAACGGTATTTTCGGTTTACGGAGACGAATTCACAGGCATCGATCCGCCGCGGCGAATAGCCGCTATAGCAGTCGAGTAAGCGGTAGCGTTGATCTGAAATTATCCGCCTCAGGCGTAGCTAAACTAGGCTCCTAACCCGCATATTGCACAAGATTCAGCAGTCCGGCGACCCCTTTTCCCGAATCTCTTT
>CAYOXX010000033.1:0-28250 GCA_964408025.1 uncultured Acidobacteriota bacterium | reverse complement strand
TCGATTTCCTGCGGGGACCGCGGGGGCAGCGCGTGCTGCGCCGCTTCGGCTTCGAACCCCCGGGAGATCACTAGCCGGTGCTCTAAGCCGAGGAGTGGGCTCCGATCTCGCTGTCGCTATAGGTCACCATCAACGTCCTCGGGCTCTCGCACCCGAGAACGGAGAACTAACTGACCGACGCGGCAGGCAGCGTTGACACCACCCCCACCCTTTGGCACGATGCACCCGCCGTGGTTCAACCGGAAAGGCTGCACATGCGAGCTTCCGCTCACGCCCTGGTCGCAGTGCTCACCGCACTCCTTCTGACAGGTTGCGACGGGCGCGACGCGGACCCTCCGACCGAGTTGCGGGTCTACGCAGCGGTCACCCTGTCGGATGCGATGGAGGAGATCGCGCAACGGTATCGGTCCGAGGCGGGTGTTGTCATCTCCCTCAACCTGGCGAGCTCCGGCATTCTCGCCCAGCAGATCATAGCCGGTGCGCCCGCCGACGTCTTCATCTCCGCCAATCCCTACTGGATGGACGAGGTACAGCAGGCAGGCCGCCTGGCACCGGGAACCCGTTCGCAGATGGCGAGCAATAAGCTGGTGCTCATCGTCCCCGCCGGCGCGGAAATCTCCTTCACCTCGCTGAGCGACCTCACCTCGCCCTCCGTCGAGCGAATCGCGATAGCCGATCCTTCCCACGCTCCGGTCGGCATGTACGCCTCCGAGGCCCTCAGGGCGGCCGGTGTATGGGATCGGATCGCGGATAAGATCCTACCTGCCCTCGATGCACGCGCCGCGACTGCTTATGTCGAGCGTGGCGAAGCGGATGCCGGCATCGTCTACCAGACCGACGCATGGGTCGTCTCCGGTGTAGCCGTAGCCCTCGAAGTCCCGCCCGCCCTGCAGCCGCCGATCTCCTTCCAGGCAGCCGCGATCGGCACGGCCGATCCCGCGACGGCGAACCGCTTCCTCGATTTCCTGCGGGGACCGCGGGGGCAGCGCGTGCTGCGCCGCTTCGGCTTCGAGCCCCCTGGAGATCACTAGCCGATGCTGTCTGCCGCGGAATGGACCCCCATTCTACTGTCGCTCCAGGTTGCCCTGGTGGCCACGGCGGCGGGCCTGCCCCCGGCCATCGCTGTCGCCTGGCTGCTGGCACGGCCGAGGCTGCCGGGTCGGATGGCGCTGGAGGTCGTCGTCACCGCCCCGCTGGTGATGCCGCCTCTGGCTACCGGATACCTGCTGCTGCTGTTGCTTGGACGCGGCGGACCCGTGGGGCGCTGGCTCCACGAATCGCTCGGCGTCGACATCGCCTTCACCTGGGTCGGCGCGGCGGTGGCCTCAGGCGTTCTCGCCTTCCCGCTCATGGTGCGCGCCATCCAGATTGCCTTCGAGTCAATCGACCGCAGGCTCGAGGGGGCCTCCCGCTCGCTCGGCGCCGGCCGCTGGGACACCTTCCGCTCCGTCACACTCCCCTTGGCTCTTCCGGGGGTAGCGGCGGGGGCGATGCTCGGCTTCGCACGCAGCCTCGGCGAGTTCGGCGGCACCATCGTCCTGGCCGGTAACATCCCCGGGCGGACCCAGACGATCCCACTGGCCATCTACACGGCCATCAACTCCCCGGGCGGCGAGGGGCGGGCGCTGGCCTTGCTGCTGGTCTCGGTGGCACTGTCCGTCGGCGCGCTACTGGTCTCCGGTATCCTGACGCGGCGGAGGCGTAGTGGCCGGTGATCGAGATATCCATCCGCAAGCGTCTCGCCGACTTCACGCTCGAGGTCGACGTCGAGCTGCGCGCCAAGGCGGTGGCCATCTTCGGCCCCTCGGGCGGCGGCAAGAGCACGCTCCTGCGCGCTGTCGCCGGCCTGGTGCGACCGGAAACGGGCAGGATCGCACTCGACGGCCGGGTACTCTTCGACAGCGACGCGGGAGTAAACCTGCCGCCGGAGCGCCGCGGCCTGGGCCTGGTGCCGCAGGACGGGCTTCTGTTCCCGCACCGGACCATGCGGGAGAACCTGCTCTACGGCTACCGCCGCGTGCGCGGCCGCCCGCGGACAATCGAGCTCGACGAGGTAACCGAGGTCCTGGAGATCGGGCACCTGCTGGACCGTTTCCCCGCCACTCTCTCAGGCGGCGAGAGCCAGCGCGCCGCGCTCGGCCGGGCGCTGCTGGCCTCGCCGCTGCTGCTGCTCTTCGACGAGCCGCTGGCCTCGATCGACGTTGCCCTCAAGAGCAGGATCCTCCCCTACCTCCAGCGTGCCCTCTCCCACTTCGGCATCCCGGCACTCTACGTCAGCCACGACCAGCGCGAGGCGACCCGCATCGCCTCTACAATCCTCGTCCTGCACCGCGGGCGCGTACTCGCCTGCGGACCCTACCTGGAGATCATCGACCTGCCGCCGGTCTATGGCGCCTTCGGCCGCGAGGGCGTCAGCAACGTCGTCCAGGCAACCGTCCTGGCCAACATGCCGGAGCGGGGGTACAGCGAGACCCAGATCGGACGCGCCCGCTTCAAGGTGCCGCCCATGGAGGAGGCCGAAGGGACTCTGCTCAGCCTCTCGGTCCGCGCCAACGACATCATCCTGGCGCGCGAGAAACCGTCCCGTATCAGCGCCCGGAACATCCTCAGGGGCATGATCCTGCGCCTCGCTGACGTCGGCGACCTGTTGCTGGCCCACGTCGACGTCGGCTGCGAGCTTCTGGTCGAGCTCACGCCCGAGGCCGCCCGCGAGCTCGAGCTGGCCCCCAACGCCGACGTCTGGGTTCTGATCAAGTCCAACGCCTTCTCATCGGAGCCGGAACTGAAATAAGGCCCCGCCAACTCAGTCAGCCCACATGGGATAATCCACCCCGCCAAGTCGCGCCCAGGGGGGCGGACATCCTCGCGGCGACAGTGAGTTGTCATCGCGAGGTTGCGTAGCAACCGCGGCGATCTCAGGCGTGGCAAAGCGGAAGAAACTCTCGATAAACGTTATAGATCTCACCACATCCCCCGCTCACCGATAATCACTTTGTGCGAAATCAGCAGCGCTATGACAACGGGGATATCGCCTATCTCTTCAAGGAGTTTACGGGTGGTTTGCAGCTCATACGGGATTTGATTCTCGATGTTTTCGGTGCTCCAATGTTCGGGAAGACTAGGAGGGTGTAGTCATGAGCGGCAACAAACTGGAGGGCAGAGTTGCCCTAATCACCGGCGCCGGCCGTGGAATAGGCGCCGCGATTGCGCAACTTTGCGGCCGGCAGGGAGCAGCGGTGGCTGTTAACGACATCGATGAAACTCTCGCGCAGGGCACCGCGGAGCAAATCCGCACGGACGGCGGCCGAGCAACCGCCTGCATCGGTAGCGTAACCGATGAATCGTTTGTCGTGAAGATGGTCGCCCAGACGACGGAGGAATTCGGCGGCCTCCACATTCTCGTCAACAACGCCGGGGTCTTGCGCGCGACGCAGATTGAACAGATAACGTCTGAAGAATACGATCTTGTGATCGACGTCTGCATGAAAAGCTGCTTCCTCTGCTCACGCGAGGCGATCCCCGTCATGAAGAGGCAGCGCTGGGGCAGGATCGTGAACGTCTCGTCCTCGGCAGGCCGAAGCGTAAGCACCCTGGGCGGGTGCCACTACACGGCGGCCAAGGCGGGGATGCTCGGCCTGACCCGCGCCATCGCCAAGGAAGCGGCACCCTTCGGCATTACCGTCAACGCCGTCTGCCCCGGCCTGATTGACACCGAGATGGTGCGCGACACCATCAGCCCGGAGCGCACCCGACAATACGCGGATTCATTTCCCATCCCGCGCCTCGGAGCGCCGGAAGAGGTCGCAGACCTGGTCCTGTTCCTGGCCTCCGACGAGTCTTCCTATCTCACCGGCGCATCGATCGACATCAACGGCGGAGACCTGATGATCTGAACTGAAAGCGAGGAGGGGGTTAGCCGAGAGCGAGCTGGACGGCGGCGACGGCCAGGATGATGACGACGAGGTAGCGGTAGATCCTGACGTCGATCCGATCCGCGAGCCTGGCGCCCAGGACCATCGCGGCGACGAACGGGACGATCGCATACAGTGCGGCACTCAGCACCGGCCCGCTGAACTGCGCCGTGGCCAGCGCCACTGGCGGGCGCAGTAGGTTGGAGACGAGGAAGACGGCGATGGTGGAATCGCGGATGCGCCCGGGGCGGCTCTCGACGCCGCGGTAGTAGGCGAGGAAGAATGGCCCGCCCATGCCGAAGGCCCCCTGCACCAGGCCGCTCAGCAGGCCGCTGACCGCGCCCGCCACCGGCCTCCAGCGCCGCGAGAAGCGCGACTCCGGGATCAGCAGCCACTGCAGCAGCACCAGCACGCAGACACCAGCCAGGCAGCGGCGCACGAGCCCGGCGGAGAGGCCGGGCAGCATGTAGGCGCCGACGACCACCGCCGGCAGGAAGACGATCAGGAAGGGACGCAGCTCCACGTCGAGTAGCCGGCGCCAGACCCCCCTGACCAGCCAGAGGCCGAACGCCGCCTGGAAGATGAGCATCAGGGCGATCGCCTCGTGCGGAGTCCAGATCAGGACCAGCAGCGGCGTGGCGACGACGGCGGAGCCGAAGCCGGTGATCCGCTGAAAGAAGAAAGCGACGGCGACGATCAGCGCGACGGCGATCCCCAGCTCCATCCGCGATTCCCCTTCCCCGAGGCCGGGGAGAAACGACCGACTCTAACCCGCATATCGCACAAGATTCAGCCGTCCGGCGGCCTATTTCCCCGAATCTTTTTGTTATGGCCGATTTTGGCCCCTCGACGTGGCGCAGCCACGCCTACGGATCCAAAACCACCGCCGCCGCAACCTTCGGGATAATCGGCTCGCCGGTAGCAAACTGTCATCTCACAGTATTGTGGAAAGGCGCTGGAAACATCAACATATCAATCACTTAACCCAAATGCCGGCCAAACCTCGTGCGATATGCGGGCTAATCCTCGCGGTAGAACTCGAGCATACGGCGGACGGCGGCCATGCAGACGGGGCAGTAGTCGATGTCGGCCCGCCTGAACATCTTGCAGTCCAGCGCCGGGCGGTAGAAGCCCTCGGCCACGTAGCCAGCGCCCTCGAAGGCGCCGACGACGTCGGCGTAGCGCTCCTCCGCCGGCGTCGGGATCGGCGTGCCCGGCTCGATCATGTCGCCCCACTTGATGTTCTCGGGATCGAGCAGAGCCGTTATGTTCGGATCCCACGGCTCGACGCCCGGCGGGTAGAACTCGTTGTAGGACACATCGGAGCTGTAGTACTCGTCGCCAAGGCCTGAGAAGCTGTGGCCGATCTCGTGGGTCACCAGGTAGGAGACGTACTCGTTGTCGACGGCGAAGGTTGCGTAGAGGTTGAAGATGCCGCCGCCGCCGTAGCGGCTGCTGTTGACCATGATCAGGAGCGCGTCGTAGGGGGCGTTGGCGGCGATGTCGTGGATCGCCTTGTTCTCGTAGCTCAACATGTACCGCTCGAGGTCGAAGAAGTTGAAGCTCGCCCCGAGCGCCGTGTCGTGCCAGATGCCGCGGCGCGGCTCGTCGGGGCCGCTCTCGCGGCTGATCGCCTCTATCGCCCGCACGGCGACGCCGTCCCACATCTCGCTGTACGGCCTAGTGGCGCGTAAGATTTCCACAACTCGTTCGGCATCTGCTCGCAGTTCCTCGACCTCGTCGGCGGCGTAGCCTTCGGGCAGGATGAGGATGTCGTAAACCATGCGCGGCTCGGCGGGGACGTGCAGGTCGAAAACCTGCCAGTCGGCGTGGCGCCGCTCGCGGCTGACGTTACGGAAGTTTGGGTCGATCCACACACGGTAGATCTCCCGAAAGCGGTTCTGCCCGTCGCGATTCGAGACGGCCACGAACACCGGCTCGCGCGGATACGGGAATCGGATGCTCTCGCTCATCGTGCGGCTGATCTCACGGGCCTCGTCAGTGGTCATCCACTCGACGAAGATGCCGCTGAAGCCGCGGCTGTAGAGCAACCCGCCGCTCTCGGCGTCGTAGACGCAAAGCAGGTAGTGTCCCAGGTTCATGTCGTCGATCAGCTTCGTGCGCGTGCCGGGCCAGGGCCCCTCCAAAATCACTTCGTCCATGCTGAACGATTCCGAACCGTGGCGGCCGGTGTGGTAGAGGTCGACCCGCATCGTCTCGCCCGTGAACCAGTGGTCGAAACCGTCGTCCTGGGTCGAGGGATTCGGGATCGCGACAAACAGAATCAGCAGCCAGATCGAGCTCATGGCTATCCCCCTTCGGTATCAGTGGCAGAAAGGAATGCACATCCTCATTCAGCCGACATGATTGCACACGATCAGCTAAACAGGAAGTGCCGGAAAACGCGGAAGATGCCGGATACCCCGGAATCCCGTTCCCTGTCACACGAGGTGTAGCGATATTGCCAACCCTACATCGTTTAAATTTCCATCAACATGCAAACACACTGATCTCGTTTGGTAACGCGAGGCTTACAAGTCAATCGGTAGCGTTTTACTCAAGGTTATGTATCCAGACGTAGCGCCAGACGGAGAGCAGGTTGCCGATGCAGTCGGCGAAGATTTCGCGTGTAATCTCTTCGAGGATATCGTCGTTGCGCTCTATGGGATTTTCCACGGGGAATAGCCTCCGCGAGTGTATCTTGCTGGTGATGCAGATGTCGATCATGAAGTCCATCAGCCCGTGCTCGGGGATCTTGACGACGGAGATTTCGCCGCCACGCTTGCAGTCGTCGAAAGTGAATGTGACGGCATTTACAAGCTCATTGGGCTCCACGCACTCTTTCTTCCAGGTCTCGCCCAGGATATTCTCCCGGACAGCCACGTAGGTCACGGCATCGTTCCAGAGACTCTCGAGATTGCTGTGTGCCTTCTTCCCCAGGTACCTGCCGCTCGGCTTGCTTCCCTTGAGCTCCCGCGTCGGGTCGGAGCTGCGGTAGTCGCTGGGCCGGTCGTCGCGGAGGTCGCAGTGCAGCGGCACGTGGGCGTCGACCACGTAGTGGCTCATGAGCAGGTACTGGTAGAGGATCTGCTTCAGCGAGAACTGGTCGTTGTAGTCGCGGAGCTTCCACATGGCGGCAATCGACCTGGCCAGGTGGTCCACCCGGAACGCCAGGCCGCCCGAAAACTTGTAGTAGGTGACTCCGTCGCGCGTGAACTGCTGCCTGTCAGTCAGGCCGTGTTCAGGGAACTCGTCGTCGGTGAAGAGCTTGAAGATGTGGAACGGCTTGTTGTCCCTGAGCACGTCGTCGGGCGCCCAACTTGCCTCCTCGATGAAGTGCTCGTGGGCCTGGAAGAGCCGCTGGCGGTGGGTGGCGGCGGCGCGCTCACGTCTCTTCTCCTTGCCGTAGACGTAGTTGTCCCTTCCGTCGCGCAGGTTATCGACGCTCTGCTTGGTGAGCTCGATCGCCTTGGCGGCTAGGTAGATATGGGTGTTGTGATTCACCTGTCACCTCCAAGCTTGCGCAGCTTATATCCGGTTCGGCTACGAACGAGCAGAACTGTTTTGTTAAGAATACGCCCGTAGATCCCCCAATTACTAAACACCCGCCGAGGCTAAAAACGGAAATTGAATGCCGCAGAGTCAGCCGCACAGGATCCTATTTGTTCGGGCCAGAAGTGTTGAATCTTGACGGCAGCAAGGAGCGCCGCCGATAATTACCTTTCCTATGAAGAGGTAACCATCCATTTCAGATACCTGACTTCGGAAAGACGAGGTTTGCCATGAGAGTAAAAGTCTTATTGACGGCCGCAGGGCTCTTCCTGCTCCTCGCGGCAGCGGCAGCCGCGCAGGACGAGGCGGTTCTGGCGCGCCACCCGGCGCCTTCGCCCGACGGCTCGACCATCGCCTTCAGCTACCACGGCGACATCTGGGTGGCGCCGACCGCAGGCGGGCGGGCCCTGAGGCTGACCGTCCACGAGGCCTACGACCACCAACCGAAGTGGTCGCCCGACGGCTCCGAGATCGCCTTCTCCTCCGACCGCTTCGGCAACAACGACGTCTACGTAATCCCCGCTGCCGGCGGCGAGGCGACGCGCCTAACCTTCCTCTCGACCGCCGACGTCGTTTGCGGCTGGACACCCGACGGCGAGCGGATACTCTTCCACTCGCGCCGCGACTTCAGCGCCCACCGCGTGCCGCTCATCTACTCGGTGCCGCGTGCCGGCGGCATGGCGACCGAGTTCATGCCCGAGTTCGGCAGCGAGGGCACGCTCTCGCCCGACGGCACCTGGCTGGCGTTCACCAGCGGCTACCGCAGCTACTGGTGGCGCCGGAACTACCGCGGCGCCGGCAACAACGACATCTGGATCTGGAACACCATTACAGGCGAATACCGGAGGCTGACCGACCACCCCGGCAACGACGCCTTTCCGATGTGGTGCGCCGACGGGACCGCCATCTACTACCTCAGCGACGCCGACGGCGGCGACAACATCTGGCGCGTCGAGATCGAGAGCGGCGAGAGGACGCGGATCACAAGCCACACCGACGATGGCCCCCGCTTCCCCTCGATCAGCGCCGACGGCTCCCTGATCGCCTACGAGCTCGGCACCGACCTCTACACCCTGCGGACAGACGGCGGCGAGCCGATCCGCCTGGCGGCGGTAGCCCCCACCGACAGCCGGTTCAACGCCACCGAGCGGCGCACCTTCAGCAACAACGCCGACGAGATGGAGCCCTCGCCGGACAACGAGGAGATAGCCTTCGTCGTCCGCGGCGAACTCTTTGCCATGCGCGAGGAGGGCGGCCGCACGGCGCGCCTGACCAGCAACTCCGCGCGCGACCATGACTTCGTTTGGAAGCCCGACGGCACCGCGTTGGTCTTCATCTCCGACCGCGAGGGCAACTACGATCTCTACCTGGTCGAGAGCGACGACCCGGACGAGAGCCGCCTCAGCCGCGCCCTGGCCTTCACGGTCACCAGCCTCACCGACGACCCGGCAGACGAGTGGTCGCCCCGCTTCAGCCCCGACGGCTCGCGGCTTGCCTACGTGCGCGGCAACGGCGACTTGCGCGTCATCGACTGGGAGACCCGCGAGGACACGCTGCTGCTGGCCGGCTGGATGCAGCCCGACTACAGCTGGAGCCCCGACGGCCGCTGGATCGCCTACAGCCGCCCCGACGGGGAGTTCAACAACGACGTCTGGATAATCCCCGCAGCGGGCGGCGAGGCGGTCAACATCACCCGCCACCCCGACGAAGACTCCAGCCCCGTCTGGTCCGCCGACGGCCGTAAGCTGGCCTTCGTCTCCAAGCGCCTCGGCGACGGCGGCGACAACTACGACATCTGGTTCGTCTTCCTCCGCCTCGAAGACCACGAACGCACCGCCGAGGAGTGGGAGGATCTGGAGGACGCCGAGGAAGACGGCGCTAACGGCGAAGAGGAGGAAGAAGAGGAGGAGTTAGTAGTCGAGATCGACTTCGAAGAGATCCACCTCCGCCTGCGGCGCGTCACCTCGATGCCCGGCTCCGTAACCGACGTCGCCATCAGCCCCGACGGCGAGACCTTCGCTTTTGCGTCCGACAACTCCGGCGAGGACGAACTCTGGACCGTCAAGTGGGACGGCAGCGAGCTGCAGCAGCTCACCCGCGGCGGCGCCGACCCGGCAGCCATCCGCTGGAGCTCGGACGGAAAGAAGATATACTTCCTGCGCAGCGGCGGCACCATCCAGTCGGTTGCGGCCGGCGGCGGCTCGCCTACCTCGCACTCCTTCCAGGCCCGCATGACAATCGACCACCCGGCCGAGCGCCTGCAGAAGTTCGAGGAGGGCTGGCGCACTCTCAACGCCAGATTCTACGACCCCCACTTCCACGGCGCCGACTGGGCTGCCCTGCGCGAGCAGTATCGCCCCTGGGCGCTGGCAGCGGTCGAGAACCGCGACTTCAACGACGTCTTCAACATGATGCTCGGCCACCTCGACGCCAGCCACCTCGGCATGAGGGGCCCCTTCGGCGGCGGTCCGAGCGACGCCACCGGCATGCTCGGTCTACGCTTCGACCCCGACAACGCCGGTCCCGGCCTCCTGGTGACCGAGGTCCTGCGCGACGGCCCCTGCGACAAAGAAGCCGCGCGCGTGCGCCCGGGCCAGTACCTGCTCGAGATCGACGGCCGGCCGGTGTCGATGGCCACCAACATCCACGCCCTGCTGGTCGACACTGTTGATCGCCAGGTGGCGCTGACCGTTGCCGACTCGCCGGACGCCGACGAGACGCAGCGCCTCATCGTCCGCCCCGTCAACACCGGCGCCGTCTCGCAACTCCTCTACGAAAGCTTCATACGCCAGCGCCGCGATATGACCCATCGCTTCAGCGACGACCGCATTGGCTACCTGCACATCCAGTCGATGGGCATGCCCAGCCTGCAGCGCTTCGAGCACGAGCTCTACAGCGAGGCCCATGGCCGCGAGGCCATCGTCATCGACGTCCGCAACAACGGAGGCGGCTGGACCACCGACATGCTGCTGGCCATCCTGCAGGTCAGGCCACATGCCCGAACCATGCCGCGCGACGGCGACGAGTGGGGCTACCCGCAGGACCGCCGACCGCTCTACGCCTACTGGAGGCCGCTCGTCGTCCTCTGCAACGAGTACTCCTACTCCAACGCCGAAATCTTCCCTTGGGCCATCAAAACCCTTGGGCGCGGCCTGATCATCGGTCAGCAGACCAACGGCGCCGTCATCAGTACCGGCGCACGCGGCCTCATCGACGGCTCCTATGTGCGCGTGCCGTTCCGCGGCTGGTACGTCCTGGGCAGCAACATCAACATGGAGCGCAACGGCTGCCCGCCCGACATCGTTGTTGAAGTTCAGCCCGGCGACGAGGCAGCCGGCATCGACCGCCAGCTCGAACGCGCCGTCCAGGAACTGCTCAACCAACTCGACGGGGAGGAATAGCAACCTGTTCTAGTCACCCGGAAACACACAGCGCGAGGGGGGCTAATCGGCCCCCCTCTGAATTTGTGTGGCCCGGGCTACTTTTTGTGTCCCCGAGAACGGATTAAATGGATCTGTTCTCAGGTGATCTTCGTTGTTACGGTTGCGGCAAGCTCTATATGAGGGTGTGTTGATGAGGAAGTGGCCTCTGGTCCTGCCGGCAGCCGTCGGGCTGTTGGCATCTGTGCTGATTGTTGCTCCGATCCTGCAGAGTGAGCCGCAGGATCGCTATACCGGCGACCCTGCGGGGCTGGAGCCCTCCGGCCGTGACTCCTGGCAGATGCCGGAGCGGGTGCTGGACGCCGTCGGCGTGCGCGAGGGGATGATCATCGGCGAGGTCGGTGCCGGGGGCGGCTACTTCACAGTCTGGCTGGCCCGGCGGGTCGGACCGAACGGCCACGTCTACGCAAACGACATCAACCGGAGCTACCTCGACCACCTGACCGAGCGCTGCGCCGACGAAGGCCTTGATAACGTGACCACCATCCTCAGCGAGGAAACCGATCCGCTGTTGCCGACCGGCCAACTCGACCTGGTGATTTTGGTCAACGTCTACCACGAACTCTACGAACCGCTGCAACTGATGCGCAACATCCTGCCCAGCCTCAAATCCGGAGCCACGGTGGTGATCGTTGATAACGACGTCAACAAACGAGGTTGCAGCCACACATCAGATCCTGAGGAGACCCTCGCCGAGGTCCGGGAAGCCAGCTACGAGTTAGTGCGTCGCGAGGACTTCCTGCCGCGGCAGTACATCTTGATCTTGCGCCCCGGCGGAAGTTAGACTCTAGCTTCGCTATCGGAGCTAGCAGCCGTCATGATTGACAGGCAGGGACAGCGCGGCGGCATGCGCGCGGTTGTGGCAGGCGCGGTTGCCAACGCTCTGCTGATCGCGGTGAAGTTTGCGCTCGGGATCGTCGGGCGCTCGCAGGCGCTGATCGCCGACGCGGTGCACAGCGTCACCGACTTCGCCACCGACATAATGGCCTTCGCCGGCCTGCGCTACGCCGGCAAGGAGCGGGACCGCGACCACCCGTTCGGTCACGGCAAGATCGAGACGCTGATGAGCCTGCTGATCGGCGTGGCGCTGGTGCTGGCCGCTGCCTGGATCGCCTACGCCGCCGTCGCCGCGATTGTGGCCGAAGAAATCAACAGACCGAACGCGGCCGCGCTCGTCGGCGCCCTCGTCTCGATCGCGGTCAAGGAATCGCTCTACCACTACACCGTCCGCGCCGGGCGGCGCATCCGCAGCCAGGTCCTGATCGCTAACGCCTGGCACCACCGCTCCGACGCCCTCTCGTCGGTGGCCGTCCTCATCGGCGTTGGCGCCGCGCTGGTCAACCCGGACTGGGCGATATTAGACGCCGTGGCGGCGCTCGTCGTGGCGCTGCTCATCGTCAAGGTCGGCTTCGACATCATCGTACCCGCCTTCCGCTCCGCATCCGACGCCGCCCCCGACAGCGCGCGCCTGGCGGAGATCGAGAGGGCGGCATCGGCGGTGCCGGGAGTGCGCGCCGCCCACGACGTCCGCGCCCGCTACTACTCCAACCTGCTCTACGTCGAGGTGCACATCGTCGTCGACCCGAGCATCTCCGTCTCCGAGGGGCACGGGATCGCGGACGCTGTCCGCCGGAGGATAAGTGACTCCGTGCTGGACATACTCGACGTCATCGTCCACGTCGACCCCGACGAGGGCGAGGCGGCGCTGCCGCGCGACAGGAGCGAAACCGACTGACCGGCACGCTGAGCCGATATCTTCTCTGCAAAACAGTCCAGGGCATCCAGTACGTCCCGCGAGGGGGCTTGACTAAAATTCCCGTATTGCATAGATTGTGGCGTCCCGCGCCGCAAGCGGGGCGGCTGCTCCTCAGTAGCTCAATTGGAAGAGCATCCGGCTGTTAACCGGAGGGTTGCTGGTTCGAGTCCAGCCTGAGGAGCCATTATTTTATGTGAGACCTGTCGTCAACTTCCTGCAAGCCCTGATCTCGCTGGTGAGCTTGTACGCCGCCGGCAGAAGTCCACCCTGAGGAACCAGACAAAAAACCACGAGCCTACTGTGGCTCGTAGGTTAATAATAAAGTCAGGGGAAACGGGAGGGATGATGTTGCCGTTTCCCCTTATTCATTTGAGGAGAGAGACACGGCAGATTAGAGAAAGCGTTTTCGGGTTTCGGTTGAACCGTTGGGGTTGCGCTCGCCGACCAGGAATATCCTTCCCGGATTCTCCCGTTCTCCGTTTTTCGAATCGGCTTGTTTAATCCGCCTGAGGCGGATTGCATCCGGGCACCCAGGCGATCCACTTTACGGCTGTCGGTACAGCCTACCGACCGGGAGGTCGACCAGCTCATCACAGAATCGACTTGATATAGGAGCCAGTTCGTAGTATATTCTTATCCAAGAATAACTCAGATATCGTAAGGAAACTGTGTGACGCTTGCTCCAGGAGAACTGCAGCTACGAATGAACTACTTCAAGGAGGGGCTCAGACGATGTGGGGTAAAACTAACCCATCAGCGTATGGATATCTTCCACAAAGTAGCGAAATCCAGCGATCACCCCGATATAGAGACGATTTACAAAAGCGTTCGCGAGAGAGTTCCCACAGTATCACTGGACACAGTGTATCCGACACTATAGTTGCTTCTTGACCTCGTGCTGATAACCATTCTCGGACCACATCGGGAAAGAGTTAGGTTTGACACGAACATGAGATCTCACCACCACTTCGTATGTTCGAGATGTGGCATTACCTGTGACTCCTACAGCGACGAGTTCGATCAACTGAAGATTCCAGATTGTGTGAAGGGATTAGGTAGCGTGGGAAAAACGCAAGTGGAAATCAGAGGCCTCTACTTGCAATGCCCAAAGAAAAAAGGTGAAACTTAGGGGAAAAACCATTTTAAAAGGAGAGAGTGCCATGGCAAAAGACAAGAAAACCCTGACCACCGGCTTTGGGATGCCGGTCGACAATGACCTGAACTCAGTGACCGCCGGCCCGAAGGGACCAGTGCTCATGCAGGATGTCCACCTGTTGGACAAGCTGGCCCACTTCGACCGCGAGCGGATTCCCGAGCGCGTGGTGCACGCCAAGGGAGCTGGAGCTCACGGTTACTTCGAGGTGACGCACGACGTAACCAAATACACGCGCGCCAAATTTCTCTCTGAGGTGGGGAAGCGGACCGAGGTCTTCTTGCGATTCTCCACCGTCGGGGGAGAGAAAGGGTCAGCCGATTCAGAGCGAGATCCCCGCGGTTTTGCTCTGAAATTCTACACGGAAGAAGGCAACTACGACATGGTGGGCAACAACACCCCTGTCTTCTTCATCCGCGACACGATTAAGTTCCCGGACTTCATTCACACCCAGAAACGCAACCCGGCGACCAACCTCAAGGATGCAGACATGTTTTGGGACTTCCTTTCCTTGACGCCCGAATCCATACACCAGGTCACCATCCTCTTCTCGGATCGCGGTACTCCCAGGAGCTTTCGCAACATGAACGGGTACAGCAGCCACACCTACATGTGGTACAACAAGAAGGGCGAGTATTACTGGGTGCAACTTCACTTCAAGACGGAACAAGGGATTCAGAATTTCACCGGCGAGGAAGCGGAACTCATGCGTGGAACCGATCCTGACTGTGCCACGCGCGACCTGCATGAAGCGATTTCGAAGGGGGATTACCCGTCCTGGCGGCTCGAAGTCCAGATCATGACCCCGGAGCAGGCAAAGGGCTACCGTTTCGACCCCTTTGACATCACGAAGGTGTGGCCGCATGCTGACTTCCCGCCCATGGACGTTGGCCGATTAGTGCTGAACCGGAATCCGGAGAACTATTTTGCCGAGGTGGAGCAAGCCGCCTTCTCACCCGGCA
Organism: uncultured Acidobacteriota bacterium; assembly: GCA_964408025.1. GTDB lineage: Bacteria > Acidobacteriota > DATKUA01 > DATKUA01 > DATKUA01 > CAYOXX01. Next base: position 13,476 of record CAYOXX010000033.1, on the reverse strand, counting down.
ATTTCGTCCCCGGAATCGGCCCGTCACCGGACAAAATGCTGCAGGGCCGCCTATTCAGCTACCACGACACTCACCGGCACAGGCTTGGCCCGAACTACCACCTCCTTCCGATCAATGCTCCGAAGGCCTGCCCCATGAACAGCTATCAGCGGGACGGCTCCATGCGTTTTGACAATAACGGCGAAGGTACTCCGAATTACTGGCCGAATAGTTTTGGCGGTCCATCCCCCGATCCTGAAGTGGCGGCTCCACCCATCGACGTGGCCGGAATGGCCGCACGCCACGCGTACGAACTTGGTGACGTGGACTTCGTGCAGGCTGGCGATCTTTATCGCAAGGTCATGACCGACACGGACCGAGAGCACCTGGTGAATAACATCGTCTCGCACCTGAAAAATGCTCAGAACCGTATCCAGCTCCGGCAAACCGCCCTGTTCTACAAAGCAGACCCGGACTACGGCCAGCGCGTCGGCAATGGCCTCGGCCTCGATCTGAAAGAGGTCAAGCGCCTCGCCGCCATGTCCCAGGAGGAGCGCGTCAAGGCAACGCTGAAATGACTCACGAGTGTGTGCGGAGAACGCGAACGTTCGTGATCGCTTGAATATGAAAGGAGAAAGCAAGCATCGGAACAAAAGGTGGCGAGATTGTCGGCAAACATGCGGAGCGTGTGGTCGAGCTTCTCGATAGGGTATTCGCCGATGAATGGTTGGCATAATTTCAATACTGGATTGGCGCCAAGGTCGTCTCGGGTCCGATGAAGGACGCCGTCATCGCCGAGCCATTTCCATAACAGGCTGTTAATTCGCCGCTGTCAAAGACACGCTGTTGCGTGTGAATAGCTGGAGAGTTTATCTGCCTTAGGCGGAAGTCCAGTCCGAGGAGCCACTATTATTCGTAACCTGGCGCATCCTTTTACAAATCCAGACCAGTAAGATGAGCTTGTCCGCCGCCGGCGGAAGTCCAGCCCGAGGAGCCAGACATAAAACCACGAACCTTTCGAGGCTCGTAGGTTAATAATTTAAGTCGGGGGAAACGGGAGGGAATATACTGCCGTTTCCCCTTATTTATATAAGTATTCCTAATTATCTATTGATAATCCTCGCTCCCGGCGGTGCCTTTTGCCTGCTCCCGCTCGATATCTTTCCACTTTACTATTAGCATGATCAGAGCAAACACCCCTGCTGCAAACATAATCAGGTCCTCAAAGACCCCGTACAAAGGAATCAAGAGGAGTGGAAAAGGAACGGCATCGAGCAAAAGCAGAATATACAGGGTTCTCATAACCCTCGGTATCGCGGCCGCAAGGAGCACCAATGCGAGTGCCGAGCTTGGACAGGGCAGTGCACCGAGCATTATTGATGCAGGGTAGTGATGCCCGACCAGCATGCCCGCAACAGGGTAGAGGAAAATAAGGAAAAGAAAGAGGATAGTTATCCAAAGCAACCGTCCACGCTCAGGCCTCCTGAACTCGATCTTATTCCAGAAGATATCCACAAAAAAGAGCGCCGCCACAGCCAACAGTAACAATGACATCAGATAACTGATAAGCAAACCCGGCACGAACAACAAGAACAAAACGATCCCGGCCAACGCGAAGCAAAAAGCGAAGTATGCTTTCACGATTATGTTGATAAGTTTGTCCGGTTTGATGAGTAACCACACGGTGAAGACAATACCGAGGATTAACAAAACAAACTGAGCCGGGAAGATCCCTATGTTGTAAGCCTCTATCGCACTCCAGAGCTGTTCATAGGAAAGCATTGGAATACCCCTTTATTGTTTTCTGTTGAGATAATATTGTCTCCCAAATTGACCGATGCATAAGTAGTTCGAAAAAACCCTCCCGATGGCCGTCAGGAACTGTGTCAAGTAATACTTGCTCACCTTTGAACGTCGTGACAGGAGGGCTGAACGCGTATCGATTATATCAGCGTAGACATCCACAAGAAACAACTTTCTACTTGCATCAAGCAGGCTGACGACCGCCTGGCAGATCAGGATGCAGCAGTTAGAATGTCTTCTGCACGCAGCCTACAGAGTAGGCCTGTTAGGCTCTGCCGATGTTAATCCAAATGTCAGGCATCAAGTCCGTAACTGACCGCAACAATGGAAATTCAACCGCATCTTGAATACTGCCAAGTCCTACTACACTGTCCATTTATCGATAAACAACCCGCAACGGCAAAACGCGTACGATAGGCATCAACCACGAGGAGCCATCATCAGGTACATCGCCTGCCACCAGCTTCATATTTTGTACGCCCCTGGAGCGGAAGTCCAGCCTGGGGGTAATCAGATTAGTGCTGTTTGTTATGTCTCGCTTCTCCCCTTGGCGCCGCGAGGTCGGCGGGCCTGGTGCCGGGTTGGCGATGGCGTCGATAGCAGTGAGTGAGCGTCGAGTAGGTGAGAAGCGTATTGAAGAACGATATGCGGGAGAGCAGGTAGAGAACGCGGTAGGATATAAAAATCGAAGCGTAGATATATATCAAATCGACGGCGAGTCTTAACAACCAGTGGTCAATCGCCGCCAATCCCGTAACCAGGTTCTCGAGCCAGCGGAACAGGTAGAAGGAGAACGGTAAAAAAGCCAAGAAACACAGCATCACAACCCACGGCTGGCTGCACTCGACCGCTTCCTCGGGGCAGTAGGCCATGCAGCGCATGCAGCTCTCGCAGTTGTACCTCCAGAAGGGCCGGGGATTCTTTTCGCCCTTCAGCCTGACCGCGCTTACGGGGCAGTAGTCGACGCACAGGCCGCAGCCGTCACACTTGGCGTTGGCAAAGAAGATCTTGGCCAGCATGAATCGACCTACAAGAAGATACAGAATCGAGATATAGAACAGCAGAACGCCCCAGAGGAGTTCATATAAGTTGTTGACGGTAAACCAGTTGAGGCGCCCGGAGAGTATACGCCGCACGAATTGCGTCGCCAGCGGTCGGGAGCGGTCGTTGATCGCCCGGACGGTCTCGGGCTTGAATCCCGAGTGCAAAGCCATCCAGTTCGACGGCATGTCGAGGCTCATGACTCCGCGCAGATTGTAGCCTTTGAGCGCCAGGATTATGGCGATGATGAAGGCGGCCGAGCCGGCTATTCCCGGTGTAAAAACGGGACCGAATTTTCCCCCTGCCCGCGTGGGAACCACGAACGCGTGGGCGGACTTCGCGCAAGGCAGACGCACGGCGAAACGGATCATGTGCCACGGGGCGGTGAAGCCGTGCGTAGGCATCACCAGGCCGACGAGCTGGCGCGGCGAGGGCTCGATCTCTTCACGGGGACTACCAGCCCCAATCGGTATGACCTCAACCTCGACCCCCGCCCTCTTCGCCTCCTCTGCCATCCAGGAAGCCGCTCGGTACGAGTTCCCGGTACCGCTCATGAAATAAACGGTTAGCCTCTCGTATCGCATTTCGGCTGCTTCTCTCAAGATTTACTACAGGGGCCGGGGTCGGCAACGCCCGTGCGAAAGTCGATGCCGGAAACGCCCTTCGTGACCAGGCGGACGGTCCGTTTACCACACTCCCCTCTGATCCGCTTCAGCTCGACTTGGCAGTGGAATCCGCGCTTTTGCCGGAACTGATCGCCGTCATCAATGTAATACGGCAAGCGGAACGGACAACGAAGATGCCGCTGCCGTCTAGGCTCCCCAGAGATCACCGGTGTTCACCGGCTTGCCCTGGAGCTTCAGGTAATAGAAGAGTTGGCTTTTGTGCGACTCCAGGTGCTTCACCATCTGGAGCAAGCGGTGGCCGAGGATCATTTCGCTCGGATCCCAGGGCGCCGGTGCAGGTTCGCTCGAGAGTTTATCCTCGCTGCACTGAGCGAGCACTTCCAAGGCTGTCTCTTTATCTTCTGCGAGGAGTTTCTTCGCCTCCTCGACGCTGCCTACCGTCGGCAGCTTTTCTGCTGGGAGAAGCATGTATTCCGATTCCATCTCCTTCAATGCCTCTTCGGGAATCCCCCAGTCGCCGGTGACGAAACCTTTCATGGGCGCTCCGCACGCGTCGGTAATATGCATGAGCAGCTGCCCCACAGTCATCCAGTTTTCACCCGTCGCCGGCTTCCAGTCTAGTTTATCGCTGTCGACGAGACCGATCAGCTTCTCCGCAACCATATACGCGTAATCTATTTCGCTTTTCAGCAGATCCTTCCAGTTCATTCTCTCCTCCTCTTCTGAAACCATAGTCATGCATTACGATCTGAACCCAAAATGATGGTTCGGTTCGAGGGCAGTATAGCTCAGGAAACATCGCGCGGGAAAGGCTGACCTAATATCCATCACCGGACCGCTCCGCCACCCCGTGACATGAGCAGCTTCGCTCCCAGGTTGATAACTGTGATATAGTTTATGAGGGTTGAAAATTGTGAAGAGAGAAGATTTGCGGTGGGGCGCAGATTTTAGGTAATGGCTTGACATTCAAAATGTGCTCCGTCCCGGGGGCAAATCCATCTTGTCATTTCTCTTTGAGTTGACTAGTCTGATTACGGCTATTCCCCAGTACTGCCAGCAAGTTTGAGTGAGAAATGCTTCAGGAGGCAAATCGGTGATTGGCAAGACCATTTCCCATTACATGATCCTCGAGAAGCTCGGCGGCGGCGGCAGGTCGCGCTACTGGGGCCTCGAGAAGGTGATGGTCCAGATGCTGCTCGCCTCTGTGGCCGCTAACCTCAAGCGCTGGTTGAGCCTGACTGCGCCCGCAGTTTGTCCGACGGGCTTAGCCGGGAGCAGAGCATCCGGAATGCGGCCCCGAATCCGGCCCGAATCAGTTGTTCTCAGCCGAAAAATGCCGCAGAGCAAAAAACAATCGCTAAATGTCAAAGAACAAGCTGAAAAAACCGACTTCAGCACTCATAAATCAACAGTCTCCTTTTACGAAAAACCTATTGATCCGTTTTGGCAATTAATTTATCATATAGGTAAACGCATTGGTGTCGGCTATCAAGAAAGTAAGAGATCCCACAAAAGAATAATAGCGTCATATACATTACTAAAAGTAAAAATGGAATCTTAAAATGAGTTGAGGTGAAATGATGAAGAGAGATAACACCTCATTAGAAGAATATGTGAACTCCAAGCATAAATTTCAAGGGCACTTAGCCTACAAACGAACCCCCATTGAGATGGAATCACCAGAGGAGTTTGGTTATGACAAAATCAAGTACAATCTAGCTGAAAGCTCAGTTCCTGATTTTTTACTTGGGGACCTTAACCTCGATTTAACTCGTCTTTCGCTCAGTTACACTGATCATTTAGGTAATCCCCAACTGAGACAATATATTGCAGAAGAAGCAGTTAATCCAGACCACGTTTTGATAACAACTGGAGCAGCTGGAGCATTATTTATTATTAACACGTCTTTTCTACAACCAAATGATCATATTGTTATACTACATCCAAATTATGTAGCAAATCTTGAAGGCCCAAGAGCCATCGGATGTCAAGTAGACTATCTGAGGTTAACAATAGAGGATCAATTCCATCTTGACTTGAATAAACTTGAAAGGCTTATTAAACCTAACACACGTCTCATTAGTCTTACTTACCCGCAAAATCCTACTGGAACTATGCTAAATAAATTAGAGTTGAAGAAAATCATTTCATTAATAGAATCCAGAGGAATTTATTTATTAATGGATGAGACATACAGAGAAATGACTCAAAACCCACTTCCAATTGCAGCATCGTTAAGTAAAAGGGCCATTAGTGTTTCTTCTTTTTCTAAGGCGTACGGACTACCAGGTATTAGATTAGGGTGGTTAATCAATCGAGATGCCAAATTGATAGAGACTTTCTTAGCTGCTAAGGAATTAATTTTCATCTGCAATTCTATTGTTGATGAGGCAATAGCTACTCATTTTCTAGCTAGGAAGAAAGAATTCTTAGACAAGATTAAAACACATGTGAATACAAACCTTGGGATTCTGAATGGCTGGATGAAGGGTAATGACAACATCCAATGGGTACAACCAAGTGGTGGGGTCATATGTTTTCCGAGAATAAAACCAGAAATCAACGTCGACATTGAACGATTTTACGAGGTGTTAAAGTTCACTTACAAGACTTTCGTGGCACCAGGCCATTGGTTTGAGGTGGATAAACGGTTTATGCGGATTGGGTATGGGTATCCCAGTAAACAGGAGCTTGAGGGAGGACTACAGTGTATAAGCAAAGCCATTAGAGATTCTGTGATTATATAATGATTGAGACTTCCATGAAAACGCTTGTCAAGAATATTAAGGAGCGGGGTATCTTTGGAACCGACCTCTGGGTCAGACTTCCATCGATACCTCTCAAGTATTATACTTGAGGCATACTATATCTGTAGGACCCCGGGCTTCCTAATCTGTTGAAGCGGCCTTTAGCCGAGTCTCATGCGAGGACAGCCAGGGGTCTTTTACTTTGTTACAGAGCCCAGCATCCGCTCGAGCTCGCGTCAGCGAATGAGTTTGAACGCAGTCGGATGATACTTAATGGCTGCGCAAGCTGCCCATAGGAACCTCTGTTCTCCCCTTGCCCACAGCTTGAACGCCAGATCGAGAATAGTCTCAGGATCAACCCTGGCGATCCGGTCGCTCAACTCGCTGGGAAAACCTTTCCAAGTCTTGTACTCAGGATTGGCTTCCAGGAATCCTGCTATCTCTTTATAAAGGGGCAAACACACTAGACACTCCACGCTGCGCGCGCGGCCTACATCGTGAAGCAGATCACCTTCGGTTCTGTCATCTCCAGTAGTGCGAATTTTATTCCCTCGCGGCCGAGTCCGGAGAGCTTGACGCCGCCGAACGGCATGTCGTCGAGGCGGTAGTCGGTAGAGTCGTTGATGATCACTCCGCCGCAGTCGAGCTCGTAGGCGGCCTTCAGCGCGCGGTTGACGTTGGTGGTGAAGATGGCTGCGTGGAGGCCGTAGTCGACGGAGTTGGCCTTCTCGATCGCCTCCTCGAGCGTCTCGATCCTGTAGAGGCTGACCACGGGGCCGAACACCTCGTCGTAGTCGAGGTGGACACCGGCCGGCATCTTCTCCATCACGGTCGGCCGCACGCGGGTGTAGTGGCGCTCGCCGCCGGTGAGCAGGACTGCGCCGGCGCCGACCGCCTCCTCGATCCACTCCTCGACCCTGATCGCCTCGGACTCGGTGATCATCGGCCCCATATCGGTCTCCTCGTCGAGCTGCGGGCCAACCTTGTACTCCTCGGTGCGGGCTACGAATTTCTCGCGGAACTCGTCGTAGACTGCGGAGTGCACCAGCAGCCGCTGGACGCCGATGCAGTTCTGGCCCACGGCCCAGAAGGCGCCGGAGACACAGCCCTCGACGGCGGCCACGATGTCGGCATCGTCCATGACGATCACGGGCGAGTTTGAGCCCAGCTCCATGCCGATCTTCTTCAGTCCGGCCTTGGAAGCGATCCGCTTACCGGCCTCGACGCCGCCGGTGAAGGAGACCATCCTGATCCGCTCGTCAGATACCAGCGCGTCGCCGATCTTGTCGCCCCAGCCTGTGATCGCCTGCAGTGCCAGCGGCGGCAGGCCCGCCTCGAGCAACACTTCGGCCAGCTTGAGCGCGCTCAGCGGCGTCACTGTCGCCGGCTTCAGCACTACGGCGTTACCGGCGGCGAAGGCCGGGCCGAGCTTGTGGGCCACCAGGTTTAGCGGATCGTTGAACGGCGTGATGGCGGCGATGACGCCAATCGGGAAGCGGTAGTAGAATCCCTTGCGGTTAACCCCGGTCGGGAAGCTGTCGAATGGGAGGGTCTCACCGGAGATGCGCCGCGCCTCCTCGGCGGACACGGTGAGGGTGTTTATGCAGCGGCTCACCTCGCCGCGGGCCTCGCGGATCGTTTTCGAGCCCTCGCTGGCGATGGTGCGGGCGAACTCCTCGTGCCGCTCCTCGATCAGGCTCGCAGCTTTGCGCAGGATGGCCATCCTCTCGTGGGCCGGGTAGCGCTTGTACAACTCGAAACCCTCGACGGCAGCAGCGATGGCTCCTTTAACATCTTCCTCGCTGGCGGCCGGGACGGTGTCGACGACTGAGCCGTCGTAGGGGTTGCAGACGTCGATCTTGTCGTCGCGGTCCACCCAGGAACCGCCAAGCAGCATCTTCATCGTTTCCTCCCTGGAAAAACTGTTCTATGAAGCAGAGCCGACATTCTTGACGATACGGTAAAAGTGGCCTGTTGCGAAAGCCGACAGCGAAAACATCAATTCCATAGCATGAGGGCCGACATTCCTGTCGGCCAATCGTGGACAAGAATGTCCACGCTCCTTGTGTTGATCGAAAAGAGGTTCAGACCGAGTATCCTGCATTGGAGATATCACGCACAATATCAATAGGTTACGGGAAGTCACGATACTTCGTTCTAAGCCCTTTTCTAGAGCATCTACCAACCGAGAAACCGGCACGGCTACGCACAGTTGAGCTACGGACCGGCCGAGGTTCTAGCCCGCAGTTTCCTCGTGGATCCAGAGCAGGTCGGCCAGGAGCGCGAAGCCGGTCTCGACACGCCCGGCCCCGGCGCCGACCACGGTCACCGGGCCGAGCAGATCGGTCTCGAAGGTGATGGCGTTGGTGGCGCCGCCGACCGAGGCGAGCGGGTCGGTGAGCTCGACCTTCACGGGCTCGACCTTGAGGGTCACCCGATCGCCATCCTTCCGACCCTCGACCAGCAGCTTCCAGCGCTTCTTCTCCCGCCCTGCCTGCTCGATGTCTTCAGGAGTGAGGTGGGAAATCCCCTTGCGCGGGACTTCCTTTATCTTGAACTCCTTATCCATCAGCAGGTCGGCGAGGATCACTCCCTTGGCCAGCGCGTCCCAGCCCTCGACGTCGCCCGTGGGGTCGGCCTCGGCGTAGCCGAGTTCCTGCGCCTTCTCCAGGGCGGCATCGTAGGTCATCCCCTCTTCCATCCTGGTGAGGATGTAGTTGGTGGTGCCGTTGAGGATGCCCTTGAACGCCGAGATTTCACAGCCGGCGAGGTTGCGCACCGCCAGGTTGATCACCGGGGTACCGCTCATGACGGTGCCCTCGATGCGGAAGCGGCAGTTGTTCTCCGCAGCGAGCCTCGAAAGATCCTTCATCGCCAGCGCCGCCGGCCCCTTGTTGGAGGTGGCGACGTGCATGCCGCGGCCGAGCGCCTCCCGGCAGTGGCCTACAGCCGGCTGCCCGGTCTCGAGGTCGGTGTAGGTCATCTCGATCAGGACGTCGGCGCCGCTCTTCTCGATGAGGCCGAGAGAGTCGAGGTCGGGGTCGGCGCCCTCGTAGTCTGAGATGAGGCCGCCTCCCCGCACGATCTCCAGCAGCCTTTCGAGATCTATCTCCCCAGCCGGCAGGCAGACGCCGCCTAAACTGATATCGTAGATTCCGACGACGGCGTACTCGAAGCCGTACCTCTCTCTCAGGTGTTCGCGCTTCTCGACCAGTATCTTGGCCAGGCCCTGGCCGACGTTGCCGAAGCCCAGCAGTGCCAGCTTCATCTTCATCTCCTCATCCCTAGCGCACCGAGTTGAGCGCCTGGTCCAGGTCGGCGATCACGTCGTTGGGGTGCTCGCCGCCGACGCAGAGCCGGATCTGGTTGGGCGGGATGCCGGCCATCTCGCGGCCCTCCTCGCCCTGCTGCTGGTGGGTCGAGATGGCCGGGATGGTGGCCACCGACTTTATGCGGCCCAGATCGGTGGCCAGGAATATGCGGCGGAAGCGGTCGAATACGTCGCGGGTCGCCTGCGTACCGCCTCGGACGTTGAAACTCATCAGGTGGCCGAAGAGGTGCTCGTCGGAGTCGACCAGCTTCATGTAGCGCTTCGCCAGGCGGTGTAGCGGGTGGTTGGGCAGGCCGAGGTAGTCAACCCGCTCGACCATCGGGTGCGTTTCGAGGAACTCCGCCACCGTCTGGGTGTTGCGGCTGACCATCGCCATCTTGCTGCGCAGCGTCTTGATCTCGGCCAGCGTGAAGGCGGCGTTGACCGGCGAGATGCAGGGGCCGTAGTCGCGGAACGGAAGCTGCTTGCAGTAGACGGCGAAGTCCTCGGCCATCTGCGCGTTGTCGATATTTGTGGTCAGGTTCTTGCGGCTGATGAGCGCCCCGCCGATGCCATAGCCGCTCATGGTCATCGACTTCGTCGAAGAATGGATGACGATGTCGGCGCCGTGCTCGAGCGGCCGCATCAGCGCCGGTGTGGCGACGGTCGCGTCGACGAGCAGCGGGATCGAGTGGCTGTGGGCCAGCTCGGCGACGGCGGCGATGTCGAAGGCCGCCTGCCCCGGATTGCTGGGCATCTCGCCGTAGAGGAAGCGGGTGTTGCCGTCGATCATCGCGGCCCACTCGTCGGTGTCGTGGGAGTTGACCACCCAGTGCACCTCGATCTGCTGCTCCCCCATCCGCCGCACGCTGAACTGCTGGAAGGTGCCGCCGTAGCACTGCGCCGCGGAGACGAAGTTGGGGCGCTCGCCCGGCGAGCGCCGCACAAGGAAGGGATCGGTGGCCATGAAGATCGCCGCCAGCCCGGAGGAGGTGGCGAGCGCCGAGGTCTCGCAGTCGCAGCCGTAGCCGTCCATCAGGGCCAGCGTCGCCTCCAGGTAGTGGACGGTCGGGTTGTGGATGCGGCTGTAGACCCAGCCCGGCACCAGGTAGGCCAGGGCGGCCTCCAGCTCGTCCGCGTCGTGGTACCCTTCCGAGGCGCTCAGGAACAGCGGCTCGATCACCGCGCCCTGGTTCCTGCTCAGCGCCTCCTGCACCGAGTAGAGACCGTGCACGGCAATCGTATCGAACTTCATGGTACGCATCTCCCGGCGATAGGCCTCCTGCTCCTCCATCAGGCGCTGAGCCTTGTCGACGTAGCGCTGCACACCCGCGCTGTAGGTGATGCCGTCGCTCATCTCCAATCCTCCTCCTCGTACTCAGCAGCCCCGGCAAACGCCGGGACCGCGTTGGTTCGCTAACCCTCTGTGGCCTCGCCGCCACGCGACGCTCGCGGGCCTTGGACGCCCCTGGCGCCGCGCTTCGAGTTGCGGCCGCGTCCGCGATTGTTGGTTTCTGTATTGACTACCGAGGCGTCGACATCGAGTCTGGTTTCCATCTTCAGCGGCGAGAGCACCACCATCGTCTTCAGCCGGCTGAGCCCGGGGATATTGGTCAGGCGGCTGAGCAGCAGCTCCTCGTAATGCTGCATGTCCCTGACCACCACACGCAGCAGGAAGTCCTCCTCGCCAGTGATGTGGTGGCACTCCATCACCTCGGGGATCTCCTCGATACGGCTCTGGAAGGCCTTGATGCTCCGCAGCTGGTGCAGCGAAAGGCTTACGGCGACGAAGCAGGTGGTACCCCGTCCGACCTTCTTCGGGTCCACCAGCGTCGTGTAGCGGACGATGACGCCGGAATCCTCAAGCTTACGCACCCGCTCCAGCACCGAGGGCGCGCTGAGGCCGACACCTTTAGCCAGCTCGCTGTTGGTGATGCGGCCGTTCTCCTGCAGCCCCCGCAGGATCTCTACGTCTATCTTGTCCATGATGCCCCCCTCGCCGACAACCATATAGCCCATTCAGCCGGTTTGTCAAATATTATTAGGCTAACGGGGCATTTTTCTTCAGATTTCAAGGTGATATGCTTGCTTTCTCTCTGTCTTTTCGGCAAAGCGGCGCGTGCGGCCGGTCTGCCGCCTCGCCTTGCGGGCCCGGCAGGGGTTGTGTTACAACTTGGCGCCTATCTACCGGGTTGCCGCGATGCACGAGCACGAGGAGACGATACGCCGGCTGGCGGGATTCGAGAGCCTCTTCGCCAAGGAGAATCTTCTGCTGGGGCTCTCGATCTGGCTGCGGACGACGGCGATTCTGCTGCTGGTGAGCTTGGCGGCGGACGTCCTCGGCCTGCTGGCGCTGCTGCGGGAACTTATCCTGCCGGCGAGTCTGGCGGCATACTTCATCCTGCTGCAGTTGGCGGCCGGGCACGAGGCGGCGCGACGCTACCGGCTGCCGGTTTCGCCCTGGTGCTGGTGGTCGATCTACTGGCGCCTGCTGGTCTTCCTGCTGCCGCTGCTGCTCCTGCTGGCGATCATGATGGTGCCGGCCGACGCCGGCATCGACACCGAGGAGTTGAACATCGACACCACGGCATTCCTCGTCGCCCAGCTGATTATACTGGTCTTGAGCATCATCCCCCTCGGCCTGGCCACCTCGCAGGCGTTCCGGATCTCGCTGAACAGGTACGTCTCGCCGAGGGGTGGCGGAACTCCCGGCGCCGACGAATAGCGCGCACCGGTTAGGCGTTGAAGAGCCGCCGCCTGCCACCGCGAATCGTGGCCGCGGTTACAGATAGAATGTCCTCATTCGCGGCATAAGAGTAACCTCTTCAATGCCAATCGGGTTGAGATCATGAAAAAAATCCGGGTCGGTCGCAGATGGTCGCGCGCAGCCATAGTCCTGGCGGCGCTGCTCCCCCTGGCGCCTCTGGCCGCGCAGCAGGGAGGCGATCCCTTCGAGCGGGTGGTCGAGGCTCTGAAGTCGGACCGGCTTGCCGAGGCCCTCGAGCTGTCGCGGAGCGCTGCCGCCGTGGCGCCGCTCGATCCCGAGGCCCAGGCCCTCTACGGGCTGGCGCTGCTGTACTGGGGCGAGACCGAGCGGGCGGAGTCGGCGCTGCGTCTGGCGCTCGACGTCGATCCGGAAAACGCCGACGCCCACCTCGGCCTCGGTTTGATCGCCGCCGGGTTCAACCGCTACGAGGCTGCCGTATCCCACCTGCTCAGCGCGGCTCCCTCCGAGCGTTTCCTCGGCGAGGCGATGCTGGCCCTGAGCCGAGTCCACTTCTTCGCCGGGGTTCCTGACGCCGCCCTGAGGGCTGCCGAGGTCGCGCTCGACGAGATTGATTACCTCTCCGACGCGCAGATGGAGGAGCTGCGCGCACATGCCGAACACCTCCGCTCCCTCGGCAACCGAAGTCTGTTCCAGGTGCCCGAATCGTTCCAGAAGACGACCGCCGAGCTGCTGCCCCAACCCGGCGGCTCTCTGTCCGGGGTCGACATCAGGATAAACGGGCAGCGCGTCGTGCGCTTCCTCCTCGATCCGGCCTGCCCCAACTTCATCGTCGTCAGCCGGCGCCTGGCCGAGCGGTTCGGACTCGAGTTCGCGGGAGGTGGCACCGCGATGCAGTACTCCCTCCTCGACACCCTGGAGATCGGAACCCTGGTTGTGGAGAGGGTTCCGGCGCTGCTGCTCCGAAGTCCCGACTTCGCCGACGGGATCGAGGGCGTCATCGGAACCGGTTTTCTGAGGCGGTTCAACTGCACAATAGATTTTAGAGCGGCCTATCTACAACTCTACCGGATCGACCGGCCCGACCTGCTGGAGCGGAGCATCGACCGCTCGCGGGTCGCGGCGCGTTTGCCCGTCTTCTCCCTCCCGGCACCCAGCGTCGGCGTCAGCGTCGGCGGCTCCGATCCCGTTCCCTTCATTATCAACACGGCCCGCTCCACAGTCCTCCACGGGGCGTCCTACGAC
>CAYOXX010000032.1:448-29998 GCA_964408025.1 uncultured Acidobacteriota bacterium | reverse complement strand
ATCCGAACGGTAAGCAGCTTCTGGTGCAGCGCCCGGAAGCTCTCGACGTCGTCGAAGTAGCTCCAGCTAGTGGGCGAGTAGATGTTCTCGCCGACCACCTGCTCAACCTTAAGCCCCAGCTTCACCAGGTCCATGAAGGCGCGGCGGAACATGGCGGAGAAGCAGCGCGCGGTGTGGTGCCAGTAGACCTCGGTGAACATCACGTAGCGGCTGAAGATGAAGACCTCGGCGCTGGCCTTCCCCTTCTCGCGCAGCAGGATCTTGACGCGGCGGTTGCCGGCGCCCGCACCCTGGCGCAGGAGCGTGAAGTTGCTCACCAGACGGGCCGCGTCGTAGTTGCGGCCATAGGGGACGCCGGTGTGGATCGAGTCGCGCTCGAGGTAGTCCATCTTGTCGACGTCGATCGGGCCGTCAAGCAGCCGGTAGAGCTCGCCTTCGACGCCGCCGCCGTGGTTCTTGCCGAAGACGTAGTCGGCCAGCGCCCGCCGGTCGATGTCGAACTCCTCCTCCAGGATCCTGCCGACCTCGCTGTTGCGCGCCGTCAGCAGCCGCCGGCCGAACTCGAGGTGGTTGAACCCCTCGAGCAGCGGCGCGATGTCCTTTATCTTGCCCAGCTCCTCGATCACGTGGGAGCCGTGGTAGTGGCCGAGATCGTGCAGCAGGCCCGAGAGCAGCATCATCCGCACACTCTCCGGCGCGGCGACCTCAAGCAGCCCCTCAACCTCGCAGAGGTGCTTTATCAGCTGGCAGGCGCGGTAGTAGACCCCGAGCGAGTGCTCGAAGCGGGTGTGCTCGGCGCCGGGAAAAACCAGCTCGACAAAGCCGAGCTGCTTGATCCTCCGCAGCCGCTGCATCTCCTTGGTATCGAGCAGGCGGCGGATCGGTTCGGTGATGTAAACGGAAGTATACTCCGGCACCCTGATGTTGGTCTCGAAGGGGCCGAAGATCTCCGGCAGCTCCTGGAACAGCTTCTGCATCGCTCTACCCAAACGGAGTCCTGGATTCTAACACATCAGCCGCCGGCTCCAGAAACGGGAAAGTTCGCCGGCGGAAAGCGGGACGCTTTCCGGCGGCTCCATCTGGTAGAATCTCCCGGTAGAGTGGGAATCCACCCGCCATGACTGAAACCGACCACAACGGCCTCGGCAAGCGGATCGGCGCCTTCTTTTCGCCAACGGGCGCGCTTTCCAGGCGCCTCGAGGGCTACGAACCGCGCCCCTCGCAGGCGCGCATGGCGCTGGCCTGCCTCGAGGCGCTGACCGTCGGCGGCATACTCCTGGCCGAGGCCGGCACCGGCACCGGCAAGACGCTCGCCTACCTGGTGCCGGCGCTGGCGGCGGGCAAGCGGATCGTCGTCTCCACCGGCACCCGCAACCTCCAGGAGCAGCTCTTCTTCAAAGACATACCCTTCCTGCAGGGCCTCGGCGGCAAGTTCGAGGCGGCGGTTATGAAGGGCCGCGGCAACTACCTCTGCCTGCGCAAGCTGAAGCTCTTCCGCGGGCAGCCGCTGCTCAGGGGGCTCGACGAGGTCGACCAGTTCAAGGCGATCGAGCGCTGGGCCGCGGACACCGAGACCGGCGACTTCGCCGAGCTGAAGGAGATGGCGGAGGGAACCCCGCTGTTCGGACCGCTCTCCTGCCGGGGGGACAACTGCGTCGGCCGACGCTGCCCCCATTACGACGAGTGCTGGCTCGTCAAGATGCGCGCCCGAGCCGCCGGAGCCGACGTGGTGATCGTCAACCACCACCTGCTCTTCGCCGACCTGGCGGTGCGCGACACCGGCTTTGGCGCCGTCATTCCCGACTACGATCGCGCCATCCTCGACGAGGCCCATGAGCTCGAGGACGTCGCCACCTCCTACTTCGGCGTCGAGGTCAGCAACTGGCGCTTCGACGAGCTGGGGCGCGACGCAGCGCACGAGTTCGCCGACGAGAAGATCACCGATGAGCGCCTGCTCAACGACGTCGCCGAGGTCGGCAAAGCGGCGCAGAAGCTGTTCAAAAGGATAAAGCCGCCCGACGACCGCTTCCGCATCGAGGCCATCCTTTCCGACGCCCTGCTGGACGCCAACGCGGAGCTGGCCGAGCGGTTGAGTTCGCTCGAGGCGGGCATCGGCGGCATCCGCGACCGGCCCGAGAGCCTCTTCAAGCTGGCGCGCCGCAGCGCCGAGCTGCGCGACTCGATGGCAATGCTCCTCGAAGGCAGCGATCCCTCATACGTGTTCTGGGGCGAGCGCCGCGGCCGCGGCGTATTCCTGCGCGCCAGCCCCGTCGACGTCTCACCCTACCTGCGCGGCTACCTCTTCGACAACCTAGAGACTGCCGTGCTCACCAGCGCCACGCTGGCCGTCGGCGGCAACTTCGATTTCCTACGCTCACGCCTCGGCATCGACTCGGCCGAGGAGCTGGTGCTGCCCTCGCACTTCGACTTCAAGCGCCTCACTCGCCTCTACGTGCCCAACGACCTGCCCGATCCCAACGACGCCGGCTTCCTCGAAGCGGCGGCCGAGGAGATGGTTCGCATATTGGAGCTGACAAAAGGCCGCGCCTTCCTACTCTTCACCAGTCTGCGCAACATGGAGCGCGCCCACGGCCTGCTCGAGGGCCGCGTGCCCTTCCCGCTCCTGCTGCAGGGCACCAGCTCTCGCCGCGAGCTGATCGAACAGTTCCGTCAAAAAGAGGGATCGGTGCTACTCGCCTCGGCAAGCTTCTGGCAGGGGGTCGACGTCCGCGGCCCAGACCTGAGCTGCGTCGTCGTCGACAAGCTCCCCTTCGCCGTCCCCGACGACCCGATTGTCGGCTCCCGCATCGCCCGCATCAAGGCCGACGGCGGCGACCCCTTCTGGCAGTACCAGGTGCCGTCGGCAGCCCTGGCACTCAAGCAGGGTCTCGGCCGCCTCGTGCGCAGCTCCAGCGACCGCGGCATCATGGCAGTCCTCGACAGCCGCCTGCTACGCCGCCGCTACGGCCGCCTCATACTCGGCAGCCTCCACGGCAGCCCAATGGTCACGCAGTTCGAAGAACTGAAGCACTGGTGGAAATGAGAGACCAAAGTAGCGGCGGCTTTAAGCCGCCTATCCGTATATCAGGTTTACAAACTTGGCTTGATGCCCCATCTGATATTATCCGCCGACGAATAACTCGACTCCATTTGCCACCATCCAATCCCCTGCTGATCTCGAAAGACAAAGACAGAGCCCGAAGCGGTGCCGGTGTTCTATAATGCAGACTGCTACTCGATCTGCCACGTCATCCAAGAGATGGGGAGGGATAGATATGCCCGACATTCTTAAAGCGGTTCTGGCTTCAGCGGCGATGCTCTTTGCCGTCTGCTGCGGCAACGGCGATACCTCACCCGCCGCGGAGAGCGCGGAGACAACCCGGAATCAAGTGAATCTGGAGATATACACCAACGAGGAGAACGGCTTCGCCATCGGCTTCCCCACCGACTGGAATGTCCAGGAAAACGTCTTGGGAACGGCGGTCACCGCCTACAGCCCGATGGCGAACGGCAGCGATCACTTCCGCGAAAGCGTCTCGGTGACCGTATTGCCACTGGCCCCCGGAACGGACCTGGATGCGTTCTTCGAGCAAGAGTACGGCAACAAGGCGAACCTGTACCAGGATTTCCGGGAAGTCGAACGCAACCGGGTGATCATCGGCGGCACCGACGCCATCGCGGTAATCTATACATATTCGTTGGGCGGCAGGCACGCCATTGAACTAATGTACGCGGCAGCGGCCGGCGAAACAGGGTATGTAATCCTCTGCGAAGCCGTGCCGGACAGCTTCGACAACTTCAGCAGCCTATTCGAGGCGATCGCCAGCAGCTTTGAAATTTTGAATTGAAGACGACTGCCCTGCGTGATCCACGTGCGCTAGGCCGCCCGGTTTTCGTCTTGATGATCGCTTTGCCGGCATGATACCTTCCGGGCTCAGTGGGCAAAACTTCGGTTAGCCTTTTTTACAAGGCGAATCGGCCCGCAGGAGGTTTCTTGCACATGATTGCCTTCAACGGCTCTGCCGCCGCATCGCCGCGGCGTTTGGGGAGACGGCGAGCCAAGCCGCCCGGCAAATCGATCACCTTTTAGAGGGAGCTGCTGATGAGACCGCGCGTGAGGTTCCTCGACGATGACCTGATGGAGAGAATAGTCGCGGAGGGTCAGGAGGTCCTCTGCAAGCTCGGAGTGGAGATACACAACGAGTCGATCCTCTCCATGCTCGCCGACCACGGCGCCGGCGTCGATATGGATAAGTCGCACGCCGTTTTCACCCAGGAGATCATCGACGCGGCCCTGAAAACGGCTCCGGACTCGTTCAGGCTCTTCGACGTGCTGGGCGCCGAGACCCACCACTTCGCCGGCGACAACGTCTACTTCACGCCCGGCACCGCAGCCATCAGCATCCTCGACAACGAGACGGGCGAGATGCGCACGCCGGACACCGCCGACTACGTCAGCTACGCCAAGCTCGTCAGCGGCCTGGACCAGATCGCCTCGCAGAGCACGGCCCTCATACCGGCCGACGTCAGCGAAAAAATCTCCGACAGCTACCGCCTCTTCCTCAGCCTCATGTTCTGCGAGAAGCCGGTGGTCACCGGCGCCTTCACCATCGAATCGTTCGAGGTCATGAAGGACCTCCAGCTCGCCGTCCGCGGCTCGGCCGAAGAGCTCAAGGCGAAGCCGCTGACAGTCTTCTCCTGCTGCCCGACCTCGCCGATCAAGTGGAGCGACGTCACCTCGCAGAACCTCCTGGACTGCGCCCGCTTCTCGATACCGGTCGAGTTCGTCTCGATGCCCCTCTCCGGCTTCATGGCCCCGGTGACGCTGGTCGGGACGCTCGTCCAGCACACCGCCGAGACGCTCAGCGGCGTGGTGATCAGCCAGCTGGCCAATCCGGGCACGCCGATCCTCTACGGCGGCTCCCCGGCCGCTTTCGACGTGCGCTACGAAACCACGCCGATGGGCGCCGTCGAGACGCAGATGATCGACTGCGCCTACAGCGAGATCGGGAAGCACCTCGGGATGCCGACTCAGGCCTACATATCGCTCAGCGACTCGAAGCGGCTCGACGCCCAGGCCGGCCTCGAGAGCTCGATGGGGGCCACGCTGGCCGCCCTGTCCGGCATCAACAGCATCTCCGGGCCCGGAATGCTCGACTTCGAGAGCTGCCAGAGCCTCGAGAAGCTGGTGCTCGACAACGAGATCTGCGGCATGACGCTGCGTTTGATCGAGGGGATCGCTCCCAAGGAAGACTTCCCGGCTATCCCGCTCCTCGAAGAGCTGCTCGAGGAGAAGCACCTGCTGATCGCCAAGCACACGCGCAAGTACCTGCGCGAAGAGCACTACTTCCCCGGACCGGTAATCGACCGCGCCAACCGCTCCCGCTGGCTCGAAGAGGGTGGCTTGACGCTGCGCCAGAGAGCGGCCGGAGAAGTTGCCAGACTTCTTGCCGCATACTCGCCCTCCCGCCTACCCGACGACGTCAAGAGCGAGATGACCGCCCTGATGGAGCGCGAGGCTCGCCGCCACGGCATGGACCGGCTTCCGGATCGGCCCGCGTGAGGGAGATTCTGCAATTCGAGGCCGCGCAGATCGGGCCGGACCGCGACGCCGTGCTCAAAGGCCAGGGTATACCGGCCGGCGCAGAGCCGGGCGAGAGGACGCGCCTACTGCTCGACCGAGCGATGGGGCTCCTGGCGAGCTGCTGCCGGCCGCAGGGGATCGTCGCTGAGATCCCGCCCGCCGAGTTCGATGAAGTATACCGGGGCGAGGGAGCGAACGAGCCGCATACGCCGCTCGACAAGATCGCCGGGCGCGCCGAGAGGCTGGCGCTCTTCGCCATCACGCTGGGAGAAGAAGTCAGCGAAAAGATATCGCGGCTGTTCGACGCCAACGACTTCGCCCTCGGCTGCATGCTCGACTCGGCGGCCTCCGAGGGCGCCGAGGCGGCGGCCGGATTAGCGGAAAGACGTTTTCTGGATCGCCTGAGAAAAGAGGGATCGGCATCGGACTCAACGGCGGTCCTGGCTTACAGTCCAGGCTACTGCGGCTGGCACGTGAGTGGCCAAAAGAAGCTATTCGCCTACCTGCGACCGGAGCGGATCGGCATCCGCCTGGGTGAGAGCTACCTCATGCAGCCGCTCAAATCGATTTCGGGAGTCCTGGTCGCGGGGGATAGGGAGATCCACAACTTCGAGGATTCGTACCCCTTCTGCGAGCAGTGCCGAACGCAGCGATGCCGCCACCGGGCCGGATCGGCTGCGGGAGCATGAATCCGCCGAATGGGAACAGGAGGAAGCGATGGGGATTCTGGAGCAGATCTCGGAGAGCCTGCAGCGCGGCGACGACGAGCAGGCGGGCGCGCTCACCGGGCGGGCAATCGACGAAGGCATCCCACCCAAGGAGATCCTGGACGGCGGGCTGATCGCCGGCATGAATGTCGTCGGCGAGCGGTTCAGGGTTCACGAGATTTTCCTCCCCGACGTGCTGATGGCCGCCAAGGCTATGTACGCCGGCATGGGCCTGCTCAAGCCCCTGCTCATCAAAGAAGGAGTCCCCACAATGGGCAAGGTGGTCATCGGCTCTGTCCAGGGCGACCTGCACGACATCGGCAAGAACCTGGTGGGGATCATGCTCAAGGGCGCCGGCTTCGAGGTGATAGACCTCGGCAACGACGTCCCACCGAGTCGGTTCGTCGAAACCGCCGTCGGCGAGGACGCCTCGGTGATCGGCATGTCGGCCCTCCTGACCACCACCATGCCGGTGATGAAGAACGTCGTCGACCTTCTCAGGGAACGCGGACTGGACGGCATCAAGACGATTATCGGTGGCGCGCCGGTCTCGGAGGAGTTCGCTGGCAGCATCGGCGCGGACTCCTACGGCTTCGACGCAGCCAACTCCGTCGTGCGCGTCAAGCGGCTGGTCGGCGCCCGCTGAGATGAAAACACTGCTCGAGCGGATCGCGGGCGGCGAGATCCTGATCGCCGACGGTGCGATGGGTACGCTGCTGCTCGAGAGGGGGCTGGAAGCGGGAGCCTGCCCGGAGTCGCTCAACCTCGAGAAGCCCGAGCTGCTTGAGGATATCGCCGCGCTCTACCTGGAGGCGGGAGCCGATATCGTCCACACAAACACCTTCGGCGGCTCGCCGTTGAAGCTCGCCCTCTACAACCTCGAGGACAGAACCGAGGAGATCAACGCCGGCGCCGTCAGGGCCGCCATAAGGGCCGTCGGCGACAGGGCCAGCGTTTCAGCTTCCGTCGGCCCGAGCGGCAAGCTGCTGAAGCCGTTCGGGGACACCGAACCCGAGGAGCTCTTCGATTGCTTCCTCGAGCAGATCAAGGCGCTGATCTGCGCGGGCGCCGACATGATCACGGTCGAGACGATGACCGACCTGACGGAGGCCACCGCAGCCGTATACGCTGCTAAGTCGATACTGCCCTCGATCCCCGTGGCGGCGACGATGACTTTCGATCCCACACCCAGGGGATTCCACACCGTCATGGGCGTGGGCGTGGAGGAGGCATGCGACGGGCTGGAGAAGGCCGGAGCGAATATCGTCGGCTCGAACTGCGGCAACGGAATCGAGAAGATGATCGAGATCGCTCGCGAGTTCGCCGCGCACTCCTCCCTACCCTTTGCCATCCAGTCCAACGCCGGGCTGCCGGTCGTCAGGGACGGCAGGACCGAGTACCCCGAGACGCCGGAGTTCATGGCCGAGCGGATCGCCGAGCTGATCGATGCCGGAGTCTCCGTCATCGGCGGCTGCTGCGGAACGACACCGAAGCATATCTCCGCGTTCCGCAAGGCTGTCAATGCACTGACGGGCGATAAACAGAACTAAAGGCAAACTGATTCCCCACCCGCTATATAGTGGCAACACCCCATCACCGATTCCCCGTTATCGATTACACACGGCACAGAATCCGCTCGCAGTCTTTATAATGGTTACGGATATTCATGGCCGCCACCCCGGCGGCGCCTCGCTCTCCGGTCGCCCGTAGCGGCATCCGAACAACCTCATCGGCACACCGGACAATCGCTCCCTAAACTGACAAATGACCGCCACGTCGGGCACAGAGCCTGTGCACCCATGGACTCGGGGCTGGCATTCTCGGTCTAGTAGAGGGAGGTAGAAATGATCGTAACGATAGATCCGGGTCACGGCGGTAGCGACACCGGCGCCGCCGGCGTCGATCCGCGCTCCAGCCGCAAGATCTTCGAGAAGGACCTCAACCTGCTGCTCGCCTTCGCCTTGCGCGAGCAGCTCGAGAGCCGCTGTCGCGCCGTCTTCCTCACCCGCGACGGCGACAACGACCTCAGCCTGCTCGAGCGCGTCCGCGTCGCCGACTCCTGCCGGGCCCTCACCCTCATCTCGATCCACCACAACGGCGCCGCCTCTCCAAAGGCCCGCGGCTTCGAGCTCCTGATCGACAAGATTACTCCTTCCGATCCCCCTAATCCCGCCCGCGAGCATGACGGGCCGCAGGCCCTGGACCCATCGGGCCATACAAACGTCAGCCACGCGGATGGGTCAAGGCTGTGCCTTGAGCAGCTTCGCCTGGCCGAGGCGATTCTGCCCGGCGTCGAGCCGGTCCTCGAGCGCTGGGGCATTCCGCTACGCAACCCTGCCATCAAGAACGACGAAAACGATTCGGCACGCGGCCACCTGACGCTGCTGGAGGAGGCCACCGTCCCCGCCGTCATCGTCGAGACCTGCTTCGTCACCAACCCCCTCGAGCTCCTGGCCGCCACCAGCAGCGCCTTTCGCGTCCAGTTCGCCGAGGCTCTGGCCGAAGCACTGACCGCCTGGGCCGAAGACCTCGGCATCGATTAGGCGAAGCCGTCACAAAAACAACCGTGGCGACGGACTTTTATCCGCCCAGTCGACTCAATCCGTCATCCCCCTTGACAGAGATCGAGGCCACCGGCCGTAAGAGAGGAGATCAGTTTGTCCGATATTGAATCCGATCCCCTTGCCGTAGTGAAGGTCAAGGAGAAGCCCGGCAGGCCGCAGTCGATCACCGTCCGCAAGCGGCGCCTGAACGACTGCTACATCTACCGCGTTGTAAACGCCGCGCCGCTGCGCATCGGCGATCAGTTGCGGGTAACGGGGACGGGCGTGAAGCTGGATGTTTCCGGTCCCCTGATAATCCTCAGATCAAGGAACCGCCAAAAGGACTTCATCGCATGCGATACCGGCACGCTAAAAATAGTCGTCCAGGGCAAGCCACGCTCGCGCGTCGAGATCCCTGTCGTGGTGCCGCCGGCGCAGGATCCGCTCGGTATGGATCTCTGCGGGCCGGGACTCTACCGCGCCCACGCGGATCTCGAGGGCAAGCCGCTTCGCTTTTGGGTAGACCGAGTGGCCGAGGCAGGGATGAACTACATCCGCGTCATCATCCCCGCCCGTGCCTGGCTCGACGGCACGCCGCAGAGCATCTTCAAACGCCTACCCGACGGAAGCTACGATATAGAAACCGTCGACGAGGAATACCTTCGCCGCCTGCGCGCTGACCTGTGGTACGCCCGCCGGCGCGGCGTCGTCATCCACGTTGACCTCTTCGACTGGCACATCCTCCGCCACATGCCGTCGTGGCGCCGCTCCGAGTTCTGCGGCCTGCGCAACACGCTCGGCTACCCGCTGCCCTCGATGCACTACATCGGCCGCTGGGAGAACGCTGTCGAGCACCCGCTCAAGGCCGACTGGGACTACCCCAGCGGCTCTGCGGAAGACCGACTGCAGCGGCGCTACGCCGACGCCGTCTACGCCGCCTTCCGGAGCCTCGCCGAGATCGTCCCAGCCGGTCACATCATCGGAGACGGCAACGAGTTGGAGGGGCGCACAGTGAGCCGTTGCATCCTCGATCATGTCCGCCACTTCAGCGACGCTCCGAGGGGAGCCACGACTGCGCCCACCCTGGCCCGCGAGCATGACGGGCCGAAGGCCCTGGACTTATCGCCATGCGCCAATGACGGCTCCGCGAGTGGGTCAAGGCTGTGCCCTTTCACTGAGTCTATTGTTACGCCTAATCTGGCCCGCGAGCATGACGGGCCGAAGGCCCTGGACTTTTCGCCATGCGCCAATGACGGCTCCGCGAGTGGGTCAAGGCTGTGCCTTGGTTACGGCGGCACGCCGCTCTGGGCCGACCCCAGGCCTCCCGAGACCTGGGACGGGCGCGTCGAGAGGCTTAGCCGCGATCCGCTGACGGGCTGGATTCGCTACCTCTGCCTGCATGGCGCCAGCCGCGAAAACGTGGCGCTGCGCTTCCGCCGCCTGCTGCCGCTCCTCGAAACCAATCCGCACCTGCGAGTTCTCTTCAGCACCGACGGCACAGGCACAGGCACAGCGCGCGGCAAAGAAGGACGCCCGACGTTTGACGAGCTCCTGCGCATCCGCGACCGCTGCCGCCAGGTCGCCGGCGATCGCTACGCCGGCTTCGGCGACATCAAGACTCTCGGCCTCGACGACGCACGCGCCCTGCTGGCGTTCTGGTCTCGATACGGAGCCTGACCAATAACTGGTGGGACAGACATTCTTGTCTGTCATCTCTGGCAAACAACCTTCAAATAGGTGGAAACAATGAAACAATCACTCAAATCGGTGGGGCGGGTTTTCCTGCCTGCTCTCCTCATCCTGGCGCTCCTGGTGGCAGCCACAGGCTGCACCTTCCTGCGCGAGGCCGTCCCCATTGTCCCGGCCGCGATACGCGCCTTCCTTAACGCCGTCGACGACCAGGTAGACGACCTGCACAACTCCGGCTGGCTGCCGCGGCGCCTCTACGCCGAATACCTCGAGCTGCGCGATCGAGCCATGGAGGACTGGGAATCGTTCAAGGCCGATCTACTCGACTATGTAGAACGACTACTCCGCGGCGAAACCACTCCGCCGGCGGCCGACTGGCCCTCAGCCGAGCCGAAAATCGCCGACACCGACCAGATCCTGGCAGCGGCAGAAGAGGCCGCAGCCGAGGGCTACCTGACCGACGGCGAGCTCGCCGCCCTCCGAGCGGCCGCCCGGTAGGACAGTCCGCCGCCGCGGATTCCTGTCTACCGCCGAAGAAACGGTAGGATAGACCCGCCGCGGCGGGCAAGCTATCCTGTCTGTCCTCCGCCGCAGGCGGAAGGCGGATTCCGGTCCGTTATCGCGCAGTTATGGAACATTAACTTTTTTTAGTAAAAAACCTGTCGAAACGGTAGTCGAACAAGATCGCTACGAATCCATCGGTCGTGCAGTTGACCACCGTAATAAACATGTCTGTAACGCCTCCGCATAGCGCGATATAGGTAGCTATAAATGTCGCCTTAGTCGGATCCTGTAATCCCACAAGCGAGGCGAAGAGAGTGGCCGCCCACAGAGGAGTTCCCATCCCCGCGGGCAGCCCCGGGGCTGCAATAGTGAAAAGCACCACAATCGGCCATGCAAAAAGCATCAACGACCAGCTGACGTCAAAGTTGAAGATGTGAGACATCACAAATGGGCCAAATGCGAGGTAAGCCAGCGCACTTGCGTTCAGATTGATTACGGCTCCGAAGGGGATAACAAAACCAGCAACTTCATTTCGAACGCCATATGCCTTGGCTCTGCTCAGATTGACCGGCAGAGTTGCCAGGGAGGAGCACGTTCCCGCGGCAAACAGAGCCGTCGGAATGAAGTAGCTTTTAAGCACTCTGCCAATGGGCTGCCTGGCCAGGAGCCAGACAAGGATGAAAACAGCGAGCAGGAACCAGATCAAGCACAATA
Organism: uncultured Acidobacteriota bacterium; assembly: GCA_964408025.1. Classification (GTDB taxonomy): domain Bacteria; phylum Acidobacteriota; class DATKUA01; order DATKUA01; family DATKUA01; genus CAYOXX01. The sequence goes on along the minus strand of CAYOXX010000032.1, from coordinate 18,257 downwards.
CGAACGTATAGACCACCGTGCTCAAATAATGGTTCATTCCTAACTGTGCCCCGAAGCGCACACCGATAGTAATTCCAAAACAAAATATCAACGGAGCCATCACGTAACCGATTGCTCGCCCCATATTGGCAATAGCCTTGGAGACTTTATCCATCAATTTCAGGAGCGGTGGGATGAATGCAGATACAGCTCCCAGGACAATGGCAAGCAAAATCGATATCAGTGGCAAAGAAGCCCCATGCTCCCCGATACCGCCTAAAATACTAACCAGGTCAGAAGCGTTCCCGGAAGGTTCAGAGACCAGAGGGATGTTAAAAAGTAGCGAAGAAAGCACTACCCCAAGCAGCCCGGCAAGCGTGGAGCTGAGAATAAAGAGAAGGATTACCGCCCCGGCAAATTTCCCCGCCGAACCGTGCTTTACGAGCATGGCTATGGGCGGGCTGAGCGCCAGAAAAATGAATACTGGCACAATCTGGATAATGAGCTTGATGAACCACTGAGTCCCGACCGCGACAAATTCAAGGGAGGCGGTGAAAAATCCTCCAAGCAAAATACCCGTGACGAGCGCTGTGATTGTCCAAGCATATGCGGGAATTTTTCTCAGAAGGTTAAATATGGATAAAACCATCTAGTATTACCACTTCGTCGTCGATCTCAACCGTCGGATTTCAAGGCAGTAAATTGTAGTGATAGGACGCATTAATCATGCCGCCGCCTTTATTCGAGCTTATCAGCCCATTCTTGCAGGAATGCCGAGCGCTCGGTCTTCCCCATATCACACCTGTGCGGCAAGGAGCTTCTCCCGCGCCTCCATGCGCCGGCCGACCTTAATGGCCCGCACGAGGATCAGCGCGGCGAGTGACAGCGAGAGGCAGGCGATCAGCGCCAGCCAGAGGTAAACGTCAGCGAAGCCCGTGTGCTCTCCCACGTAGCCTGCGAAGCCGGAGCCGAAGGCGCCGACGCCGAAGCTTATGAAGAAGCTGAGGCCGTAGCTGCGCCCCCGCACCCCGGCCGGCGAGTACTTGGCGATGAGGGCGTTGCCCAGCGGCTGCATGCCGAAGAAGACGAAGGCGTAGGCCATCGACGTCGCCAGCAGCGGCAGGCCGCTCAGCAGCCCCATGCCGGCCAGCAGTGGCACCACCGCCACGGCGCAGACGATCTGCAGCGTCTCGGTGCGAAAGCGGGAGGTCGCGGCTCCGGCCAGGTACTGGCCGACGGCACCGGCGATGAAGATGATCCCGGTCAATAGCCCGCCGCGCGCGATGGGATCGAGGCCGGAGAACCAGCCACTGATCGCCGTCGCCGCGTGGGCCGGCATGAAGGTGATCGACGAGCGGTAGATGAAGCCCGATAGCGACTGCAGGCAGATCACCAACAAGAGCAGCGGCAGGAGTCCCCTGCCGAAGCGCCGCTCGGGTGCGGGTTCAGCATCCGTTTTGTCTTCGCCGACGTCGCCGAAGCGGATGAGGAAGTAAGCGACCGCCAGCACCGCCATCGGCAGGAACATCCAGATGTATGCCCAGCGCCAGCCGAACATCGAGGCGACGAAGCCGGCCACCAGCGGCCCCATCGCCAGCCCCGTGTTGCCGAAGACGCCGTGGATACCCATCGCCAGCCCCGTCTTGCGCACGTTACGGCTGATCAGCCCCAGGCCGGAGGGGTGGTAGACGCTGCCGCTGACCCCCAGCAGCGCTAGCCCGGCCATCGACCAGAAGGCGTCGGGCGCCAAGGCTATAATCAGGTCGGCCACCGCGATGCCAGCGGCGCAGAGCGCGATCACGCGGCGGGCCCCGATGGCGTCGACGGCGAATCCGGCCGGCAACGCTCCGAGGCCGAAGAGGAAGTAGCCGATTGTTCCGACGAAGCCGATGGCGGTGATCGAAATCCCCAGGTCGCTCGCCATCAGGATGTTCACGGCGGCGAAGGCCAGCATATGCATGTGCACCAGGCCGTGCACAGAGCTGGTCAGGTAGACGATCCTTTTCTCCCGGCGGTCCATGAACCTCCCCACAGGGCGGGCATTATAGGGTTCCGCTCAGTAGAGTGGAAGGGAAAAGCCCGCTCCGGCCTCAAGTCCGGGGCACCGTAAATTATTCAGTACTATCCCAGTAGCGGAGAGTGGGGATAGGGAATGCTCTCGATCTGCGTATGGAAGAATCAATCCACCAGCTTCATTTCACGGAGCAGGGCAATGAACCTCGGGTGGGAGCGCAATTCTGCGAATACGGGATTGTATCTGAGAAAGAATATCCCATGATTCCACACCGATAGTGCCGACTACAGGTAACTGAGCGCCCCCTCACGCTCATCTAGAAACATATAGTAATAAGCCATGGCTACAATAAGATTAAAAGTTATTATGTGCCAAAGCGACACTTCGCCGCACGACCTTTCTTTTGCCATTCTTAAAATCGACACCAGTTCTATAACTGCTGTAATTAGCCTATTTTAACGGACATATTTTATCAATCTGGCTTACCGTTCAATACCGTTCTTCAGCTTCCATTCAAGGGAAGGCGGTCGTAAAATAAAAAGCTAAAGCGGCCGACAAGATAAGACCGGCCAATGTTTAGCCGGCTGCTACATTTCAATTTCCGCTGATATACTCTCCTAAAATTTCAGCGAGAATGCTATTGAAAGTCTCCGGATCTTCTAACATGACGAAATGTCCCACCCCCGATATGACCTCCACATCAAAAGAGGCGGCATGCAGCCTGCTGGCCTCTACATCGGTGGGAACCATGTCGGAATTTATGCATCGTATCGGTGCCAGCACCTCTTGCATTACGGATGCCCAATCATATGCGAGTAGTGCCTCCATCGCACTGAGACCAACCTCAGCGGGAGCCGCAGACATGTCGGTGGATATCGTGTCGACGAGAGTGGGATCGGAATTGGGCGTGAACAGGAATTGACGAACGAAGTTATCGGTACTTCCCGCAAAATCTGCTCGAAATGGGGCTAGAAATTCACTCGTATCTAACTGCCCATAAGCCACGAAAGTGTCCACCCCTACCAGCCCAATAACACGTCCTTGTATTCTCCTGGCAGCCTCTAATATCACCGGACCTCCCATGGAGTGCCCGATCAGCACGACTTTCCTTAGATCAAGTTTCTCTATGACGGCAACTACATCCTCGCCGAACGCCGTTATCGTCCAGGCTTCACGTCCGAGCCCTGACTCGCCGTGACCCGCCAGATCTACCGCCACTACTTTGTAATTCCGCGCAAAGTAATCCACCTGCGCATCCCAATAACTCCGGTCGCAGCACCAGCCGTGAACGAAGACGAGAGCTGGCTCCCCCTCCCCCTGCACCTGATAGCGTATCGGCACCTCATCGGCGGATACAGCAGTACCTACTCTAATGACATCTTGGATACTACCCGAAACTTCTGTGCAAAGGCAGCTTTGCGAACATACTCTCTCTGCAGCGTAGATCCAGTTCGCATGCTGTGCAAATGCAGGATATAGTATAAAGAGCAGAAACAATTTAGCCGGCAAAAGCAGCGCTAATAGTTTCCTCATTTCCCCCCCCATGTTCAATAGTCAACAAAGCGCACCCTATTTTCACCGAGAGCCGGTGGGCATCAGCCACCGGAGGAGTAATCTTGCTCCCGCCGAGCCTCTCGAGAATCTTGTAGTGGGATACTGTTCTTCCGATCACGGGCGATCAGCTCCTCGACCCTTCTAATTCAAGGAGTCTATATCAACTGCTTATAATTTAGCTACCGTACATAATATCTTATTATCAAGCTTACCAATCTACTGGCCCGCTCAGTCGATCGGCGAACCAGTCGGCGATCCGCTCCTCCAGATCGGAATAGACACTGAAGAGGTAGGTGCCGTGGCCGCCCGCGTCATACATGATTAACTCGCCCCGCTCGCCCGCGGCCGCCGCGGCGCGCTCCATGAGGGCGGGTGTCCTCTCGCCGTCGTCCCTGGCGGCGACGAACAGCCACGGCGCTTCGCCGGAGCCGACGAAGGCAATCGATTCTTCCGAGAATCCGCCCGACGACAGGATCGCGTAGGTGGCGATATCGCACCCCTCCCTGCCGGCGCGGGCGGCGTGCTCGCCGCTGTAGCTCGCGCCCAGAACGCCTAACCTCGCCGGATCGATTACGCCCTCTCGGGATCTCAAAAAGTCCAGGGCCGCCACTACGTCGCGCCAGGCTCGGGCGTTGACCTCGCGGTTGTGGCCGCCGAGGTTGGTGCTCTCGCCGTGGCCGCGCAGGTCGATCCGCAGCGAGGCGATACCCCTCTCCGCGAACAGGTCGGCCAGGCGGATGTAGCTCGAGCGGACTGTCGGCATCATGTGCAGCATCAGCACAGCCGGTACGGGCTCATCCGATGCTGGTACCTGAAGATCGCCGACGACGACCCAGCCGTCGCTCTCCAGCTCGACCCGTTCCCCGCTCCCCTGCGGCGGCGGGCAGGCGGCCAGCAGCAGGCAAACCGTGATCAGAAAGCACGGTAAGTGCTTCATCATCGCTCCTCCTCCAAGGCCCCAAGTACGCGGCGACCGCGCTCGGTAAGCGCTAACTTCTCCCCCTTGACCTCGAGGAGTCTCTCCTTGGCGCTCATCTCCACCAGCAGCCTCTCCGCATTCACCTCCGAGAGCAGGTCGGCCAGCTCGGAGAAAGCCGCCGGTCCCCTTTCTTCGATCCGCTCCAGGACGGCCAGCTCGGCCCGCGCGTAGGGAGAGTCGGCCCGCTTCATCAGGGCGCCGATCCGTACCGCAAGCTCCTCGCCCAGGGCGTCCAGCTCGGCGGCGAACCGCGGAGCGCCGCGCAGGTAAACAGAGGTCTTCTCCTCGGTGCCCGAGTTGCGGACGAAGATGGCCGCGCGCGTGGTCTCCTCGATCCCCTCGGCGGCCAGCTCGTCGAGGGCGAGGAAGATCATTTCGGGCTCCTCTACGCGCGGTCGGAACTCCGGCTCCAACAGCCCGCCGAAACGCCGGCGCGCGCCCTCGATGAGGCTCCCCTTGATCTCGCTCCACGCCTCGCTCCCAGGACGCAGCAAGCTGCGGTCGGTGTAATAGACCGGAATCGTCCGCTTGTAGCCGGGCGGGAAGGGACGGTGGAGCCTGCGGTAGTACTCCCGACCTTCCGCCTCGTTCGCCAGCTCGCGGCTGGCGGCGAACGTGTTGACGGCGCTCTTGAGGCCGTCGCCGAAGTAAACGAGGCGCTCGCCGCCCTCGCGCAGCGCCACGCGGCCGCAGGTGATCGCATGGCCGGTCTCCTCGCTGCCCACGGCGAAAGTGTGCCGCTCCTGCTCCCGCAGCAGCGAGTTGAGATCTAACCCGCACTCCTCGGCCATCCGCTCAGCCTCGCGCACGAAACCGATCATCTCCCGCCCATCCGCCTCCTCTTGAGCCAGGAACCTGTTTCCCATCTCCTCGATGCGGGCGAGACGGTCGATCTCGGCGATGTTCTCGTTCAGCACTTCCCAGCGGGCACCGAGCAGGTGGCAATGTGCCTCCCAGAGAAGCCACTTGTCGCCGACGCCCGTGTGGACGCCGATGAAGCCGAGCTCCTCGGCGGCGGCCGCAGCGTTGATGTCGCTCTCAACGGTGGTGGCGAAAACGGAGGCCCCGTTGTACCGCTCCCCTAGCCTGCGGCGCAGGAACCAGGCCTGGTGGTAGGCCAGCTCGTCGCCGCTGAGGATGAGGACGGAGTCCTCGAACGGGTCGTACTCGAGCCGGTAGAAGCGGTCGCCATCGGCGTCGAAGGCGGCTCCCGAGACCCTCACCCTCACCCCCTGCGTGCCGCCGCGCATCTCCTCCCTTTGCGCGCGGCCGTGGCGGAAGAGCGCCTGCGCCAGCTCGATGGTGCGGAAATCGCCCCCGGCGTCGGATATGAAATCCGGCCCGATGCGGCCGTGGCCCTCGAGCAGGCCGGCGCCGCAGTTAACGTTGACCGAGCCGTCGTCCGCCGCGCCCACCTCCTCTAAGGCCCGGAAGCCGAAGCGTTCGAGGATCGGAGCGGCTAGCCCGGCCAGGGCGCCGTTGGCGGCGTCGACGACTAGGATCGTGTCGCCGAAATCGTCCTCCCCGACCCAGGTGTTATAGGGATCGGAAAAGAAGCTCTCAAACGTCGAGAGGGCCTCGGCAGCTCCGTCGATGACGCCGTGCAGCGGTTTCAGCTCAGAAAGGTCAATCCCCTCTAAAGCGTACATCCTGGCCGTGAGGCGCGCATCGTCGGCGGGGAAGAGTTTTAGGCCGAGATCCGGCAGGAATAGCTTTATGCCGTTCTGGTCGGGCGGGTTGTGGCTTGCGGTGACCACCACCGCGCCGCCCGCGCCGCGGGAGACAGCGTACAGGCCGATGCCCGGCGTCGGCAAGACGCCAACGTCGACCGGTACGGCCCCCGCTTTGGCGACGCCGTCGAGGGCGGCGGTGACCAGTCTTCTCTCCGGATCGCGGGGATCGTAGCCGACGAGGATCTCGTCGCCCGGCGCGGCCAGGCCGGACTCCAGCAGCTCCTCGGCAAAGGCATAGCAGTAGAGCTCGACGAACGACGGCGTGATCAGTCCCCGGCGGACGAAGGCCTCAACGGCCGACATGCCGGCCGCGCGCCGGTCACCGTCGGCTGCCACCTCCCCCCTAACCCCGTCGGTACCCTGCAGGCGCGGAGGACTCTCGCTCATTCCAGCTCCAGGATTTCCGCGAGTGTGTCGATCTCCAGATCCGGCTTCTGGATCGCCAGCGACGGTGACGGCCAGACGCCGAACCCGGCTGCCTGGCGGCTGCGGATCGAGGTCCAGCCGGCGACGTTGGCCGCCGTCACGTCCCACGGCTTGTCGCCGACATAAACAGCCTCGTGTGCCCGCACGTCCAATAACTTCTCCATGCGCCGGAAATTCGCCGACGACGGCTTAGCGCTATAGAGGTCGCTCTGGATGGTGACGATCACCCGCTCCGCTTCGAAGAACCGATCCAGCCCGGTCGCCCGCAGCTTACGCCGCTGCAGCTCCTCATCGCCGTCGGATATTATCCCCATCTCGACGGGCCGACTCGAGAGCGTCACCAGCGTGCTCTCAACCGTCGACAGTGCGTGCAGGCCGTCAAAGAAGACCTCCTCGAAGAGTGTCGCCGCGCCGTCGAGAACCGCCTCCCCTGGATCAGGAAGGCCGAGCTCGACGGCCAGCGAGCGCCAGAGGTCTCGCAGCCTGCTCCAGCCAAAGACGTCGTAGAGGCGATCCACCAGCCCGGCGGCGCGCTCGTCGGGTATCCCCCCCAGCTCGCCGAGCACGAACTCGAGGCAGCGCCACCTCGCCCTAATGGTGTTCTTCGTCGTGGATATCAGCGTGTCGTCGATGTCGAAAACGAATGCGCGGATGGGCATAACGGCATTGTAGCGATCGTGAAAGTCCACTGCAACGATGAGACTCTATGCGGCGGAGATGCAATGCATTCAAAGGATTTTTCTGAGTGTTTCTATCTGTCGAGGAATTTGGGCTTCTAAAAGCGGAAGTTATTTATTAACAGTAGTTTACAGGATTTGTAATTACCAAGCCGCTTCACCGAAAAGCATTAAAAACGCAAAGAAACGCACAAGTGCGTTTTGAATTGACATACGTTCGAGACCGTTGATTTATTGACTGTTTAAGACGGATTTCTCATCCCCTGCTCGTTGAGAATATCATTCGGCCGAGATTTGGTCGGTTTTTCGGGCAAAACCGGTCGGAAATGGGCGTATTTAGACCCTGCAAGCTGACAACCGGCCCGTTAACCGCATCATCCGGGTGTCGATATACAGGCCTCCGCCGTGAGGCTCAACCAGCGCTTGATGTTGGCTGCCATCGAGGCCAGCAGCATCTGGATAGTTACCTTCTCCAAGCCCCAGTAACGGGCCCTGCCGCCACCACACCAACGCTTAACGACAGCGTTGGTACGTTCCACAACATAACGACCGGTATTGTTCCCCTGCTTCCCTCCTCTACGCCTGATAATGCGGTTCTCGATCATCTTGTGCTTCAGCAGCCGGTGGCAGCGCGGCAAGTCGTAAGCCTTGTCGGCCACCACCGCCCCGGCCTTAGCATCCAGCACCTCCTCCATCACCGCGCCGTCGTGCTCGTTGCCCGGCGTGACCACCGAGGAGACGATCATGCCGCTGTCGGCATCGACGGCCATGTGGTGCTTGTAGCCGAAAAACTTCTTGTTCTTGCTCTTGCGCCCGAAGGCGGCGTCGGGGTCCGGGCTGCCCCGGGGGCGCGGCCCTTCGAAACGCTCGAAACCACCGCGGGAGCCCTTGTCGGCGTCGCGCTCCTCGATCGCACGGTCCCGCAGCAGCCAGGTGTTCACATTGGCCTTTACCGCCCTGGCGTCGATGGCGTGGAGGCGGTCACCCACCAGCCCCTCCTCCCGGGCCGCCTCCACTATCCTGTTGAACAGCCGCGCGAAGCGCCTGGTGCCCACTCGGCCGCGGAAGCGCGATAGAGTCGAGTGGTCCGGTCCCACTTCATCAGCGGCCAGGCCGCAGAAGAACTTGAATCCCAGGTGCATGCGCAGATCCTCTTCGACCTGGCGGTCCGATCTGTCATATAGATACTGGAGGATTAAGATCCTTAGCATCACCTCCGGTGGCACGCTGGGGCGGCCCTTGTGCCGATAGCAATCATGAAGCTCGCCGGCAAGCGCTTCCCAGTCAAGGAGATCTTTGAGACGCCTCAGGATGTGATCCTTGGGGATAATCGGTTCGTAAATGGCTTCGCTGTAGAAGTCCTTTTGACGCTTCTGTTGGCCTCGCACTGAACAATCTCCCAGGCTATCAACATGTTACGGAAGATTGTCTCATGCCCGGAGGTGGTAATCAATCTTCAGGGAACAACTATGACGCGATTAAATCAACACTCTCACGTTCGTTCACGGCTTGCTTTTATTCCAAGATTATCATAGAAAGTCGGGCTCGATGTCCAGCGATCAGCATTGCGAAAAGAAAGCCATTCCAGCCTGGACATAACCTCTCCTCAATCACCTAAGACCGTAACGACCTCTTCATATCAGGAGACGGTGACGCTCTTGGCCAGGGAGCGGGGCTTGTCGATGTTGCGGCCGAGGGCCAGGGCGGTGAAGTAGCTGAAGAGCTGGCCGACGACGAGCTGCAGCAGCGGGTTTAGCAGCGGGTGCAGCGCCGGTAGCACGATGCGGGCGTCGAAGAGGTCGTCCTCCTCGAAGCAGAAGCCGACGATGTGGCCGCCGCGCGCCCTGACCTCCTCGGCGCTGCTGTGCGTGGCGGCGAACAGGTCGTCCTCGCCGCGTGAGGGGCAGAAGACCAGCGTGTTGACCTCCTCGTCGATCAGCGCCAGCGTGCCGTGCTTGAGGAAGCCGGCCGGCATCCCCTCGCTATGGACGTAGCTGACCTCCTTCATCTTCAGCGCGCTCTCCATGGCGATCGGGTAGTAGCGGCCCCTGCCGAGGAAGACCCAGTTGCCGATCTTGAGGTAGCGGTTGGCGAGGTTGCGCACCAGGCCGCTGCGCTCGTTGATGATCGCCCGCACCGCCTCCGGCAGCAGCTCGAGCGATTCCCGCAGGCTCTTTTCTTTCTTCCCCTCCAGCAGCCCGCGACGCTGCGCCGTCTCGGCCGCCAGCCGCAGGAGGATGACCATCTGGGCCAGCGCGGCCTTGGTGCTGATGACGCAGATCTCCGGTCCCGAGCCCTGGATCACGGTCCGGTCGACTGCGCGCGTAATCGAGGAGCCGACTACGTTGACGACCGCCGCCGTTTCCCCGCCGCGCTCGCCGGCATAGCGCAGCGCCCGCAGCGTGTCGTAGGTCTCGCCGCTCTGCGAGAACGCGAGGACAAAGGTTCCCTTATCCACGATAGCGGAGTGCTCGAATTCGTCGGAGCTGACTGCGGGTGCGAAGAGGCCGGCGAGCCGCTTGAAGATGTACTGACCGAACTGGGCGACGTAGAAGGTGGTGCCGACCCCCGTCAGGTAAACCCGCTCGGCCTCGACGAGGCGGTCCGCCAGCTCGGAGATGCTCTCGCCGGCGACTGAGAGCGCCTGCTTGATCGCCTGCGGCTGCTCGTGGATCTCCTTGAGCATGTAATGGGGGTAGCCGCCCTTCTGGCTCTCGCTGAAGTCCCAGGGGATTGAAAAGCTGCTGCGCTCGATCATATCGCCGGTCATCAGGTTGCGGATCTGGTAGCTGTCGCGGCCGATGACGGCGTACTCGCCGTCGTCCAGCGGCACGGCGTTGCGGGTGGAGGCAATGAAGGCGTTGGCGTCGGAGCCGATGAAGTTCTCCTGGGCGCCGATGCCGAGCATCAGCGGGCTCTCCAGCCGCACCGCGTAGAGGTGCTCCGGGTCGAGCGTCGTCAGCACAAGCAGGGCGTAGCTGCCCTCCAGCCTGCGGGCGGTGCGCACCAGCGCTGTGGCGACGTCGCCGGTGTCCCTGTAGCTGTACTCGAGCAGGTTGGCCGCCACCTCGGTGTCGGTCTCGCTGGCGAACTCGTAATCCTCGCCCAGGAGGAACTCCTTGATCTCCTTGTAGTTGCTTATGATGCCGTTGTGGATTATCGCGAACTGGCCGCCGGACGAGAGGTGGGGGTGGGCATTGACCTGGTTGACCCGGCCGTGGGTGGCCCAGCGGGTGTGGGCGATGCCTATACTGCCCGACATACTGGCGAAGTCAAGCCGGGCGTCGACCTCAGCGACGGTGCCGGCGTCCTTCCTGACGACGATCTCGCCGCTGTGCAGAATGGCCACGCCGCAGGAGTCGTAACCGCGGTACTCGAGGTTGCTTATGCCCCGCAGCAGCTTGGGGGCCACCGCATCGGTGCCGATGGCGCCGACTATGCCGCACATAGTCAACCCCCCCCGCGGTCGACGGTGAAGTGGTCGCCGATGACGGCACCGCCGTCGATGACGGCCCCGGCCTGGATGGTGTTGGAGGCGCCGATGTTGGCGCCGTCGCCGATGAAGGCGCCGAGCTTCGCCAAGCCGCTGTCCTGCAGCTCGCCGCGCACCGGCACCCAGATGCTGCCGCCTCCGACCCGGACGTTGATGGTCATCGTGCAGCTGCCGATCTTCGCCCGCTCGCCGACCACCGAATCGCCGATGTAGGAGATGCGGCCTATCGAGGCCCCGGCGAAAATTATGCAGTTCTTCAGTTCGGTGCTGAAGCCGACGACGCTGCCGGGGCCGAGGGCGGTGTACTCCCGGATGAGGGCGTTGTTGCCGATGAAGGAGTCCCGGCCGATGATCACCGGGCCGCGGATCACCGCCCCCTCGCGGATGCGCACGCCGCCCTCGATGGCCACCGGGCCGTGGATTCGGACGCCGTCGGCGACGTCTACGTCGCGGGCGATGCGGGAGTCGCTCCAGGTGTCCATAACCATCCTGTTGGCCTCGAGGATCGACCAGGGGTAGTTGATGTCGATCCACTCCTTCTCCCAAATGGCGGCGTAGACGCCGTAGCGCTCGATCAGCTTCTCCAGAGCCGCCAGTATCTTCTCCCCGGACTCCTCCAGCAGCTCGAACAGGTCGTAGGGCATCATGAAGACGCCGCCCAGCACGTAGTTGCCCAGACCCGGCTCCTTCGGCTTCTCGACGATCCGCGTGATCCGCATCTCGCCGTCCAGGTAAACGTTGCCGTAGAGGCTGGTCGACTCCCCGGTCAGGCAGACGCCGGCGATCGGCGCCCGCAGGCGGTTGAAGACCGAGAGCGAGCCGCTGAAGATGTTGTCGGTGGTCAGGACGTCGGCGTAGACGAGCATGAAGTACTGGCCCGGCACAAACTTCCCGCGGGCGGCGACCACCGCCGCGCCGATGGAGCCGGCGGTCTTGTGGATGTACTCGACGCTCAAACCAAGGGCCGAGCCGTCGCCCAGGTGGGAGCGGATCTGCTCCCCGCCCACGCCCTCGTCCGTGACGATGACGACCGAAGTCACGCCCGCCTCTCCGAGCTGCAGCAGATTGCGCTCCAGGATCGGCCTGTTGGCGATCGGCAGCATCGGCTTCGGCCGCGTGATGGTGAACGGATGGAGGCGGCTGGCTTGCCCGCCCGTCAGCAGCAGCGCTTTCATCGGCCCTCCCGTTCGCTAGAGTTATATAAGGAGTCTAGAACACGCCCTCCCGCGCCGCAAGACTCCGCAAAATCGTCGCCGAAGTCATCCGCTTAGCGTCCGAACGGCGAATCCGGCTTCCAACCGAGGCTCTCGGCGCTGCGGTCGATCTCGATCAGCAGCTCCGTCGCCAGGCGGATCAGCTGCCGCGTGCCGGCCAGCTCCCATTCGGGATCGAAATGGTCGGAGGGGCGGTGGTAGCTGCGGGCGCGGTACTGCCGCCGCCGCTCGCTGCCCCAGCCGGGCGGGCGGCCGACCACCGTCTCGCCGCAGTCGAACCAAACGGCTGGGATGCCGGCGCGAGCGAAGCTGAACTGGTCGGAGCGGTAGAAGTAACCCTGCTCTGGCGCCTGGTCGGGCGATACGGTCATGCCGTGGCGCTCCGCTAAGCCGGCGATCAGGTCGCCCAGGTCGGAATGGCGCGCGCCGATAGCCAGCAGGTCGGAGGTCTCCCCCCAGACGTTGGTCATCTCGAAGTTGACGTTGGCGACGATCCTCCCGCCCGGCAGGTGCGGGTGGCGCGCGAAGTACGACGACCCGATCAGACCCTCCTCCTCGGCCGCGCAGGCGAGAAAGACCACGTCGCAGTCCAGGGCGCCCGGGTGGGCGCCGAAGACGCGCGCCAGCGCCAGCAGCGTCGCCACGGCGGAGCCGTTATCGATGGCTCCGTTGTAGATGTCGTCGCCGTCGACGGCGTTCCCCCTGCCGAGGTGGTCGAGGTGGGCGCTTACCACGATCGCCCCGGCTCCCGTCCCGCCGCCGCGCACGACGCCCGCGACGTTATTAACGGAGACGTCACGATAGGAATTGCGTGCGGCGAAGCGGACCACCACGCCGAGAGGAACGGGCCTGAAGGAGCGCTCCTGGGCCGCCGCGCGCAGGCCCTCGGGATCGAGCCCGGCGAGGCCGAAGAGCCTCTCGGCCGCGCCGCCGCCGATCCAGCCCTGCAGCGGCAGCACGTCCGGAGCGTCGGGGTCGAATATCGCCTCGCCGCCCCAGGAGTTGCGCACCACGGTCCAGTCATAGCCGGCGTCCGCGGTCGAGTGGATCAACAGGACGCCGGCGGCGCCGCGCCGGGCCGCCTCGCGGAACTTGTAGGTCCAGCGGCCGAAGTAGGTCAGCGCCCGGCCCTCGAACAGCTCCGGAAGGTCCGGCCGCGGCTCGTTTACGTGCATCACCAGAACCCTACCGCGCACGTCGACGTCCTTGTAGTCGTCCCAGCCCCAGCGCTCCGAGGCGATGCCGTAGCCGAGGTAGAGCAGCTCCGACTCGAACCGGTGCTCCTCGGCCGGGAATGGACAGACGGCGACGAAATCCTCCCCGTACTCCAGCGCCACCGTGCCCCCGGCGCCGCTCAACTCCAGCGTCATGCCGTCGTCGGGGTCCACGCCACGCAGGGCGAGGGGCTGCAGGTAGGAGTCGCCGAAGGCCGGCTCGAGGCCGAAGATCCGAAACATCGCCTCGACATAGCGCTCGGCCAGGGCGCCGCCGCGCGCCCCGATGCCCCTCCCCTCCAGCAGGTCGTCGCTGAGAAAGCGGATGTGGGCTGCGACCTCCTCGCGCGTCACGCCAGCTGCCGTGCCGAGGAGATCGTCGGTGCGCGGCAGCAAGCTGAAAAGCGCCGCCGCAACGGCGAAAGCTAGCATCACGGGTCACCTCCGTCCCTGTCTGTTCGGAGACACTCTAACAAAGGGCGGCGTCGTTGGATATGGGGAGGCGGGGGGCGGGCCTCGCGTCGAACGCCGCTGAGGCTGCCGACGGCGTTCGCTGTCGGTTCCGTTGACGCCCGCGGCCGCAAAGGTCCATACTGTCCGCGTCCGCAAGCGGGGAGCTCGACATGCCGTCCCTGGCGAAAATCTGGCAAGCCGGCATCGGACGGATCGGCTCCAGGAGGCGCTGGCGCGAGCTGAAGAAAAGGATCGCCGCTCTGCGCGGGCAGCGTCCCTCCCTCCTGAGCGCCCTCGGTCAGGCCGCTTGGTCGGCCGGAGCCGTCGGCGAAGAGTACAGCGGCACCGCGGCGGAACTCCACAAGCTGGACCGAGGCGTCGGCGAAGAGCAAGCGGCGCTGGCGGTGGCCTCTAAGGCGCTCGAGGAAAGCAGGCGTAAGCAAAACGAGGCGGAGCGGCGCTACGCCGCCGATATCGAGGAGGGGGCGCGGCCACACCGACTGGCGCTCAGAAACGAACGCCGCCTCGCAAGCGATCTGCAGCGCCTGGAGCGCGACCGCTCGCGCATCGAGAACCTGATACCCATGCTGAGGGAAAGCGAGGCCCGCCTGGCGGAGAAGATCAACTCGTCGGCGGAGCAGCAGGAGGCGCCGGCGTCGCGAGCGCGAATGCGCAGCGACCTGAAGCGCCGCCGCCGCGACGCCGAGGAGGCCGAGGCGCGGCTGGGCGAAATCGAGGCAAAGATTGCGGAATCGCAGCCGAAGCTGGGAAAGGTGCGGCGGGAAACGGCTGAGTACGGGGAGCGGCTGGCCGCGCTGAAAAGGGAGGCCGAGAGGGAGCTGCGAGCGCTGCGCGTCGAGCGCGGTGCAGCCGAGGCGAAGCTGCTGGCCTGCGAGCGAAACCTCAGCGCCCTCAACGGCGCCTTCGAGCCGCTTTTCTATCAACTGGGCGAGGAGCTAAACGGCCGCCGCGCGGTGCACGAAGACCTCGCCCTGCACTACGCCGCGCTGGACAACCAGCTCGCAGAGCTGCGCGACTTGAATTCCGAGCTGGGCGATGCGGCGGCCGACGCGAGCGCCGTGGACACCGTCGCCCTGCGATGGTTCTGGACCCTGCTCGCCGTCGCCGGGCTGGCACTGGCGGGAGCAGCTACGGCTATGCTATTCGCGGTGTGGTAGTGGCAGCCACCGCGCCGGCGGGTTGCGGAGGGTGAAAGGCGGAGGTGGAGTGTAACGATGCCGGACTTCAAAGAGATCCTATCCGACGGCCCCGAGCACATGCGCCGCACGCTGCGCAGGGCCTCGCTGAGGGCGCGGATGCAGACCGAAACGCGACGGCGGGGGCGGCTCCTGCGCCGGCTCGGCAGCCGGGCCTGGGAGCTGCGGGTCCCCACCTGCGGAGAGGCCGCCTCCGGCGTCGAGCTGGAGAAGCTGCAGCGGCGAATTACACGGCAGGAGGGAAAATTCCGCCGCGAACTCAAGAAGCAGGAGAGCGAGAAGGCGGAGACGGCACGGTCGGTCCGCGACGAAGAGGAACTGCGTGGGAAACTACGCGCCGAACTAGATGCACTGCGCCACAGCCTCAACCGTCACGCCCGCACCGTCGCGGAGGCCGAACGGGACCTGGCCAGGGCAGAGAGGGCGCGCGACTCCCTCAGGGATGACCTCGATCTAAACAAGCGTCGGCGGAAAGAGCTGGCGCTGGAGGGAGCGGTACCCGAGGAGCTAAAGGCGAGCGCCGCAGAGCTCGAAGCCGCGGCCGCCTCTCTGCGTACCCGCCTCAAGGAGGCCCGCCGGCGGATAACGGCGTCCGAGCGCCAGCTCGACGAAAACCGACTGGCGCTGTCGCCGCTGCAAGAGGCATCCGCCTCAGCCCGCGCTGAGCTCGACGAGGCGGGTGCGAGAGGGCGCGACCTGAGGGAACGGCTACGGGAGCTGGAGCGGCGCCTGCGGACCACGGCGACCGAGATGGAGCGCGCCATCGAACCGCTCCGCCTGCAGAGGGACGAGCTACTCGCCGGGCTGGGCGAAGAGCTGCTGGCCAACAGGTCCGACGAACCGGAGCTGGCGGGGCTCTTCGCGGCGCTCGACCTGTCTGCGTCCACCGTCGAGAGCCTCCAAGCCGCCATCCGCTCCGAAACGAACCTCCTCAATCTCCTCGATCCCGACGCGGCGGTCGCCTTTTACGCCCTCCTCTGCGGCGCCGGCATGCTGGCTTCCGCTTTCCTGGCGGCGGCGATAGCGACCCTGATCGTGATACTCTGAATTCCGAGAATGCGCCTAAGGCTTGAAAGCTCAGTAACTTCTTGCTAGCATCAGTGTGGCGATTGGCGCCGCTACCCAGTGGATTGACCGCGATGCCCGCTCTCGATCTGGTTCTGCTCGAGGAGGATCACCGCGAGCTGCAGCAGGCGATGCTGCGCCTCTGCCGCGCCAGCGAATCCAAAGCGGTATTCCTGATCGACAAGAACGGGCAGCAGCTGATGGCGGCCGGCGACTACAGCAACATCGACACCATCTCGCTGGCCACGCTGACGGCCGGGAACGTGGCCGCCACCGACAGCCTCGCACAGCTACTCGGCGAAAAGGGATTCACAATCCTCTTCCACGAGGGCGCGCGCGACAACATCCACATCTCGATCGTCGGGGAGAAGGCTATTCTGGTGGTCATCTTCGACAACAACACCTCGGTGGGCCTCGTGCGGCTGCGGGTGAAGAGGGCGACGGGGGAGCTGGAAGCGGTCCTGGCCCGGGCAATCGAGCGCGAGCAGCAGCGCAGGCAGCAGGTGGAGACCACCCAGAAGCGTGTATCCCTTTCGGAGATCACCGACAAGGACATCGAGGACCTCTTTAAATGAGCAAGCAGCGGACTTCGAGAGCTTAAGAGAGCGGAGCAGTGACCTACGTCAACTACGCAGCGCGAGAGATCAACGTCAAGATCGTCTACTACGGGCCGGGCTTGGGCGGCAAGACCACCAACCTGCAGTACATCTACGAGAGGACCGCCGCCGACCAGAAAGGGAAGCTGATTAGCCTGGCGACGGAGACCGACCGCACGCTGTTCTTCGACTTCCTGCCGATCGACCTAGGCCCGATCCGCGGCTTCCGCACCCGCCTGCACCTCTACACCGTCCCCGGACAGGTCTTCTATAACGCCAGCCGCAGGCTGATACTCAAAGGGGTCGACGGCATCGTCCAGGTGGCCGACAGCCAGGTGGAGCGCCTGGACGCCAACATCGAGAGCCTCGACAACCTGCTCGACAACCTCAAGGAGCACGGTTACGACTTCGACAGCATCCCCTACGTCCTGCAGCTCAACAAGCAGGACCTGCAAAACATCCTCCCCGCGGACTACCTGGCGAAGAAGCTGGTGATGAAAGGGGAACCGGTCTTCGACGCGGTGGCCACCGAGGGCAAGGGCGTCTTCCAGTGCCTGAAGGCGGTCGCCAAGCTGATCCTGGTCGACCTGCGCAAACGCCTGGTGTAAATAAAAACAGGCGCCTTTCCCTATCCTTCCGTCCCCTTCTCTTGCGCCTCCCAGCGCTGCTTCAGGTAGTAGACGAAGACGAGCAGCTCGGCCACTACCTCGTAGAGCTTCGGGCTGATCTGCTCGTCCAGATCCATTTTGCTCAGGATGGCCACCAGGTCGGGATCCTCGGTGATCGGCACGCCGTGCTCGCGGGCCACCGCGATGATGTTCTCGGCCACCTTGCCGGCGCCCTTGGCGACCACCCTGGGAGCGGCGTCTTTGTCGCGACGGTAGCTCAGCGCCGCCGCCCGCAGCCGCTCTTTGCGCTTCTCGCCCTCGTCGCCCATTTTCGTCATACCTGCAGGTCGATCAGCCCCTCCTCGCCGCCGAGAATCTCGGCGTCGAGATGGTGGAAGCTGTCGATGCGCCCCGCGTCGACGCTGCTGTTGAAGCGCGCCAGGGTGAAGCCGCGCGCCTCCAGCCGCTCGGCGAACTCCGGGTAGAGCTCGTCGGCCAGCCGCGCGACTTCCGGCTGCTCTACGAAGAGGTTGACGTAGAGGGTGCGCCCCTGCAGCAGGGCGTCTATGCGCACCCGGCCGATTGAT
>CAYOXX010000032.1:0-438 GCA_964408025.1 uncultured Acidobacteriota bacterium | reverse complement strand
TGATTCCAGCTCCAGCAGGATCACCGCGGTCAGGTTGCGGCGGCCCTTCTTGTCTCCGCCGGCGATGAACTGCTTGACCTGCACCTCGGTGAGCTCGCCGAGCAGGCTCACCGGAAAGAGTAGGTGCTGGTGGAGCTCGCGCTCGCCGAGGTGGGAGTTGAGGACCTGCAGCGCCTCGATGCGCTCCCTGAGCTCCGAGGCCGACCGGGCCAGCTCCCGGCCGGCGCCCCGCAGGAAGGTCTCGACGACGAAGCGCCGCTCCACCTCGCGCAACAGCTCCTCGACGTCGCGCAAAAAGGCCGCCCGGTTGCCGGATGTGGCGGGGACGCGCCGCGAGACGCGGGTGAATTCCTCGCGCAGCACCGCCAGCGCCGCCCGCAACCGCTGCTCCGCGCGCCCGGACTCCGCCGCCCTCAGCGCCGCCTCGAACTCCGCCTC
>CAYOXX010000031.1:0-31118 GCA_964408025.1 uncultured Acidobacteriota bacterium | reverse complement strand
GGCGAACAGTGAGCGGGCGCAGGATCCTGATCGTCGAGGACGACAGCATGATCGCCGAGGCGATCAGCGACATCGTAGCCTCCTTCGGGCACAGCCCCACGTGGGTCGGCTCCGGCCCGGAGGCGCTGGAGCGGCTCGAGGGCGAGCGCTTCGACCTGGCCGTCGTCGACCTCGAGCTGCCGCTGATGCCGGGCATCGAGGTGGCCGACAGGCTGATGGAGCGCCAGGGCGACCTGCGGGTCCTCTTCGCTACCGGCTTCAGCCGCCAGGAGGAGCAGATCGACTCCAGCGAGCCCCGCATTGCCGGCGTCATCCGCAAGCCCTTCGAGATTGCCGACCTCAAGGCGGCCGTTGAAAACGCCCTCTCGGATTCCTAGCTCGCAGATTGCACGAGGTTTGGCCGGCTCTGGTGTTAAGTGATTGAGATGTTGATCTTTCCGGCGCTCTCTCCACAGGACAAAGAGGTTACTTATTATCACCGGCGAGCCGATTTTCTCGAAGGCCGCAACAAAGAGATTCGGGGAAAGGGTCCGCCTGACGGCTGAATCTTGTGCAATATGCGGGTTAAAATGCCTCTCCCTCGCTGGAGGAAACGTGTGAGAGCGAGCCTGTTGCCGGCGCTGCTGCTGCCGCTGCTGGCCATGCCGCTGGCAGCCCAGGACAAAGAAAGCTTCCGGCTCGATAACGGAATCAGGGTGGTGGTTGCCGAGAACCACTCGGCGCCGCTGTGCTCTGCCGTCCTCGTCTGCCCCCTGACCGCCGACGCCGGGGCGAGCGACTACGCCGGAGCGGCGCTGCTCAGCCGGCTGATCTGGGGCGGCGGCAGGGGCTTCGGCGTAGCGGTGCGCGAGCACGAGTACCGGATGATCGCCCTGCGCTTCGGCGGCTCGGTCGGCTCGCAGCTGGCGGCCGACGCCCTCCTGATCCACTACACCCTGCCGCCCGAGCTGCTGCCCAGCGTCTTCGCCTATATGGCGCTGCAGATGAGCACCATCGAGATTGGACCGGAGAGGTTCGAGGCCGCACGCGAGGCCGTCGCCGGGGAAGAGCGCGCGGCGCTCGCCTCCTCCGTGCTGGCGCAGCTGCTGCGGGAGATCGAACTTCGCCTCTGGTCCGACCTGCCGTACTGCCTCAGGAGCCTCGGCTCGGGCGAGGCGCTGGCAACAGCCGACACTGAGGCGGTTCGCGCGGCCTTGCGCCGCCTCCAGAATCCCGGCTCGTGGACGCTGGTCGTCACCGGCGACGTTAGCCGTGCTGACGTCGAAACGGCGCTGGCCGACACACTGGCGATGATACGGCCTGACTGTCAGCCCGACAGCCAATCTCCAATCACCGAGACAGAATCCGGTCGCGAGCCGCAACTCGGCTTGCTGCTGCGGCTCCCCGCCGAGCTCTCGCGGCGCCACGCAGTGGTCGCCTTCCGCCTCCCGCCCGCAGCCGCGGCCGACGAGGCGGGTCTGCTGCTGCTCAGCGAATACCTGCGCCGCAGCCCTGCCCTGCGCGATCTGCGGCGGGAGCTGGGCGACGAAGAGCCGGTGGATGTAAGCGTCGGACTCGACCGCCGCCGGCTGGGCGGGATGCTGTACCTCTACGCCGCCTGGCGGTCAGACTTCGCGGCCGAGCAGGTTGCGGTGCGGCTGGGCGAGCTGGCAGCCGCAGTCGCGGAGGACGGACCCGAGACGGCCGCGATGGAGGCAGCCCGCAGCGCCTTGCTCATCCGCTACTGGACGCGCCGCATGGCGGTCCAGCCGTACGCGCTCTGGCTGGGGCTGCGCGTCGCGGCCGGCGACGACCTCGGCGATCTCCCAGCGCGTCTGGAGGGGCTCGAGGGCGAGGACCTGCGGCGCCTCGCCGGCGAGCTGCTCAGTCCCGGCAACCGCCTCTCGCTGATCACGGTCGAGAGATGAAGAGACTCTCCGCAACGGTATTCGCCCTGCTGCTGCTGGCGCTGCCGGCCTGCATGCAGGAAGAGGAACCGGCCGTCGCACCGGCAGGCCCGCAGGCCACGGCGGCCGTGACCACCCTGACGCAGGAAAACGGCCTGCGGATCGTGCTCATACCGGTTCGGCGGACGCCGCTAGTGTCGATCTCCTTCAGGTGCGACATCGGCAGCGACCGCGAGCGGCCGCGGGAGGCCGGGTTCTCCACGCTGCTGGCAAGAATCCTGGGGACGGGGGAGGGGTGCGCCGAAGGGCTGGCCGACCTGGGCACCGCACTGGCGGTCGAGCTGCAGGCCGACTGCCTGGCCGCCGGCACGACCGTGCTGGCCGCGGACGCACCGACGGCGGCAAACCTGCTGCTCGAAGCGTTGGCTCTCGACGTCGGAGACGAGGAGATCATCCGCCGGCGTGACCAACTGCTGGCCGAGTTCAGGGGCGCCGTCGACAGCGACCTCGCGACCGCCCAGGACCAGATAAGCTCCGCCCTCTTTGCCGGCTCGCCGTACGGCGTTTCGCTCCGGGAGAAGATCGCAACCCTCGAGGGGCTGACGCCGAGGGCGCTGCGCTCCTTTGCCCAGCGCTGCCTGCGGCCGGAAAGCACCGTCTTCGCGCTCGCCGGCGATCTCTCGGCGAGCCTGGTCGAGTCGTTCCGCAGGCGTGCGGGGAGCTGGAGGGCCGCATCCGAACCCGCCGGCGGCCGGAGCGAGGCGGCCGGCCGGGCTCGAGAGGGCGACGGAGGCGGAACTCCGATCAGGATCGTGGCGCGCCGGGGGGACGCCGCACGGCTCTACCTGGCCAAGAGGCTGCCGCCGCTCAACCCGGATACCTACTACGCGGTCCAGGCGGTCAACTTCATCCTCAACGGCCAGACAACCTACGGGCGCCTCACCGGCTCGACGGTCCGCCTCGGGCAGGTCGAGCCGATCTCCAGCGATGTCCGGCTGCAGCGGAGCGGGTCGAGCTGGGTCATCAGCGCCTCGTGCCCGGCCGGGCGTGTCGGGGATACTCTCGACGAGCTGCTCGGGCAGATGCGGCTCCTGCACGGTGGCACCATCGACAACGCCCGCCTGCTCGAGCAGGAGATCAGCGACGCCCGCAACTCGCTGCGTGGCCGGCTGCTGCGGCAGACGCAGACTACCGGGCAGATCGCCGCATTCGCGCTCTGGTCGGAGTGGTACGGCTTCCCGAGCCCGTGGGTGCAGGACCACCTACGGCTGATCGACGGGATCGACGAAGAAAGGCTTCTCGCCCTGATCGCCGAGCAACTCAGCCCCGAACTCGACCTGCTGCTCGCCATTGGACCCGCCGCGACGCTCTCGCGCCGGCTCGGCGAGCTCGGTGAGGTTGAGATAATCGAGTGATTTGGAAACAGGTCGCCTTCCGGGGCACTGGCTCACACTGTACTCTCTCGCCACCGCTCCCGCCGGCGGCAGTGCTCGATCAAACGCACGGTGTAGGGGTGGCGTGGCCGCGACACGATCTCGGCTGCGGAGCCCTCATCGACGGTGCGGCCCTTCTCGATCACCACTATCCTGTCTACCGCCTCGGCCGCCAGGGCGATGTCGTGGGTGATCAGCAGGATCGCCAAGCCCCGCTCGCCGCGCAGCCGCTGCAGCAGGTCGACTATCCCTGCCTGAACCGTGACGTCCAGCGCCGTGGTCGGCTCGTCGGCGATCAGCAGTTCAGGCCGGCAGCTCAGCGCCGTGGCGATCATCGCCCGCTGCCGCAGGCCGCCGCTGAGCTGGTGCGGGTAGGCGCGCAGGCGCAGGCGCGGCTCCGGCATCTGGACCGCCCGCAGCGACTCTTCGGCGATACGCCTCGCATCGCGCCGCGAGCATCGGAGGTGCCGCGTGATCGCCTCGCGCAGTTGCGCACCGATCGTCATCGTCGGGTTGAGACTGGTTTTCGGCTCCTGGAAGATCATCGCAATGTGGCCGCCGCGCACCCGGCGCCAATCTTTTTCCTCCTGGCCCAGCAGCTCCTTACCGTGCAGGCGCACCGAGCCGCCGCTTACCTTTACGCCTGGAGGCAGGAGTCCGACGGCGGCGAGCGCCGTCAGCGTCTTGCCGCTGCCGCTGGCGCCGACCAGGGCGACGAACTCCCCGGAGCCGACGCAGAGGCGGAGGCCGTCGACTGGGAGCGCATCCTCTGTTCTCCCTGCTTCCCTCGCCCCCCCCGACTCCTCGATGGCGATCCGCAGCCCCTCGATCTCCAGCAGCGTGGAGTCGCGCGTACCACTCCCGCTCTTGCCGCCGTTAGGCATCAACTCGATCTTTACTCCTCATCCCCGCTGCTTCGGCTACACATCTTAACCCAGAGGTCTGCCGGCGTCATCGCGCTTGCCATGCTACCGCTGGGCCGCTACGATGTCGGTATACGGTCATCGCTTTTCGAGCACCGGAGGGTGAGATGCTGGACAAACTCACTTGGCTGGGCCATGCCAGCTTCAGAATCGCCGACGAGAAAGTGGTCTACATCGATCCCTGGAAGCTGAAGGGGGAGAAGGCGAGCCGGTCGGCCGACATAATCCTGGTCAGCCACCCGCACCACGACCACTACTCGCAGGAGGACATCGACAAGCTGCGCGGGACCGACACCGTCATCGTCACCGTCGCCGACGTGGCCGAGCGGGCCGAGGGCAACGTCGAGGTCGTCGAGCCGGGGGACACCATCGACGTCGCCGGCATCGGGATCGAGGCTCCGCCGGCCTACAACGTCGGCAAGGATTACCACCCCAAGGCTAACGGCTGGGTCGGCTTCGTCGTCGCCATGGGCGGCCGGCGCCTCTACTACGCCGGCGACACCGACGTGATTCCGGAGATGAAGGACATCCTCGACATCGACGTCGCCCTGCTGCCGGTCGGCGGGACCTACACGATGAACGCCCGCGAGGCCGCCGAGGCGGCCGAGCTCATCAACCCCGGCGTCGCGGTCCCCTACCACTGGGGCGACATCGTCGGCAGCAGCGACGATGCCTACTCGTTCGCCTCCGCATTCAAGGGCGAAACGGTGATCATGCAGCCCAGCTAGGAGGGCAGCTAAGCCTGTTCTCGAAGGCCCTGAGGTCTGCGGCGGCGAGGCTACCTGAAGCCCCGGTCTTATTATCGGTTGGAACATCGCGGTCGCGGAGTCGAGCAGCCGATTACAATAGATGCGCGAAATAGGCTCCTGGCCAGGACTAGAAGACGTACTCCCTCAGCTCCTCCGCCGGCTCGACCCGATCCAGCAGTCTCGCTTCGTCGGCCGGCAGCCCGCGCCGCAGGCGCCGCAGCGCGTCGAGATACTCCCGGCGCGGCCGGCTCAGATGCGTCAGCAGGATTGGCGCCGCGGCGGGCACTGCCGCGACGATTTTCGGCAGGTGTTCCGCCAGCGACAGGTGGTCGGCCTTGCCGACCTTGATGAAGGTCATCTCGACCAGCGCCGCGTCGGCATCGCTTAGCAGCAGCCGCAGACCGTCGCACCAGGCGGCGTCGCCGCTGCACGCCAGCCGCGTGCCCTCCGGACCCGTGATCAGGTAGCCGAGGCTGTCCGGCGTGTGCTCCGTCGGCGCGGCCAGCAGGCGGAAGTCGCCGACGGCTGCCTCACTCTTTCGACCCGGCGGCAGCTCGATCGGGACCATCTTCGCCGGGTCGGCCACCGAGAAGGCCAGCGAGCAGAGCTGTGCCAGACGCTTGCCCGTCCCCTCCGGCCCCACCACCGGTATCGGCTCCAGCTCCGGCGAGCGCTCCGCCAGCAGGAACGGGAAGCCGAAGACGTGGTCGCCGTGCAGGTGCGTGATCGCGACCGCCTCCAGGTCGTCCGCGGCGACCCCCAGCCGCCGCAACTGCAGCACCGCCTGCGGCGCTGCGTCGACCAGCAGCTTCCCGTCCACCAGGTTCGAGTACCATCCCATCGGCGCCGCGGAGAATGAGGAGCCGATTCCGAGCGGAACAAGTCGCATATCCCCTTCCGTTATCGCCGTGTTGCGATTAATCTATCCCCTCGTAGCGGAGCGGTCAACGCGGGAGGAGCGATGAAAGCCATTGTGCCGGCAGCCGGCCTGGGGACGAGGATGCTGCCGTTCAGCGCCGCGGCAGCCAAAGAATTGGTGCCGCTCGGGACGCGCCCGGTCATCCAGTGGACCCTGGCCGAGGCCGCGGCGGTCGGCGTCGACGAGGCGGCGGTCGTCGTCAGCCCCGCAAAGAAGGGGCTCAGGAAATTCCTCGAGGGAGAGCTGCCCGAGGCCTACTCCCGCTTCGAGGCTGCGCGGGAATGGCTGCGGTTGCTCGAGAGCGTGCGCGTGCGCGTCGTCGAGCAGCCCGAGCCAACCGGCCTCGGCGACGCGCTCCTGCGCGCCCGCGCGGCGCTCGCTGGCGAGAGCTACTACCTGATGTATCCCGACAACGTCGTCGCCGACGGACCCGCTCTCTTTACGGATCTGAACAAGACCTACGCGTCGTTGGACATCTGCATCGTCGCCTGCAAGGCCGACAAGCCATACTTCCGCGGCAGCAACTTCGTCATCCCGGGTTGGCACACCGACGACGCCTTCTTCGTCGAATCCCTCACGCGCCGCGACGATCCCCAGCCGAGCAACATCGCCTGGCGCGCCGCCGGCCGCGTCATCGTCAGCGACGAATACTTCGCGGCCCTCGAGGAGGCGCGGCCGCGTGCCGAGGGCGAGAGCCGCGAGCTGGACGACATCGACGCCTACGACGCCCTCGCCGCCGCTCAGCGCCTGCTCTGCCTGCCACCCTCGGTGCCGATATTCGACGCCGGCAGCCCCGAGGGCTACGCCGAGGCTTGGACCGCGTTCCTGGACGGCAGTCTGCGCCCGCCGTCGTCTTGACATCGCATCAGGGCGTGGTTAGATTGTGCGCTCTGCACCGCGAGTGCCGAAGTGGCGGAATTGGTAGACGCGCCAGGTTCAGGACCTGGTGGGGGATAACCCCGTGGAGGTTCGAGTCCTCTCTTCGGCACCATCCTTATGTACGGTGAGCGCGGACCACATGTGGTTTGTCTATGTGATTGAGAGTGTATCAGCACCGAGGCTTTATGTAGGCATTACAACCAACATCAGGAAAAGACTAGCCTCTCACAACAGAGGGAAAACAAAATCTACGAAACACTGGATCCCTTGGAAAATAAGACACATTGAACAATACGAAGATAGGCAAGAAGCCGTCGCGAGGGAGAAATTCCTGAAAACCGGGGTGGGGAGAGAATATCTCAATAACTTGAGCTGAATTGGTAGATCCGCCTCCGGCGGACAAGCTTGCTAGGTTCAGGACCTGGTGGGGGATAACCCCGTGGAGGTGAGTTCATCCGCCGAGGCGGAAGTCCTCTCTTCGGCACCATTTTCCATGTAGGGCTCTCTGGAAATCGGCAGATCCGCCTGCGGCGGACAAGCTTGCCGGTTCAGAACTTGGTAGGGTTGATCCAATCTTGATCGCCTGTGGCTAGTGGAGGTGAGTTCAGTCGCCTCGGGCGACAGTCCTCTCTTCGGCATCATAAGTCTTTTAATACCAGTAGTTTATGCAAATGTTTGAGGCCAGGCGTGTCCGTACTGCAGCCACCAACCCCTAATATGAGTCTGTTGAAAAACGCCTGCCGTTGAGTTCGATTCACGATTTATTTCTTACTCAGTCGTACTACAAACTCCCGTAACGCATTGATATGTCAGGGGGATAGCCCTCATGAGAGGCAGCGAACGCGCGCAAGGCTACTTTTACGCCGAGGGAGTCTACGATCACACAATACCGAAAGATCTCTTTCTGAGACGGCTCGAGGTCTCGCTGGACTACAAAGTCATGGCCGATCGTTTGCACGCCATTGATGCCAGGTCTCCTGCCTCTGCGGTAGGAGGGCCGACCTGCTCCGCCATCCGCCTTTGCGGAGACGCGTCCTGGCGGGCATTCCTGACCGTCATATCCTGCTTAGCGGGAGGTGTAGCGGCAGCCTTTAGGCCGCCTATGGTAGGGCAGATCCGGCACGGCGGGTAAACTCTCCTGTCTGTCGTTCATCGCAGACGGGTAGGATATACTCGCTGGATACGGATAAGCCCGCCTGTCTATCACCCGACGAAGGCTGAAAGTCCCGATATTCATTCTGCCAGGTAGTTGTGGAGGCTGTCAGCCCCACCAGGGTGCTCATTGGTGGGTTCGGCTTAGTAGGCATTCGCGTCTGTCAACTAATCTGTAAAGATGGATTCGCACAACATATCGTAGATTGACACTAGTATCTACGGCATGACATATTTATATAAAGTCGCTAGTAAATCAGCAGTTTTTTAAGAACTTTTCTTTAAATAATCAATATTTCAAAACTTATTGCGTTAATATGATACACGATAGAATTCCAAAAAGATGTATTGTATTTATGATTTAATTAAAATCTAATTTCAAGTCCTGTGGAAAATGTAGTAGTTCTTCCCTCGAATTCTTCAGCGGGATTTTTGACATATTTTATTTCTAATGTATTTACGAAAATAAACCAGTCTGTTAGACATATGTTAAAAGATGTTTCTGAATATATCTTATAATTATCATTTTCTCCGCCCCCTAATTTTCTATCGTAGTAATAGAATCTTCCGTTTATGTAGCATTCAGTGTCTCCAGGAAAATGCCTACAATAGTCAATTCCTATTTTACCTCCGATCTCAGTTGTCTCTTCGACTTCACCTACTAATCTATCTGAATTAAACGTTAAAATACCCCAAAACAAAAATTTAAAATCTTTAAATTCTGTAAAATATGCTATTCCGGGGGCCCAATAATTGTTTATTTGGTAGGTGGAGAGACGATCTATATCACGGAAAAAGTCAAATCGAAAAATTAAGCCAAAATTAGATTTATACATAATGTTCAAATTAAATGTATTGTTATTAATCCCGATGTTATCATCGATTTTATAATATTTAAAGGCTTCAGTGATATTGAAGAAAAAGCTGTTATATCTAAGATTCATTGAACTTGAAATATCAAGATTATTAACATTTTCATTGCCGGATGCGTAAAACCACGATATTTTAAATTTTCTATTTGTTTCAAAATTATCTGGTCCACTAACCCCAATAGGAGGTTGAAATAGATCTAGCTCGCATTTATATTTATCTTCAGATGCGTATAATAATGTACAAATGAGAAAGAAGATGAGTAAAAAGGGAAGATATCTCATGGCAACCTCCAAGTAAGTTATGTTCCTAGAAAAAAAATATAATGCATGATGAAGAGAATGTCAAGATGAGAAAATAACTGCTTTAATGGAATGTATGTATTAATGCATATAAACATATTAGTATGATATGGGATAAATTAGATATTACATTGTTGCTAACTATGAAATTACGCGAGTACTTGTCGACGAAAAAATCATGGTGGCTTATTGCGCTCTCCTATTAGAATGTGTTTCTTCATAAGAATCTGTGCACCATAATGGAGAGAAATGAGATGTAAGCAATGTTTTTTCAATAACTTATGATAAGACCAACACTAGTTTTTTACCTTTATTAATAAGGAATCCACCTTCCCGTTCCTTAAATTGTGGGGAGGCGCCAGCCTTGGATAACTGCAACATCACAGATAGCGTTTAAGCATCTTGAATATATTATGTTGATTTATGTAAACTTACATCACCCGGGAGCCATTCTGCTACCCAGGTGGATATAAGAAAACGTGCGGTGATCAAACAGATTGACACCCATTTTCGGTAATTCATACATATATTTGGGTGAGGAGCATAATTTGTACGGTTCATTATACTCTGATCAAGTGCGCCATCATGACGTAGCCCTGTGGCGTAAGGTATAGCTGTCCTGTGGCCAGGAATGCGGCGTTGGGCTGGATGTCAATTGTGCACTTGCAGGTGGCAGGGCCGAGGACGCCGAAGCGGCCGAACCGGTCGTAGCCGTAGTAACTGCCTCTGATCCTGTAGCTGCGGCTGCCGGTGCTGAAGTCGGCCGACGTCAGGCTCTTCGGCTCCCGCATATTGGAGATTGTGTCGACGCTGCGGCCGTCGATACGGATCTCGATCTCGGCGCCGTAGCCGCCCGGAAATTGGTTGACCGGCCGCAGGGCGACACTGAAACTGACCGGCCTGCCATTTTCTCTATCGGGTAGGCCACTGTTCCAGCCGCAAGCGATCACCTCGAACCGCTGGGCGGTCGGCCGGTGCATGGTGCCGCCCAGAACCAATAGCCCTTCTGGTGCCTGCCGGGGCGCAATTAAACTGTCCGTGGTTTACCGTTGACCTATTCGCAAAATGTAAATATAATTACAACTATACCGGGACTTCCGTCACCGGAGCCGAGGGGAAAGCGGATCGCTTTAAATTGGAGCGTGAAAATGGCCAAGAAATCAGATGAGTATCTGAGCAAGCGAGAGGGCCAGATCATGGACGCCGTCTACCGGCGGAAGAAGGCGACGGTCGCCGAGATCTGCGAGGACCTGCCGGACATCCCGAACTACACGGCCGCCCGCGTGCTGATGCACCTGCTGGAGGAGAAGGGTCTGCTCAGGCACGAGCGCCAGGGTCAGCGCTACGTCTACTACCCGACCGTGCCGGCGAAGAAAGCACGCCGCTCCGAGCTCAGGCACTTGATGCATACCTTCTTCGGCGACTCGCCCCGAGATGTGATGGCCGACCTTGTCGACTTGTCCCGTAAGGATGTTACAGAGGATGAGTGGGAAGAGATCTACAGATTAATAGACGAAGCGCGAAAGCGCGGACGCTAAGGCTGAACCGGTAAGGAGATAGCTCTTAGGGAATCGACGAAACAGGAATACGATGGGCGGATATGGTGGAGTAGCGCTGCAGGCCGCGTACCCCTTTGCGTGGTTGTTTTTTCTCCTCGATTTCGCGCTTAAGGGTACCGTGATAGTGCTCGCCGCGACCGCCGCGGCGAGGCTCCTGCGAAGGGCTTCGGCTTCGACCCGCCACTACCTCTGGCTCAGCGCTCTCGGCTCGGTTCTGCTGCTGCCTGTAGCAACTAACCTGCTGCCCGAATGGCGGGTGCCGCTGCTTCCCGAATTGATCGGTAACTCACCCGAGCTATCTGTAAACCGTTCTGCGCAGTCCGCGGTAACTCCGGAAGAGGGACAGGATCATTCATCAGGTCCGGACGTATACAGAGAGGCTTTGAGACGGCAAACGGAAGCCTATTCGATCGAATCAATCGCTCGCGAAGCGGGCGGCCCGGTTGCGGAATCAACTCAGGGACAGGAAGGCCGAGCGGATGAGACAGCGAGCGCGGCCGGTTCCGCGCCCGAAGCCATTCCCCCCATCGAATTCTACGATCCTTCCGAACGGCTCTCTCGCGCAACAGAGGAGGCTACCAACAGAGGGAGGAATAGAATCAGCGAATCTCTCTTGGGCTACCCCCACTGGTCGTTTTGGATCTTCGCTATCTGGTTCGCCGGGGCCGCGCTCGTCGTCTGCCGCCTGGCGATCGGCGCTGTCGGATCTTACCTGATTTTTGCCCTGGCCGATGAGGAGACGAATCCCGAATGGGTTGAGCTTCTCCAGCGGCAGGCGAAGGAGGCCGGCCTGGGGCGTCAAATCCGATTGATGTCCTCCAGGCACTTAACGCTGCCCAAGACGGGCGGGATAATCTGGCCGCTGATCGTCCTCCCTGCAGAAGCGCGAGAGTGGGAGACGGGGCGCCTCGCGACGGTGCTTCGGCACGAGCTGGCCCACATCAGGCGCTGGGACATCCTCACGCTGATGGTCTCCCGCTTCGCCTGTGCCCTGAACTGGTTCAATCCGCTGTTCTGGTATGCCCACCTCAGACTCCGCAACGAGATGGAGCGGGCCTGCGACGACAGCGTGATAGCGGCCGGTACGAAGCCGTCCGTATACGCCCTCCACCTGACGGAGATTGCCCGTACGTTCCAGTCGCCACGCTCCGCATGGACCGCGGCGGCGATGGCCCATCGCTCGTCGCTGAAGGACAGACTGATGTCGATCCTTGATCCGGCGGCGCGAAGGAAGCCGCTGAGCCTTGGTCGGATCGCCCTCGTCGCCGCTTTGCTGCTTGGATTTACCTTGCCGCTGGCGGCTTTCCAACCCTGGGCGGTGGCCGAGAGCCCAAGAGTGGCGGACATCATCGCGGCACCTCAAGAGGGCGACCAGGAATCGGGGTTGAGGAGCAAGCTGCTGGCGGCTTTGTCGGACGAGGACGCCGAAATCCGGCAACGGGCCGCCATCGTTCTCGGGCGGGCGAGAGACGAGAGCGCTGTTGATCCGCTGATCGCCGCCCTGGAGGATGAGAACGCCGGCGTGCGCAAGTACGCCGCCTGGGCCCTGGGTCAAATTGGTAACAACTCAGCCGTAGCTGCGCTCGCCCGCGCACTGGAAGACCCGGTAGCGGAGGTACGCCACCAGGCGATGTGGGCTCTGGGCCAAGTAGGCGATCCGCCCGCGGAAGAGGCCTTCGTCGGGGCGCTGCAAAACGAAGAGGCGATCATCCGCATGCAAGCGGCCAGGGCGCTGCGGCAGAGCGATGACGAGGCAGCGATAGATGCGCTGATCAGCGCCCTCGACGATATCGATAGCGACGTCCGCCTGCAGGCAGTATGGGCATTGGGTAGGATCGGAGACGAAAGAGCCGTGCCAGGGTTGATCAAGGCTTTGAGTGATGTGATCACCGACATTCGCATGCAGGCGGTCCTCGCTCTTAGCGATATCGGAGGTCCCCAATCGATCAATGGCCTTGCCGCCGCGTTGAACGATGAAGACGCCGATGTCCGGAGGGCAGCGATCGCTGCCCTTGGCGAATCAGCCAGCGACTCGATCGACCCACTGATTCATGCAGCGACGGTAGATGAAAACTCGGAGAACCGAAGAGAGGCGTTGAACGCGCTCAGGCGGAGCGACGACGTTGATGCCCTCCGGGGTTTCGTGGCTGCACTCAATGACGGAAACTCTGCTATCCGCAGGTCGGCTATTGATGCTTTGGGCGAATCAGATTCCAGCGAGGCAATCGAGCCGCTGATTCACGCCGCGACGACCGATGGAAACACGGAGAACCGAATAGCGGCTTTGAACGCGCTTCTTCGCTTAAGGGATAACCGCGTCTTCCCGGCTTTCGCAGCGTCGCTCAATAGCGATGTCAACGAGATAAGAGAGATTGCCGTTGACGGCCTATGCGAACTAGATTCCCCGAACGCGGCTGTATTATTGAGTGGCGTCCTCATAGAATCATACACGTTTTTCGGCCACTCGGCGACGAGTACCGACTGCGGATTATTCTCACCCTCAGGGATATCGGCGACCCTCGAGCTGCCGAAGCCCTCAGATACATCATTCACCATAGCAGCAATCCCCGGATTCGCAACGCTGCAGCCGAGGCCCTGCAGGTCATCGAAGGCACTTCTGATCGTTGAAGACAGCGGTTCCGATTTGATCCGAGTTACCCGTTCATCGAACCTTACGACGACGTACTGGCCACGGGGCCAATTCCTCAAAAGGTAAAATAAATTACATTTTCCCTTGACATGGCGACCCCCATGATGTAAATTTCTTTACATGTAGAAATAATTACTCCTGCGGGCGAGCACATAACCTCAGAGACGATGAAAGGTGTCAAGCGATGAAGAAGAAAGCAGGCTGTTCGCACTGGGCAGCGTTGGCGTTGATGGTTCTCCTTGCGGGGCAAGCAGTTTCGCAAGATGTGAGCGACTCGGAAGCGAGAGGGCCTCATCACGTGCCGAGCGTCGAATCGCGAGTGCGGATCGACGGCGTCCTCGACGAGGAGGTCTGGGATGATGCCCTGAAACTGGAGTTAAGGTACGAGGTGAATCCCGGCGAGAACATCCCAGCGCACGTGCGCAGCGAGGTTCTGATGGCCTACGACCGAACTCACCTCTACATCGCCTTCCGCTGCTACGATCCCCAGCCCGCGGCGATCAGAGCCCACCTCACGGACCGGGATTCGGCGTGGAACGACGACCGCGTCGTAGCTGTTCTCGACACGTTCAACGATGAGCGCAGGGCATTCAATTTCTGCGTGAACCCTGTAAGCGTGCAGATGGATTATGCCGGCCCTAACGGCTCAGAGGATATCGGTTGGGATGCTATCTGGGACTCCGCCGGCAGAATCACCGCTTGGGGATGGGTGGCGGAGATGGCCATTCCTTTCAGTTCCATCAGTTTTCAGCGGGGCGATGGAGCGCAGACCTGGGGTTTCGTCGCCGCGCGTCACTACCCGCGCAGCCACCAATACTGGTTCAACATCGTCCCCGATGATCGCAACAACAACTGCACCCTCTGCCAGGCGGCAAAAATAGAGGGCTTCGAGGGGATCACTTCCGGCCGCAATGTGGAGATAAATCCCACACTTACCGCCGTTCGCTCCGAGGAGCGGAGCAGCTTTCCCGACGGCGACTTCGAGACGCGGGACCAGGAGGCTGACGTCGGCCTCACAGCAAATTGGGGCATGACTCCGAACCTGACGCTGAGCGCGACGGTAAATCCCGACTTCTCCCAGGTCGAGGCCGACGCCCTGCAGCTCGACATCAACGAACCGTTTGCCCTCTTCTTCCCTGAGAGGCGCCCCTTCTTCACCGAGGGCTCCGACTTTTTCGCTACCCGGCTGAACATCGTCCACACACGCACAATGCGCAGTCCGACCTGGGGTGTAAAGCTGGCTGGCAAGGAGGGTGCCAATACATTCGGTGCCTACGTCGTCCGCGACGAGCTGACCAACCTGATCTTCCCCGGCAGCCAGAGTTCGAGCTCCACCTCACTGGCGATGGCCTCTACTGCGTCAGTGTTCCGCTACCGGCGTGACATAGGCAACCGGTATACAGTGGGTCTGCTGGCAACCGACCGCGAGGGGGATGATTATTTCAACCGGCTGTTGGGATTCGACGGTGAATTTCGTCTTACAAACAGGGATCGGGTCAGCGTGCAGTTCCTCGGCTCCAGCACCAGCTACCCGGACGAGGTGGCAACCTGCTACGGCCAACCGCAGGGGCGATTCAACGACCGGGCGCTCGACATCTTCTACGTGCACAGCACCAGGAGTCTAAGCTGGTGGGGCGGGTACCGGGACATAGGCAGGGGCTTCCGGGCCGACCTCGGCTATATGCCTCAAGTCGATCTCCAAAACTTCAATGCCGGTCTCGGCTACAACTGGATCGCCAAGCCGGGCGAATGGTGGTCCTCGGTGAATATCAACGGAGGTTATAACCTCTACCGAGATCAGAACGGAGAACTGCTCAGGGAGTTGATCAATGTCTACATGAACTATAACGGAGCGCTGCAGTCTTCCTTCAGTCCGGTGATCAGCAGAACCCGCGAGGTATACAACGGCGTCGAGTTCGACCTGAACTCGGTCAGCTTATCGGGAGGCTTTTGGCCGAATGGAAATACTAGGCTCTGGGCGGGCGCAACCTTCGGCGATCATATCGACTACGCCAACACCCGGCCCGGAAAGATGCTGCGGCTACTCACCCAAATGAATTTTAATCTCGGCCTTCACCTCCGCTTCAGTTTCAACCATACATTCGAACGACTGACAGTCGATTCCGGGCGGCTTTACACGGCAAACATCAGTCAGGCAACGGCCATCTACCAGTTCAATACCCGCACGTTCTTCCGCTCCATTGTTCAATACGTCGATTACAATTACAGCTCTGAGCTGTATACGTTCGACATCGACTCGGAATATAAGCGCCTATTCACCCAGCTCCTGTTCTCCTACAAGATCAACCCGCGCACGGTGCTCTTCATCGGCTACTCAGACAACTACTTCGGAACACAGGAGTTCAGCATCACACAGGCCCAACGCACGTTCTTCGCTAAAATAGGCTACGCCTGGCAGCTCTAGAACCGCGTAGAATTACTCCGTTCTTGCCTGCAGCTCCTGATAAAAACC
The DNA here is from genome assembly GCA_964408025.1 of uncultured Acidobacteriota bacterium. Taxonomy (GTDB): domain Bacteria; phylum Acidobacteriota; class DATKUA01; order DATKUA01; family DATKUA01; genus CAYOXX01. Next base: position 15,323 of record CAYOXX010000031.1, on the reverse strand, counting down.
GTTCCGTTTCTGCGAACTTTGGGGTTTAGTAGTTCAGGTTGGATTTATTATATCTATGCCGATTTGAAGGGAGGGGGGACAATGCCGGACGATCCTCAAGACCGATCCGAATTCATCATACCCGAAAACCTGGTTTGGGATGAAGCCAACCTGAAGAAGTCGCTCGATGTATTCTTCCGATACACAGTTGCTAAGGCCGAAAAGCACAGGAAGTGGTACTCGGACAACGCCTTTCGGAACAGGAACCGTGCGCGGCCCCTGCGCTGGTTCACCATAGTCCTGTTCGCCCTGGGTGGCATCATCCCGGTTCTGTCAGAGATTCTCTCTGAGTTCGGCTGGGATAGATACCTCAATCCGGCTTGGGCGACCGTGGTCATAGCCGTCGCGGGCGCAATCCTGGGCTTCGACAAGTTCTTCGGCTACTCCAGCGGCTGGATCCGCTACAGGATAACCGAGACGACGATCATAGCAAAGCGTGATCGGCTCTTCTACGATTGGGAGTCCGGTAAGCTGGCCTGGGAGGGGGGACCACCTTCGTTCGAACAGGCCAGGAAGATGGTCACACTACTCAAAGATTTCTCGGCGAAGATCTCCGACATAGTCAGGGAGGAGACGCAGGCCTGGGTCGCGGAGTTCGAGAGCGCGCTGAGCAAGCTCGACGAGCGCATGAAGGAGCGCGCGGGAAGGCGTTAGGCCGGGTGCGCTGGTCGTGATGGTTGCAAGCGACGACAGGTGCAGAACCCGCTTCCACCGGCCGGCTACTCGCTGTACGGCCGCGCGAAGCGCCTATCGAAGGCACCGTTCGCCTTCAGTTGCGGGTTCCAATAATGGTTGGCGAATATGCCCATCATCAGCTTCGCCATCAGCACGCCGAAGCCCCTAAACCTTTCAGGCCTGGCGAGTTCGCGCCGGATCTGCTCGTCGAAGGCGCCGGTCTCACCGAACCGCTTACCGAGCAGGAGGAAGCGCTCGAACAGCTTGCGGGTCATACTCTCCGGCATTGTTTGTATCCCCTCGGAGCCGCACTTGATGACGGTGCCGAGGTAACTGCACCCGAGGCGGCGCGCCAGTTTCTCGAGGTAGCGCTCGACGTAGCGCGAGTGGAACGCCTCGGGAAAGCCCGAGTGGACGATGAAGCCGACGGCGGGATTACCCTCGCGACCGAGCAGCGGCGCCAGCGCCTCGATGAAGGCCTTGACGAGCGCCGGCATGGCGTCGGCGTAGAGAGGGAAGGCGACCAGCACGCAGTCGGCCGACTTGAAGCTCTCGATCCGGATCTCAACGTCCTTGACCGGTTGCAGAAAATGCGTCTCGTAGCTGCCTCCTCCCGCCGATTCGAAGCCGGCGAGGAAGCGGTCTATAAGGACCTTTGTGTTGCTCTTGCCCCGCCGCGGGGAGCCGTTAAAGACCACTAATCGCATTAGCCACCTCCTCTGCCGGCGTGTTTGTCGACTCGTTGACGCTCAGCGTGCCGCTAAATTCTTGAGCCACCTGCTCGAAAATCTCGTTGACGATCTCGAGGTCCTCGTCGTCGGTGTCGCCGGACCTCTCCCACAGAACGCCCATCCTGGGGAATCCGTCGTACCTCAGCTTGTGGCGAACCTCGCCCTCGACGAACTTGAAGTAGGGCAGCAGCAGCGGGATCGTCCTCTCTACAGTCCGCTTCAGCAGCTCGCTCGGGAATCCCATGACGACCGGGGAGGCGTAGAGAACGAGGTCCGAGTTGATCATGTCCCGGCACACGCCGGGGCCGTCGTCCTGGTGGACGCAGACCCCGGGCGTCTTCAACCAGCAGTCGAAGCAGCCGATGCACTGCTTGATGTCCATCTCCCGCAACGTCAGCGCCGCGACCTCGTGTCCGCCGGGCTCCAGCGCGCCGGCGAGCCGCTGCAGGTAGCCATCAAACAGCTCGTTGCCGGCGTCGGGATTGCCGTTCAGAATTGTGATCTTCATGGGCCTCCTTCCCTTCCTAAACAGTAGTATCCCTCTGAGTTCTGACCTGATAGGTCTGCTGCCCATTATCAATATCGGAACTCTCCTCAGCCTGTCAACACCGGTTATTCTTCCTGATGGATGTCACCTCGTGCCGGACCGAGAGCACTTAGTGTAATATTCCTTCGAGGCGCAAAGCGGCGATGAGTAGGGCTCATTCCGGCCCGCTTCTCAAGGCCGCACACAACGAGGTGAGCCATGCCTGTTATTACCGTCGAAGGACCGAGAGTCGAGGTCGAGTCCAAAAGGAAACTCGTGCGGGAGATGACGGAGACCGCCTCGGTGGCCTTCGGCTTCTCCAGGGAAGAGATAATCGTTCTGATCAAGGAGAACACGCCGGAAAACGTGGGCGTGGCGGGCGAACTGGTCCTCGACCGCATGGGGCGCGAGCGGGACGGCTGACGGGCGGCGGGTGAACGCGAAGGGCAGCCTGCCGGGGGCCTCCCTCCCCCCCCTTCGGCCTTCAAACGGGTTCCGGACGGGCCGCCCTCGTCGGCGTTGCAGATGATGTACTTGACGTCGCCCGCCTGCGCGCGGACCAGCTCCCACTTCCTGCCGGTGGGGAAGCCGGCGTCGCCGCGAAATTTCCACTGAGCGGATGATTAAGGCTTCATGTGTCACCTCGATATTTGGCATGGCTTCTCGGGCGTGTCCAATCCCATTCGCCCGATAAGATCCCAAGCCACCGGTCGAAACCAACCGAGTTTGGCCAATAAGAGTGATCGGCAATCTCATGTCGTGGGAAATGCTGGGTAGGCGCCCTGGAGATATTGCTACTGCAGGAACACTTGCTCCCTTTCAAGCACGTATGCAGCAGTTGAACCGGGAAAAAAATTGCGTTTCTGGCAATCCTGTAGTAGAAATAGATCGTCTGGGATCCGATTATTCAGCTGGGGGAGTCGATGGAATCTCGACCTGCAACCGTCTCTTGGATTGAGTCCGGCAGAGCCCGTTTCTGGCTGGCGGTGGACAAGCTGGGCCTCGACCATGACTACGCACGGATTCTCGAGGAGCCGGAGCGAGAACTCTACTGCAGCATTCCCGTCATCATGGACGACGGCAGCATCGAGGTCTTCTCCGGCTTCCGCGTCCAGCACAGCACGCAGCGCGGCCCCGCCAAGGGGGGGATCGTCTTCGACCCCGGCGCGACGCCGGAGGAGGTTCGCGCCCTGGCGACCAACATAACCTGGAAGCACGCGGTCGTCGACGTGCCGTTCGGCGGCGCCAAGGGCGGCATCATAGTAGACCAGCACCGCCTCAGCTCCGGCGAGCTCGAGCGGCTGATCAGGCGCTACACCACCCGCATCCTCGACATCATCGGGCCCGACAGGGACGTCCCCTCGCGCGACATCGACTCCACCGAGCAGATGATGGCCTGGATCTACGATACCTACTCCATGCACACCCTGAAGTGGCACGTCGGCGTCGTCACCGGAAAGCCGATCAATATGGGCGGCAGCCAAGGCGGAAGGGAATCCACCGGCTTCGGGGTATACGTCTGTGCGCGCGAGGCCTGCAAGGCAAACGGGCTTGAGTTCGGCGACAGCAGCATCATCATTCACGGCTTCAGGAATATCGGCCCCAATTTTTCCCTCTTTGCCTACGACAGCGGTGCCACGATCAAGGCCGTCGGCCACGGCGCCCGGGCGCTGCTCAACGAAGAAGGACTCGAGATCCCGGCGCTCGTCGAGTTCTGCCGCCGCGGCGGCGATATCGAGGATTTTTCCGGCGGCGAAAAGATCCCGATAGATCAGTTCTACGGCCTCGAGTGCGATATCTTCGCCTCCTGCGCCCCGAATGTCTCCATCGCGCCCGCCGAAGCCCAGAAGATCAAGGCAAGGATTTTCGTCGAGGGATCCGACGGCTGCTGCACGCCCGATGTGGACCAGGTCCTCGAAGAACGCGGCATCTTCATCGTTCCCGACATACTGGGCAACGCCGGATTAGTAGTCGGATCCTATCTGGAGTGGGTGCAGAACCGCGGGGGGCAATTCTGGGACAGGCGGACCGTCCTGGAGGCCATCGAGAGGAAGTTGGTTGAATCGTTCAAGGACATCAGCGCCTACCGCGAGCGCTACGACACGAGCATGCGAAACGCCGCCTACGTTCTCGCCGTTGACCGCGTGGCCACGGTCGCCCGCATGCGCGGTATCTATGCTTAAGTGGACTCCGGATGAGCGGGAAAATGGCGCCGGGCGCGATGTCATCGATAAGGGATTACCTAGTGGTTGAGCGGGGGTACACGGATGCCCGAAGATCATAAGGATGAGGTGACACCCTTCGAGGCGATGCAGGCCCGCTACTGGATGGCGGTCGAGAAGCTGGACCTGGACCGCGGCTTCGCCAAGATCCTCGAGCAGCCCGAGCGCGAGCTGCACGTCAGCGTCCCCGTGGTCATGGACGACGGCCACATCGAGGTCTTCCAGGGCTATAGGGTGCAGCACAACACGATGCGCGGCCCCGCCAAGGGCGGCATCCGCTTCGACACGAACGTCAGCTCCGACGAGGTGCGGGCCCTGGCGGCCTGGATGACCTGGAAGTGCGCCGTAGTCGACGTGCCGTTCGGCGGCGGCAAGGGGGGCGTGATCTGCGATCCGTCGAGCATGAGCGCCGGCGAGCTGGAGCGCACCACGCGGCGCTACGTCACCCGCATCATGGACATCATCGGCCCCGACCGCGACATCCCCGCCCCCGACGTCAACACCACCGCGCAGGTGATGGCCTGGGTCTACGACACCTACGCCATGCACACCCGCCAGTGGCACGCCGGCGTGGTCACCGGCAAGCCGGTAGTCATGGGCGGCAGCCAGGGGCGCGAGGAGGCCACCGGCTTCGGCGTCTACATCAGCGCCCGCGAGGCCTGCAAGGTCAAGGGCACCAGCCTGGACGGCGCCCGCGTCACCGTGCAGGGCTTCGGGAACGTCGGCTCCTGGTTCTCTCTCTTCGTCCATAATGTCGGCGCAAAGATAATCGCAGTGGGCGACATCTCCGGAGAAATGCACAACGACAAAGGCTTCGACATCCCTACCCTGAAGGAATACGTAAGAAAACACCGTGTGATCGAGGGCTTCGAGGACGGAGAGGTGATTTCTCCAGATGAGTTCTACGGCCTCGAGTGCGACATCTTCGCCCCCTGCGCCCTCGAGAACGCCATCACCTCCGACAACGCCGACAGCATCACCACCAAGATCATCGTCGAGGGCGCCAACGGCCCCACGACGCCGGCCGCCGACGAGATACTCAAGCGCAAGGGCATCCACGTCGTCCCCGACATCCTCTGCAACGCCGGCGGCGTCGTCGGCTCCTACCTAGAGTGGGTGCAGAACCGCCAGGGGATGTCCTGGGACAAGGAGACGGTGCTGCGGCGGATCGAGGAGAAGATGGTCGAGTCCTACCACAAGGTTTATGACGCCCGCGAGCGCTACGACGCGATCATGCGCATCGCCGCCTACATACTCGCCGTCAAGTCGGTAGCCGACGTCGCCACACTGCGCGGCATCTACGCCTGACGATCAGAGTCTCGGCTTTAGCCATCCGGGGACGAGACCGCCGCGGTGGGCAAGCTCTCATTTCTGTCATTTCATCTCAATTCCAGGAGGGCCGACCCGCCAGAGTCGCGCAATCTCTCCTGTCGGCCGACAGTGGACAAGAATGTCCACGCTCCTGGTTAGGTATTTGCCTGTTTTTCCGTCGGCCAACCTGCCTCAATTATCATATCAGGAGGGCCGACTCACTCCCCCGCGGCGGACGCGCCCTGGCGAGCATTATTGGCTTTCACACGTCTCGGTAGGACAGACATTCTTGTCTGTCAGCTCCCGCGCAGCGGGATGGACTGCAAGCCATGCCCGGCCTCTTGCTTGGGAAGTGGGAATCGAATCAATGTTCTATCCGGCCGCTCGCGCGCCGCGGATTAGCGCCTCGGCAACCACGTCGGCCGCGGCAGCGCCGAGTGTCGAGAGGTCTGGCTGGTCCTCGCCGCAGGCGAGGGCGATGACGACGTCGAAGTCGAAGAGAGTGTGGGGGGGGCGGACGGTGCGGTTTATCCCCGCCATGGCCATCTCGGCCAGGCGGTTGGCGTCCTGGCGGCTGAGCCTTGCCGAGGCGGCAACGACGGCGAAGGTGCAGTTGGAGAACGGGTCGCCGGCCGGCATGCCGTGCTCGCGCAGGTAGGCGGCCGTGTCGATAAAGCGGCCGGGATCTTTCGTATCTTTCGCGCCGGCGATAATCTCGCCTTTGTCGTCGACCAGGTCGCCGAAGGCGTTGCTTACTGCCAGAACCCCGACCGTCACCCCGCCGACGCTGGCCGAAGCTGTGCCGACCCCCGTGGGCGAGCACAAATTAATTCCCAGGATCTTGCCGACGGTGGCGCCCGCTCCGACGCCAACGGGACCTTCCGCCACCGGGCCACCCGAGGCCGCCTCGCAGGCGCGGCGGGCCATGGCCGCGTCGGGCCGGACGTCGGCTCGCCCGACAGCCAGGTCGAAGAGCGAGATCGTGGGCACCAGCGGCACGCGGGCAACTCCGGCGTCGAAGCCGATCCCCCGTTCCTCGAGCCACGAGAGAACTCCGCCCGCGGCGTCGAGGCCGAACGCAGAGCCGCCGGTCAGGAGGACGCCGTGGAGCTCGCGCGTGATGCCGTCGATGCGTAGCAGGTGCAGCTCGCGCGTCGCCGGCGCGCCACCCCTGACGCAGATGCCGCCCATCGCGCCCGGCGGCGGCAGCACCACCGTGCAGCCGGTCCTGGCCTCGGAGTCGTGGGCGTGCCCAACCTCAAGCCCTTCAACGTCCGTAATCGCTCCAGCCATCGTCGAAGCCTTTCTCAATCGGTTAACGATGCGATCATTCTAAGATTTCGCGCCCCTCCGGACAACTTATACGCGCTTAATACATTTCGCGGATATTACACAGTTAGCGCAACAGGTGCTCGTTGCCGAGACGGACGCGGATCAGGCCGGCGCCGCGGGCGGCCTCGAGGCAGCGCTGCGCCTGTGCTCTCGGGGTGGTCGGCAGGTCGCGCATGGCGAACTGGGGAGCGAAGGCTAGTAGCGAGTAGGGGATGTCGGGCGAGCGCTCGGCCAGGAAGGCGGCGATGGCGCCCACCTCGTCGGCCTCCACGTAGCCCGGCACCAGCAGCGTGCTGGCGACGAAGAGCGGCGGCTCGGGGCGCTCGTCGATGCGGGCGGCGATCAGGTCGACGTTTTCGAGAGTCCGTTTGTTATCGACGCCGGTAAGCGCCCGGTGCAGCGAGCTGTCCCAGGCCTTGAGGTCGAACTTGACGCAGCCGCCAGACTCGAGCGAAATGTTGATCATCTCGTTCAACAGGGCTGGCGAGGCGGCGCCGTTGGTCTCCCAACAGATGCGTAGGATGCTGTTGCCACGCTGGCGCCGGGCTCGCCGCGCCGCGGCCAGGGCGTGGTGGATCTGCGGCGTCGGGTCGCCGCCGAAGTAGCAGATGCAGGAGACGCGGTCGGTGACGGCGTCGGCGAGGCGACGCGCCGGGACGGCCAGGCCGGCAGCGTCGACGTCGCGGCAGTGCCAGTTCTGGCAGAAGAGGCAGTCGAAGGTGCAGCCGCTGTAGAACACGGCCAGGTTGGCGAAGCCGATCTCCGGTCCGTCGGCGTTTGCGTAGCGCGGGAAGCCCGCGCCGGTGCCCCCGGGGCAGACCCAGTCGGCGACGCAGTTAGTCGGCAGCGGATCGAGGTACCAGCTTACGCGCCCGTCGCCGGCGTTGCCGCCGGTCAGCCTGCCGCCGCGGTTGCGGCGCACGCCGCAGTAGCCGCTATCGCCATCTGCTATACGACAGTTGTTGGCGCAGCGCGTGCACTCGAGAACTTTGTCCCCTTTGTCCTCCTCGCACTTCGGGATGCTCACCGGCAGGGGGAAGGCGGAGCGGACTTCACGGTGCACTCCGGCCAGACGCTCGAGGCAATCCGAATCGGCAGCACGGAGGCAGTCGGCGCAGAGACCCAGCGCCTTCGCCACCTGCAAGCCTTCCCGTCCGCAGCCGTCGCAGAGCATTCGCTTGCCTCTGGTTTCCGGATTACGTTACCATTATAGAACGGCACACGCGCGGACAGCTGATTTCCATGGCACACTGAGCCGGCGCTGCAGCGCGGAAAATAAAAAAATCCCCTGACGCCGCCCAATAGCGAGGTCAAGGGAGTAATTCAAATTTTAGCTATGTAGCTCTATCCTACATTAACGACTAGAAGATCAATCCAGGATGCTCGCCTTGTCCGCGGTTCTTACCAAGATTTCTAGAAATGACGTTTTCGCCTCCTACATCCGGCGGATTTAGGGCGATTTCTATCGAACTTTTCCTGAAATCATTAAATCCTATTCTGTTACCAACGATCGTAGCATCTTCACCTTCGTCCAATAGCAGGTCCGTTAACTCCAGGCCCACGCCTAGCGGCGTTCCATCGGTCCACCGGCAGATTACTCTAAAGGTATTGTGGATAATAGTGTTATATCTTACCGGTCCTCCAGGAAAAGAATATCTAGCATCACACATAAGACAGATTCCTGCGACTGAGTAATTCCCGGTATCATGAGTTATGTTAGCTTGAACCTTGTTGAAAGAAACGATGTTATTGTCTGCCGGCGTGCCATATCTAGAACCGATAAATATGCCGAGCCCACCTCCGTTAAGAACCCAGAGACCTTCGATCTTGTTATGGCTTATCCTCCAACCGCTTCCAGACCAGTTAGTGATCGCTTGGAGTGTGTTTTGAATGACGTTGTGTTCAACGGTGACATCGTTTGCGCCACGACTGAAGACACCAAAATCCAGGTATCCATCATCAACCCTAGCGGTCATTGGTGTTCCTATGAACGTGAATCCACGGATAGTGGCCCCGTTGCCGCTGTAGTCATCAGGAAAGAAGAAGCCTACTCGGGCCCAATTTGTACCTGGTAAAAAAGGCCCGTCGTTGATGATTGTTTTTTTCGTTCCGATAATCTCCACGGCCTTGGTCACGACAGCCCCGAACCGTGTTCCCGGTCTGACGAAGATTCTGTCCCCGTCGACCACGCCCGGGTTGTCAAGCGCATCCTGGATCGTCGCGAAGTCGCCCGGAACAGTCCAGTCTGCGGCCGCCGCCGGCGCGGCGAAAAGCAAAGCAGCGAAAATTAGGGTTGCTAATCTCTTCATGGCTTTTACTCCTTTTCCCCAAAGGGATTTGTTTACGGTTTACCCTGACATGGTTAAACGAAACGGGACATAACCATACCCGCTAGTTAATTCCCTATTTCCCAATGCCCCACCGGGCTCATAATTTCCGTTGAATAGATGTCCTATGTCCCCCTTACTCCACCTCCTTTCGAAGTCTGGATGTGCCTACGTATTCCGTCCGCATTCCCGCTGGTTTGGCCCGGGATTCACGCCTTAATGACCACCGGGACCGAACACTGACGGGTGCTCGCCGTGACCGCGGTTCTTCACTTTGCCGAGGTTGCGCGAAATGTAGTTACAATCTTCCAGATCCTCAGGGGTGAAAGCCATTGTCCATTCAGTGCCGCGCAGATCGTTAAACCCGATCGCATTGTCGAAAACAACGGGATATGGAACGACATTCGGATCATTCCGTGTATCGGTAAGCTCGATAGCCACAACATCAACAAGGCCAGGATTGTCGCTCACAAGACTGATTCTGTTCTTGACAATTCTATTATTTGAGATCTCTATAGCCCCGGGCGCACCCCCCCGGAAATCTGCGTACAGCACGATGCCAGTACCACAATATCCTCCGCAGTCGTCTTCTGAAACGTGCAGGGTTCCATAGATTTTATTGTGAGAGATCACATTGTTCTTGACACCATCTGGCTGAGCCGTCCAGTCAGCAACGAGTATGCCGATTCCTCCACCACAACGGGTTCGTAGATCCACAATTCTGTTGTGGCTTATGATCCAGCCGCTACCGATCCAGTTTGATATTGCCTGGATTGAATTCTCAAATCTACAGTGCTCGACAGTAACATCATTCACTGCAGCTCCGTTCATGATCGTCAGATCAACATCTTCGGTGAAGCGCAGGTGACTTATCGTTGCTCCATCGGCACCCGATACGAGTCGGAATCCTTGGATTAAGCCTGAGCCATGAACAGGACCACCGACAATCGTGGATCCACCAATACCTCTTATCTCTACTCCCTTGTTGACAATTGCTCCATCGAAGGCTCCCGGCCCCACTAGAATTCTGTCCCCGTCAACCACGCCCGGGTCGTCAAGCGCATCCTGAATCGTCGCGAAGTCGCCCGGCACCGTCCAGTCGGCCGCTGCTGCCGGCGCGGCGAAGAGCAACGCCGCGAAAATTAGGGTTGCTAATCTCTTCATGGCCCTTACTCCTTTCCCCCCAAGAGGGGCTTGTTACGGTTTGTCCAGACACCGCTAATAGCTAGATAACTAGTTACTTCCGCCCAATTAACTCCCTATTTTTCAACATGCCCGGAGGAATTGTTGATCCTGAACCCCTCGGGAAAGCGCACAGCCGTGCAGAACTTGCTCGGGTGCTCCGGTTTGAACTCGGAGCGGATCACCTCTCCCGCCGCTCTGACAGCCCTGCCGGTAGCGGGCACAGGTTCGGCCGGGCGCATTACCTGGTCGAAAAACGTTCCTCGCGGCACGCCGATCTCGAGATCAATCTTCTTCCCCGGCATCAGGAAGACGTTGATGGGTAGAAGTGCTCCGCTAGCGCTGACGTTTATCAGTTGCGTTGTCTCATGCCGCAACGCCTTGTCAAAGACGTACTTGACCTCGACCGGAAAGTGGTGCTCGAACCTCTCGAATCGACGCTGCTCTGGCATGATTGAGTAACTATCAGCTATGACTTAACCTGTTGTAAATCCAAAGGTCTTACCGTTTCGCTTCCTATTTTTCACCCAGGCGCATAGCAATGATTAATGATCTTTCCCAGGTAAGACATTATGAGATTGCCTCATAACAACTTGGTATCTTGTTCGATTCAAGGGGTTTAATAACGCAATACTTATTCATCCAGCGCATATAACAATGCCAGCCCGGCTATCGTGCCGAATCGAGAGCCCGCCTACGACGGCCGCCACCATGCTTACGATCTGATTGGAAACAGGTGAAAAGAGGGTGTTACGGTTTCCTACTGCTCAGATGCTGAGCGGTATAGAGAATCGCTTCCTTCCTGCTGCTGATCCCGAGCTTGCGGTAAAGGTTGTAGACATGGGATACGACCGTGTTGTAGCTGATGCCGAGTTCCTCGGCGATTTCCTTGTTCTTGTATCCCCGTGCCACGAGCGGAAAGACCTCTTTCTCCCTTTTGGTGAGACCTGATCCGGCCTCCGTGGACGGCACGTCGCCCAGCGCCGGCTCGCGATAGCGTTCGAGGACCCGCTGCAGCACGGTCCGCGGACACCACAGCTCGCCTGCGGCGACGGCCTTGACGGCTTTAGGGATGAGCTTGAATTCCGCTTCGCAAGTTATCAGGCCGCGCGCACCGGCCCTGATCGCCTCGATGTCCTGTTTTTCCGAACTGCTTATGCAAGCGACCAGCAGAGGGACATCCGGCTGGAGCTCGACTAGCGCGCGGATCTCATCCACCCCGAACTCGTCGAGCCTGGCGCAGCCGAAAAGCGCGAGATTGAGCTCATACTTATCAACGGCGGCGGAGAATGCCTTCTCATCATGTTCTACCAGCCTGAACGGTATGCCTGCATTCCGGAGGATAATCTCCAGGCTCATTTTAATAACAACGCCTTCGCAGACTACCAGTATCTCTCTCACTTAGAGATTCCCGCCCTGTTTTAAGCGACTGCTGGCAATTCGCTTACCCGACAGCATTCGGAAATGGGACGCTGGGCATTCAGATTGACGTCTGTGCTCTCAATCTATCGCGCACCTCTGTGCCTGTCAAGGCTTGCAGGTTAACTGATTATTTCTCGTTATTCTTTCCCGCATGTCGCTAACTATCGTTATTAATAGCAAAAGCTTTTACATTTATGCAATAGACATACTCTTAGCTCACGAGTAGTAAAATCAGACTATTCTTATATGCATAGAAACACCGCACTCATTCACGACGCAGGGAAAGAGATTGTGAGCAGTATGTGTAGTGGGGGCTCAAACGGTTGCCAATTTCATATTCCTCTAACCGGTGATATTCATTCGCCGCCGCGTACCGACACGGTGACAGTTGTTGCTGCCGCCTCTCGAAAGGCGGTATCCGGTCGAGGCAACCTTGACGGTTCAACTTTATCGCCCTTAGGATCATCTCTTGAATTTGCTCGGGGACGACGCTGCCGATGCAAATCGTCGCCGCACTACTTTTAGCCCGTACGGCTGCTTGCTGGTTCTCGGGGCCGTTCGAGCGGCCGCTCCTGAGGCTACTCTGGGCAACAGAGAGCCGGCGTCAGGCAGAAGATAGTGTGCGAGTATCCCGATCCCGGCCGGCGGAAGGGGATTGGGATTGAGCGAGCGTCCGCACGAAGCCGTGGCAACTCCCAGACCGCCTGCGCCCCTGTGGCTGGCGCTGCCGAGGCTGACGTCGGCTTTCCTCCAATCGGCGTTCGTGATCATCGCGCTCCCGATCATTGTGCTGGCCGCCGCCCCGGCCGGGCACAAGGGTCTGCACCTGGGGCTGATCGCCGGCGCCGCTACGGCGCTGACCGTGGCGACCCTGCTAGGCGTCGGCCACGCCAGCGACGGCCTCCCCGGCACTAGGGTACGGCGCAGGCCGTTCATCGTCCTGGGCCACCTTCTGATGCTGCCCGCGGCGGTGCTGCTGTGGCTCGGTCCCTCTTATGCGTTACTCGTCGCGGGTCTGCTGATCACCGTCGTTGCCCGCGGCGCCACCGACGCCGCTCACCTGCCGCTGCTCAACGACATGGTGGCCACCGAGCGCAGGGGAGTCTATTCGGCGATGATCTCCTTCATGCACGTCCTCGGCGCGGCGGGCGGCGGACTGCTGGCGGGTTATCTGGCGCAGGAGGCCGATGGCGCCGGCGACGCGATCAGCTTTCTGGGGCCGTTGTCGCTCTACGCTACGGCGCTGGCGCTGGCAGCGCTGCTGCTGTTCGTAGTCAACGTGAAGGAGAAGGCGCGGGCGGCCCAGGCGACGCGACTGCTCGACCTGTTGCGCGCGCGCCGGGGCGCGCGCGAGCGGGCCTACTTCCGCTTCATGGCCGCGCGCACAGTCTACCTGGTGGGGGTGTTCGCGGTCGTCGTCTTCCTCGTCTACCTCGTCGAGGACGTCTATCGCGCCACCGACTTCAAGATGGCCGCAGGCATCTACTACGCCGTGGCTACAGTCGCCTCAATGGCCTTTGCACTGCCGGCCGGCTACCTGGCAGACCGCATCGGCTGCCTGCCCGTCATCTACATATCCGGCGGCGTCCAGGTGCTCTCGTGCGCCCTCTTCTTCTCCGCCGGCGCCGCCCACCCCGCGTTCGCCTATGTCGCGGCGCTGCTGTTCGGCGGCGCCTTCGGCGGCGTCTTCGCGGCCTCGCTGGCCCTGAGCACCAAACTAATTCCCCGCCACGGCGACGCGGCCAAGTACATGGCCCTGCTGCTGCTCAGCACCTACGTCGCTCACCTGGTCGCCTCGCTGGTCGGCGGCGCCGCCCTCGACCTCTGCAATTCGATCAGCCCGCTCTCCGGCTACCTGGCGCTCTTCTTTCTCGCCGAACTCTGCTTCCTGGGCGGCGGCGCCATCTTCGCGCGGCTGCAAGAGCCCTCCCACCCGAAGTAAGCGGAATTCTCCCGCGGTCACGCTACCGTCCTAGATTCCGGACAGCGGGCGGTGAGCGCAGTCACTCTCTTTCGGTTCGGCTTACCGTAAGTTATTGATGAGTAAGCATTGTTTCATGTAGACCGATCCGGTACGGGGTTTGCTCTTCATAAGTGGCAGCGGAACAAACCGACGAAGGGTGATGTCAAACGCAGGTCGCCGACATTCGGCGCAAGCTCTTTTGACGAATATGTTGTAGTTCACGCTCGCTCGACGCTCGACCGGGGGGTAGTCATGAGAGACAGATTGCTTACGGTTCTTCTCCTCGCGCTTCTGGCACAGGGTGCATTCGCCCAGGAGTTCGATGCCGCGCAGGCGGAGAGGATCGCCCTCTCCTTCGCCGGCGAACTATACCCGCAGGCTCGCACCTGGCACGTCGAGACCTACGTAGACAGCGACGGGGCGGCGGTGATCCACGAGGTCGCGCTGGCCAAGGGACGGAGGTCGCGGCCGTACCGCCGGGAGCTGAATGCCCTGCTGTCCGCCGAGGTGATCGACCACCGGGAGGACTACTACCTCACCGTCCTCGTCGGCGCGGAGCGATACCTGCCTCCCGTGGTGGCCTACTACGACGGCCTCCCGGCCCACCTGGTAACCGTCGCCAGGATCGCCAGGCGGATCGGCCCCGGCGCATCGGTCGACGACATGCTCATCGACGGGATCAGCTATATCTCGCCCTTCAGCTGTTACATCTCTCTGATAATCGACGGGGAGGCGAGGACCTTCAACATGATCGACCTGTCGGAGCTGCGGGCCGAGGAGATCCCGAGCACCATCGAGCTACCCGGCGAGCAGGCGGTCGCTAATCGCCGGATTTGGGAAAAGCTGCTGGAGAATGATATGGCCGTCGGGCCGCCGAGCCGCATCCGGATCGGCACCGATGAGCGGATCATCAGCGGCGTCGCCGATTGGAACCAGCCCAGCGGTTACCCCGGCTCCTGTGGCCCGACGTCGGCCGCCTGCGCGCTCGACTACTGGGACCAGAGGGGCTACCCGAACATGCACACCGGCTCGCAGGTGGCCTTCATCGACGAGCTGGCGCGAGCGACCGGCTGGGTCGCCAACGAAGGGGTCACTCCCGCCGACCTGGAGCGGGGTACCAGGAACGTGTGCAACGCGGCGCGCTACGGCAGGAACTACAACTTCCAGGTGGGCAGGAACACCGGTATCACCTTGAACCGGTACAAGAGCGAGATCGACCGCGGCACTCCGTTTGTCTACGGGTCGTACGATAACCCCTGGGGCGGCGGCCACGCCGTCTGCGCCGTCGGCTACTCGGGCAACTACATCATCGTGCACGACAACTGGCCCAGCACGCCGAGAGACTACAGCGTCAACTGGAACTCGATCGGCCACTTCACCGACATGGTCGTCTACATCCGCCCGCCAGGCTCCAGCGCACCGCGCTCGGTCTCCAGCCCCGCCAACGGCGCCACTTGGCAGCAGGGCAGCAGGCGCACCATCAGCTGGGCCGGATTCTCGGGCAGGAAGGTGAGGATCGAGCTTTACCGGGGCTCGACGCTGGTGACGACGATCACGTCCGGAACCCGCAACGACGGCTCCTATAACTGGAGG
>CAYOXX010000030.1:0-31164 GCA_964408025.1 uncultured Acidobacteriota bacterium | reverse complement strand
CGATTATAAGGGATTACAGGGTTCGCCGCTACTCTTCTGTGCAAAATCCGGGCTACCCGCGCGAAAGGTCGAGATGTGAAAAGGTAAGACCAATACCTCTAGAGTATTTGTCGCTTGAATTCGCGCCGGGCAGGAATGCCCAGCCTCCTGTTTTTGTGTAGGAGGGCGGACATTCCTGTCCGCCACTAACGTTTCCGCAGTCCTCAACCGACGGCAACCTCTTTGGCTGAGGCCACCACGACCCGGTCGCGGCCGGCATTCTTGGCCCGGTAGAGCGCCAGGTCGGCGGTGCGCAGGAGCGTCTCGGCGTTGGCGTCTTCGATACCGGCGTTTGAAGTGACGCCAAGGCTGATAGTGAGCCTTATCATACCCTCCGAGGTGTCCAGGGGGCTCTCGCGTAGGCGCAGGCGGATCCTCTCGGCCAGCTCCGCTCCTCCCGCGGCGTCACTGCCAGGGACGATGAAAAGAAATTCCTCGCCGCCGTAGCGGGCGATGCCATCGTAGGGGCGAGCCACCGACCGCATCCGCTTGGCCGCCTCGCGCAGCACGGCGTCGCCGGCCAGGTGACCGAGGGTGTCGTTAACCAACTTGAAGTGGTCGAGGTCGGCCATGATGATGGCCAGCGGGCTCTTCTCGCGCCGCGAACGATTGATGTCGTTCCGGAGGGTCTCGAGGATCGCCGTACGGTTCCAGAGTCCCGTGAGGGGATCGTGGGTGGCGAGCTCCGTAAGCCTGTCGCGGGCGGCGATCAGTGCCGACTGCAGCTCGAGAATGCGCCGCCCGGCGCGCAGCCGCAGCTTCAGCTCCCGCGTGACGAACGGCTTGGTTATGTAGTCGTCGGCGCCGGCGCCGAGCCCCTCCAGCACGTCCTCCTTTTGGCCCTTGGCCGTCAGCATGATGATGTAGGCGTACTCCAGACCCTCGCGCAGCCGGATGCGGCGGCAGACCTCTACGCCGTCCATGCCCGGCATCATCCAGTCGAGGATCAGCAGATTGGGAGCGTCATTCTGTTGGACGATCTCCCAGGCCTCGGCGCCGTCGCGGCAGACCACCACCTCGTAGCCCCACTTGGCCAGCGTCGCTTCGAGGAGCCGCCTCGATACCGCGTCGTCTTCAGCGATCAGGATTCTCATCTCTCAGAACTACCAGCTCCGGAATCGGTTCCTTCCCCGAACCGACTGCTCACAAGCGCTTCTCCCAGCCCGGTTTGGAGACGAATTCCCGGAAGCGCTCTAACTCTTTCTCGAGCCGCGACAGCAGTTCCCCGGAGCCGTCGAGGTCGGCCTCTTTCCCCTTGAGTTCGAGCCCGGCGGCCAGTTTCTTGGCGGCCTCCAGGCCGAGGTTGGCGGCCGCCCCCTTGAGGCTGTGCGCGCTGCGCTCCAGGGTGGCCGGGTCGCCGCCTTCGAGGGCTTCCTGCAGCTCCTCAAGCTTGCCGGGATAGTCGTCCAGGAGGAGCGCCGCTAGCTCGGCCAGCAGCTCCTTGTCGCCGTCTACGGTTCTCAGGGCCACGGCGGCGTTGAAAGGCGACCGCTCTCCCGCCGGTTCCGGCTCCCTCAGTGCGTCGGTAACGCGATTTCCGATATTTCTGTCGAGCGCGGCGAAGAGGTCGTTGGGCCTCATCGGCTTGGCCAGGTAGTCGTCCATGCCGGCGTCCAGGCACTTCTGGCGGTCGCCCTCCATGACGTGGGCGGTCATGGCGATTATCGGCACGTGTCCGCCGCGCTTCTTCTCTTCCCTGCGGATGGCGGCGGTCGCCGCCAGCCCGTCCATCTCCGGCATCTGCACGTCCATCAGCACGGCGTCGAACGAATCCCCGAGCATGGCATCGACGGCCTCGTTACCGTCGTTGGCCACGACGACGGTGTGCCCCCGCTTTTCCAGGAGCCCTATCGCCAGTTTCTGGTTTATCGGGTTGTCCTCGGCCAGGAGGATTCGCAGGCGCCTGCGGTTCTCCCGCAGCGTGTGGCGCGTAACGAGGGATTCCTTCTCCTCGTATTCCGCCGGCTCGCCCAGTATCGTCTGGATCGTGTCCAGTAGCTCGGACTGTTTTGTCGGCTTGGTAAGGTAGGCCGCGATGCCGCACTCCCGGCAGCGTGCGGCGTCGCCGCGTTGTCCCGCTGAGGTGAGCATCAGTATCGGTGTTTCCGAGAAGTAGGGGTCGCGCTTGATCCGCTCGCTCAGCTCGAAGCCGTCCATCTTGGGCATGTTGAAGTCCACGATCGCGAGGTCGAATGTGCCGCCTTCATCCTTGACTCGCGCCAGCGTCTCCAGGGCCGAATCTGCCCCGTCGCAGGCGGTCGGCCGCATCCGCCACGACCTCAGCATCTCGACGAGTATGCGGCGGTTCGTCTCGTTGTCGTCAACGAGCAGCACGGGGAGGTCCTTGAGGCTGGCCAATTCCGCCACCGGCGCCTTCGGCCGCGCCCCCTTCTGCAGGTCGAAGCGGGCTGTGAAGAAGAAAGTGCTGCCGCGCTCCGGCTCGCTCTCGACCCAGATGCGACCGTTCATCAATAGCACGAGCTGCGATGAGATGGTCAGGCCGAGCCCGGTGCCGCCGAACTCGCGCGTGGTGGAGCTGTCGGCCTGGGAGAATGCCTCGAAGATCTGCTTCTGCTTTTCCGCAGCGATGCCGATACCGGTGTCGGCGACGCTGAACAGGAGTTCGATCTCGTCTGCGTTCTCCGACTCGGTCTTGACGCTGACCACTACCTCGCCTTCCTTGGTGAACTTGATAGAGTTGGAGATCAGGTTGACTAGTATCTGGCGCAGCCGCCCCGGGTCCCCGATGACGGTATCGGGCACCTCGGGCGGGATGCGGAAGGCCAGCTCCAACCCCTTGGAGTGGGCCCTTATAGCCAGGCCGCGGACGATGTCGCCGATGCCATCGCGGAGGTTGAAGGGGATCGGGTCGAGGTCGAGCTTGCCGGCTTCGATCTTCGAGAAGTCGAGGATATCGTTGATCAGCGAGAGCAGGGAGTCGGCTGATTCACACGCCATGTTTAGATACTCCCGCTGCTCCTCCGTGAGGTCCGTCCCCAGCGCTAGCTCGCTCATGCCGATGATGCCGTTGAGCGGCGTGCGGATCTCGTGGCTCATGTTGGCCAGGAATTGGCTCTTGGCGATGCTGGCCGCCTGGCTCTCAATCGCAAGCTGATTGGCCCGCTCGATCGCCCGTTCGAGCACTTCGTTGGTCGCCTGCATCTCCAGGTTGGCGATCTCGAGCTGCCGACGCGCCTCGACAAGCTCGGTGACGGTGTTGAATGTCACCAGCACGCCGTCGTAGCGGTCGCGGCGGTAGATCGGCTGCACGCGGATGATCATCTCCTCCTTGCCGAGCGGCTGCTGCAGCGTGAAGAGATCGTCGGCGGCGCGGCTGCCGTTGCGGAAGCGCTCGATGTTCTCCCGCAGCATCTCACGCAGCTCGGCCGGAAGGGCCTCCTCGATGTCCTTGCCCAGCAGGTCGGAGCGCTTCTTGCCGACGAGGTTGCAGAAGTACTTGTTGGCCTCGACGACGGCGTTGCCGGCGTCGGCGAAGACAACCCCCTCCACCATGGCCGCGATCATCGCCTGGAGCTTGGCGTACTCCCGGTGCGCGGCCTCCTCCGCGCGCTTATGCTCTGTGATGTCGCGGTAGATGGCGTAGACCGCCACCTGGCCGCCCTCGATTGTGATCGGTGTGGCCAGAATCGAGACGTCTACGTGCGAGCCGTCCTTGCGCTGGCGGACCGTCTCCAGCGAGATCATTCCTCCATTGGTGGCCTTCTTGGTCAGGAATGCGGCCTCCTTCCTGAACTCTTCCGGCGCCACCAGCTGGTCCAGGTCTTTCCCCAAGGCCTCCTCTCGCGAGTAGCCGAAGACCTTGGTGAATTCGCTGTTCGCCTTCAGGACACGGCTGTCGTTGTCAACAACCACTATCGCCTCCGGGGCGCTCTCGAAAAGCTGCTCGAAGTACGCCTTCTCGACCTGGAGGGCCCTCTCTTGTTTCAGCTTCTCGGTCATGTCGCGGATGGTACCGTGGTAGCCGATGACGTTGCCGTCGTCGTCCTTCTGGACGGCGGTGGTCAGCAAGACGTTGATGATCTCCCCGCTCTTGCGCTGGAGATTGATACGGTAGTCCTTCACATATCCGTTCGCAGCTATCTCCCGAGCGAAAATGTCTCTTTCGACAGGATCGGCGTAGAGGGAGCGGACGTTAAGCGAGAGCAGCTCTTCACGGCTGTAGCCGAACAGCTCGACCCCGCTCTCGTTTATCTCGATCATCTGCCCGTCGACCGACGTTATGTAAACTACATCTTTTGAGTTTTCGAAGAGCTCGCGGTAGCGGGCTTCGCTTTCCCCGAGGGCCTTCTCGGCCGCCTTGCGTTTGAGCTCGCTCTTGTGATCACCGACGAGGCGGCGGATGCTGTGCAGCAGGCGAGGGAAGTTCGAGAACTCGACGTCCCTGATGAAGTAGTCGTCGGCTCCGCAGCGCAGGGCTTCAGCGGCCACTTTCTCGTTGCCGTGGCCGGTGAAGATAATGAACGGGATTGAATGGCCGGCCTCGCGGATGGCCTTCAAAAACGCCAGCCCGTCCATTTCGGGCATCTGGAAGTCGCTGAGGATGCACTCGAAGGAATCATCCTGGAGCTTGCTCAGAGCTTCAGTCGCGGAATCGCAGAGATCGATTTCCAGATCGTCCGCCAGCTTCAAGAGCTGCTTACTGGTCAGCTCCAGGTCGTCTTGGTTGTCATCGACATAGAGAACACGTATCATTCGGCGCCTCCGTAGCTGCTGGGAACATCAAGCCATTCCAGCCCGGCCGAGCATCTTGTCTGGACACAGGAAGGGATTAGTTCAATTAGTCGTAAGCGTGTCCTTACAGCGCTGACCCGGCCGCTATTATAAACTAATGTTGGCCTTCAGTGGCGACGATCGAGCGCACAAGCCGCTACGCGGCGGGCACGCCGGAACCACTCCCGATGTTGAACGGGCTGCCGTCCTCGGATACAATGGCCACTCCCGAAAATACAATACTACAAACGGAGCGATATCATGAAGTCAATTTCGCGCACGTGGGCCGAATTTGCCCGCGATCTCAAGTTCGACGACCTGAGCGCCGAGGCCGCCGGCGCGGCCAAGCGCTTTCTTTACGACTCCCTCGGCTGCGCCCTGGGCGCCGGCCGGCACCACGACGTGGCCATAGCGCGCGACGTGGTGCTGGCCCTGGGCGGCGCCGAGCAGGCCACGTGCATAGGCTTAGGTCGGCGCGTGCCGGTGACGAGCGCGGCGTTCCTCAACGGCCTCATGATCCGCGCCATGGACTACAACGACATCTACTGGAAGGCCGATCCGACGCACCCCTCTGACCTGATCAGCGCGCCGCTGGCGGTGGCCGAGTGGCGCGGCCGCAGCGGCGCTGAGCTGCTAACCGCCGTCGTGCTGGCCTACGAGCTGGAGATGCGCCTGGCCGAGTGCGGCGAGCCTGGGATCCGCGAACGGGGCTGGCACCACGCCACGCTCACCCAATACGTGAGCCCGCTGGCGGCCGGGATGCTGATGGGCCTCGACGTCGAGCAGTTGGTCAACGCCGTCGGCATCAGCGGCAGCCACGGCTGCACGCTCGGCTCGGTGACGGCCGGCAAGCTGACGATGATGAAGAACACCGTCGAGCCGTTCGCCGTCGCCGATGGCGTGATGGCGGCGCTGCTGGCCGGGGGCGGCTACAGCGGCCCCGAACCGGTGCTCGAGGGGCGCGAGGGGCTCTTCGAATGCCTCGGGCCCGACTGGCGCCCCGAAGTCCTGACCGAGGGGCTCGGCGGCGGCTGGCGCATCGGACAATGCTCGATGAAGGCCTTCCCCACCGAGGCGCTCACCCACACGCCGATCAGCGCCTTCCTTGCACTCATTACCGAGCACGACGTCGCTGCCGGGGATATCGCCGAGATTCGTATCAAGACGATAAAGCGGGCCGCCGAGATCCTCAGCGATCCGGCCAAGTACCGCCCCGACAGCCGCGAGACCGCCGACCACAGCCTCCCATACTGCATCGCCGCGGCCGCCGTGGACCGCGCGGTGACACCCGCGGCCTTCAAGGAAGAACGGCTCGGCGACGAGCGCATCCTGGCCGTGATCGACAAGATCAAGGTGGTGGCGGAGCCGGAGTTCGAAGCGCTGTTCCCCGCCAAGCAGGCGACCCACGTATCCGTCAGCACAACGGACGGCCGCCTGTTCGAGCGTCGCATGGACTACCCGAAGGGCGACCCGCGCGAGCCGATGACCGAGGAAGACCTCGACACCAAGTTCCGCGCCCTGGCCTCGATCTGCTGCAGCGAGGAGCGGATGGACGAGCTGAAGAAGGCGATTTTCGCTCTCGAGGAAGCACCGGACCTTTCGGAGCTGATGAAACTGCTCACAGCCGATAAGTGATCTGCAGGCGCCCCGTCTCGCCGCCACCGGCTATAGCTGGGGATTACCCGAACAAGCGGTTCAGGAGGCGACCGATCCTCATCCGCCAGTATGCGATGTTGAGGGGGACGACCAGTCTCTGGTCCAGGTTCGGGTTGGCGATCCCGTCGATGGACGAGAGGTAGTTCAGGTGCTCCGCGACGGAGACGGGGCAACCCCTGGCGTGGATGTAGCGCGCAGATCTGCGCCTGAAGCATTTCCAGAAGGAGCCGAGCATCTTCAGCAACATGTCGTTCGATTTCGTCTTGCGCACGTCGGTCCGGCCGGTGGTCCTGTAGTCGCCCTCGATCTTCACCGTCCGGCCGTTTAAACATCCCTCCCAGTTGGTGCAGTCTCCCGTGAAGAGCACTCTCTCGCCTTGGTCCAGATCGAGTGGGTCGTCTGTCCTGCCGATAACATAGCGGATTTTTCTCATCTTCTGTTCCGCGTTCGGCGAGAACTGGTTCAGTATGTGCATCGCCTCCTGCAAGGCTCCGGGGCACCCTCCCCGGCAGTAGTCGGGCGAGTGCTCCTCGGGAAATCCGCCCACCGTGCAGGAGAGGTTGCTCTCCTCCTCGAAGTATTCGTCGATCCGCTCGCGGACGAACTGGAATCCCCGGGTCCTCTCCAGCACCTGCTCGAGCGGGAAGTCTCCCGCGACCTCAATCTCGTCCAGTTCCGCGGGGCCGAAGCCTCTCTGCGCGGCTAACCGAAGGTGTATCAGGTCGTGGGGGTTGACGCGGACCATGTGGCAGCCGACCGTGTCGACGGCGCAGGAGTTGGTGCCCATCACTATCGCGCCCATCGGGAAGGGGTCCGGCGTGAGCATCATCTTCTGGCCGGCGACGATGGCGTCGACGGCGATGAAGCGGGGCTGGATCACCTCCTGCAGGTCGGCGATCTTGTGCTCCAGGAAGCTGTTGTGGTCGACCAGCCGGTGGCGGTCGTCCTGCAAACCGATCAGGTTCTTGAGGCTAAGCGTCAACTTCGTCCAGGGGTGGGCCTTGAACTTCGGCAGGTTGATGAGGAAGTCGCATTGCGTCACCGGCCTGGGCACGAAGATCTCGTCCCGCAGCCTGCCCTCCTTCGTCAGCCTCACCAGGACGTGCCGGCTCTCATCGAAGTGATATCTTTTGACCTTGTGCTTCCTGATAACCTTGGGATAGCCGGCCTCCCGGAAGCAGTATCGCGTGGGGATCGTGATGCCGCAGCGCTCGCCCACAGCGATCTCTTCGACGTCCTCCGCCATCGCCTTGGTGGCGGCGATCGCCCCGTCGAGGAACTCGCTACGCGTGAAAGCGTGGGGGAAGAGCTCGCGCTGGGCGATCACCACGTTCGGCTTCAGCAGAATCCTGCCGGTTGGCCTGGCGCCCAGCTCCTCCATCCCCTCCCTGACGATGCCCGCTATCCTGTCGGCGTCGTACTGGTCGCAGCGCCGTATCAGGACCTTCGGCTTTGTCGACGGCATCGGATTCCCGCGACTACACCAGCCGCTTGAGCCACTTGAGCTTCGAGTTGTTGTAAGGCGGGTAGCGCAGCGGCACGTCGAAGCGCAGCGATTTCTTCAGCACACTCTTGCGGTGGCTGAATGTTTCGAAGCTCGCCCGGCCGGTGTACTCCCCCATGCCGCTGTGGCCTACGCCGCCGAAGGGCAGCTCGGGCTCCAGCAGGTGCACTACGACGTCGTTGATGCAGACGCTCCCGGAACTGGTGCGCTCGATGATCCTCTTCTTAGTACCCTCATCGCTTGAGAAGAGGTAGAGCGCCAGGGGGCGGGGGCGGGCGTTGACGAAGGAGATGGCCGCCTCGATGCCGGGGACCGCGAGCACCGGCAGAATGGGGCCGAAGATCTCCTCGGCCATCACCGGCGAATCGGGAACCACGTTCCTGAGGATGGTCGGGGCGATGTAGAGGTCGGAGGCGTCCGTCTGGCCGCCGGTGACGACCTCGCCGCTACCGAGCAGGGCCTCGAGGCGCCCGAAGTGCATCTCGTTGATGATGCGAGCGTAGTCGGGGCTCTGCCGCGGGTCGGCGCCGTAGAAACGGCGCAACGCTGACTTCAGGTGGTCAAGAAGCTCCTCCTCGATCTCCTCGTGCGCCAGCACGTAATCTGGCGATACGCAGGTCTGGCCGGCGTTGAGGAACCTGCCCCAGGCGATGCGACGAGCGGCGACCTTTAGGTCCACGCCGCGGTCGACTAAACATGGGCTCTTGCCGCCCAGTTCCAGCGTCACCGGCGTCAGGTTCCTCGCCGCCGCTTCCATCACTATCCGCCCGACTATCCCGCCGCCGGTGTAGAAGATGTGGTCGAACTGCTCCTTCAGCAGGGCGGTCGTCTCGGGCACCCCGCCTTCGACTACCCTTATGGCATCACCGTCCAGGTAGTCACGCACGCCCCTGGCGATGACCGCGGAGGTGTTCGCCGAGACCTCCGAGGGCTTGACGACGGCGCAGTTGCCGGCCGCGATGGCGCCGACCAGCGGCAAAATCGAGATCAGGAATGGGTAATTCCAAGCGCCTATTATCAAAGCCACTCCGAGCGGCTCGGGGTGCACGTAGCTGGAGCCGGGTTGGTTCAACATCGACGTCCTGACCCACCTCGGCTTCATCCAGAAGCCCACCCGCTTCACGGCGTAGTCGATTTCGGAAGTGACGAAACCGGTCTCGCCGAGCCAGGACTCGAAGCCCGGCTTTCCCAGGTCTTCCTCGAGCGCGGCGAACAACTCCCCTTCGAGATCCGCGATCATAGCTTTCAGCCGGCCGAGTTGCTCCCGGCGCCAGGAGAGGGGGCGGGTGCGGCCAGCATTGAAAGTGGAGCGAAGTCCGGCAACTAGACCGGACATGTCGTGATTGTTCATGGGACTACCCTCCTTCACCGAATTGTTCCATAACATGATGGACTGCTTGCCGGCCTGTTGTGGGGCGAGTCTTTCTGTTACTCCAACGCCGATCGCCCTTGCAGATGAAATTATCCTTGTGGCGGCAAAGTTGTCTCGAATTTATATAACTATGTATTAGAAACCGGTGTAGGTCAAGAGCGCGAGAACGGACCTAATCTTGTCGCTTGGCGATCCGGCCGTCGTGTAGCCCATAAATTAGGTATGCTCGCTACGGCTCATACTCGGTGCCGCAGTCTGAGCCGGCGGCCCACGCCGGGAGGCCTCCGGTGCCCGCGGACCTCTATATATCACAGCCGAACCGTTGGCATGGCTAGTGTTCAATCTTATATATAATCATCTCTCTGTATCCAGTAATAATCTTCTGGTAGCCGCCAAACATGCTGTCTGTTTCTCCGTCCCCCGTGTCGACCAGTAGCGGCCGGCCCCTCAGAGAGTTGATCTTCTGCCTGGTAGCCGCCACCAGGATGTTCTCAGTGCCGGCTTGCTCGATCACCCGGGGGCTCAACTGCTGGTTTCCCCTGCCGAGAATGTAGCCCTGGCCCCCGATCGGCGTGACGACTATTCTGGTTCTTCTCCCTTTCGTTTTCTCCAGTATCTCTTTTTCGTTTAGGTCCTTCCCGACGAGCCTTTTCCTGTGAACGAGGTCCACGCCCAGCAAGGAATGTTCCAGGTTCATTTTTTCCATGATTGCTCTGGTTGTGGTCCCTGGACCAATAACGTAGTAGTAGTCATCGGACATGTTCTCCACAATCTCGGAGGCGATTGCTTCCTGGGCGTGCCGCTCGCTCTCCACGCTTCCGGCTTTGAGACTCTGAATGTACCGCCGCTCCTGTGGAATGCGGAGGTATCCATGGAGTTTCGCCGACAGAATCCCGCGCCGATATTCCTCCTCGTTGATGTCCATGACCTCGGATTCCGTGGTTCCCTTGGCCTTGCCCTCCAGGTATAGGGCTGCCAGTTCTCCCGCCCTGGTGGGATTGCGTGCAAATACTGCGGAATGGATCTTGACGCCGGCGGGGATTCCCAAGACCACAACGGAGGTGCCTACGGCGCCGCAAATATCTCTGGCCGTTCCGTCTCCCCCGGCGAAAAGGAGCAGGTCGACAGCGGCAGCCCGCATCTTTTCGGCGGCCCCACGGGTGTCTCCGGCAGTTGTGTCCTGACCCACCGGAATCCAACTTATGCTGGGTGAAAAGCCGCATCTGGCGGCGACCGCCTCGCCCATGGCCCCGCGGCAGGTGATAATTTCTATCCTGCCTTTAAGCGCTTCGAGCCCGCGCACGGCCTCGGCCGCCCGCTGCTCGGCCTGGGGCTCCGCCCCCAGAGCCCTGGCTTTCGCCAGGATCTCCGCGCCGTCCGTCCCCTTCAGCCCGATCCGTCCGCCCATTCCAGCGACAGGATTTACGATCAGGCCTAATTTCTTCATTTTGATCGGTGATCAGCGATTCCGCTTCTGCTTTTTCAGGTGAGCCCTCCAGGTGATCGCCCACCTGTCGGGATCGTCCAGCGTGCTGTGGTCGATCTTGTGCACCACGCTGTTGTAGGGCGCGTTTTTAATCCTCTCGGGATTCTCGTAGGCTTCTTCAGCGACCTTGCGCAAGCCCTCGATGTACTCGTCGATCTCCTCTTTCGAGTAGGATTCCGTGGGCTCGATGGTAAAGGGCTCGGGAACGACGAACGGGTGGTGACTGGACCACAAGTGGAAGCCGAAGTCGGCCATGCGGCAGGTTACGTCCTCGGTGGTGACGCCCGTGTCGTCCCTGAGCCGCTCCCAACTGTACCTCACCTGCTCGATGCGGTGCCGTCCCGGCGCGAAGGGCGCCGTTGCGCCACGAATCTTCTTCACCTTGTTCAGAATGTAATTGTTATTCAGGACGGCGACATTGGCGACTTCTCTGAGTCCCGCTGCGCCCAGACACATAATCCAAGAGTATGCCCTCAGGATCAGCGGGAACACCCCGTGGAAGCCTCTTACCTTGCCGATCGTTTTCGGGAGGTCGTAGTTCAAGTAGTACCGTTCGCCGTCGAACTCCACAAGCGGAACGGGCAGGAAATCGACCAGCTCCTCCGTCACGCCGAGCGCTCCCGCCGCCGGGCCGCCGCAGCCGTGGGGCGCCGAAAAGGTTTTGTGGAGATTGAAGAAGCATATGTCGAATCCCGCCTCCCTGGCCCTGGTGACGCCCAGGATTCCGTTGGCGTTGGCCTGGTCGTAGCCGCACAGGCCTCCCGCCTCGTGAACGGCTCGGGCGAATTCAACGATTTTCGGGTTGAAGATGCCGGTATCTTCCGGGTTGGTGATGAACATGGCCGCCGTGCGGCCGGACACAGCCTTCCTGAGGGCTTCGAGTTCTGGCAGCCCGTCTTCGTTCTGGTAGAGCGTAATTACCTTGAATCCCTTTACGGCCGCCGCCGCGGCATCCGACGGGTGGGAGAAGATGGTGGTGATAATCTCGTCTCGACGGTCTGCTTCGCCTCGGGATTCGTGGTAGGCGTGGACGATGGATGCCATGGTGAAGATGGCCGCCGATCCCGAGCTCGGCTGGAGTGTGAATCTGCTGAGCCCCGAAATCTCTCGGAAAAATGATTCCAATGTGTACATTATTTCGAGGGCCCCCTGGACGGTGCTCTCGTCCTGCAGCGGGTGAAGCGCGCTCGCCTTCGGAGATGAAGCCAGGACGTCGTTGATTTTCGGGCTGTACTTCATCGTGCAGGTTCCCTGCCCCAAATCGATATTCAGATCGGCTCCGAGACACTGTTGGGACAGGCGAAGGAAATGCTTAAGCACCCTCATCTGTGCGACCTCGGGAAGACAGGGGGGCTCGCTCCTGATCATGCTTTCGGGAAGCGCGGACACGCCGTCGCCGACAGACTCTTCGATCTCGCGCTCCACTTCGGGTATCAGTATTCCCCGTTCGCCCGGTGTGCTGAGCTCGAAGATGATCTCCTCGTCCCACTTGGCCTGGTGAAAATCTCTCAATCTCGTCTTGGTCTCTGTCTTCATCTCAAGCATCCTCCGGGTTCACCGATGCTGCTGATCACGTATCCTTATCTCAGACACTCTCCCAATGCTTGTGCCATGTAATCCAAATCGCCCTTCGAGTGAACTTCGGTGACGCAGTAGAGCGCGCACTCTCCCAGCTCGGGAAATTCCCTCGACAGATCATGTCCTCCGAAGATGCCGCGTTCGCGCAGGGATTTGTTGATGCCTTCTACGCGCCTTCCCGTATCGCTGAAGTCGACGACGAACTCTTTGAACGGTGTTGATCTGAATAGGGGTGCCGTGACCCCTTCGATCTCGGAGAGCTTTTTCATCGCATATTGGGACTTCTGCATAATGTGCTTGCCCAGCTCCCGCATCCCCTTGGGACCCATGAGGGAGAGATAGACGGCCGCGGTAATCCCCCACAATGCTGTGGCCGTCCCGATGAACTCCTTGCCCTTTTCTCTGACCGCGAAGGAAGTCCTCTCGTAGGCGACGTCCCCGAAGCCGTACTCGCCCTCCACGGCGGTTTTCGTGATGCCGAAGAGTCGGGATGGGAATTCCATGACGTACTGCTCTTCGTCGCGCGTGGCGATGAAGCCCGCGAGGCCGCCGCCGAAGTTCATGTGAATCCCGAGGCTTTGAATGTCTCCGCACACTATGTCAGCACCGTAGAGGGCCGGCGGGGTCATCACTCCCAGGGAGATCGGATCGATTCCCACGATGCTGATCGCCCCATTTCGGTGCGCGATATCCGATATTTCCCGTCCCCGGCCCTCGACCAATCCCAGGTATGAGGGATTCTCGAAGTAGATGCCGGCGACGGCGGTGGTCATTTTGGCTTTCAGATCGTCCAGATCGATCAAGCCGGTTTCGCGGGAATGGGCGACCGGTATGACGCTGATGATAGGTCTGCAGTAGTTTCTGATCGCCGAGAGCCTGTCGGGAGAGACTGTGTCCGAAATCAGGATTTCGTCCCGGCTAGTTATTCTGCCGGCCATTCTTATCGACGTGCTCGCGGCCTGGCACCAATCGTAGGTGGGCACGTTCACGACGTCCATCTCCAGGAGTTCGGCCATCAGACTCTGGTACTCGAAGAGCGCCTGGAACCTGCCGTGGTCTTCGTAAGGCTCCCCCGCATAGGCCGTCAGGAATTCCGACCGCCGATTGACCTCGTCGCAGATGGCGGGGACGTAGTGTTGCCAGCATCCTGCGCCCAGGAAGCTCAGGTTCTCTTCACAGGTCTGATTCCGGGAGAGGATGCTCTCCACGTGGCGCTTCAGGGAACATTCGGAGGTCAACGGTTCGGGCAGGTCAAGCTCCCGATCGAATCTCAAGCTCTCGGGGATATCCTCATAGAGCTCATCGATCTCCTTGACGCCGATCTCCTCCAGCATCTTGGCTTTCACTTCCGGCGCGGAGTTCGGGATATAAGGGTGAACCACCTTTTCACTCTTGCTCATGGGAAACTCCGAATTAAGGTGTTTTGCGCTTAAGCTAACCCTCCGCCGTCGACCACCAGGAACGCCCCGGTTACCCAGCTGGACATATCGCCGGCGAAGAAGAGCACAGCCTTACCGACGTCTTCGGGAACACCGACTCTGTTGAGCGGGCGGTTGGCGGCTTCCCGCATGAATTCGGTTTCGTCCGCTCCCAGTTGGGCCGCTTCGCCGCGAAGAAGCCCCGTGTCCACGTCGCCGGGGCAGATACAGTTTACCCTGATGCCGTCCTTGCCGTGATCTATGGCCATGGCGCGTGTCATGTTCAGGACGCCGCCCTTGGACGCGCAGTATGAAACGGCATCCGGTCCACCCTTGAGCGACCAGCCGGACCCCGTGTTGATTATGCTTCCGCCGCCGTTTTTTATCATGTGAGGAATTACGTGACGCGAGAGCAGGTAAACACCCTTGAGGTTAACGTCGTTTGATCGATCCCAGTCGTCCTCGCTCAAGTCCAGGATGTTCTTGCGTACGGCGATGCCCGCGTTGTTTACCAGGATATCGATCCTGCCGAAGTCGTTGGCAACATCTTCGGTTGTTCTACTGCAAGCGGCGTTGGATGTGACGTCGCATTGATAGTATTTCGCGACGCCACCGAGCCTCTCGATCTCTTTCGCTGCGTCCATGCCGCCGGCCTCGTCGATGTCCAGCAGGGCTATGGCGGCCCCCGATTGCGCAAGCACTTTGGCGGTCCCCAGCCCGATGCCGGCCGCTGCGCCTGTGATCATCGCTACCTTCCCATCAAGCGAGATGTACTCTATTATATTTGCTGCAATATTCATATTTAGTACCTCCGCTTATTCGGCTCTTATTTCGCTGTATATTTAGCTGTCTCTTGAGTACTGTCCTGATGTTTCGCCGCCGTCTATCGGCATGGCCTGCCCGGTTATGAACGAGGCTTCTTCGGATGCCAGGAACGCAAACAATGCGGCTACTTCCTCCGGCGTGGCGTGCCGGTTCAGGGGTATCTTGGAATTTAGGTCCTCCAACATCTCCGGCGTGTATTCCGCCTTCTGCATCGGCGTGAGCACGTAACCCGGGCAGACGGCGTTGGCCCTCAACCACGGGGCGAATTCCAGCGCCAAGGTCTTCGCCAGCAGAATGACGCCCGCCTTGGAGGCATTGTAATCCGCATACAGAGGGTGCCCCTCGAGCCCGTTGGTGGAAGCCGTAAATAGAACGACACCCGAGCGTTCCCTTATCATCCGCTTGATGGCTTCTTTAGCGCAGAGGAACATTCCGTCCAGATTCACCCTGAGCACTTTCGACCACTGTTCGTATTCGATATCCAGGAAGGGCTTGCGCACACTTATTCCCGCATTCGAAATCAGGACATCGACACCGCCCAGTATCTCATCCACTTTGCGGAACGAGTTCACCACGTCCTCGGGGCGGCTGACATCGGCGACTATTCCCTCGCGTATACCCTTGGTGCCCCCCAGAGCTTCGGCTATTGCCTCCTTGTTCCAATCGAGGATGACAACTTCCGCCCCTTCATCGGCGAATCTTCCGGCCGTGGCCAGGCCGATTCCACTTGCTCCGCCGGTGATAACAACTCGCTTGCTTTTGAGGTCCTTGTAATGCACCATCTTATTTACCCTTTTTGACTTGCAATAACAGTTTGCAAATCAACGCATAATATCATCATTAATAACTTATTAAACCATGTTTCCAAAATGTTTTCAACAGCAATCATACGCCCCGGAGCCGAACGGCCGGCATATCTGTGGTCCAGTTCCAATTCGATCCTCCGCGGCGATGGCTGCCTGCAGGGCGCTTCACATCGCCGCGGAACTAAGCTATCCTTTTGGCGTCCGGTAAACACTCTTGGAATATCGGGTTGCTCGCCCAGGTTTAATTGGACGGAGCAGGACTCAGCTTAGGCGGCCCCACAAAGACTACTGGTTAGAGAGATCGTGATCGGCAAGAAGATATCGCACTACAAGATCATCGAGAAGCTCGGCGAGGGCGGCATGGGCGTCGTCTTCAAGGCGGAGGACACCAAGCTTAAGCGCACCGTGGCCTTGAAATTCCTTCCCCCGGAGCTTACACGCGACGAGGAATCGAAGGGTCGCTTCATAACCGAGGCGCGGGCGGCCTCGGCGCTCGAGCACGCCAACATCTGCAACATCCACAGCATCGAGGAGACCGAGAGCGGGCGCCTGTTCATCGTCATGGCCTACTACGAGGGCGAGACGCTGAAGAAGAAGATCGAGCGCGGGCCGTCGCCGCTGCCCGAAGCGCTGAGCATCGCCATGCAGGTGGCCGACGGCCTCGCCGTGGCACACGAGCACGGCATCGTGCACCGCGACATCAAGCCGGCCAACGTCATCGTCACCGAGGAGGAAGTGGCGAAGCTCCTCGACTTCGGCGTCGCCAAGCTGGCCGGGCAGACCGGCATCACCAAGACCGGCACGACGCTGGGCACCGTATCCTACATGTCGCCCGAGCAGGCCCGCGGCCGCAAGATCGATAACCGCACCGACATCTGGTCGCTCGGCGTCATCATCTACGAGCTGGTCACCGGGCAGCCGCCCTTCCGGGGCGAGTACCCGCCGGCCATCATCTACTCGGTCCTGCACGAACAGCACGAGCCGATCACCGCCCTGCGTAGCGGCGTTCCGATGGAGCTGGAGCGGATAGTCGGCAAGTGCCTCGAGAAGGACCCGGCCGACCGCTACCACACCGTCTCCGACCTGAGGACCGACCTGCGGCGCCTGAAGCGCGACCTCGACACCGGCCCCACGGCCACCGTCAGCCTCGCCGATACCCGCCCTCGCCTGAGATTCAGGATCCCCAAACGGCACGTGGTCTCGGCGCTGGTAGCCGCAGTCTCCCTGGTCGTCGGCTCCCTGGCGACGCTGGGCCTCTCCTACTTGCTGACCAACGGCGGCGAAGAGGAAACCGCGGCACAACCGGAGCTGGTCTTCACTCAGATCACCGGCGGCGGCGGGCTGGCCGCCTTCCCCGGCTGGTCTCCCGACGGCCGCTGGATAGTCTATGCGTCGGACGAGGCGGGCAACATGGACATCTGGAAGAAGCCGTCCGAGGGTGGCCAGGCGGTCCAGCTCACCTCGACGCCGGACAATGACATCCAGCCGGCCTGGTCTCCCGACGGCCGCTCGATCGCCTTCGCCTCCGACCGGGACGGCGGCGGCATCTACCTCATACCCGCCGACGGCGGCAATCCGTTCCCCGTCACCGACTTCGGTGCCAACCCCACCTGGTCTCCCGACAGCCGCACCATCGCCTTCGACTGGCTCGGCGACATCTACCTGGTGCCGCCCGGCGGCGGCGAGCCGCGCCTGCTCGTCGCCGGCACCAGCGCCGCTCCCTTCCCAGTTTGGAGTCCCGACGGCGAGAGGCTCATCTACTGGCACCGGACCAGGGGCGACATCCACGTCGCCTCGGTCGCCGACGGCTCCTCCGCGCCGCTCGGCCTCATCCCCTCGGGAGAGGAGGTATCCGGTCTGGCTTGGTCGGCCGACGGGACGCGACTCTACTACAGCCGCGGCCCGTTCGGCGGCAACAAGAGCCTCTGGAGTGTGGAGATCGACCCGGCCGGCTGTATGCCGGTCGGCGACCCGGTGGCGCTCACCTACTCGCTCACCGACGACGTGCAGTGCGCCCTCTCTCCAGACGGGAGCAAGCTGGCCTTCAGCGTGCGCCAGGTAGAGAGGCACCTCTGGGCCTGCCCGCTCGATTCCGCCGCCGGCACGATCACGGACGAAAGGGAGCAGCTGACCTTCACCGGCCAGCGCAACTACTACCCGGCAGTTTCCGCCGACGGCCGCGCGCTCGCCTGGACCTCGCACCACACCGCCAGCGGCACCCTCTACTCGATGCTGCTGGAGGAGCGCCGCGAGAGGAAGGTGACCAACGAGTGGGCCCGCACCACCCGCGAAATCGGCGCCAGCTTCGCCCCCGACGGCGAGCAGATCTGCTTCGGCTCCACCTCCGCCGGCTCTTACGAAGTCTGGCGCGTACCGTCGCTCGGCAGCGTGGCGCTGCAGGTAACCGACACCGAGCACCCGGTGCGCGATTCGCTCACCGCATGGTCACCCCGCGGCGACGAGATCGCCTTCTACTCGAACCGCTCCGGCAACTGGGACATCTGGTCGGCCGCGGCCGCCGGCAACGGGCAGCCGCGGCGGCTCACCCCCTGGGACAGCAACGAGATGTACCCCTGCTGGTCACCCGACGGCCGGCTGCTAGCCTTCAGGACCGACCAGGAGGGCAACGCCGACATATGGGTCGTAGACGCCGCGGGCGAGAATCCACGCCCGCTCGTCGTCGGCCCCGCCGAGGAGGGCTGGTCGTCCTGGTCGCCCGACGGACGCTGGTTCTACTTCACCTCCAACCGCACCGGTTCGTTCAACGTCTGGGCGATCCCTGCGGGCGGGGGAGAGGCGCACCGCGTTACACCCTTCGGCGGCCTCAGCTCCGGGATGCCGGAGTCGGCGCTCTTCACCAAGTTCGCCGTCACCCCTACGCACCTGATTGTGCCCCTGGAGAGCCGGCGCGGCGATATATACATTCTGGAAATCATCCGCTAGCGCACCGGAGTAATCGCCGCTGGTTTGACGACTTGGTCGTGATGATTCATACTTAGCAAAAGGCTAGTAGTATTGACCATATAGGATTAGGATATGCGAGGCTGGCATGGACGTTGAGTCCACAGTAATCGATGATTTAATTCGAAGGATTGTAGCGGCTGCCAGCCCTCTGAGAGTGATTCTGTTCGGCTCCGCGGTGCGTCGCGAGAACCTCATCGACAGTGATATCGATGTGCTGGTGGTGGTGCCGAACGGAACCCACAGGCGCCACGCCGCACAGGCGGTTTACAAACAGATTATCGGTTTTGGCCGTCCGGTTGACGTGATAGTCGCGACCGAAGAGGACCTGGAGAAGTACGGGGACGATTACGGCATGGTCTTCTTCCCCGCCTTGCGCGAGGGCAGGGAGATATATGCGGCCTGAGCCCCCTGTTCCCGGCAGTCCCGCGGACTGGCTTCGACATGCCCGGAGCGACTTGCTGGTGGCGCGGCAGCAAGTCTCGAAAGGTGTTCTTTACGAAACAATCTGCTTCCATGCGCAGCAGGCGGCTGAGAAGAGCCTCAAGGCCATATTGCTTCACTATGGGATTCGGTTCCCGCATACCCACGATATCGCTATGCTGATTACCTTGGTAAAGGCCGGGGGCGTGGATTTCCCGGAAGAATTAGGTGATGCCGCTGCTTTGACCGATTACGCAGTGGGTACGCGTTATCCCGGTCCGTGGGATGAGGTATCCGGGGAGGATCACCGCTTGGCCGTGTCTCTCGCCCAGAGAGTATTCGAATGGGCCCGAGCGATTATTACTTAATACCGAATGTTGGTTAATTACCTCATCATTTTGATTTGTTCGTGAAAAAGTTCAGTCACGGGATTCTGGTGTTCTATTATTCTTCAGTCATTGCGTTTCCGTGTCATGTCTACGACTCTACGACACCAAAATCCTATAACTATCTTTTTAAATTTTGTTTTAAGGACAATAAGGCATACTTTTATTAATCGAGAGATGAGGGCAATGCAATTCCAAAAACTTCGTAGTCTCAGAGTTCTTTGCTTCTTAGCGCTTTCGCTGTTACTAGTTCTGGCCTGTGACGGGCAGCAGGAGGGCGAGGAGATCACACAGCAGCAGGACCGTGAAGAGAGCGTTCCCGAAGAGGCCGAAGTTATAGATGACCAAGAGCTGGATCAGGTCTGGATAGACAGGGCCGGTCTGGAGTACGTCCGCATTCCGCCTGGTAGTTTCCAGATGGGTTGTGTACCGGGGGATGGAGAGTGCGATGTCGACGAGAGTCCTCGCCATCGCGTGACGATCAGCCGGGTGTTCTGGGTGAGCCGCACGGCCGTGACTGTGCGCGCCTACATGCAGTTCTGCGAGGAGACCGGCTGTTCCATGCCGCCGGAGATCGAGATATTGAACAATCGCAATCTAAATCCCGGCTGGTCTTACCTGGACCACCCGATAGTGAATGTCAACTGGCGCGACGCGGAGGCATATTGCGAGTGGGCCGGGGTACGCCTGCCGACGGAGGCGGAGTGGGAGTACGCCGCCCGCGGAGGGCAGGAGGGCTGGAAATATGTTTGGGGAAATCAGGAGCTGCCGATGGTGGACGGCATCAGGCAGGCCAACGTCGCGGACGAGGCGTTCAGGAGAGAGTATAGACGTCTGTACGAAGTGCTTCAGCGGAGTATACCTGGGTACGACATCTTTGAGGGATACCATGACGGTTACGGCGACGTAGCGCCGGTTGGGTCGTTCGCGGCCAATGGATTCGGCTTGTACGACATGGCCGGCAACGTGTTCGAGTGGTGCGCGGACTGGTACGAAGAGGATTACTACAGCCGCTCGCCGACGCGCGATCCGCAGGGCCCGTCTTCGGGGGTACGCCGTGTCTTGCGCGGCGGCGCCTGGGACTGCAACCCGATGCACATTCGCCTCTCCAACCGCTACTGGGTCACGCCGGCCGCCTGGTGCAACCTCAGGGGTTTTCGTTGTGTCCGGGACTTGGATAGCCCTTAATACTAAAATCCTTGTTCCCAAATAAGGGGGGGACACAAGGGTCCCTGATCCCATACTTAGCTAGCATGTCAGGTGCAGGGCGGCGGCGACGTCGCCTTCGGCCGCGAGCAAGTTGAAGCGCTCGCAGGCGACCTTGGTGCGCAGCACAGTCGGTTCGATTCCCTCTTGCCGCAGGAATTCGAGAGTCGCTTCCGGCACGCGCATGCCTCCGGCGGCGCCGGTGCCTATGACGAGGCGCGCCGGCGCGGCGGCGACGACCTCTTCGAGGTCCTCGGGCACTAGCAGGTGGCCGGACTTGCGCCACCAGTTCGGAATGATCCTGTCCGGAAGTAGAATGACGTCGGACGTGTAGCTACAGCCCGCGACCGTGATCGAGCCGAAACTGTAGTTGGATATCCTCACCTGACTCCGTTACCTAGAATAGATCCAGCAGAAGGCCGAGGATGACTAGGTACGAAAGGACGGCGGTAAACCCGGCTATCAGCCTGATCCCGACAGATTGTTTCTTGTCCCCCACAATCACTCCTGTTTTTGTCACGATGTACATAGAGATAATAATAGAGACTTCAGTTGGCATGGTTTCCTCCCTTCACTGAAACACCACAAGCACGACACAACGAGGGCACTGAATCCATTTCCGCCTGATAATTATAGTTCAAAAACGAGACATCGAGCAGATCAAGAGGGTGTGGATTCCCGCTGCTTATATTTCGACCGGTTCGGTCGGCTCATATCGGGCGCCGCTGTTGTCGGTTTCCCAAACCTCGACGGCGCACAGCCGGTGGTTGCCGGCGTCGAGAGCCGGGCGCAGGCGCTCGAATATCCAGCGTGCGAGCGCCTCGCTGCTGGGGTCGGAGTCCCGGAAGTCGGGGTGGTCGTTTATCAGCGTGTGGTCGAGCTCCGCGATGACCTTGCGGGCATCTTCCTTCACAGCGCGGAAATCGGCGACCATGCCGAGCTCGTCGAGCTCGCGGGCGCGCACGGAGACGACGACGCGCCAGTTGTGGCCGTGCAGCCGGCTGCAGTCGCCCGGGTAGCCGGGCAGCCTGTGCGCGGCGGAGAAGGTCAGGGAGATGCTGACCTCAAACACGGCCCCGCTCCTTGGCGCGCAGGTCGAGCACCAGGTGGGCGTACACCTCCTCGACCTGGCGCTTGAGGGCCTCGAGGCTCTCGCTGTTGTAGATCGGGTAGTCGGCGTAGCCGAGCTTCTCCTCGGCCGACATCTGGGACGCGATGCGCCGCCGCGCCGAGTCGGCATCGAGGCGGGTGCGCAGCATGAGGCGGCGGAGCTGCTCGTCGGGGTCGCAGGAGACTACGACGATCTTGTCGTAGCGCTCGTAGGTACCGGCCTCGATCATCAGGGCGGCGTCGGTGATCATTATGCCGCCGTTGCCTTCGGCCTGGATCTCGCGCTTGAGGCGCTCCTGCTCGTCGACAACCATCGGGTGGGCGATGGCGTTGAGTTTTTTGAGCGCCTCGTCGTCGTTGAAGACGATTTCGCCGAGGACGACGCGGTCGATGCGGTTGCGGCCGTCGAGGACGCGCTCCCCCAGCCACTCGACAAGCCTGGCGTGGAGCGGACGCCCAGGTTGGATTAGCTGATGATAGATGGCGTCGGAGTCGAGCGTGTGGCAGCCGAGCGTCGCGAAGAGGCGCTGGGCGGTGCTCTTGCCGCAGCAGATACCACCGGTGAGGCCGACGTCGAGAAAGGTAGCCATCAGGCCCCTCCCATCCGGCGCAGGCGCGCCGCGCGCAGGCAGTTCTTCAAGAGCATGGCGATGGTCAGGGGGCCGACGCCGCCGGGCACGGGCGTGAGCAGGCTGGCAGCCTCGGCAACCGCGGGGTGGACGTCGCCGGTGAGCGTGTAGCCCTTCTTATCGAGGTCGGCGAGGCGATCCGGATTTTCGCCGAACAGCTCCCGGATCAATCCCTCGTCATCGATGGCGTTCATGCCGACGTCAATCACCGCCGCCCCTTGCTTCACGAACTCTGGGGTCACAATCGCCGCCCGGCCGGTGGCGGCGACGAGGATGTCCGCCTCGCGCGCAACAAGCGGCAGGTCCCTGGTGCGGCTGTGGCAGAGTGTAACAGTGGCGTGGGAGTGCAGCAGCAGCAGTGCCACCGGCTTGCCTACGATGTTGCTGCGGCCGATGACGACTGCGCGCGCGCCCTCAATCGGTACGTCGTGGGTGCGAAGGATCTCCATTATGCCCAGCGGGGTAGCCGGCACGAACGAGTCCTGGCCGGTGGCCAGCCTGCCGAAGTTGATGGGGTGAAATCCGTCGACGTCCTTGGCGGGATCGATGGCCTCCAGGATCTCCTGTTCATCTATCCCGTCGGGCAACGGCAGTTGTACGAGTATGCCATCGATTTCGTCCCGCCGGTTCAGCTCGCCTACCCGCTGGAGAAGCTCGTCCTGCGAGATCGAATCGGGCAGATGCTGGAGTTCGGAGTGGATTCCGGCCTTGCGGCAGGCGCGCCGCTTGGAGCGGACGTAGGTGGAGCTGGCGCGGTCTTCGCCGACGAGGATGACGGCCAGGCCGGGCACGACGCCGCGTTCGGCCATGGCAGCAGCCTCGGCGGCGACCTCGGCCCTGATCCGCTTGCCGATCTCAGCTCCGTTTACGATCGTCGCGCTCATTGGGCAATAGTATCACCGAATCGGTTCGTTGACAGGCGTCGGCGGTCTGCGTCCTTCGAGGACTTCGATGATGTTTCGAGCCGCGAGTTCGGCCATGGCGTCGCGCGTCTCGTGGGTGGCGCTGCCGATGTGGGGCAGGAGGACGACGTTGTCCAGCTCCGCCAGCTCGTGCTCGAACTCCGGCTCGTTCTCGTAGACGTCCAAGCCCGCGCCGGCGATCTCACCACTCTTGAGGGCCTCCAGCAGGGCCCGCTCGTCCATCAGCCTGCCGCGGGCGGTGTTGATGAAGTAGGCGGTCGGCTTCATGGCGGCGAAGGCCTCGGCGTCCATCAGGTGGTGGAGCTCGGGGGCGTAGGGCGTGTGCAGTGTAACGACGTCGGATGCGAAAAGCAGTTCCCGGAATCCCATGCGAAAGGCGCCCAGCTCGCGCTCGGCTTCGGTGTGGGCTTGGGGATCGGTGTAGACGATCTCCATGCCGAAGGCCTTGGCCCGCTGTGCGACGGCGCGGCCGATGCGGCCGAGGCCGACGATGCCCAGCGTCTTGCCCGTGAGCTGGCGACCGCGCAGGAGCCGCGGGTCCCAGGCGCGGTACTTGCCGCCGCGCATGTAGCGATCCGCTTCGACGATCCTGCGGCTGACGCAGAGGATGAGTGTCATGGCGAGGTCGGCGGTGGCGTCGGTGAGCACCTCGGGGGTGTTGGTGACCCAGATACCGCGTTTGGCGGCTGCGTAGACGTCGATGTTCTCGTAGCCGACGGCGCAGTTGGCGACGACCTTCAGCCGCGAGCAGGCGCTGAGGATTTCGTAGTCCACAATGTCTGAGAGAAGGGTGAGTGCGGCATCGGCATCGCGCAGCAACTCGAGCAGTTTCGGGCGCTCGGGCGGCAGGTCGCTGTCGAAGAGGCGGACCTGGTAGCGCTCCTCCAGCGGCCGCAAGCCCGCGGCCGGGATGCGGCGCGTGACGGCTACGGTCGCTTTGGCGTCGGGCATCGCTTGCTCCGGCTCCCACATTGGAGAGAGGCGAATATGAGAAACGATTTCGTTCTTTCGCGATTGAATCCGCGGCAGCGCGCGGCGCGCCCATTATCGCCAAGGCGTCTATCAACCGCAACGGTAAGCTGAAAATCGAGTGGCATTCGGAATGGGTGGACATTCCCGTCAGCCGGAGCTGTTTACTGAAAGGCGTCTCTATTTACTTTATCTCAAAGAGATTGCCATCTGGATCTTCGATAAACGTGACGGTCTTGTCGCCCTTGGGAACCTGAAGGATTTTCACCCCCCCGGCGCGGCATCTGTCGAGAAACTCTTCCAGATCTTCGACTTGGAGGCAGACGTGCTCGATCCTTTTTCCTATATAGTCATGCTTGCCGATGAATATCTCGAAGTGGATATCGTCGCTGGCGTAATTGATCATTTTGAATTCTGAGTCGACGTCGAAGATCTGACTGGCGAGAGCGCTCGGCAGCGTTTTGAAGCTTACCTTCTCTAGGCCAAGGATTTCTCCGTAAAATTTATCGCTGTTCTCTTCGGAGCTGCAAACAAGCGCTACGTGCTTCAAAATCATTCTCTGATACTCCTTCAAGTGGGAGATGTTTGCGAAGGCTCAGGTTCCAAGACTATCTCGGGAACGCCGAGGGGATACCGCCGTCGACGGGCAGCGTCGCGCCGGTTGTCGGCGTCTGATCGCTGGCGAAGAAGAGAACGGCGTTGCCGACGTGCTCAGCCAGTACGCGCTCCTTGAGCAGGTTCCGCTGGCGGTAGTACTCGCGCAGACCCTCGGCATCGAGGCCGCGCGATTTCATCCTCTCCGGCCCCACGAGGTCCCAGAGTTTCGAGGACACCTTTTCGTCGCCGAAGATTGCGTCGGGATTGACCATGTTGACCCGGACTCCCAACTCTGCCAGCTCCAGCGCGGCGATCTTCGATATCTGGTGCGCTCCCGCTTTGGAGGCGCTGTAGGCGCCGAATGAGGCGCCCGGATCGAATACATTCTTCGAGCTGATGACGACGATGTTCCCGCCCGTTCCCTGCCTCCTGAAGACCGGTATGGAGGCTTTGATGACGTTGAAAGTGCCCTTGAGATTCACGGCGACGACCTGGTCGAGTTTTTCCGGGTCGAGGTCCTCAATTCTGGCTACGTGGGCTATGCCGGCGTTGGGGACGACGATATCGACGCCGCCAAGCCTGCGGCCGATCTCTTCGAAACCCTTTTCGACAGCGTGGTAATCCGTGACGTCGACGAGACTGCTTTCTATCAGGCTTCCGCCATACTTTTCCGCCAGGATGGAGCGGACCTTTTCCAGACCGGATTCATCGATATCGGATATCGCCACGGCGGCGCCGGCGGCCAGCAGACGTTCCGCTATACCACAGCCGATGGCTCCGCCCGCGCCCGTGATAAGGGCGACCTGTCCTTGAAGCGGCGGCGAGGACAACCCGCCCAGCTTCTTCTGCTGCAAGCTCCAGTACTCCATGTCGAAGACGTGGGAATCGGAGATGGCGAGATACTCACCAAGGGCGCCGGCGCGGAGCTTGGCGCGGACTGTGTGCTCGCCGATGTCGGCGGCGATGCGCGCCTCCTCACACGTGAGCCCGAGTGCGACGAGCCCCAAGCCGGCAGCGAGGAATAGTCGCGGATAGGGATCCAGCTCCTCGCGCTCGATACCCTTGGCCTTCACCTGTTCTTGAAAATATCGGTGATAGTTTCCCTTGAAGGAGTCCACCGCACGGCCCACGATCCGCTTCAGGTCA
Organism: uncultured Acidobacteriota bacterium; assembly: GCA_964408025.1. Taxonomy (GTDB): domain Bacteria; phylum Acidobacteriota; class DATKUA01; order DATKUA01; family DATKUA01; genus CAYOXX01. The sequence goes on along the minus strand of CAYOXX010000030.1, from coordinate 5,399 downwards.
TCGTCGCTTTCCGGAATCGATTCGATGTACGCCATCCTGTTCTTCGTCCGGATCGCGTGATCGGGTGTGAGAATCCCGGACCTGCATATCGGTTTGGCCTCTTTCGAGAGGGAGGCTTCGATTAGATCGGGCGCGCTCCGAGACTCGACGTGGAAGCGGCGCAGCCGGCCGTCCGGCGCCCGGTGGGCGCACGAGCCGCGGATTACCTGGCTTGTCCTCGCCAGGGCCGAATCGAAGTCCCTCGGAGATGCCTTGCCCGGGAGCGGAGTCGTCAACGGCTTATCCCGTATCCGCTCCTCGATATACGCTTCCGCCCTGCTGACGTAGTCGATCATTCTTTCATAGGAAGTCCTGACATCCTCGGCGAAGATGAATATCCCGTGATTGAGAATCACGATGGCCTCGATGTCGGGTTGTTTTTCGTACTGTTCGATCACCGCCTTTGCCAACGGCAGGCCCGACACGGCATAAGGCAAAACAGCAATTCCGCTCCCCAGAGCCTCCTTGACGATCTCCTCGCCACGCTTCTGGTTTGTCAGGATGAGAACGCTGTCGGCGTGCGTGTGGTCCACGTATTTATGGGGTAGAAAGGCGTGCAACAGGGCCTCGACGGACGGATCGGGTGCGCGGCTGGAGATGCGGTTGATCAGCAACTGGTTCTCCATCTCCTCGTCCGATAGGGATTCGAGACGGCGGAGCTTTCGCAGGGGATCGAGATTCAGGCCGACAAAGCCCCCCGGCTCGATATCCGCCAGGTCGCACCCGCTCCCCTTGACGAAGAGAACATCTTCTTCTTCGCCCACAACGTTCTTTTGCCTGATTTTTACTGAAGTGTTGCCGCCGCCGTGCAAGACCATGCCGCTGTCGCCGCCGATGAGGTGTGACGTGTAGACGCGCAGCGCCAGCTCTCTCGGACAGTCCGCGTATTCCGCGGTTAGTGCCTCGGCATCCTTTTCCTTGAAGAGCATCTCCATGGGATTCTACTGGTCACTTCTTCTTTTCATCTTCGAAGATGCCCACCGCATCATCTACCGAAGCATCCTCGTGTATTACGGTGCGTAGTGCCCTCATCACGGCCGCAGGGTACTGGTGCTGCCAGATATTGCGGCCGAGGTTGACGCCGATGGCGCCCCGCTGCATGCCGTCGTGGACGAATGCGAAGACCTCGCGCTCGGTCTCGCACTTGGGTCCGCCGGCCATGACGACCGGCACGGGGCAGCCCTCGACAACCTTGTCGAAGTTCTCGCACCAGTAGGTCTTCACTACCTTGGCGCCGAACTCGGCGGCGATGCGGCAGCACAGGCCCAGGTAGCGGGCGTCCCGCTTCTCCATCTCTTTGCCCACGGCCGTCACGGCCATGACGGGGATGCCGTGGTTCTCGCACTCGTTAACGAGCTTGCCAAGGTTCACCAGCGTGTCGTACTCGTAGTCGCTGCCCACGAAGATCGACATGCCGACGGCGGCGACGTTGAGCCTGATCGCCTCCTGGATCGAAGTGGTTATCGCCTCGTGGGCGAGGTTCTTACCGATGATGCTGGTGCCGCCCGACACCCTGAGGATAACCGGCGGGCTGTTCTGCGGATCGACGCAGGCGCGCAGCACGCCACGGGTGACAAAAAGCCCGTCGGCGTACTGGATCAGCGGGCGGATGGTTTCGCCGGGCTTCTCGAGCTTGCTGGTCGGCCCCTGGAAGTAGCCGTGGTCGATCGGCAGAAACATGCAGTGGCCGTCCGACTGAATCAGCCGCGACAAACGGTTCCTCATTCCCCAGTCCATCAGCGGTGCCTCCTTATGGGATAGTCGTGAACAACATCTCTCGGAGCCGAGTTCGCGTAGCTGTCTCCGGCTTGACTTCTCCCCGCACTCCGCGAGGGGAATACTAGCACAATATCGGTGTGACCAGGCTCGCTTGTTCGCCGACAGCTAAAGGCGAGATACGGCTCAGCGCCTGCGTGTGACGCGCATGGTGTAGAGGCCCTCTTCCCAGGTCTCGCCGCCATCGTAGGAGAGATCGAATCGCCAATCGAACGAGTCTTCTCGGATGTTGTGGAGTACCCTGCGTGTGAGCACCCTGCCGCGTGGCGTCTCCTCCTCTCCCGTCATGACCATCGTGTCCCCGACCTGCTCGGCGGTCATCTGCTTGAATTCCAATTCCAAGGTGGTTTGTTCGACGATCACCCAGTGGCCGAGCTCGGCGTCGTAGGTTCTGAACATGGTGCCGTAATTCGGTTCGCCGCCGTAGGCCGGGTAGACGATCCAGGTGTCCTGGATGGCGTAGCCATTGAGAATCCAGAATATACGCCAAATCGCCGTGGCGCTTTGGATCTCACCGGCTGGAGAGCGTTGGAATATCGCGGCGTCCCACTCGCCGATGAGGAAGGCGAACTGGGCCGTCTCGGGCGGCGCGTTGGGATTGAGGCCGCTGCAGTCGCCGGTGGTGCCGTCCTGGGCAAACGAAGGTCCGGCCCAGAATCCGGCTGCCACAAGCAGAGTCATCAGAACTGAAATCGCCGTTTGTCTGCGCATCGCTGTACCCCTTCTATTTGTTCACCCCATGCTATCAAAACCTCTCAGGTTTAACAGAATTATCCACGGCTAACGGGATTCAGAACCGCAATGTCTGATCCTATCGGCGCTCGGACACACTTCAGGAGCATGCTTGAAAGGCAATGTATATAGATAATAGGTAAGCTGATAGCTCGAGGTGGCGTGTTTGAGTTCAATCCTCCGTCTCGCCGCGGCGGAAGCGCTCGGCGTTCTCCTCGGAGGCGAAGTAGTACTTCCTGCCGCCCTTCTCGACGATCACGGCGTCGCCCTCGGCGACGTAGGTGCCGCTGACGGGGTCGCGGTGCAGCTCGCCCCGGTCGAGCTCGTTGCGCAGGCCCTTGAAGTTCGGCCCCTTGAAGCGGCGCCCGGCGTCCGGCCCTTTCGATACGAACGATTTGAGGAAGAAGAACAGTCCCAGCAGGATCAGAATAATAAAGGCTATCGAGATGAGGCTGCGCACGCCGATTGCTCCCAAGCAGTTGAGTCGATGGACGTTAGCATAGCGCGCAAAGGGTGTCAACGCAGCCCTGTGCGACGAACGGTTGCCCCGGTGCCGGGGCTCCGCTAGACTAAGCGCTCCTGTCCGACTAGTCGGCTCACGATCAGGGGAGGGTTCGATGGCGGAAAGACGCGGGCTGCGGCCGGAGGCCTACGAGGAGATCCCCGGCGACGAGTACATAGCCTACGTTGCGGACGAGTCGAGGATGGTGGAGTTCACCTGGAAGGGGATCATCCTCGGCAGCCTTTTCGGGATAGCCTTCGGCGCGGCCAACGCCTACCTGGGGCTGCGCGTCGGCCTTACGATCTCCACATCAATTCCGATAGCGGTGATGACGGTGGCGGTCTTCGCCATGCTGAGGCCGCTGCTCGGCCGGGCGACGATCCTGGAGAGCAACATGGCCAAGACGGTCGGCTCGGCCAGCTCGTCGCTGGCCTCGGGGATCATCTTCACCATCCCGGCGATCTGGCTCTGGGGGCTGGAGCCGGACTACCTGCAGGTCAGTCTGCTGGCGGCCATCGGCGGCTGCCTGGGCGTGCTCTTCATGGTGCCCCTGCGCCGCTTCCTGATCAACGAGGAGCACGGCAAGCTCCCCTATCCCGAGGGCACCGCCAGCGCCGAGGTGCTAGTGGCTGCCGAGGAGGGGGGCACGACGGCGAAGCACGTCTTCACCGGCATGGGGATCTCGCTCGTCTACTCGCTGTTCTGGAAGGGGCTGCAGCTCTGGAACGACAAGATCGCCTGGAACCTGCCGTTCGTCAAGAAGGCCCAGGTCAGCCTCGAGACCTCGCCGGCGCTCCTCGGCGTCGGTTACATCCTGGGATTCAAGATAGGGACGATCATGGTCTGCGGTGCCGGGCTCAGCTACCTTGTGATCATGCCGGTGATGGCGTCGCTGTGGGGCAGCCAGATCATAGCCCCGGCTTCGAAGATCATCGACGAGCTGACGCTGAGCGAGATGCGCAACTACTACGTCCGCTACATCGGCGCCGGCGCGGTGGCCAGCGCCGGCATCATCACACTGATCAAGTCGATCCCCACAATGGTCAAGTCGTTCAAGCTGGGCGTCGCCAGATTACGAGGCGGGGCTGCTGGAATCGAAGAGACGCGCCGCTCTGATCGCGACCTGAGCCTGAGGGTCGTCGGCATCGGCGCCCTGATCGCCGTCGCGGTCGTCACTCTGTTCGCCTTCCTGTTCCCGGCAATCGACCCGATGGCCTTCCTGACCCGCTTCGGCATCGGCATCCTGGTGGTGGTCTTCGCCTTCTTCTTCGTCACCGTCAGCGCCCGCATCGTCGGCCTGGTGGGCGTCACCAGCAACCCCACCTCGGGCATGATCATCGCCACGCTGATCTGCACCAGCCTCATCTTCCTGCTCTTCGGCTGGACCGACACAACCGGCAAGGTGACGATCATCGTCATGGGCACCATGGTAGGAGTGGCCGCATCGATCGCCGGCGACACCAGCCAGGACCTTAAAACCGGCTTCCTGCTCGGCGCCACGCCGAGTCGGCAGCAGGTGGGCGAGATCATCGGCGTACTGGCTACCGCCTTCTTCGTCACCGCTTCAGTTTTCCTCCTGGCCAGCCAGTACGAGATCGGAGGCCCGGAGCTGGGCGCGCCGCAGGCGAACATGATGAAGCTGGTGGTCGACGGCATCATCGACCAGTCGATTCCCTGGGCGCTGGTGCTGGTCGGCGTGGCGATCACGCTGGTGATCGCCTTCCTGCGCCTGCCGACGCTGGCATTTGCCGTGGGCGTCTACCTGCCGCTGTCGACGATGTCTCCGATCTTCGTCGGCGGCCTCATTCGCCTGATCGTCGAGAAGATGAGCCGCGGCGATAAGGAGCTGATGCGCAAGCGCCGCGAGCAGGGGATACTGTTCGGCTCCGGGCTGGTCGGCGGCGAGGGCCTGATGGGCGTCGGCATCGCCGCCTACGCCTTCTTCATGGGCAGGCCGACGCCGGTGCTGCCGGACTTCCTCCATTGGCTCGAGCTCTACCCGCAGCACCTGCTGAACGTTCTCCCTGTCGCGCTGCTGATATTCTTCCTCTGGAGGGCGATCCACTCCGGCGAGAGGCGGTAAGGTCCTGACAGGGGAAACCCGGCCCGCGGCCGTTTGGCTACTTCGTCAACTGCATGCACCCGTCAGTATTCGAGGAGGTGCTGGAACGCCGGCGCGGGCTCTCGACGGCGATCCCGGAGCGCATAATCGGGCTGCAGGCCGACACCTCGAGGCTGCGCCCGGAGGAGTTGGACAGCCTGGATTTCCTCGATTCCGAGGAATCCGAGCAGTTCGCGGCCGCCATGCTGCGCGTGCACGAACGATTCGGCATCAAGATCCTGGGCGGCT
>CAYOXX010000029.1:0-31639 GCA_964408025.1 uncultured Acidobacteriota bacterium | reverse complement strand
GAAATGGGTAAAATCCCGAATGAAGTTTTTGCCGGGCCGTCAAGAATGTCTGTCCCACTTACTGGGGGCCTCCGCAAAAGGCGTATAAGCTTAGGCTCCCCTATACGTGCCGAGATGACAGGTAGGGGTGTCGATCTTTCAGGATAAAGTGACAGGCAAGAGTGCTCGTCCTACCTGCTTGGAAGAGAGAGGCGGTTGGTAAGGGATACGGGTGTGGGCGTGTGATGCACGCGGTCGGTCTGGCTGCCGCGCTTCAGTTCCCCTCGGCTACCTGCCAGGCGTTGAAGTCCTCGAGGATGCGGGCGGCGAGCTCGGCGTTGGTCATGCGGGAGAATATCTTGCCGGAGCTGCGGGCATCGAGCTGCGAGATAACGTAGAGAGCGGTGACGCGGTTCTGCTGGTAGAGGGCGATGAGCTGGGCGGCGGCGATCTGCGCCTTGGTGTTCCTGAGGGTGTCGGCGATCTGGCGCACGCGCTCGCTGGCGCGCTCGGCTTCCAGACGCTCGATCTCGGCACGCAGCGCCTCGAGTTCTGCGCGCTCCTCGCCGACCTGGCGGCGCAGCCGCAGCAGGTCGCGCTCGAGCACGACCAGCTCCCCCTCGCGCTGCTCGATCTCCGCCTCGCGTCGCTCGAGCTCTGCGGCCTGGGCTCGCAACGCGGCGGCCATCTCTGCCGATACGGGCGCCGTCTGCTGGTTCTGCCCGCCGGAGCCGTTCTCCTGGGCCGCGCCGGTGCCGAGCAGGTCGACGCCGCCACGACCTGCCGAGCCGCTGAGGTGGAGGTAGCCGAAGTAGATTATCACCAGGGCCGGAAAGACCAGCATCAGACGTGCCCAGGTCGACTTGGAAACGGACATGGTTAGCTCCTCTCTCTAAACTAAAGGGCCGCCCCCTGGAAACTCTCGAGGTCGAAGCCGCCGCCGCGCAGCGTGGCCAGGTCGTCGACCACTTTCTGCTCGAAGCGGCGCAGCTCGACCAGGTAGCGGTCGTAGTCGCGGACCTTGAGCTGGTCCATCGTCTTGCGCTCCTTCATCCGCTCCAGCAGCTCCTCGCGCCGCCGCTCGACTGCGATCTCGGCGGTGCGCACCGCGGCGAGCTGCACATCGATCCTGCGCCGCAGGCTGACGATGTAGTTTTGAAAGAGCATCTGGATCTGGAGGCCGGTTCCCCTGCGCCGCAGATCTAAGAGCTCCCCGACTATTGCGGCCAGCTCGTTGCGCAGCTCCTCGAGGCGGTCGACGGCGAGCGCCAGCCGCCGCAGGGCCTCGCGGAAGCGCCTCTCCGCCTCCTCCTCGTATAGGCCCCTGATCCGCAGCAGCGTCTCGAGCCGGAAGGCGAACCTCTTCATGCCGGGCTCCCGTGGGCGCTCACTCGGCGGCTATACGCCGCAGCCAGTCCACCGACTCCTCGAGGGTGCTGCGCTCGCCGACGCCCTGGCGCATGAATTCGTTGAAGCTCTCGATGTGCTCGAGCGCGGCGTCGATCTTCGGGTTGGCGCCGCTCTTGTAGGCGCCGATGTTGACCATGTCCTCGGCCTTGTAGTAGGTGGCCAGCAGGTCGCGGAAGCGCGCGGCGGCCGCGACGTGCCCGCTGTCGGCGATGTCCTTCATCAGGCGGCTGATGCTTATCAGGATGTCGATGGCCGGGTAGGCGTTGCGCGACGCCAGTTCGCGGCTGAGAATCACGTGGCCGTCGAGTGTGGCGCGGCAGTGGTCGGAGATCGGGTCGGCCAGGTCGTCCCCCTCGACCAGCACGGTGTAGAAGCCGGTGATGGTCCCCTTGCCGCGGAAGGAGCCGGCGCGCTCGAACAGGTGCGGCAGGAGGGTGAAGACGCTGGGCGTGTAGCCCTTCGACGACGGCGGCTCGCCGATAGAGAGGCCGACCTCGCGCTGGGCCATGGCGAAGCGGGTCACCGAGTCCATCATCAGCAGCACGTCTTTGCCGGCGTCGGCGAAGTACTCGGCGACGGCGTTGGCGGCGAACGGGGCCTTGATGCGCAGCAGCGGCGGCATGTCGGATGTGGAGACGACCACCACGGAGCGCGCCAGGCCCTCCTTGCCCAGGTCTTTCTCGACGAACTCGCGTACCTCGCGCCCGCGCTCGCCGACCAGGGCCAGGACGTTGACGTCGGCGGAGGTGTAGCGGGCGATCATGCCCAGCAGTGTGCTCTTGCCGACGCCGCTGCCGCTGAAGATGCCGATCCGCTGGCCCTTGCCGCAGGTCAGCAGGGCGTCGATCGAGCGCACGCCGGTGGCGATCGGCTCGTTGATCGTTACCCTCTGCAGCGGATTGCGTGCATCGCGGTGGACCGGGTACTTGGCCTCGACGCGGAAGGGGCCCTTGCCGTCGATCGGCCGGCCGAGGGCGTCGACCACGCGGCCGAGCATCTCGGGCCCCACACCGATCTCCGGCCGTGTGCGCAGGGCCTCGATGCGGTCGCCCAAGCGCAGGCCGTCGGCCAGGCCCAGCGGCATGAAGAGCACGCTGTTGTCGCGGAAGCCGACCGCCTCGGCCATCAGGCTCTTGCGGTTGGTGCTCATCCGGATCCTGGCCAGCTCGCCGAGGCTCACCGACGGGCCGTCGGCCTCGATCACCAGGCCGATCACCTTCTGGACGACGCCGATCGACTTCACCGGGTCCGACCTGCTGACGCTCCGGCGGTAGGCCGATAGGTCGATCCTCATCACTCCCCTCCGGCGGCGGCAACCATTCCGGACTTGAGGCTCTTTTCGATCTCTGCCAGCTGCTCCTCTATCTGGGCGTCGAGTTTGCCGCCGGAGGTGTCGATGATAGCCCCGCCGCGGGCCACCTGCGGATCGGAGATCAACTCGGCCTTGGCGAGGACATCAGGCGCGTTGGATTCGAAGTAGGCGTAATCCTCGGGGTGGAGCTTGACGGACGTCGCCTGCGCGCCGGCGACCCTCTCCAGCGCCGTGCGGATCACCTTGGCGACGGTTGCGGGGTCGGCGGCCAGCTCGGCGCCGATGATCTTGCGGGCGATGTCGAGCGAGAGGGCGACGATCTCCCCCTCGCTCTCCTTGAGGATCTTCTGCCGCAGCGCGGCCACCGCCTCGACGCCCTCGCTGTAGCCGACCCGCAGCTTCTCCAGCTCGGCGGAGGCCTCAGCCTCCGCCCGCTTCAGGCCCTCGGCGAAGCCCTCCTCGGAGGCCTGCTTGCGGATCTTCTCCGCCTCCCGGCTCGCCTTGCCCGTGACGTCGCCCGGCTCGAGGCCGATCTCTTCTTCCTCTTGCTCGGGGTCCGCGAACAGATTGAGGCGGCGGGTGGCGAACTTGAACGTCCTGCCGAAGCTGACGTATTCCTCGACCGTCGGGAAACCGAAGAGCTCGGCCTTCGCCGGCCCGGCGCCGGCCTTTATGATCCTCTTAGACAACATACTCCTCGCCGCCGGAGCCGCCGATGGAGATTATCCCCTCCTCCTCGAGCTGCCGCACGATCTCGACCACCTCGTTCTGAGAGTGCTTGACCTCGCGCACACGCACCAGGCCCATGTACTCCATCTCCTCCTTCATCATCTCCACGGCCCGCTGGCTCATGTTGCGGAAGAACATCTGCTGCAGCTGCTCGGTGGTCCCCTTCAGCGCCAGGCTCAGGACTTTCTTGTCGACCCGCTTGAGGATCTCCGTGACCGCCTGGTCGTCCAGCAGCAGGATGTCGTCGAAGACGAACATCAGGTCGCGTATGGCGTTGGAGAGGTCGGGATCGACCACCTCGATCTTCTCCAGCACCGAGCGGCCGGCGCTGCGGTCCATGCGGTTGAACATCTCGGCGACGGCGCGGATGCCCCCGTAGTCCTCGACGTTGCCGCCGCCCAGCGCCTCGAGCTTCTGCTCGAGCACTGTCGCGATCCGCTTGACCACGTCGGGGTTGATCTGCTCGAGGGTCGCCATGCGCATCGAGACCTCGCTCTGCAGGTTCTCCGGCAGGCTGGTGAGAAGCTCGGCGCCCTGGCTCGGGTTCATGTGGGCCAGCACCAGGGCGACAGTCTGCGGGTGCTCGTTCTGGATGAAGCGGCTGAGCTGCTGCGGGTTGGCCTTCTCCAGGGAGCTGAAGCTCGGCGTCGCCTCGAGGCTCTTGATCAGGCGGTCGAGGATCTTGCGCGAGGCGTCCGGCCCGATGCTATTAAGCAGAACCTTCTTGGCGTAGTCGATGCCGCCGATGGCGAAGTACTCCTTGGCGAGGCTCATGTTGTGGAAGTCCTCCAGGACCTCGTCGGCCGTCTCCGGCTGGATGTTTTTCAGGGCGGAGATCTCCCGGCTGATCGCGGTGATCTCCTCCTCGTTCATGTGCTTGAAGATTTCGGAAGAGGCCTCGTCGCCTATCAGGACCATCAGGATCGCGGCCTTGTGGGCACCGCTCATTCTTTCGACCGACACTTCCGCCTCCTATTCGTATAGCCAGGTGCGAATCAGCGCCGAGAAGCTCTCCGGCTCGGTCTTGGCCAGTTCTGTTATGCGCTTCTTCAGGATCGTGCCTTTCTTCACCTCGCGCGACGGGAGCTCTATCTCTTCCTCCAGCCTGCTCTCCATCTCCGCTTCCAGCTCCTCGACCGTCCTGGGCAGCTGATCGGGCATGCGGCCGGCGCGGGCGGGCAGCTGCAGCACGGGGGAGAGGATGCGCTTGCCCACGGGCCGCAGCACGAACCAGACGACGAGGAAGGCGATGAGCAGCAGGGCGGGGACCTTGATGAAGGATGTCCAGTCGCTCCAGTCGAAGACGTCGTAGAGCCTGCGGGTCTGCTCGACCTGCCTCTGCTCCTGCAGCTCGATCTCCATCTGGTGAATGTACTCGAAGGAGTCCTCCTCGAGGGTGAGGTTGTCGCGCTGGGCGACGATGCCGACCGCGTTGCGCAGGGCGTCGCGCCAGCGGCTGAGGTTCTCTTCGCCCCAGGAGACGTACTCGACGCCGCCCTCCTCGTCCTCGACGCGGCGCAGGTCGATCACCACCGCCACGCTCCTGCGGGTGATCGCCCCGGCGGGGATTATTACCTCGGTTTCGCTGGACGGATAGTCGGTTTGGCGGCGCTCCTCGAGGCGCGAGCGCTGGCCGCCCGGGCTGCCGCCGCCGGAGGCAGCAAGGCTGTCGCCTGTGTTGGCCTCGGCCCCCGGCACGCCGGCGACGCCGGATTGACCTGATTCCTCTTCCTCGACCGACTCGAAGCTCGTCTCGGCCGGATTGTCGGTGTCGATTACGTGACGCCTCTCGCGGCGCTGCTGCCGTTCCAGCTCAACGGTGGACGATACCCGTACGCTGTTGGCGCCGACCTTCGGCTCCAGCAGGTGGAGCACCGCCTCCCGGACCCGCCCTTCCTCCCGCTGCCGGATCATCGCCAGGCGAGTGCCCTCCTCTGAGCGCTGGCTGAGGAGCCGCGAGTTGTGGTCGAGGATCGAGACGTTATCTGCGTGCAGGTTCTGGATCGAGTGCGCTATCTGGTGCTGGAGCCCCCGTACCTGCTCGGCGCTGAGCTCGCCGCCGGGGCGCAGCGTCAGCCAGACGGACGCCTTGGCCGGCTCCTGGGTTTCGGCCAGGAAGCCGCGCTGGGGCGGCAGGGCCAGCCGCACCAGCGACGTATGGATTACGGAGAGGGAATTGAGCGCCTTCTGGATCTCCTCCTGCAGCGCCAGCTGGGTGCGGGCGTCGATCGTCCTTTCGGTGTCGCCCATGCCGACCGACTCGAGGCGCTCGAGGCCGGGCAGAAGCCCCACCTGCATGTCCTGGCCGGCCATGTCGATCTTCAGCTCGGCGGCGCGGTCGGCGTGGACCATGACGCTCCCGCCCTCGACCTTGTAGGGGATGGCGTTGGAGCGGAGGTACTCGAGGACGCGGGCCTGCTCGGCCTGCGGCAGGCCGCTGGCGAGGGGCTCCCACGGCTGCAGCAAACCGACGGCGACCGTCCAGAGGATCCAGGCGACAACCGCAATGGCCGCGAGCGTCAGCCCGATCCTCAGGGGAGCGGGCAGGCGCGCCAGCATCGACTGGATCTGCCCGCCGACAGAGGAGTCTTCCGCCATCGCAATCACCTACAGCGGTTGCCGTTGAGGGGCGGGCGGCCGGGCTGTCCTAAAACTGTTGCCGAAAAAGTGAGCGCGCGGCGCTACATAGGCATCCGCATGATCTCTTCGTACGCCTTGACGATTTTGTTACGGATTTGCATCATCAACTGGAAGCTGATTTCAGCCTTCTCCAAAGCGACAATTGTAGCGTGCAGGTCGGTTGTTTCCCCCGAAGCGATCTGGCGCTGGATGGCGGTGTCGGCTTCCGTGGTGAGCTGATTTACCTCGCTGATCGCATCCTTGAGCATCTCGCCGAATGATGCCCCCTCGGGCGGCGCGGATTCCGTGCGCTGCAGCTGTTCCCGCAGGCGGTTCAGCTCCAGCTCGACCTGCCGAATCGAGAAGTCCTCAGCCATTGCCCGGTTCCCTCTTACGCGCGCAAGCGATTGCCATTATACCCTATTGCCGCTGCGATGACAACAATTCCGAAGCCTCGCATGGAGATAAATGTATATCCCTCAGCATGATAGGCCGACCCTAAATTCTAGTCAGCTCCAGCGCCGCGGCAGACATCCGCTTGGCCGTCTTCAGCACCTCCAGGTTGGCCTCGTAGGAGCGTGCGGCGCCGATCATGTTGATCATCTCGTCGACGATGTTGATGTTGGGCATAAGCACGTAGCCGGCCTCGTCGGCGTCGGGGTGCCCGGGCTGGAAGACCTGCTGCGGGGGCCGCGGGTCTTGGAACACCCGGGCCACCCGCACGCTGCGCATCTCGCGCCTCAGCTCGCGGGCGAAGGGGTCGTCGACGCGCTCCAGGCCGACGGCCCTGAAGACGACCATCCGCTTGCGGTATGGGCCGCCCTCGGCGGTCGCTGTGGTCTGGGCGTTGGCCAGGTTGGAGGCCACCACCTCGAGGCGCCGGCGCTGGGCGCTCATCCCGGCCGCGGCTATCTCTATAGAACACGACATCGCTACGCCCCCTCCCTGATCGCCGCCTTCAGCATGCGCAGCTTCACGGACATGAAGCTGATCGCCTGTTGGAACATCGCGGTGGTGCGCGACAGCTGCCCAAGCTCGCGGTCGATGTCGACATTGTTCCCGTCCGGCTTGACCGTCGTGCCACTGACCTCGACGATACGGGGCCGCAGCACGGCGCGGTAGCTCAGGCTCGCCCCCTCGCCCGGCACGCCCTCCAGGGAGCGTTGGCGACGGAAGGCGACCTCAAGCTCCCTGCCGAAGTCGAGGTCCATGGCCCGGTAGCCGGGGGTGTCGACGTTGGCGATGTTGCCCGCCAGCAGGCTGTGCCGCGCCGCCAGCAGGTCCATCGACGCCGAGAGAAACCGTAGTGTCTCATCCTGCCCTATCGGGTCGATCATTTTGGCAGCCTCCTCGCCTTCGGCGTTCCACTCTTCCGCTACGTTTCGCAGCAAGTACCGTACCGGCAGGCTGGGTTGGCGGAAATGCGGGCTGGCCTGAATAACCCTATATTTGGCAACAAGATGGGAACACGGTTGTACCGGCGGCGTCGGAGACCCGCTGGCGGACCGGGCAAGAGATGCCGCGGGGGAAGATTCTGCCGCCGGGGGGCGGCGTTCAGTCGATCTCGACGCCGCTCTGGCGGTATTCGTTGAGCTTGTTGCGCAGCGTGCGCAACGAGATGCCGAGCAGCTTGGCGGCCGCGGTGCGGTTGCCGCCGGTGCGCTTGAGGGTGGCTAGGATGAGCTCCTGCTCCATCTCCCTGACTGTGGCGCCCGGCTGCACGCCGGCCGCCGCTCCGGCCGCGGGGTAGGGATAGGGGGCGAAGATGTCCTCCGGGCCGATCTGGCTGCCGGTGCAGACGATGGCGGCGCGCTGGATGGCGTTCTCCAGCTCGCGGACGTTGCCGGGCCAGTGGTGTGCCTGCAGTGCCTCGAGGGCTGCGGGCCCGAGCTCTAGCTGGCGGCCGCCGGCGTAGCGGCGGATGAAGTGTGCGGCGAGCACCGCCACATCTCCGGTGCGCTCGCGCAGCGGCGGGATGGTGACCGGCACGACGTTGAGGCGGTAGAAGAGGTCCTCGCGGAAGGCGCCGCTGCGGACCCGCTCGCCCAGGTCGGTGTTGGTGCTGGCGACGACGCGCACGTCGACCGGGATCGGCCTGGCGGCGCCGACCTTGTCGATCTCTCTCTCCTGCAGCACGCGCAGCAGCTTGGCCTGCAGCAGGTTGCTCATCTCGCTGATTTCGTCCAGTAGGATGGTGCCGCCGTCGGCGACCTCGAACTTGCCCTGCTTGGCGGACGCGGCGCCGGTGAAGGCGCCCTTCTCGTAGCCGAACAGCTCGCTCTCCAGCAGGTTCTCGGGCACCGCGGCGCAGTTGACGGCGACGAACTCGCGGCCCGCCCTGGGCGAGCAGGCGTGCAGGTAGCGGGCGAAGAGCTCCTTGCCGGTGCCGCTCTCGGCCTGGAGGAGAACGGTGGCGTCGGTGGCCGCAGCCTTCTTGAGAAAGGCTTTGAGGTGCTTCATCTGCGGGTCGTCGGTGACGATGGCGTGGCGGCCCTCGGCGGGTACCTCCTCAACGGCGGCGCCGAACACGCGTGCCACCACCCCCTCTAGGTAGTCGGGGCTGAACGGCTTGAGCAGGTAGTCGGCGGCGCCGCGCTTCATAGCCTCGACGGCGTCCTCGATGGTGCCGTAGGCGGTGATCATAAGCACCGGCACCTCGGCGTCGATCACTTTGAGCCTGCTGAGCAGCTCGATGCCGCTCATCTCCGGCATGCGGATGTCGGAGACCACCAGGCCGTAGCCGCCGCCGCCGAACAGCTCGACCGCCTCGGCGGGCGAGGCCGCCTCGCTGGTCTCGTAGCCGGCGCGGCGCAACGTCTCGCCCAGGGCGAGGCGCATCTGCTGCTCGTCGTCCACGATCAGGATTCTTACCCGGGCCACGACAGCAACCTCCCCACGGATGCACTATTATAGCAGAAAAGCGTTTAGTACGTTAGGCTTATACGGGGTCGGGGGTATCGCGGGGCGGCTTGCCGCAAGCCGGCCCTTGCGCTATACTCTGTCGCCTTCGCAATCGCAGCGACCGAGAGCGGCCTTCGGAGGTCCGATACGATGGGATACATAGAGAAGGGGCACGCCAAGACGGTCACCAAGATCATCCTCTGGCTGGTGGTGATCTCGTTCGTGGCCACTATCTTCGTCACCTGGGGAGCGCAGCGCTCTTCGATCCAGATGGGGTCGGCCACGGCGATCAGCGTCGGCAACATCTCGCTAAGCCCCAACGACCTTATCTTAAACCAGCACTTCTACCTCTACCTGCAGACGCGGGTGCTGCGCCAACGCACCGGGCTCGAGGCGATGGTCTGGCAGGTGGCCTCGGCCCAGATCGGCCAGCGGCTGGGCGGCAACCTGCTGGAGTACGCCTCGGGGCAGGACAGCTGGGAGATGCTGGCGGGCATGATGTTCATGATCGGCGACACCGTGCTGGCCGAGGAGGCGAGGGCGGCCGGCGTGCGCGTGACCGACGCGGAGCTCACCGACCTGCTGGTGGAGATCTACACCGACGAGGAGGGCAACTTCCTGGGGCAGGATGCCGTCGAGCGCGACCTGCAGATCTTCAACATCGGCGCCCACCAAGTGGATAGGTTCAAGGAGCTGCTGCGGCGCCACCTGATGGCCAGCCGCTACGTCGGCACCTTCTTCTCAGCCTCGCTGCCGGCGCTCGACGAGCAGGTGCGCGAGATGTTCGAGCTCTACAACCTCAGCGCCTCCCTCAGCCACGCCGGCTTCGACTCGATCGACTACCTGCCCGGCATCGAGTACGCCGAGGCCGACCTGCGCGGCTACCTCGAGGCCCACCCCGACGAGTTCGTGGTCGCCGAGATGCTGCTCTTCGATACGGCCCTCTACGCCGGCACGCTCGAGATTGCCGATGCCGACATCCGCAGCTACTACGAGGAGAACCGAGAGGATTACTTCGAGCCCGAGAGCCGCGACGTGCGGCGCATCCGCGTCAACCTGGCGCCCGAGGCCGACGCCGAGCAGGTGGCCGCCGCTGAGGCGAAGGTGGCGGAGGTATTCGCGCGACTGCGACGACCCGGCGAGGTATTCGCCTCTGTGGCGCGCGCCTTCAGAGACGACCCGGCCGTCTTCAGCGAGGCGGGCGTGATCAGGGATCTGGTCATCGACGAGATCGATGACCCCGCCTTCGCCGAGGCGGTGCTCTCACTGGAGAACATTGGCGACTACACCGAGGAGGCGGTGCGCACGGACGGCGGCCTGGAGATCGTCCAGCTCGCGGGGATCAACCCGCAGCAGCCGGTACCGCTGGTCGAGGTGAGCGACGAGATCCGCGGGATCCTGGCCGAGGAGCGAGCGGAGGATGAGGCCGAGGCGCGTGCCGAGGAGCTGCGCGGCGAGGCGCAGGGCGCGGACTGGCGGGGGCTGGCCGAGCCGATACACCTCTCCTACTACCCGCTCGTCGTCGCCATCGAGGAGTCCGACGAGGTGTTCTCCCTGCGGCCGGGGCTTCCGAGCGTCGGCAGGCCGTTCAGCCTCGAGCCGCTGCGCAGCGCGGCCAGCGGCGAGATCACGCCGGTAATGGAGCTGGGCGAGGGCTACGCCTTCTTCCGCGTCACCGCCCGCGGCGGCGAGCTGGCCGGGCGCTTCGATGAGCTGCGCCCGGCGCTGGCCAACCGCTACACGCGCGTCGAGAGCCGCGCGGCGGCCCGCGCCGACGCCGAGCGCTTCGCCGCCAGCGTCGCGGGAGTGCTCGACCCGGAGGCGTTCGAGGGCATAGCCACCGAGGCCGAGATCGAGGTGACCTCCGAGACCGTAACCAAGCTGCAGGGGATGCTGCAATTCGGCACCGACCTGGTCGAGCGGGCCTTCGCGGCCGACCCACCGGCGCTGATCGGCCCCGAGGCCGACGCCGGCGGCGACAGCTTCTACGTCCTGCTGGTGAGCGGCAGGACCGGTGTCGACGAGCAGGAGTTCGAGGCCTTGGCGCCGCAGTTACGTCAGCAGATACTCAGCTCCTGGGCACGCGGTCAGCCGATGTTTTTCCCGGGCATGATGGAAAGCGGGCAGTTCTCGGAGCTGCTCGATGCCCAGATCTCGCACCTGGTGAAGAGGACCGAGGTGTATATAAACCGGGAGATCATGCGCCAGATGTTCGGCGGGGCACCGGCCCCGGAGCCGGTTGCGCCGCCCGGCGGCTATTACTAGCGAGGCGAAGAGCGCGGGCGGCCAGCGGCGCTCTAAGCTGTTCTAATTAACCTACCCCACCCCCCGCCCCCCCGCGAGGCGCGCCGATCGATGAGCTGGGACGTCGAACAGGAAATCGCGGCTCCCGTCGGGGCCGTATTCGACTGCCTGGCGACCTGGCACCGGCACGAGAACCTGCGCTCGCTGGCCGCCGTCGAGGATTACCGCGTGCTGGCCAACGACGGCCGCAGCGAGTATTTCAGGCTGCGGGTGCGCGACCTGCCTATCAAGAGGTCGTACTGCTACGGCAAGCGCCTCATGCGCCGCCCCGACATAATCATCACCATCTTCACCTACCGCCTGCTGCGCGCCGACAGGCTGGCGAACCCCGCGGAGATCGAGCGCCTGATGCGCAGCGACTGGGAGAGCTTCTTCTACCAGACGGCACGGCTGCGGCCGCTGGGCCCGCGCCTGACGCTGCTGCGCGTAGCCGAGCCCGGAGTCGACGATCCACGAGCCGGGGAGCTCGACTCGACGCGACGCTTCTTCGCCGAGCTGGGCAGCATCGCCGAGGGTGAGGGCGAGGGTGCCGAGGCGGAGGAGTACGAGGCCGACGACGGCGGCTTCGGTTCCGGCTGGGCCTGGCGGGCCGCCAGCGAGGGGGAGTACGACCCCTACGCGGTCCTCGGTGTGACCGCCAGCGCCCCCGACGGCTCGGTCAAGAGCGCCTACCGGACGCTGGCGCTGAGGTGGCACCCCGACAAGCTCACCGGGTCGCGAGCGGCGCTGAAGGAGTACGCCCACAACAGGTTCATCGAGATCACCGCCGCCTACCACACCATCCTGCGCCTTCGGAACCTCTGAGCGTATGCCGCTCGGGCGGGAGTATGAGCGCGCGCCCTCCGTCCGCCGCGGTTGACGGACAAGTTCAAGTAATCGCTTACCAGAACTGCGGCAGCAAGTAATGGCCGCACGGAGTGCGAGGGGGGGAGACGCTATATATGCATAAATACGTCATAATCTTCCCGAATCGTAACGGCTTTCCGACGGCCTTGACTTTGGAGGTTTTTACTTGGACTGTAAGTTGGAGTCCGAGCAAAATGCCCCTAAAGCACTTTTACGAAGGAGGCGAAGGTGGATAAGATTTGTCGCCGGGATTTCCTGAGATTGGCCGGAATAGGGATCCCATTAGCTTCCTCCGGTTTAGCTTTCAACAGCAGAAGCTGGAAAACTGAACAGCCTGTACTCAGAGAACACTCCGAACCCTGGTTGGAGATAAACCTCGACAACATCGAATGGAACCTTCGCCAGCTCAAGACCACAGTGAACGAGCGACCAATCATGGCAGTCATCAAGAACAACGCTTATGGACATGGCCAAACGGAAGTAGCGGAGTTTCTGCAGGAAAGGGGCATAGAATACCTGGCCGTTGCCAAGGCCCATGATGCTCTGGATCTGCGAACAAACGGTATTTCCTGTCCAATTCTCAACTTCGGCATGTTCTCTTCGGAAGAAGCTGAGGAGCTGGTCGGCAGACGGATAACTCAGTCTGTCTTCACCGATGAATTCGTGGCGCTCGATCTTGCCGCTCGCCGCCTTAGCACTTCTGCAAAAGTTCATATTAAGGTCGATACCGGTCTCGGTAGAGTGGGCGTTCCATATCAGGCCGCTCTCCCTTTCATAAGACGCGTGGCAGCATCCGCAAACATTGAAATCGAAGGGATTTTTACCACTCTCACTGAAGACGAAGAGTTCGACAAGGTTCAACTTGCCAGATTTCTGGAAGTATGTGACGCCTCGGAGAGTGAGGGTATAGAAGTCGGCATCAGACACGCGGCCAGCAGCGCGGGGATCCTATCATTCCCACAAGCGCATCTTGATTTGGTGAGACCCGGTATCACCATCTACGGGCATTATCCTTCCGAAAAAACCCGTATCGAAAGGAAAATCGACCTCAAGCCCGTTTTGGAGCTCAAGGCCCCTGTTCAGTACATCAAGACATTACAACCCGGGGAGGGCGTTTCTTATCACCGGCCTTTCATCGCCTGGAGAGAAACCGTAATTGCGACAATAGGTCTCGGCTATTTTGACGGTTACCCGCCGGATGTCGCCAATAATTGTGATGTTCTGATCAACGGCAGAAGACATCCTATCCTTGTTCCTCTTACATCGAACCACTTGGCGGCTGATCTACTAGGTCACTCAGATGTCAACATCGGCGATGAGGCGGTGCTTATAGGTAAGCAGGGCGACCAGGAGGTAAGCGCCGAGGAGGTAGCAAAGCGAGCCGATATCTCCGTGTATCAGCTTTTAATAGGAATGAATCCTTTGCTACCTAAGCGGTACATTAATGCCCATGCCTGACCAACACAACCTGACAAATACGGGTCTCACCACGAAGTTAGAATTTATGGTTCAGGATGTCAGGTGTGGCTGTGGAAGAACTTTCAACAAGCTCGCAACATCCCTTTAATTCACGATCACCGAGAACATAGGATACTAAATCCTTCAAGAGCTTCGAACCACGGGGAATCTCTTCGAAAAGATCAACAAGAGTCTTAATATAATCACAATGAGGTCTCAGCATAGGATAGTTATTATAAGGAGTTCTGGGGTGTGGCGAAAGATAAGTAGCTGATCGAAAAGGCTTGTTCTTTTAATGTATATGCTCGGAATGTATTAGATAACTGACCTCCTTGGGCACGAGCCAACGGCTCTCTGCATTTGCTACAAGTAGACTATGTAAGCCCCTGGATCCCGAAGTGCCAAGAAAAGCAGCAGGTAATCGCGCAGGTGCTGAGTTATCAGGAAATTCTCAGCAACGTGTGCCTTCGCGGCTCTTCCGAGCCTGCGAGCCAGCCCCGGGGTGCTGAGCAGACGACGGACCTGGAAGGCAAAACCTTCGGTGGAGTGAGCCAGCAGGCCTGTGGCATTGTGTATAACCTGCCGCTTTATTCCCCCCGCGACAGTTGCGATTACAGGCTTTCTCTTCCATAGTGCTTCGGTTACTGTGAGTCCAAATCCTTCTCTTACGGATTTCTGAAGTATTATCGTTGAGCCCCTAACGATGGCATTGATCTCGATGTCGCTGAACGGAGGCAGGTTGATGATGTGGATATCCGGGTCGTTACCGGCGTAATCAAGCAATTCAGCCAGGACCTCCTGCCCCTCAGGGTCGTCATCGGCCGCACCGCCGGCCAGAACCAGCTGGAGATTAGAGAATATCTTTTTAACGACGCGGTAGACACTAACCACTCCGAAAGGATCCTTGAGGCGGTCGAAACGGGAAATCTGGGTAATAATGGGCCGCCTCGGGTCAATCCCAAACTTCTCGAGAATCTTTCTGACTTGTGCTGATTCCAGCGGCTTGTTTTTATTACTGATGGGATCGATTGAAGGAGTGATAAGGTACTGTGGCACTTCGAGGGGACGCGAGAACTCGGGCATGCTGAAAATCGAGGCAGAAAACTTATCTATCATTCTGGCCATGAAGCGCCACAGTTTATCATCGGCGTGGGAAATATCGATGTGGCATCTCCAGATCGTGTAGCGGCCGCTTTTTGCCTCGAAGTGTTTTACCAACGCCAACGGCTGGGGATCGTGAATGATGATGTGGGCGTCCTTACGGGGGAGTGAAGAGTTGGAGCGGTTGACTTCAAGATAGTGTTTTATTTCATCTTCCCCGATGTCCTCCTTACTACCATGTAGCGCGTTATGAAACTTCTTAGTTGTTCTGAAAAAATCCTTGTCGCCTTCGATGACATCCCAAGTTGTATCCAAACCCAGATCTCGCATCAGAGGGACCAACTTGTGAAGAATCTCGGCCACCCCTCCGCCAGAGCGCGTGGAATTAATATGTTGGATTCTAGTGCCTTGGAGACGCCCCCCGAGCTTTCGCAAGTTATCGAGGGCTAGTTGCGGGACTATGCCTATGTAGGCGTCAAGAGACAAGTTATTATGCTTTTTTCGGTTCATCTTCAAAAGCCCTCCAGTTTCTCGATCATTTCCCGTCGTACCGCTTCGAGGCTTTTGAAATAAGGATCGATTTCGGTTATCGCCGCTGCCAAATCGGTCAGCTTGAGCTGGTTTGCTAACCAGAAGGAGAAGTCGTTGTCGAAGGATTGTTTGTATATCCGTAAGCGCGATTCGATGAAATGGTAAAAAAGCGAATCGGTTGTGATGACTTTGATGGCTTTGATGAGCTCCGTAAGGTCTTTGGCTACCGTTCCCATTGTCAGCACAAAACTCCTACTCAGGCAGAAACAGAAAAGCTCATCTCCACGGGCTGTTTGGAGGGGCGCCCCCTTATCCAGGTGTGATTCCACGACGTGACAGAGAGCTTCTCGAAGCCCGGCTACCGAGACGAAGGAAGTAATGTCGATGTAGTTCAGCCTCTCGCCGAGCTCGTATTCGTGGAGCGCCTGAGTAACCCATCGCGCAAAGTCGTTGTTGAATCCCTCTTCAGCAAAGTGATGCTCGAAAAAGAATTGATGGGTATGATAAAAAATGGAGGAGCCATTAACAGTGCGCAAGAAGTGAAGCAGCTGGTTTAGATTTTCAGCGGTTTGGCCGGTCAGTTCCACCAGCCTGTACTCCGATTTGAACACGAACGGTTCCGTCTGTCTGCCCATGAGTTGTTAAACCTCTAACTTCTGCCGTTTGATATAGGTGTCCATTAGAAACTTTTGGAACTCCTCGGTGTTCTCGGCGACGTATTCGGCCGAGCATGCCCTGTCACCGGGATCGCCCACCTGTATGGTCACCCAGTCTTCGGGTGCAGTGCTGAATACATCCTCGTCGGTGATGTCATCGCCTGCGTAGAGTGCCTGAATGTTGAGTATGTTGCTCGAACTTCGCAGATGTTCAAGCCAGGAGACCATGGTGCTTCCTTTATTGACATCGCAGTCTGGCAGCAATTCAACCACCTTTTTACCCTCTTTAATTCTGATCTTGTAGAGTTTTTCAATCTCGTAGCACTGTTCGAGGATTGCCTGGCAAATTGCTTCTTGCAACCTTGAAGGACAACCACGATAATGTATTGCGATACCAACACCTTTTTCTTCAATTTTTATACACTCATACTTTGCTCGTAGTCTAGCTACGTCTACCAGCATTTTTTCTTTGTTAATTAGAAAACCTTCGCAGTTCGCGCTGTAAACGTGTTTCCCATCTTTCAGCCTGTCCAGGCCATGGTTGCCAGCAATTGATATTCCTGGAATGCTCAGCATAGCTGCCAAATCGTCAGCCGATCTTCCTGTAAGTAATAAGATGTCAACATCCGGCATTTCGACAAATCTTGTGAGAATGTCGCGTGTCTTCTGGGATGGCAACGCTTCTTGGGGGGTGGTTCGGATAGGCACAAGGGTTCCGTCGTAATCGAGTCCTAGGGCAAGATGCGGAGCGGCTGCGAGCCTTACAGTAAGCATCTTGCTTATATCCTCTAACGGAATCATTATCATTATTAATCCGCTTTCTGTTCTTTCACAAGGCAAAGGATTTCTCGCATCCATTTGTAGACATTGTGGTTGCTTAAGCTGCGTCTCAGGGCCTTCATCCGCTGACGTATCTCCTCTGTAGGCATGCTTAATGCGAAGTGTATTTTATCAGCGTGATCTTCGGTATAGTACGGGTTGATGGGAATTGAATAATCCATCTCATCGGCGGCACCTGCGAATTCACTCAGGAGGAGGACACCTTTTTCATCTACCTGACTCGCGATGAATTCTTTTGCTACCAGGTTCATCCCATCTTTCAGCGAACTGATCAAAGCCAAATCGGACAATCTGAATAAGGGAATGAGACTCCATTTGTCCATCGGTCCTGTGAATATGATGGGTGTCCAGTCTGCTGTCCCAAAGCGCTCATTAACCTCCTTAATACGTTGCAAGAGCTTTTCTTTTAGCTCCCTGTAAGCCTTTATGCTTTCCCTGCTACTGGCAGATACCATGATCACGCTGAATTTCGTCCGCCATGCTGGGTATTTTTCATAGAACAGCTCGACGGCGTCAATTTTCTCCAGGAGACCTTTTGTGTAGTCGATCCGGTCTACGGAAAGGCCAACTTTGTAGTTTTCTAGTTTGTATCGATCACGGAAGCGATTAATCATCCGCATACTGCGTTCGGATGCTGCGTAATCGTTGATTTCGGCAAAGTCCACGCTTATGGGTACGGCGCTGACATAGCATTCACGATTGCCCAAGTCAACTTTCCCCTGCGCGAAATCCACCTTATGAGGGAGCATTTTCGCGCATGCCGTGAGGAAATTTTGGACGAATTGAGTAGTGTGGAAAACCAATAGGTCATTTGCTAACAGACTGGAAAGCAGATCTGAGGCTTGAGGCAGCGCTCGAAGCACCTCGGAAGCTACCCACGGTATGTGCCAGAATTGTGTGATTATAGTTTGAGGTAGAACTTTGCGTACCATAGCAGGGCACAAAGCTAGATGATAATCGTGTATCCATAAAAGAGACGGCGCTTTTGCTAGCTCTTCTATTAGAATTGTCGCGAATTTTCTGTTGACATGGACATAGTGCTTCCAGAACCATCGTCTAAACCTGACCTTTTCCAGCATATTATGGAAGAGGGGCCATAGTACCTGATTTGAGAAACCGTAATAATAAGCACGCAGATCATTGGGCTCTAGCCAAATTCTCCGAAGAGTATATTTTGGATTTAAGGGAGGAACAGGTTCTCTCCCCTCCTCGTCGCTTTTCTCCCTATCGGCATTTCCCGATCCCCAGGCAACCCACGTGCCACCGATTGCTCTCATTACCGGATCGAGAGCGCGGGTAAGACCGCCGACTGGTTCTTTGGTCTTTAATACACCCTTCAGGCGCTGGTGAACATAGGGTTCCCGATTTGAAGCCAGCAACAAGTTAAGGCCGAAAAAATTCTCACGAAAGTAGTTCGCCACAAACTCGGAAGTATCGCTCGTCTTTAGAGGGACCTTGGAGAGACATTCACTTCTTTTGCTCTCTATTAAATTCCCCCGGTTTGTTTTGGATAACATTGCAGCACCCTCAATACTCATGTACTCGGGAAGGAGACGCTAAACATTCTTTCTTTGGCGTCAGGCCCATCGGCTTTTGGAGTTCAGGTCGTGTGCACTTGAGTTTATACTTCGGGGGGGTTGTACCTTAAGCCTAAAAAAGTTTCACATGTGATCTTTACTTTTGACATCATTTCAATCATAATGGTTAGAATCGAAAATGTCAAGGGGCTGGCTCGCAGGCTGGGAGGGGTATTGCCGAACAAGTGGTTTCAAGCCCAGGGATACGCGGGATTCATTATGTGATAGATTTAGTAGCCTCAACATCAGCGAAAGGAAATGGGGTTGAAGTATAAGTCTATTGATGACGTCCACCACGATCAGTCCTTGGCCGAGAAACTGCCAGATGACCGCTATGACTTGCGAATTCTATACGCCCTGCGCCGAATTATTCGTGCTGTGGACATTGACTCTCGGAAACTCGCTGCAGAACATATGATTACCGGGCCCCAGCTTCTTTGTCTTAATGTAATATTAGACAGGGGACCGATTACCCTCACAGGTATCAGTAAACTTGTCTACCTTAGCACGAGCACAATTGTAGGAATTGTAGACCGACTCGAGGGTAAGGGTTTAGTTAAACGTCAGCGAGATCTCAAGGATCGCCGACTGGTCTACGTCCAGGGAATGCCCGCGGGCAAAGACTTGGCGACTAGGACTCCTAATCCTTTATTGTACACTTTGCACAAGACGCTTGAGATGATTTCCGAGGATGAACAAAAGATATTCGCTGACACGTTGGAGCGCATCGTAGCACTAATGGATACGCTCAGGCCAGAATCTGTTAAGAAAGTCAAAGATACACATCCCTTAAAAGAATAATCGAGAGTTTACTGCTCCGTAGAATAGTTGGTATGTACCCTTAAAGCAGAGAAAATACACTTGAGCATGACATTTTTAACCTTTTTCGGTTGCGGCGCTCTCAGGTAGAGCGCGAGGCCGCCGTTTGGCAACCGCTTCGTGGAAGTTCTTAAATAGTCTGTGATAAGGGGGGGGATCAGATGGCGCGCTCACTCGGCATCGATGTCGACTACCTGCTGAATACACTGAGGAGAATGATCAGCATCAATTCCGTCCTACCCAACGAGGAGCGCCTGGCCGCCTACCTGGCCGACGAGATCCGAGCGCTGGGGATCGAGCCGGAATGGCACGAGGTGGCTCCCGGCCGGCCTAACGTATACGCGACGGCGGATCTCGGGCCCGGCGACCTGTTTCTGGTATTCTCCGGCCACTCCGACACCGTAGGCGCCGCCTCGGGATGGGAGACCGATCCTTTCCAGGCGAGCGAGCGCGGCGGCCGGCTCTACGGCCTCGGAGCCGAAAACATGAAAGGCGGACTCGCCTGCTCGCTGGCGGCTTTCAAGGCCCTGGCGGAGGCGGACGAACTGCACGGCAGTTTGGGCCGCCTCGGCTTCGCCGCGGTCGTCGACCAGGAGGGCCTCAGTGCCGGCGCGAAGGCGCTGCTGGAGACCGGCTACGGCGAGTGCGATGCCATGCTGCACGCCGAGCACTTCTACGGGGATTCCGAGGACGACTACCTGCCGATAGCGGTCACGGGAAAGGTGCTCTACAGGCTCATAGTCAGGGGGCGCGCAGCGCACGCATTTAGGCCCCACCTCGGCGGTATCAACGCCGTCGTTGACGCCGCGCAGATCGTCGCCGCGCTCGACAGGCTCGAACTCCGCGAGCACCCGCTCTTCGGCCGGGGAACCGTCTGCGCGCTGAAGATGGAGGGCGGGTACAAGGAGTACTCGATCGTCGTCCCGGAACACTGCGAAGTGGTTATCACCCGCCTCATCGTTCCCGGGGAGACGCGGGAGACCGCCGTGACGGATATGGAGGAACTGATTGACTCCCTGGGTCTCGAATCGGAAGTGACCGTCGAGACGCCCCCGCCTTGTTACGATCCGTACGTCCTGGACGACGACTCGCCGATCCTGCCACCCTTCAGAGAGGCCTACCGGGAAGTAATAGGGGTGGACCCGCACTTCGCCGGCCACCGGGGCATACTGGACGCCAACGTATTCGTCGGCGAGGGCGATATTCCCACCGTCGTTTTCGGTCCCAGGGGAGCCAATCACCACGCAGCCGGGGAGTACGTGGAGCTCTCGACGCTGGAACCGGTGGCGAGTGTGTACGCGGAAACGGCTATCCGATACCTCTCCCGCGACGGCAGGGAGCAGGCTGGCTCCCCGTAGAGTTATCAGGGCCAGATTCGCCAGAGGCGAACAAGTTCGGCCGGCCCCTATCCATGAAAGGCTGCCGGATAGCAAGATGATCTTTCGGCGGGCGACGAAGGCGGACAGGAATGCCCGTCAGGGCGCGCCTAGGATCCCTCCACCAGCCGTTCGTAGACCTGTTCGTACTGGCGTGTGATTGAGTCGACGTTGAACTTTTTGATAGCGTGGGCGCGCGCTCCAGCGCCCATTTTTTTACGCAAATCTTCGCTGGTGACGATACCGATGGCGGCCTCGGCCATGGCGCCGGCGTCGCCGACCCTGAGCAGGTAGCCGGTCTTGCCGTGGTCGACGACCTCGGGCAGGCCGCCGACCCTGGAGGCGACGACGGGTACGCCGCAACTCATCGCCTCGAGGGCGGCGAGTCCGAAGCTCTCGTTGGAGCTAGGCAGTAGGAAGACGTCAGCGCAGGGCAGGAGCTCCTCGATGGCGGCGTAGTTGCCGAGGAATACTATGTCGTCGCTGCGGTCTTTCGCCCTGGCCCGCGCCTCGAGTTCCGCCCGGTCGGGCCCGTCGCCGACAAGTATCATTTTGACGTCGGCGCGATCGCGCACGGCGTCGAAGATGTCGAGCAGGTCGGCGGTCCGCTTGAGGGGCCGGAAGTTGCTGGTGTGCATTAAAATCTTCTCGCCCGCGGGCGCGAAGCGCTCCAGCAGGCACTCCTTGCGGTCGGGCTTGAAGCGCTCGGAGTCGACGAAGTTGTGGATGACCTCGATGGGCCGCTCGACGCCGAGCTTCCGGACCGTCTGCTGCCGCAGCCAGTCGCTGACGGCGGTTACGGCGTCGCTGCGCTCGATGCTGAAGCGGGTGACCGGCAGGTACGACGGATTTGAGCCGACCAGCGTGATGTCGGTGCCGTGCAGCGTAGTGACAATACCGATGGGCCGGGGGGCGATCATCTGCTTGGTGAGGAGGGCGCTGGTGGCATGCGGGACGGCGTAGTGTACGTGGAGGACGTCTAGATCGGCGTAGCGGGCCACCTCGGCCATCTTGGCGGCCAGGGCGAGGCTGTAGGGCGGGTAGGTGAAGAGCGGGTAGGGCATGACGTCGACGTTGTGGAAGTAGACGTTCTCGTAGAAGCCCTGCAGGCGCGTGGGTTGTTCGTAGGTGACGAAGTGCACCTCGTGGCCGCGCGCCGCCAGGCTAATCCCCAGCTCGGTGGCCACCACGCCGCTGCCCCCGAACGTCGGATAGCAGGCGATGCCGATCTTCAGTTGCAACGTTTCTCCTTCGCCTTTGTCTGCTAGGGATGTTATAGCAGAGTCGGAAGAACTTAGATAGTCGCCTATTCTAACTTATCTAACTGATAATAAAGAGAAAACGGGCGGCATAAAGGCCGCCCCTACTATTATTTGGAGAAAACCGGGCAATCTAATCCACCGCAGCGGATCGCCGCTACAGCTCGTCATGTCGTGTAGCGTCGGGCTTCAGCCCGACTAGCCCGCCGCGGCGGGTAAAGATCGCCGCTACAGCTAGAAAGAAAAGGCACCTGTCTCTAGTCTGCTCGGAAAAGGGCAATCGGGTCGTCGACAGGTAGTGCTTCGCGCAGCAGGAACGGCTCGGCGTGCTCGGCGCCGATGCGCAGGCCGTAGTAGCGTGAGAGGACCTCGATCCTCTCCAGGAACCTCTCGCTGCTGATGGGGGTCTCGGGCTCGCTCGATTCCGGGTCGTAGAACTGGCTCTTGTGGGCCCGGATGGCGGCCATCTTGGCCTCGGTCTCTTCGCTGATGTCAACCAGGAAGGTCGGCTCGAACTCGCAGCGCGTTTTGTAATAGATGACGACGCGTGGCCGGAAGGGAGGGGAGCGCCGGCCGGTGTCGATCTTGACCAGGCCGGAGTAGTAGCAGGCCTCGGAGACGAGGCGGCTGGCGTGGACGTGGTCGTAGTGGCGGCAGACCCAGTAGGGTGCGAATACGGCCCGCGGGCGGTGGCGGCGCAGGACGCCTATCACCTTGAGCCTGTTCTCCGCGCTCTGCTCGATGCGCCCGTCGGGAATGCCGAGATTGAGGCGGGTCTTCAGTCCCATAATCTCGGCGGCCCGCTCGGCCTCGCGCGCGCGGATTTCGGTTGTGCCGCGGGTGCCCAGCTCGCCGGCCGTCAGGTCGCAGGCGCCGATGGCGTAGCCTCTCTTGACCAGCTTGATCAGTGTGCCGGCGCAGGAGAGCTCGACGTCGTCGGGGTGGGCGCCGAAGGCGATGGCGTCCAGTTCCATCTCGTCACCTCTTTTCATATCGGTATGAAGTCGTGGCGCGGCCGCAGGGGATCGATCGCGCCGCCGACGGCGTCGGCGATCCCCTCGCCGTAGCCGTTCAGGAACTGGGCGATGGGGAATACTCGTTCCTGAAGCGATCCGTTGGGCCGGACGGCGTTGGAGAGCTGCGTGATTCGGCGCACAACCACCTCGTTACGTCGCTGCAGCGCTTTGACGTACCTCTCCTCAAGTTTGTCCAGGTTGTAGACGATCTTCTTTGCGGCCCTCTCGGCGGCCCTGGCGAATCCCTCTTCGCCGGTGTCGAGCTCGCCCTTCAGCCTCGCCAGCGCCTCGGCGACCTCCCGCTTTACCGAGGCAAAGAGCTCACCGGCGCCGGGCGGGAGGTGCTCCGCCAGAACGTGCTTCAGCAGCGCCTCGGCCGGCTGCAGCATCTCCCCCGGCTCGAGGCCGTATTTCTCGGCGGCACGGCGGGCGGGACCGCCCAGCAGCGTTCCGCCCGCCCTGGGAATCACTACCGGCATCGTGACTCCGAACGACTCGTAGAGGGGCTGCGCCTGCGCGAAGTAGCAGACTTCCGAGGGGCCGGCGACGTAGGCGATGGTGGGAAAGAGGACGTCCTGAACCAGCGGGCGCAGCAGGACCGCGGGTACGAGGCGCCGCGGTTCGCGTTTGGCGATCTCGAGCAGCTCGTCCTTCTCGAAACTCTCGTCTGCCCCGATGAGGCGGAAGCGCTCTCCGTCCGCCGCGAGCCTGTATTTCAGGCCATCGACCTCGAGGAAGAGGTGCAGCGCCCCTGCGGGCGTCTCCACCTGCTTGTCGTAGCCTGCGGCAAGGATCTTCTCTTCGTGTTGAATGAACCGCTGTCGGGCGACCGACGGCTGGGAAATTTCCTTCGTGAAAATCGGGGCGGCCCGCCTCTTGAGGTGCGGGTGCGACGGGTCGGCCAGCAGGAGCCCGAATCGCGAGAGCAGCGCGGCGTGCAGTCGGGCGAAGCCATCGGCGAAGCTCGAGTCGGGGGCGTAGCAGCGGCACAGCAGGTCGAAGGCGTCCCGGCTGAAGCCGGTGCGCGGCCAGATATTCTCCAGTTCCGCCAGCAGGTTCTCGATCTCCGGCCCGAGAAGGATGTCCTTGACCGGGCGCCTGCCACCTTTGCCCAGGTCCAGGCTCAGCTTCCGCAGGCCGTGCTCGCGGTCCATCACCGTAAGGCGATTTACTTCGTCCAGATCGTGGTCCTCGAGCTCGAGCCAGAAGATCGGCACCACCGGCCGCCCCAGCTCCCGCTCGCAGCGCTCGGCCAGGCGGACGGCGTGCAGGGCCTTGAAGAGGACGAGGAGCGGCCCGCCGAGCAGCCCCACCTGCTGGCCGGTTACCACGGCGAGGCAGTCGTCGCGCTCGAGCCGGCGGCAGTTGGCCAGCGCCGCCTCGTCGGCGCCCCACTGCTCGTTCTGCTCTACCAGGATATCGGCCAGGCGCTTGCGGTAGTAGTCCCGCTCACCTACTTCGGCCGCGACCGCTGCGATCGAAGCTGTGTCGAACGGATCGCGGGCGAAGAGGGCCAGCGCGCGCGGGTCGCCGCCAGCGTAGTCTCTGAACAGCTTTGGTGTGCCCGGCAGCTCGCGCAGCTCAATATGCATTGTCGGGTCTGACTCCCGTGACGACCATCCTGGGGGCGTGGGCGTCGAATGCCCGCCCGTCGAGCGCTCCGAGAACTCGCTCGACCTCGAGCCCCGCCGCGGAGGCCATGGCGAGGAGTTCGTCGCGACCATAGAGGCGGACCGACTCGCGGTAGCTCCTCTCCACGTCGCCGTCGCGCACGAAAATCGTCTTCTCGATCCGGCCCCCGCGAGGATCGTAGCGGCGGCGCTGCGTGACCTCCTTGCGGCCTTCCACCGTGCGGTCCTCCGCCACCAGGTCTCGCAGGACCAGGTCCTTGTTGAGATAGTCGATTATAAACCATCCGCCGGGCCGCAGCGCGCGGCGGATGTTTCGCAGCACCGAGGCGTTCTCCTCGTCGCTGTCGAAGTAGCCGAAGCTGGTGAAGAAGTTCAGCACCGCGCCGAAGGCGGAGGCGAAGGGTAGGGCGCGGTTGTCGCCGCGCACGAACAGCACCGAGAGCCCCTCACGGCGGGCGTTTTCGCGGGCCACGTCTAGCAGCTCTTCGCTCAGGTCGAGGCCGACTACGCGGTAGCCGCGGCGGGCCAGCTCGAGCGCGTGGCGACCGCCGCCGCAGGCCAGATCGAGGATCGGCTGGCACCCGGACAGGGGCAGGAGCTTTTCGACGCCGTCGATGTCGGCAGCGGCCTCCTCGCGGTTGCGGTGCGGGTAGAGATCGAGGTACTCGCGGCCGAACCAGTTGCGGTACCAGGCCGCCTCGTCGTCGTTATTCCCGGACACGGAAGGATCAGACCTCAGAACAGGTGCTCCTCGAGGTAGCTGCGCAGTTGGTCGATGGCGATGCGATCCTGGTCCATCGAGTCGCGGTCGCGCACGGTGACGGCGTCGTCCTCGAGGGTCTCGAAGTCTACGGTGACGCAGCAGGGCGTGCCGGCCTCGTCCTGGCGGCGGTAGCGGCGCCCGATCGCCCCCTTCTCGTCGTAGAATGCGGCGAAGCGCCAGCGGCGCAGGTCGGCCTCGATCTTGATGGCCGGCTCGCGCAGCTTCTTGACCAGCGGGAAGACGGCCACCTGCACCGGCGCCACCGCGGGGTGGAAGCGCAGCAGGTTGCGCTCGCTGCCGTCGGGCAGCTTTTCGACCTCGTAGGCGTCAGCCAGCAGCGTCAACACCGTGCGGTCCAGGCCGCCGGAGCTCTCTATCACTGCCGGCACCACCTTCTCCTTGCGCTCCTCGTCGAAGAGGCTGAGGTCCTTGCCGCTGTACTCGATGTGCCGGTCGAGGTCGAAGGTGCCGCGGTCGGCCACGCCCTCCAGCTCGCTCCAGCCGAAGGGGAACTCGTACTCGATGTCGACGCAGCGCTTGGCGTAGTGGGCCAGCTCGTCCTCGGTGTGGTCGCGCAGCCGCAGGCGCTCGCGCCCGACGCCGATGTCGAGGTACCACTGCAGGCGGGCGTCGCGCCAGTACTCGTACCACTCGGCGGCCTCCTCGGGGCGCACGAAGTACTCCAGCTCCATCTGCTCGAACTCGCGCGAGCGGAAGGTGAAGTTGCGCGGGTTGATCTCGTTGCGGAAGCTCTTGCCGATCTGCGCGATGCCGAAGGGGAGCTTGACGCGGCTGGAGCTGGTGACGTTCTTGAACTGGGCGAAGATCGACTGCGCCGTCTCGGGGCGCAGCCAGGCAACCGAGCTGCTGTCCTCGGCGGCGCCGACGAAGGTCTTGAACATCAGGTTGAACAGCCGCGCCTCGGTCAGCTCGCCGCCGCACTCGGGGCACTTATCGCCCTCGAGCGTGTCGGCGCGGAAGCGGCGCCGGCACTCGCGGCAGTCGACCATCGGGTCGGTGAAGCCCTCGGTGTGGCCCGAGGCCTCCCAGATGCGCGGGTGCATGATGATCGTCGAGTCCATGCCGACCACGTCCTCGCGGGAGCGCACGATGGTGTTCCACCAATGCCGGCGGACGTTGTTCTTCAGCTCGACGCCCAGGGGGCCGTAGTCCCAGAAGCCGTTGATGCCGTCGTAGATCTCGGAGCTCTGGTAGACGAACCCCCGCCGCTTGCACAGCGCCACCAGGTCGTTCAGGGAGATCGCCACTGCTCGCGCTTCCTCTCCTTCCGCCGTCCTTCCCAAAAGAGGCCACAGGATAGCAGGGGTAAATACAGACAGTCACCTACTTTTCCCAGATCCCGCCTGCTTGGTTGGTGAATTCGAGTGAAGAAATGTCAGGAACGGCGTCGGGGGAAACAGCCTCCGCAATTGGAGATAGAGTGTTCACTAAAGTACTTGATAGGATGGAAAAACTGCGGGGCGAAACGTTCCCGACCGCAAGGGAACATTCGGACCGGAAGGCTGCCGGATATTAAGTTTCCGGTTTTGCCTCTCGCAGGAGTTATGTATTCTTTTGCTGTCATTTCCGAAAGGGAGTATGGACTATGCGGGAGACCCAACAAGAAGCTCTAGAAAGACTACAAAAAGCTTCTGACAGAGCAGAGGATACATATCAGAGGCTTGCCCAAAGCGAGATAGACAGCCACGAACGACGCTTCCTGTATTACCACAGCGCTCGCGACAAGCTTCTAGTGGCATTATCTGCTGGTGCCATCGGAATTTCCTTTACCCTTATTATAACTACAACCATACAACAACAGACAAAGAGCTTAATAGCTTTATCGTGGCTATTATTCGCTGCCAATATTATCTTCACAATCATTGGACACCAGCTTAATACTATTGGCTATAAAGGACTGTTCAAATATGTTAGCAGAGTAAATACTGCCACAAAAGATGATGACGCCCCAATATGTCCTGGCACAAGAAGAAACAACGCAATAGTTGCTTTTGCTAATTTTCTCTACTACGTTGCCTTTGCTGCTTTCTTTGCTGGGCTTATCTTATTCTCATGGGCAGGATATAATACCCTCTTTTGTGGTGGGTAGCTTATTTAGGTGCACTCATGCTCACGAACGAGTCAGAGAGGTACTTTTTCGCAAATGCAGGTTTACTCAAATGAAAATTATCTGACTTTAAATAATGAGAGGAGAAATGTCATGGGCCTACGTAAACTCAAGCATTTTAGGGTTGTTGGTTTTGTAACGCTTGCGCTTCTCTTGGTGCTGGCAGGAACGTTCCTGCTACCCACGAAGGCGCAGGAGACGACCGGAGAGCAGGTCTGGTCTGACAGGGCCGGCCTGGAGTACGTCTACATTCCGCCCGGCAATTTCCAGATGGGCTGCGTGCCCGGTGATGGCGAGTGCGATGACGACGAGAGTCCGCACCATCTCGTAACCATCACGCGGGGATTCTGGATGAGCCGCACTGAGGTCACAATACGCGCCTACAGGCAATTCTGCGACGCCACCGACCATCCCATGCCAAGTGCGCCGGACTTCAATCCCGACTGGAGAAATCTTGACCACCCGATAGTGAATGTTACCTGGCATGATGCCGTGGCCTATTGTGAGTGGGCTGGTGTGCGCCTGCCTACTGAGGCAGAGTGGGAGTATGCCTGCCGTGCGGGAACTTCGACGAAATACTACTGGGGCAACAACATGGATGGACGCTATGCCTGGTATCATGAGAATAGCGGCAGCCAAACTCACGAAGTGGGTCGAAAACAGCCCAATGACTGGGGGCTGTATGACATGTTAGGGAATGTTTATGAATGGTGTTCTGATAGGTATGGGAGATATAGAAGCTCAGCCCAAGTTAATCCAAGTGGCCCGTCGTCGGGTAGCGGCCGTGTTTTGCGTGGTGGGTCCTGGTACGATGTCCCGATGCACCTGCGAGTATCCTACCGTGGTGGGCTCTCGCCAGGCATCAGGTACGGCGGCGTCGGTTTCCGTTGTGTCCGGGATGACGAGTAGTGTTCCCATCGGCCAGGGCCGCGCGCTGGCGAAGTAAGCCGCCTGTGTAGAAATGCTGATAATCATACCTAAAATAACAAGGGAGAAATGCCGTGAATATCCAGATACTTCGGCACTTTAGGGTCGTTGGTTTCTTAACGCTTGCGTTTCTACTGGTGCTGGCAGGTACGTTTCTGCTGCCAATAAGAGCACAGGAGGCGGATGAGACAAGTGAGGAGCGAACACAGACCTTTTGGTGGCAGGTGAGCGCAACAGGGCCGTCAGAGCGATCGGGCCACGCGATGGTCTACGACAGCGGGCGCGGGATGAGAGTTGTATTCGGAGGCGAGGGCAGTTCCGGCCATTTTGGCGACACTTGGGAATGGGACGGTATTAATTGGCGGTGTGCTGCAACCTCCGGCCCGTCTCCTCGACATTCACACTCTATGGCCTACGACAGCGCTCGCGGTAAGGTGGTCCTGTTCGGTGGTAATTTCAACACCGACGATCCTTCCCGCCAACATCTGAACGACACCTGGGAATGGGACGGAAGCAGTTGGACTCAGATAAGGACTGTCGAACCACCGGGGCGCGAGGGTCATGCGATGGCATATGACAGTGCTCGCAGAGTTGTTGTTCTGTTCGGCGGCCTTTCCTGGCAAAGCGGCGAAGGCAACAAATATCTTAACGATACCTGAGAGTATGACGGCGAGTCGAATTGGCGCCTTGTTGGCACCTCGGGACCGCCTGCGCGTCTTGGGCATGCGATGGCCTACGACAGCGCTCGCGGCGTGGTAGTCCTGTTCGGAGGCGCATATCGCGAAAGCAACCAATGGCATTATCTGAACGACACCTGGGAATGGGACGGCAGCAGTTGGGACCAGGTCAGTTCATCGGAGCAAATCCCTCAGTCGCGATGCAGACACGCTATGGCCTACGACAGTGAACGTAGTGTTGTGGTTATGTTTGGCGGTTATTACAGAGATAACCAGTTAGGGAGTCAACTCCTGAGCGACTCATGGGAATGGGATGGCGAAAGCTGGAGGCAGGTAAGCCTCGAAGGACCTTCGGCGCGGAACAGCCACGCGATGGCCTATGACAGCACACGCGGCTTTGTAGTCCTTTTTGGCGGATACAATTTCCAAGAAGGCGGTCAGTATTTAAACGACACCTGGGAGTACTTAGCTGGAATCGAAATCCCAGCACTCGATGGCCCAATAATGAGAGCCGACGAAGAGGGTGTAACGTTGCCGGAGTTGATCTACAGGGTGGAGCCTGATTACCCGGATAGGGCGCGAAGGGCCCGCCGGTCAGAAAGCTTGGTGATACTGCAGGCGATAGTCAACACGCGGGGTGAAGTAGTGTTTTTCAGCGTGTTAGATGAGTCGCCTAGTGGCTATGGCTTCGCCGATAAGGCCGTCGATGCTGTATCCCAGTGGCGTTTCCGACCTGCCATCTACAATGGCCGTCCGGTAAACGTCATTATTGGTTTTGTCGTGGAGTTCGATCTTCGATACTGAGGCGATGCAAGTGCTAACGGGCTCGGGTCAGTGTTTTCTGCAGCGGGTCATGGCATAACTGTTCAGTGAAGGTTATCGCACTCAAAATAATCTCAGGGGGTAAGGCATTATAAGAATTGTCTCAGGCCTTATGTAACAACATCTTAGCTTAATCCTGCCTTCCATACTTTCTGATCGCTACGTAAACAATAGCTAGGGAGTACATTGCGTCAAACATGAATTTTCCACGTTAGAGATGCGACCGAATATCGCAATGCAATACCAGACCCAACTTTAAGTACGCGTTTAACACCGGCGAGATGCACTTGACAGGTGCTGCGTGGCTGTCCAATACTAGGTGCCTATAGAGAGAAAACGATCAATAAACATATTGGGTGCGCCGTGCGTGAGACGGTGAGGAGCGTCGGCCGGGTGAAGTGGTTCAACGACGCGCAGGGTTTCGGCGTAATCGTTGACTCCGAGAGCGGGGCCGAGGTTTTCGTGCACCACTCCGCGATCGCGGAGCCGGGTGCCCGGAACCTGCGCGAGGGTGAGCGCGTCCGCTTCGAGGCGTTCGAGGCCGCTCGCGGCTACCAGGCGGCGGTGGTTCGCAAGGCAAATTGAAGGCCGGTGCCATGAAAGTCCTCGTCGTCGGAGGAGGCGGGCGGGAGCACTCGCTGGTCTGGAAGCTAAGCCAGAGCCCGCAGGTGAGCGAGGTGTTCTGCGCCCCGGGCAACGGCGGCATCGCGTCGCTGGCCACCTGCGTCCCGATAGCGCCGGAGAACACGGTCGAGCTGGCCCGCTTCGCCGAGGAGATTGGAATCGAGCTGACGGTGGTGGGGCCCGAAATACCGCTCAGCCTCGGCATCGCAGATGTCTTCCGCAGGCAGAACCTGCCGATCTTCGGCCCCGGCGCCGACGCGGCGCAGCTGGAGAGCTCGAAGGTCTTCGCCAAGCTATTCCTGGAGCGCCACGGCATACCCACAGCACTGTTCCGCGTCTGCACCTCCCACAACGAGGCCGTGGCCAGCATCAAGTCGAGCGAGTTCGGCTTCCCGGTAGTGCTCAAGGCCGACGGGCTGGCCGCCGGCAAGGGAGTGCTGATAGCCAAAGACAAGAAGGCGGCCCTGGAGGCGGCGCGGACGCTGATGGTGGACAGGAAGTTCGGGCCCGCCGGCGAGCGGGTAGTCGTCGAGAAGTTCCTGAGCGGCACGGAGGTCTCCTTCATGGTCATCTCCGACGGCGAGCGCTTCCTGCCGCTGGTGCCGAGCTGCGACTACAAGAAGGCCTTCGACGGCGACGAGGGGCCGAACACCGGCGGCATGGGTGCCTACGCCCCCTCGGTGAGCGTCGACGTAGCGCTCTACCGCCAGATTCTCCTTTCAGTAGTTTCGCCTACAATAGAAGCGATGGCCGACGAGGGGCGGCCCTACCGCGGCGTCCTCTATTGCGGCCTCATCCTCACCGACGAGGGTCCGCAGGTGCTGGAGTTCAACTGCCGCTTCGGCGACCCGGAATCCCAGGTGGTGCTGCCGCTGATGCAGGTCGATCTGTTCGAGATCCTGCTCGCCGCCGCCAGAGGGGGGATGCGGGGCATAAGCGGTATGCCGCCGGAGGGGAGCGCAGTGACGGTGGTGGTCGCCGCCGAAGGCTACCCGGAGTCCTACGAGAAGGGGATGGAGATCAAGGGCCTCGATGAGGCCGGCGAGGTGGAGGGCGTGACCGTCTTCCACGCCGGCACCCGGCTGGAGGGCGAGCGGCTGCTGACCTCGGGCGGGCGCGTCCTCAACGTCACGGCCGTCGCCGATCGCCTGCCGAGGGCGATTTACCACGCCTACCAGGCCGCCGAGCTCGTCCGCTTCGACGGCGCGCGCTACCGCGGCGACATCGCCCACAACGCCGTCTCCGATTCTGACCGGATCGCCAGCGCCCGCTAGCCCGCATATTGCACAAGATTCAGCCGTCCGGCGGCCTATTGTCCCGAATCTCTTTGTTGC